>NZ_BAGG01000035.1 GCF_000308695.1 Nocardia takedensis NBRC 100417 | reverse complement strand
CCCGGCACCCGGCACCCCGGCACGGAGCATGGGCGCAGCCTGCCTGGTGCGCGGGGTCGCGACGAAGATGACCCGCACCGGCCGGCGGAAGGGAACACCGTTGTTCCCACCACCACGGCCGACGCCGACGACCTCGACGCTGAGGTCGGCGACGCCGCGCTTCCGGTGCGGACCGAGTTCCTACCAGTCGTTCTCGGTGTAGCGGATGATGCCGCGGATGTTCTTGCCGTCGAGCATGTCCTGGTAGCCCTGGTTGATCTCCTCGAGGGAGTAGCTGCGGGTGACCATGTCGTCGAGGTTGAGCTGGCCGGACTTGTAGAGCGCGAGCAGGCGCGGCGCGTCCTGGCGGGCGTTGCCGCCGCCGAAGATGCAGCCCTTGACGGTCTTCTGCAGCATCGACAGCAGGAAGCTGTTGAGCCGGACCTCGTTCTCGTCCATGCGGCCCATCGAGGTGACGACCAGCGTGCCCGCCTTGCCGGTGAGGATGAGCCCTTCCTCGATGTAGCCGCCGTGCATCTCGCCCATGGTGAGGATGACCTTCTCGGCCATGCGGCCTTCGGTGGCCTCCATCAGCGGCATGATGGCCTCGGCCATCGACGCGTAGGTGTGCGTGGCGCCGAACTTCTGGGCCTGTTCGAGCTTCCACGGGTTGGGGTCGATGGCGACGACCTTGGAGGCGCCCGCGAGCACCGCGCCTTGCAGCGCGCTCATGCCGACGCCGCCGATGCCCGCGATGACGGCGGTCTCGCCGGGCTGCACCTGGGCCACGTGGGTGGAGGAGCCGAAGCCGGTGGGGACGCCGCAGCCGACCAGGCAGGCGACCTCGAACGGGATGCTCGGGTCGATCTTGACGACCGAGGTGTGATGGACGGTCATGTACGGCGCGAAGGTGCCGAGCAGGCACATCGGGATGACGTTCTCGCCGCGGGCCTGGATGCGGTAGGTCCCGTCGCTGATGGACTGGCCGAGCAGCAGTCCGGCGCCGAGGTCGCACAGGGCCATGTTGCCCGACACGCAAGCCGGACAGCGTCCGCAGGCGGGGATGAACGACAGGATGACGTGGTCACCGACCTGGAGGTCGGCCGGGCAGTTGGGCCCGAGTTTGGTGATCACGCCCGCGCCTTCGTGGCCGCCCATGACGGGGAAGGCGGGCATCGGTGTCGCACCGGTGACGATGTGGTGATCGGAATGGCACATACCGGCGGTTTCCATCCGGATCTGCACCTCGCCCGCGACGGGATCGCCGATCTCGATCTCCTCCACGGACCACGGCTGGTCGATCCCCCACAGGATCGCGCCCTTCGTCTTCATTCCTGTCGACCCTCTCGCATGCAGGTGCTTGTATGTGACTGCACTTACACTACGAAACAATCGGCAAAAATGGAACGCGTTCTAGTGGGATGGCGAAAAATCGTCGGCACGGCCCTCGCTCCGCCTGGAACACGTTGCAGAATCGCCGCCGGCCTCAGCGCCGCACGTCGGCCACGTGGTGAACCAGGTCGTGCAGGAAGTAGCGCGCCAGCGAGGCGACGGTGAACGTCGAACCGTCGTCGCGACGGGCGCGCAACGCGAGGGCGGACCCGGGGATCGCGGCGAGCAGGTCGGCCATCGCCCCGGCGGCGGCCGACAGGTCCGCGGCGACTGCGGCGGGGTCCTGGTCGCCATAGCGGTCGGCCTCGGCGGTGGCGTCCTGATCCCAACCCGGAAAGCCCGGAATCCCCTCGGCGGTGACGGTCGCGGGGCCGCTGAAAGGCGGCGGCGGGCCGGGTTCGATCCGCGCGGCGACGGCCGTGCGATAGGCGAAGATCCGACAGACGTCGCGGGCGTGGGCCGCGTACTCGAGGGCGGACCAAGTGGCGTCGTCGGGTCGAACGGCCGCTCCGGGTACGACCGCGGCCGCGGCGAGGGCTCTCGCACTGTCGCGGGTCAGGGCGGGGATCGCCGCGAACGGCGTGCCGGGTGCGTCGAATCCGCACTCCGGACACACGGTGTCCACGACCCAGGTCCAGTTCTTCACATCCGGCACGATCGGCATGTGCCGATCGTGCCATGGCGGAATCTATTCGGCGATCAATATTCCGCCATCGAGCGTCGAGATGCGGACGCTCACTCCATCAGCCGGTACGCCTTCTCGAACAGTTCGACGGTGATCGAGTGCAGGAAATCGCCGACATCCTTGGGCGCCTTGCCCGCGAAGGCGCGCGCGTGGGTGCCCTCGAGCACGATGCCGAGCTTGAAGCAGGCCAGCACCGTGTACCAGGACACCGCGCTCAGGTCGCGGTCGGAGAAGCGGCCGTAGTGTTCGACCATCTCCTCGGCGGTGGGCAGTCCGCCCGCCTCGCCCAGCTTGCCGATCAGCGCCGCGCCGGAGGTGCGCGGCTCCGGCCGGGTCGCGATCTGCCAGCCCAGATCCAGCAGCGGATCGCCGATGGTCGACATCTCCCAGTCGACCATCGCGGCGACCTCGGGGCCGTCGTAGGAGAACATCATGTTGGCCAGGTGGCAGTCGCCGTGCAGGATGCCGGGGGTCCACTGCTTGGGTCGGTGCCGCTCGAGCCAGTCGCCGACTTCCTGGATGTGCGGGACCTCGGGGCCCGGGTAGCCCTCGTTGGCCGAGTAGGACTCCAGTTCGCCGAGCCAGCGCGGCACCTGACGCTCCAGGAACCCCTCGGGTTTGCCGTAGTCGTTCAGGCCCAGGGCCTGGTAGTCCAGCGCGCCCAGGCGCGAGATGGCCTCCACCGCGGACAGGCCCATCTGCCTGCGCAGTTCCGGGTCGCTCGCGTGCGGTTCGGGTAGTTCGGTCTGCGGGTTGAAGCCGGTGATCGGCTCCATCAGGTAGAAGACCGCGCCGAGTACCGACTCGTCGGGACAGGCCGCGATGACGCGCGGCGCGCGCACTTTGCCGTCGAGCGCGCCGAGCAGTCGGGCCTCGCGGCGGATGACATCGTTGCTCTTGGGCCGCAGGTGCTGCGGGCCGCGGCGCAGCACGTATTCCCGGCCGCCGCGCGAGAACTTCAACATGATGTTCTGGGTGCCGCCGCCCAGCGGAGTCACCCCCGTGAATTCGCCGGCGGGTAAGCCCTGCTCATCCATCCACTTCCCGACGACCGCGAAGTCGACGACCTCGCGATCCACTTCCACCGGCTGCGCAACAGACATGTCCCACATTGTGCACGACCGATGCCCGAAAACTGAAGGCACCCGACAACAGTTTGCTGGAAGGGGCCGGGCGTAGGGTTCAGCACACCATGCGCACCCTGCTCGTCGACAACTACGACTCGTTCACCTACAACCTCTACCAGCTCCTCAGCGAGGTGAACGGCGTGGAGCCGACCGTGGTGCGCAACGACGACACCCGCGCGCTCGACCCGGCCGACTACGACAACATCGTCATCTCCCCCGGCCCCGGACGCCCCGACCGCGCCGCCGACATGGGCGTCTCCACCGACCTCATCGCCCGCACCACACTTCCCCTGCTCGGCGTGTGCCTGGGTCACCAGGGCATCGTGATCGGCGCGGGCGGACAGGTCGTGCGCGCACCCCGCCCCCGGCACGGCTATCTCGACCACGTCGCCCACGACGACCGCGACCTGTTCGCGGGCCTGCCCCAGGGTTTCACCGCCGTGCGCTACCACTCGCTGTGCGCGGCCACGCCCCTGCCCACCGACCTGGAGATCACCGCCTCGAGCGCCGACGGGGTCGTCATGGGCGTGCGCCACCGCCGACGACCGCAATGGGGTGTGCAGTTCCATCCCGAATCCATCGCGAGCGACTACGGGGCGGCCCTGCTGCGCAATTTCGCCGCACTCACCACCCGGCACCGAGACCGTCTCCGCGCCGGCCTCGCAGAGACCCCGCACGAGGCTTTCCGCCGGGCGAGCACATCGAACGGTTCCCCCTTCCTGCCGGCGACGCCCTCAACGGCGTCCGTCCCGCCCGGCACGGCTGAGCCCACCGCCGGCCGCACGGTTTCGGTACCGGACACCGCCGAGAACGCGGCCGGCCCGACCTCGGTCGACGCACGTGACGCCGGACCGGTCGATCCTGTCCGAGACGCTCGGTTCGCCGTGCGGGATCGGCTCGCCGCGCTCCCGAGCGGGTGGATGCTGCGGCACCGGGTGCTCGAGCGCGCGATCGACACCGAGGCGATCTTCCTGCGCCTGCACCGCGACTCCCCGACCGCGTTCTGGCTCGACAGCGAACACGTCGAACCCGGTTCGGCGCGTTTCTCCTTCCTCGGCGACGCGGGCGGGCCGCTGGCGGAGGTGGTGCGGTACCGGGTCGGGGCCGGGAGCGTGGAGGTCACGGACGCCGAAGGGCGGGTGCGTACCGTCGCGGGTGACGTCCTCGACTATCTGGCCGCGCGGTTGCGCGAGTTACGGATCGACATCCCGGACCTGCCTTTCGATTTCCCGTGCGGCTACGTGGGTTATCTCGGCTACGAGGTGAAAGCCGACTGCGGGGCCGAGGCCGCGCACCGCGCCGCCGCACCGGACGCGCAGTGGATCTTCGCCGACCGCCTCGTCGCCGTCGACCACCTCGCCGGACGCACCCACCTGCTGACGCTCACCGACCCGGCGGGCGAGGCGGGGTCGCTGGACTGGCTGCGCGACACCGCCGAAATCCTGGAATCCCTGCCCACCTGGGCGAATCCGCCCGCGCTGGAGGTGCCGGTCGACATCGCCGCCGTCGCCGACCTGTTCGGCCGCGGACCCGCCCGCTACCGCGCCGACATCGCGGCCTGCCTCGAGCAGTTGCGGGCGGGCGAATCCTACGAGATCTGCCTCACCGACACCCTGAGCTTCCCGGCCGCCGAGAACGACGGCCTCGACCTCTATCGGGCGCTGCGGCGCTGCAATCCCGCGCCGTATGCCGCCTACCTGCGCTTCGACGGCCTCGACATCGCGTGCTCGTCACCGGAGCGGTTCCTGCGCGTGGATCGCGACCGCACGGTGGAGAGCAAACCTATCAAGGGCACCGCCCCGCGCGGCGAAACCCGCGAGCAGGACGAACGAGTGCGACGGGAGTTGGCCGCCGATCCCAAGACCCGCGCCGAGAACCTGATGATCGTGGACCTGCTGCGCAACGATCTGGGCCGGGTGTGCCGGATCGGCAGCGTGCACGTGCCGGAACTGATGGCCGTCGAGACGTACACGACACTGCATCAACTGGTGTCGACGGTGCGGGGAACGCTGCGTCCGGAGGTGGAGGTCGTCGACTGTCTGCGCGCCTGTTTCCCGGGCGGTTCGATGACGGGCGCGCCGAAACTGCGCACGATGCGGATTCTCGACGGGCTCGAGACCGAGGCGCGCGGCGTGTATTCGGGCACGATCGGCTTCCTCGGCCTGGGCGGGGCCGCCGATCTGAACATCGTCATCCGCACGGCCGTGCGCCACGAGGGCCGATGGCGGATCGGGGCGGGCGGGGCGATCGTGCTCGACTCCGATCCGGAGCAGGAGTACCGCGAGATCCTGTGGAAGGCCGCGGCGGTGCACCGGGCCGCCGATCCGGCGGTTCAGCGGCGCGGCGCGGCGGGCGGGTCGTCGTCCGGACGCGAGCGTCCTCGTCCGGCCACCCGGCCCAGCATCGAGATCCCGGGCAGTCGGGAGACCGCGCCGAACACGTCCTCGCCCAGGGAGATCAACGCCTCGAGTCGCGGCAGCAGTCGGTCGTAGGCGGCGAAGGCGGGGTCGGCCAGCGCCAGGGTGCGGTCGAGGCGGTCCACGGTGCTGTTGAGCCGGTCGATCGCGGTCGAGAGGCTCTCGATCAGATCGGGGAGTTGGGCGGCCAGTTGCGCGGAGGCGGGCGGCAACCGCACGGCGGCGTCGAAGGCGTGCCCGGCGGTCAGTTGCGCGGCTTCCAGCGCCTGGCCGGCCGCCGACTGCGCGGCCTCGACCGCGGACTGGGCGGCGGCGAGCAGATCGGCCGGACCGGGTCTGCGCCCTTTCGGCGCGTCGCCCGGACGTCCCTGCCCTTTCGGCGTGGTCATGGCCACCACTGTGCCGCACCGCGGGCCGCACCCCCGGCATATCCCGTGACCAGCGGATCTGTGTCGTGCGCGGACCGAGCGGTCGGTGCTGTCGGAGGCGCGTGGCACTATGCGAGGACGATGGAACTGAGCAAAGGCGCCAACGCGGCGGTACCGACATCCCTACTAGCCGTGGTTGTTTCATGGCGGTCCGCCCATGTCGTCGACGCGCACGCGTTACTGCTGACCGGAGCCGATCGGGTGCGCTCGGATCGGGATCTGGTCTTCTTCAACGCGCCACGCCACATCTCCCAGGCGGTCACCCTGGACCAGGAACCCGACTCCGGGACCGCCCGGCTGAGTGTGTCGCTGCCCAGGACCGAAGCCGAGATCGAGCGCATCGTGCTCGGCGGTTCGCTCGAGGACGGCTCTTTCGAGGCGGTCGAGGATCTGACGGTGACGGTGCTCGACGCGCGCGGCCCGGTCGCGCGCTACGCGGTCACCGACACCGACCGGGTCGACGCGATGATGTTCGGCGAGTTCTACCGCCGCGACGGGCAGTGGCGTTTCCGCGCGATCGGGCAGGGCTGGGCCAGCGGTCTGGCCGGTCTGGTCACCGAATTCGGCGTGCAGGTCGACGAGCAGCCGAACCGGTCCTCGCGCGCGAGCAACCCCTTCGCGCGCCCCGGCCGCACCGATTCCTACCCGGTGGGCTCGCATCCGCGCCTGGACGATACGGCAGTCGATCCGCGCGGCGACGGCCACGATATCGAGCGGCGCACCGAGGCGACCGCGGTCAACCCGCGCCGCGACGGCCCCGATACCGAGCGGCGCGCAGAGGCGACCACGGTCAACCCGCGCGGCGACCTCCCCGAATTCGAGCGACGTACAGACGCGACGGCGGTCAACCGTCGCGCCGAGGACGGCCACGACATCGAGCGGCGCACGGAGGACACCTCGGTCGATCGGCCCGCCGGGGGCGGCACCGCGGCGCGCGAGGAGAGCACGCGCCGTGACGAGCCGTGTCGCGCGCCGGGTTCGGTCACCCCGTCGGCGGTCACCCGCCCGCTCGACCTCACCCGCCGGACCTTGCCGCAGGCGCCGCCGCCACCGCCGCCCGATCCCGCCCGCGCCGACTGGTATCGCGACCAGCACGACCCGGGGTTGTTGCGCTGGTGGGACGGCACGCGGTGGACGGATTCGACGCACCGTCCGGCCCCCGCGCAAGCACGCCTCTGCGCGCTGTGCGGACAACCGTTGCGGCGCAGATTGTTCGGCGGCGTCGGCGAATGCCGTCCCTGTGCCGAGAACACCGAGCAGTTCCTCACCCACTGGCAGAACCGAGCCGCCCGGGTGCTGGCTGTCGACGGACCGTCCGGCCCGGAGTGGGAGCGGTTGTGGGCCTCGCTGCGCTTCCAGCGCATCCCGGCGGACGCGGGCCGCGCGCTGCTGCACGAGGCGGGCACGGCTTTCGTGGAGCGACTGGCCACCTTCGCCTTCGCCGACGGGGCCATCGCGCAAGAGGAGTACGACACGTTCGAGCACGCGGTGGCGGAGTTGGCGCTGGGCGGTCCGCTCATCGACGACCTGCGCAGGCGACTGCACCGCGGGCGCACCCTGTCGCGGTTGCGCGAAGGCGAGTTGCCCGCGGTGCGCACGCCGGGTCTGCACCTGGATCCCGAGGAGCGCGTGCACCTGGACCTGCCCGCCACGCACGTGCGCGAACTGGCCCGCGGCCCGCGTCGCACCGAGGGGCGGCTGATCGCCAGCAATCGGAAACTGCGCTTCGTCGGGTCCGGCGCGGGCACCGAGATGCCTTGGAGCCGAGTGGTTTCGGTGCACGCCGAGGGCGACGCGGTGGTGATCGCGGCCACCTCGGCGCGCGGCGGCGCGGTCTTCGAGGTCGACGACCCCGACTACGTCGCGGCGGCGGTGGAGGGCGCGCTACGGGTGGCCAAACGCCTCGTGCTCACCCCGGGCCGACTCGATTCGCGCAGCATTCCGCAGGAGGTCAAGGCCGAGGTCTGGCAGCGCGACGGCGGGCGCTGCGTGGAATGCGGCAGCGGCCACTACCTGGAGTTCGACCACGTCATCCCGCACAGTCGCGGCGGGGCGACGAGTCCGTCCAATCTCCAGATCCTGTGCCGCTCGTGCAACCGCGCCAAGGGCGCGCGGATCTGAACCGTCAGCGCCAGTACGGGTTCCCGCTCGTCGAGGCCACGAATTCGGCGAACGTGCGCACCCCGTCGGCGTGCTCCGGGCAGGTGTTGACACCGTCGCGGAACGCGCGCGCGATGCGACCGGGCACCGGCAGACGCACGGTGCGGCGCGGACCGCCGCGCTGGTCGCGGAAGATCTCGACCGCGCGGTCGAGGGTCAGCACCTCGGGTCCGCCGAAATCGTCGGCGCGGCCCAGCGGGTCGCCCTCGACCAGGTCCGCGATCCGCGCCGCGACGTCGATGGTGGCGACCGGTTGGAACCGGAAGTCCAGCGGCAGCGGCGCGAGCGGCAGTCGCTGCACGGTGTGCAGCACGCCGGCCAGCAGGTCGTGGAACTGGGTGGCGCGCAGGATCGTGTACGGCGTCGCGCCCGCCTCCACCAACCGCTCGCAGTCGAGTTTGTGGCGGTAGTAGCGCATCGGGATGCCGTCGATGCCGACGATCGAGACGTAGAGCAGGTGCCGCGCGTCGCCCGCCGCGGCCAGCAGGTGTTCGGTCTGGCGGGGGTCGGGCACGCCGAACCGGCGGAAATCCGTGGCCGCGTGCACGATCAGGTCGGCGCCGCGCGCGGCTTCGGCGATGCCCGCGCCCGTGCTGAGGTCACCGACGTGGGTTCCCGCCCGCGCGCGGCGCGAGAGCACCCGCACCTCGTGTCCTCGCGCGCGCATCCGCTCGACGACGTGGGTGCCGAGTTGTCCGGTTCCGCCGGTGATCAGGACGATGCTCATCCCCCACCCATACCTCGAGCGCCGCCGAACGGCGCGACGGCACGCCCCCGGCTCGCCAGCAATTCAGTCCGCGAGGAAGTCAGCTCGCGATCAATCCGGCCGCGCGCCCGAGGTCGACCAGCATCGCCTCGTAGAGGACGTCCGGATGTGCCGAGGGGATCGGGTAGTTGCCGAACACCTCCAGGGTGACGTGGCCGTAGATCCTGGCCCAGATCTGGACCATCAGGTAGGTGACGCCCAGATCGAGTTTCTCGGCCGGGAACTTCTGCCCGGACTCCGAGAGCACGGCCAGGAGTTCGGTCTGGAACGCGATCAGGTCTTCGTGCAGTTCGGCCGGGATGGCGTCGGTGGGCGGGGTGACGATGTCGTAGCCGGCCAGCAACCGGCCCGCCGCCGCGAGGAAGATCCGGCCGAAGGGTTCGTCGAAGCGGCGCATCACCGGCGCGCCGACCTCGCCGGGCGAGGCGAACACCAGGGTGAACTCCCGGGTGTGCGCCAACGCCCAGCGGCGGAAGCCGCGGCAGATCGCGAAGAACTGCACCGCGCCGTCGTCGGGGAGCGTGGCGATCTCGGCGGCGAGGTCGTCGGCCAGGTCGGCGCAGAATTCCAGCCGCAGACTCTCCAGCAGGTCCTCGCGGGACCGGTGATACCGGTAGAGCGCGGGCGCGGTGATCCCGAGTTCGCGGGCGATGGCGCGCAGGCTCAGCGCCTCCGGGCCCTGCTCGGTCAGCAACGTCCGAGCCACCCGACGGATGTCGGCCTCGGTGAGCACCGGGGTCCGCCCCCGCGGCTTGGCTTGTCGTTGGGCCACAGCTCTCCTCACGCCGTCGCGATCCTCAAGCGTATTCGACCTCCCAGCGCTTGATCCCGTTCAACCAGCCCGACCGCAGCCGCACCGGCTCGGCGACCTGCCGCAGGTTCGGCATGACCTCGGCGATCGCGTTGAACATCAGGTCGATCTGCAACCGCGCCAGATTCGCGCCGACGCAGTAGTGGGTGCCGGTGCCGCCGAAACCGACGTGCGGGTTGGGGTCGCGGGTGACGTCGAAGGTGAACGGGTCGGTGAACCCGTCCTCGTCGAAGTTGGCCGAACTGTAGAACAGACCGACCCGCTGGCCCGCGCGGATCTCCTGGCCGCCGATCACGGTGTCGCGAGTGGCGGTGCGCTGGAAGGCGGTCACGGGGGTGGCCCAGCGCACGATCTCGTCGGGCGCGGTGCGTGGACGTTCCCGCTTGTAGAGCTCCCACTGTTCCGGGTTGTCCACGAACGCCTTCATGCCGTGGGTGATCGAGTTGCGGGTGGTCTCGTTGCCCGCCACCGACAGCAGGATGACGAAGAAGGCGAATTCGTCGGAGCCGAGTTGTTCGCCGTTGATGTCGGCGTTGATGAGCTGGGTGACGATGTCCTCGGCCGGACAGGCGCGGCGCTGTTCGGCCATGTTCCAGGCGTAGCCCATGACCTCGGCGGTGGCCGCGTGGTGGTCGCCGCCGAAATCGGGGTCGTCGTAGGAGATCATCTGGTTGGTCCAGTCGAAGAGTTTCTTGCGGTCCGACTGCGGGATGCCGATGAGTTCGGCGATGGCCTGCAACGGCAGTTCGCAGGCGACTTGTTCGACGAAGTCGCCGCGTCCGTCGCGCTTGGCCTCGTGCACGATCCGCGCGGCGCGTTCGGTGAGGGCGGCGCGCAGGCTCTCCACCGCGCGCGGGGTGAATCCTTTGGAGATGACGCGCCGGACCTTGGTGTGCTGCGGCGGGTCGAGGTTGAGCAGCAGCATGTTGCCGAGCATGTCGATCTGCTCGCGGGTGGTCTCCTCGTTGAACCGGATGATCGCGGTGTTCTCGTGCGAGGAGAAGACCTCCGGGTTCTTGGAGATCTCCTTGATGTCGGCCAGCTTGGAGATCACCCAGTAGCCGCCGTCGTCGAAGCCGCTCGCGCGGTCGGGTTGGGCGCACCACCACACGGGTGCGGTCCGGCGGAGTTCGGCGAACTCCGCGACCGGCAACCGGGTGGCGAGCAGGTCGGGGTCGGTGAAGTCGAATCCGGCGGGGATCGAGGTGGTGCTCACGGCTGTCTCCTTGCGGTCCGGGGCTGCGGACCCGGTCGGGCGGGGTGTCCTCGACCCCGCGACGGATTCCGTCAAGGCGATGCAACCACAGCTCGCGACTTTGTGAACGGTATTTAGTAAAACCCGTTCACTGAATGTGGCGCGCGGAGTCCCGAGGGTCCGCTCGATGTGCCGACCTCAGTCCGGCGGGGGTGTGCCGCCGTAGTCGAAGGAGATGAAGACCGGCGCGACCACCAGCACCGGCACCGCGAACCCGATGGTCAGCGCGACCCCGAACCGGCGGGTGGGCTCACGCGACCACGCCGTGCCGCCCGCGGCGAACCCCGCGACCAGCGGCACGAGCCAGCCGACCCAGTAACCGAAGGTTCCGACGCCCTCCCGCGCCGGGCCGTTGGGGGCGTACACGCCGAAGGACCGTTGCAGACCGTAGGCCGCTCGCGGGCAGTAGTGCGCGCCCGCGATCACCCCGAGCGTCGCGCCGCCGACCGTCTGCGCGGCCGAGCGCCACCCGGACGCGCCGCGCGATCGACGATCACTCATGGCTTGATCCGTTCCTGAGCCCGCGGTGAACTACGAGTCGCGATCTCGCCGACCGCGCCGCGCTCAGGCGCCGATGACCGCGTTCATGATGGTGCCCGCGCTGGTGGCGACCACACCGCCGATCATCGCGCCCGCCACCATCTTCGGCGACTCCATACCGCTGCCCGACCACTTCTCCCAGGCGAAACGCCCACCCGCGTAGATGATCGCGACGATGCCCGACAGCATCGCGAACCACGTGATGTACCGGACGAACTGCATGATCTTGTCCGACAGCGGCGGCGGCTCGGGAGTGGGGTTGCCGAGCTGCGCCAACGTCGCGAAGCCGTCGCCGATCGATGTCAGCACCATGCTCACCGCAGATCCTCCCTGTGCCCGCGAGGGCCGAAAACTGTTCGGGTACCGCCACTCCGGGCGAAGACCCACCGGGCGGAACCACCGGCCACGGCGAGCGGGCCCTCGACCGCCGCGCTCCACCATCATCCCGAGCGCCACGAACTCTGGCAAGCGGGGTGCCTGCGTAGCCACCGAGAAACCGATACCATCTTGGATGGATGTTCGCCTCCCGCAAGCCGTTCGTCCACCAGCCCGCCCGACCCCGTCCGAGTCAGAGCAATCCGAGTCAGAGTGAGCACGCCGATGATACTGGTCTCCGCCTATGACGTCCTCGCGCAGATCGGCAACCCCTCCCCCGAGGCACCGCCGATCTCCGACAAGTTCCTCCAGTTGGTCCGCTACCTGACCTGGTTCGTTCTCCTGGCGGGCATCGTGGCCATCATCTACGCCGGCGGCAAATTCGCCTGGGAGAAGTGGTCCGGCGGTGGTCTCGAATCGCCGAAGATGGTGGCGGGCGCGATGATCGGCGGCGTCGTGGCCACCAGCGCCGGGACCATCATGAACGCGGTTATCGGCTGATCAGGAGATGATCCCCGCGGTGCGGGCGGCGCGCAGCCAGTCCGGGAACTCCCCCAGCAACCGGGCATACAGTTCCGCGTCGTCCACGCCGTCGATGTCGTCGAGGGCGAAGAACCCCGCGTTGTCCACCACCCGGCCGTCCATTTCGTCCAGGGTGCGCAGGATTCCGTAGTTCGCCCGCCCCAAGCCCACGAACTGCCAGAACGCGGGCAACTGCGCGGCCTCGCGCATCAACTCCGCGATCTCGCGCTTCTTCGCGAACCCGCCGTCGGTGAAGAACAGCACCAGCGTCGGCCGCGTCTGCCCGCGCACGCCGTCGATGATGTCGCGCATGATCGGTCGCTCGTCGTTGCTCGCGCCGATGCTGTTGTAGTCCATGCCTTCGTGCGTGCCGCTGAGATGCAGGAAGGTCTGCGCCCAGTTCTCCCCCTGCGCCACCTCGATATCCGGCAACTTGAAGAACGAGCGCGCGTAGAGGTAGGCCTCCAGACTGCCGTCGTCGTCCAGTTGGGTCGCGATCGGGATCATGCGCTCGACCACGCGGTGCACGACCTGCTTGCGGTAGAGGTTCAGCATGCTGCCGGTCTTGTCGATCACCAGCACGACCCGGGCGCGGACGCCGGTGGCCTTCTTGTCCAGCAGCACCTTCGCGACCTGCTGTTTGCGCAGGTCGAGCTTGGCGCGTTTCTCGAAGGAGAGTTTCGCTTCGCCGGGGACCGTACGGATCTCGGGTGCGCCCGTCGCGGCGGGCGGCGCGGCGGGAACCGCCTGCGCGGCCCCGGCCGATTCGTCGTCGTCCACGCTCACGCCGTGATCGGTCACCAGATCCGCGAAACCGCCCGCGTACCCCTGTCCGACCGCGCGCACCTTCCAGTCCGCGCCGCGCCGGTACAACTCCAGCGCGATCACCACCGACTCCCGGTCCAGACCATCGATCGTGTAGTCGTACAACAGGTTCCCCGCGGCGCCGACCACCGTGGCGACAGGCGGCGCGACCTGCCCGAACGTCCCGTTCTCGAGCGTGATCACCACCCGCAGTTGCGCGATGTCCGCGGGCACCCCCGCGAACGACACCGACAACTGCCCGTCGCGCAACTCCACCCCGGGCGCGACCGGTTGGTTGAAGAACACGAAATCCGCGTCCGAGCGGACCTTCCCGGATTCGGTCACCAGCAAGGCCGACACGTCCGCTCCCGCGCCGGCGCGCACCGACACCGTGACTCGCCCTTCGGCGACGGCGCCGTTCTGCCCCTTGACCAGTGCACTCATCGCAACTCCTGTCCGACCCGGTGACGCGCTCAGCGTACGTCAGCAAACGCGGAGCGCGCGGCGGAAGTTCGCCTCCGGCCTACGGCGCGGGCACCGTGACGAGATCGGGAGCGGCCACCGGGCTCTCGACCCGGTCGCGCTGGGTCGGGCTCAACGCGTCGGGACGGTAGAAGCGATCGTAGAACGCGTGATCCACGTGGTGCGCCTGGTGCGCGAGCACCGTGCGGAACGGCCCGCACGTGGGGAATCGCCCGTAGCGGCGGTAGAGGTAGTCGCAGCAGGCGATGGTGGCCGCGATGGCCTTGTCGGAGTATTTCGGTATGCCCGCCTGCACGGCCGCGCCGTCGCGCCACCCGGTCTGCTTCCCGCCGTCGCGGAAGGTGCCGGTGCCCGCGGCGTACTTGTAGTCGATGAACGCCAGGACCGCTTCCTCCATGTTCCGGTAGTACGGCGGGGTGAAGCCGCGCAGCAACGTGTGTCCGTCGCGTTCGAGTCCGAGCGCCGTCGGCACCGGGATGTCGCGACCGGTCAACCGGAGCAGTCCCGACATCACCGGGTCGCCGCCGATGGTGCGGGAGAAGGGAATGTCGCGCATCCGGAAGCCGAGTTGCTGGAACCAGGTGTAGGGGTGGGCCGCGAAATGCGGGAATCCGCCGAGGCCGAGCGCCTGGGTCATGAGCGCGAGATTCTGCAACATCGCGCCCTGTTCGATCGCGACGAATTCGCACACCCAGGTCTCCAGGTGCGCGACGGTCCCGACGCGCCCCGCGGCGAGATCGTCCACGAGGTGTCCGCCGCGCGACTTCGCGAATTTCGCGACGCCGGCGGGCCGGAACCGATTGCGATCGTCCACGACGAAGTGCGCGAAGTCGTCGTCGAAAGCCGAGAGCAGCAGGTTGATGAACAGCGCCGACATCTCGGCCACCGGCAGGAAATACGTCGTGCCCGGCACATTCGCCGAATAGCGGTTGAACGGCGGCACGAAGGGCGCCTCGCGCGGTACGTCCGGACGGTGATCGGAGATCCGCACCCGCATCCGCTCGTAGAGCGGCACCAGATCTCGGGCTTTCGCCAGTTCGATCAACGCCGGGATCTCGGTGCGGTCCAGTTCCTGCGGTCGCCGAACCAGCCACGTGCCTTCGTCGTTGATCACGAACAGCGTCACGTCGTGCATGGCGTCGCCGCTGGCGATGGTCCGCCCCACGAAATGGGTCATGATGTTGCCGCTGCCCGCGCCGGGTTCGTCGCCTGCCTCGAAGGGCAACTCCGCCAACGCGTGTCCGGTGATGCCGCACGCCGCGAAGGCCAGCGCCGCTTCTTCCTCGAGGGTCAACGGTCGCGCGGGGGCCTCGCTCGCGTAGGCCAACGGTCCGCCGTTGAGCCGCATTCCCGGCGCGAACCGGCGCGAGCGACGCGACAGCAGCGCGTCCATCAACGGATAGCGCGCCAGCGCCGCCGCGACATCGTAGTTCCCTGCGACCGGTCTCCCGGATTCGACCATTCCTGCACTCCACCCGTTGCTGATGTGTCGTTCGAAAGGGAACGTAGACGCCGCGATGTCCCGGAAGATGAGCGCGAGACTACGACGCGGTTAATTAGCCGGAGTGTGGAAGTACCGACCGGTCGAAACGGCCGTTGCCGCAGCGGATCACGCCGCGCCGCGGATGGTCCGACGATCGAGCGCGAGCGCCGCCCGGCCGTCGCTCCTCGTTCGCCACAGAGCGGATTAGCCACAAAATAGCTCAATCGAAGGAAATGCGTCGCCGGTATCCGAAAGAACGGCAGAATACTCGCCATGACCATATTTGCCACAGTTTTGCGCGCCACCGTCAGCGCCGTCGTTCTCGCGACCGCCCCGCAGGTGGCCACGGCCGTCGCCGAGCCCGCCCCGATCCAACTGCCCTGGCAGTCCCCCGGCCCCGGCGGCGTGCGGGCGACGGCGGCGCAACTGGCCGAAGGCTTCACCGGCGCGATGCTGTGGTCCCGCGAACCGCACACCCAACTGCCGATCGCCAGCCTCACCAAGGTGATGACCGCCGTGGTCGTCCTCGACGCGAACGATCCGGACCGTCCCATCACCGTCCCGGCCGAGGCCATCGCCTACTGCGCCAGACACGACGGCAGCACCGCCGGCCTGGCGCCGGGCGAGGTGCTCTCGGCCAGACAACTCCTCTACGCGCTACTGCTGCCGTCGGGCTGCGACGCCGCGTTCACCCTCGCCGACGCCTTCGGCCCCGGCTACGACGGCTTCGTCGCGAAGATGAACGACACCGCCCGCCGCATGGGCCTGACCGAATCCGGCTTCGCCGACCCCAGCGGCCTGCCCACCCCGACCGACTACTCCACCTACTCCACGGTGTCGGATCTGGTGCGGCTCGGCATGCGCGCCATGGCCATGCCCGCGTTCCGCGAGACGGTCGCCGCGCCGACCCACCACGTCCCCGCGGGCCCGGCCAACCGCGAACACTTCTGGGAGACGACGAATCTGCTGCTCGGCGACTACCCGGGCACCGTCGGCATCAAGACCGGCTTCACCGATGCCGCGGGCACCTGCCTGCTGTTCGAGACCGTCCGCGCGGGCATCCCGCTGATCGGCGTCGTCCTGCACAGCGCGCCCAATAGCGACCTGGCCGCCAAGGATGACGCCGAACGCATGCTGAACTGGGGTTACGGCCCGATCCTGAGCGTGCTGCCGATCGGTTGAGCCCTTCGAGAATGCCATTTTCACTTCTTTGGTAGCATCCTCTTGCCTGCGAGAATAACCCTTCTGGCGGGTGGATTCTCGAGCCCGGCCGCTCCCGCGACGGTCGGCGCAGACGTCGGAGGAAGCCCATGTCCACACTGCGAGTCATCCAATGGACCACGGGGAAAGTCGGCAAACTCAGCCTTCGCGGCATCCTCGACGACCCCCGCCTGGAACTGGTCGGCGTCTACGCCTACTCCCCCGAGAAAGCCGGCGTCGACGCGGGCGCGCTGTGCGGCCGACCCGACGTCGGCGTCCTGGCGACCACCGATATCGACGCGCTGCTCGCCCTGGACGCCGACGTCGTCCTCTACACCCCGTTCATGGCCGACCTCGACCACGCCACCCGCCTGCTCGACAGCGGCCTGAACCTCGTCAGCACCAACCTGTTCCTCAACGTCGGCGGCATCCGGGGCGAAGCCGAACAGAAACTCGCCGCGGCCTGCGAACGCGGCAACAGTTCCCTGTTCATCACCGGCATCAACCCCGGCTGGATCAATTCCATGGTCACCGCCATGACCGCCGTCTGCCGCGCCGTCGACTCGGTCACCATCTCCGAATCCGCCGACGTCTCCGTCTACGAATCCGCCGAAACCTGGCAGGCCCTGGGCTTCTCGTTCCCGGAGGCGACCCCGGACAAGATCGAGATGTCCAAACTCTGGCTGAGCACCTTCCGCGACTCCAACCAGCGCATGGCCACCGCCCTCGGCCACGACCTCGACGACATCGAATTCTTCATCGAACACGCCACCGCCGCGAGCGAGGTCGACCTGGGCTGGCTGCGCCTCGACAAGAACACCATCGCCGCCATCCGCGCCGGGTGGAAAGGCAAAGTCGCGGGCCGCACCGTCGTCCGCACCAACGTCACCTGGTACCTCACCAAAGAACTCAACGAGGACTGGACCTTCGACGACGACCACTACCACGTCGTCATCGCGGGCGAACCCGAAGTCCACACCCGCATCCGCTTCGTCCCCCCCGACCACTGGGGAAACCACGAGTGGGACACCATGACCGCCATGCCCGCCGTCAACGCGGCCTTCGAAGTCGTCGCCGCCCCACCCGGCATCTCCACCCTCCGAGACATCGGCCTCGTCTGCGCCCCCGCCGGAATCTGGCCCCGCGCCTGATCACGCGGTATCGCCGCCTCCGACGAATCGACTGTCCGGCGACGACACCTGCGCGAATCCTCGAGATTTGCCGGGGTTGTCGTCGACGGCGACCGTGCCGGTCACGTCGCGTTGCTCTGCCTGGGGTCTCCAGACACGCGAACGCACCGCCCCTGGGCGGGGGGCGGTGCGAGGCGCGTGCGGATCAGGCCGCGGCGGCCAGCGCGTCGACGTCGGGCGTGCGCTGCACGTCCACCTGGTGTTCGCGCAGCAGCAGCGCACCGGTGAGCGCGACGAATACGGCGGTGAGTCCGTGCACCCCGAGCGCGGTCGCGGTCGATCCGTCCCAGTGCAGGACGGTGAGCATGTCCCCGACCGGGATCAGGGCCATGACCAGGGTGAGCACGCCGAGCGCGTAGCGCTGGCCGGTCGCGAGCAGGGCCAGGATCAGCAGTCCGCTCACGGTGTCGCGGACGCCCTTGAGCTCGAGGAACGCCGAGGCGTCGCCGTCGGGGACGGCGGGCAGGCCGAAGCCGGTGGCGATGGTTTCCGGCGTCACCAGGTAGCTGAGGCCGATGTAGAGGATGAAGGCCGCGCCGATCAGGGAGAAGGCGGTGGCGATGCGGCGGATGGTCATGGGAACCCCTCGTAATGTCGCCCGGTTTTCTAGCGTTGCTAGGTCGATGGTTCGACGATAACCGAGCCTCGTTAGATTGTCTAGCGCTGCTAGAATCGGGGCATGAGCACGCAGACCCGCAAGGATCGCGAACGCGCGGAACGGCACCAGCGGATCGTCCGGACCGCGCGGGAACTCGCGGAGGCGCAAGGCTGGGACGCGGTGACCGTGCGCCGCCTCGCCGACCGCATCGAGTACAGCCAGCCCGTGCTCTACAGCCACTTCGCCGGCAAATCCGCCATCGTGAGCGCGGTCGCCGAACAAGGCGTCGTCGAGATGACCGTCATCCTGCGAGCCGCCGTCGACACCGCCGCGACCCCGGCCGTCGCGCTGGAATCGGTCGCCCGCGCGTATCTCGGCTTCGCGGAGGACAATCCGGCCGTCTACGACGCCATGTTCGTCCTCACCACCGACCTGCACTTCGGCCTCGACGCACCCCAGGCCCTCCGCGACGCCTTCGCCGTCTTCGAGAACCTCTTCCGCCCGTTCGTCCCCGACACCGACCTCGGCGTCCGCGCGGAAGTCGCCTGGAGTTCACTGCACGGCATCGCCACCCTCGACCGCGCCGGACGCCTGCGCCCCGACCTCCGCGAACAACGCATCACCCTGCTCGTAGCCGAATGGCTCGCGGCAGTCGGCGGCGCATGACGCCATGTTGCCGCCACCGCTTCGCGCGGCCGGTTTCGGCTGCCTTCCGGCGTCCCCGCACAAGTCCCGACAGCATCACGAGCACGCGCGCTATCGTGGTCGCTATGGAGGGTGGGGAGCGCCTCGCGATCAGCGAGTCCAGCGGATCGGCGAACCTCGAGCTGTTCCGCTACCTGACCGCTGACGAACGTCACGACTACATCGCCATCATGTCCCTGTTCACAGCGTCACTGCTGGCCGACATGTCGGCGTCTTCGGCAGCCGACCAACTCTGCTCCGCGGGTACCACATTGACGGCCGAGGTGGTCGAGAGTCGATGCAAACAATTGGTCCGCTGGGGGAATCTGGTTCCTTCCCTGCGTGACGCGCGGGTCAACACCGTGGCCGAATATCTCCGGGCGCGGTCGCGATATCAGGTCTCCGGCCTCGGCGGGCGAGTGCACCGCGGGGCGCTCGAGATCATGGCGACCACCGACAGCGCCCGTGAGGTAGCCCGCGAGCTGCTAGGACAGATCGCCGCGGCATTGCGGGACATCCCGTCCTTGCTGGAGTCGGTGGAAAGCTCCGAACGCGATGAGCGGCTGGCGGGCGTCGTGACAACGGTGTTCAACAATCAGCGCTTGTTCACCGCGAGCGTCACCGACTTCTACGCCTACCTGTCCGGTGTGCTGTCGCGGTTCGATCTCGGCGGCGAGGAGTACGCGCAATTCAAGACCCTGCTACTGGATTACGTCGACCTGATCAACGCCGATGTGAACCGACATGCCCCGCTGATCGCCCAGGCCTTGGACCAGGTGCTCGACCGTCTCGATGACCTGATGACGGTTCTGGACGCACTGCCGGGGCTGAACCCGATCGGAGGCATGTCGGTCGAGCGCTCCTATGGCCGCACCCGCAGCGATTGGACCCAACTGCACGAATGGTATTGCGGTGCCGAGTCCGGTCCCGCGCAACTGCGGCAGGCGGCCGGTCAAGCGCTCGGCCAGTTGATCGCCAACGCCAAACGGATGCTGGACTCCTCACGCACCGGCTATTCCCGTCGCGCCGATCTGTTGCGGCTCGCATCGTGGCTGGATCGTTCGTCCGATGAGCAGGCGAGCCGGTTGTTCTCCGCCGCGTTCGGCGCGTGGCCCGCCCGGCATCTGAGTCTCGGCCCCGACGAACCCGATCCCCGTCTGACTCCGACCACCTCGTGGACGACTGCCGACCCGATCGAGGTGCCGGTGTCGTTGCGAGAGCGTGGGAATCGGGCGTCGCGTGGCAGGACGTCCCGTGTTCCCGATTCGGCCGCGGACCGTCGGCTGGTCGAAGCCGCCGCGCGCGAGGAGACCCGACGACACCGGGCGGCAGCCGCCGAACTGATCGCCTGCGGCAGCCTCGATGGCGCCCGGCTCTCGCCCGGGGCCCGGGCGGTGCTGCTGGACCAACTGGCCCGCTTGCTGACGGTGCAGTCCGATCCGGCCGAATCCACAGCGTTGGCCAATCACGACCTCGGGCTGATCCTGGAAGCGACGCCCGGCGGGCGGACTCGTATCGAATCCCAGGACGGCACTTTGACCGTCGAGCGGTGGACCTTGGCGATTCGCCCGATCACGACCGAGAACGAACATGCCCCGGTGCGGACGGCACAGTGAGCGGCCAACGCACACTGGGGACTCGATCCCAGGACGATTCCGGTGTCCGCGAAGCGGCCCGAATCCTGTTGTCCACACCGATCGTCACCGCCACCCGCGCCCCGGAGTCACTGACGTTCATCCGCCGCCACACCGCTGCTCTGCGCACCATGTTCAGCACCCAACTGGGCTATCACCTGATCGTCGAGCCGAGTTTCGCTCGACTGGTGAAGACACCGCCGGAACCCACCGCACCGACGCGCCCGCTGACTCGACGCAGCGGCATGCCCCTGGATGCGCGCACCTACGCTCTGGTCGCCTCGGCCTGCGCGGCGCTGTTGGCTCCCGGCGTGGGTGAACAGATCCTCATCTCCCAGCTCGTCACCCAGATCCGCGCGGATTCGGCCGAACGGGGAATCGACCTGTCCGACGAGTTGAACGAACGTCGGCGTATCGTCGCGGCGTTGACCGTGCTGATCGAGTGGGGTGTGCTCGCCGAAACCGACGGCACCGTCGTCCAGTGGGGTGACACCCACGACGGCGAAGCGCTGCTGACGGTGTGTCGGTCGTTGTTGCCACACCTGCTGGTGCGGACGATCGGACCATCGACACGCCCCGAGGAACTGCTCACCCCCGAGATCGGCGCGCCCCGTAGACGTCTGCGCCGCAGACTCATCGAAGATCCGGCGATCCTGCGCGAAGACCTGACACCGGATGAACTCGACGTCCTGTCGCGGGAACGCAACGACCTGGCGCGTCTGCTCAACGACAATTTCGGGATGGTGCTGGAGGTTCGCGCGGAGGGCGCCCTCGTCTACGATCCGGCCGACTCGCTGAGCGATATCGACTTCCCTGGTCCGGGCACCCTCAAGCAAGCCGCGTTGTTGTTGATCGGCGAGTTGGCAGAGCGCCCCGATCAGCCTTCGGCAGGCGAATTCGATTGGGACATCGTCGACAGCACCCTCGCCGCGTTGTCCGCACGTCACAGACGCGCATGGAAAGCCGAATACGCGGACGCCCCGCGGCGTTTACGCACCGAGATCGTCGCGCTGCTCACAGCGCTGTCGTTGGTGCGCGCCGACGACCACGGATTCCGACTGCTGCCACCCGCCTATCGCTATCGGCCCAACGTCACCATTGTGGCCCAACTCGCCTTGCCGATGAACCAGGAGAACATGGCATGAGCGCCGATCCGGTGAAGTTCTTCGACCAGCGTTGGCGGCTCGCTCGGGCCGGGGTGGTGAACGTCTGGCACTATCTGGATACCGAATTCGCGATCTCGGGTGGCAGGCTGATTCTGCGTGGCGCCAATGGTTCGGGAAAGTCGCGCGCGTTGGAGATGCTGCTCCCCTACCTCCTCGACGCCGACCGACGTCGCATGGACGCCACCGGTTCGCAGAAGGTCAGCCTGGACGAGTTGATGCGTACTGGCGCACGTGGTCAAACCAACCGGGTGGGCTTCCTGTGGCTGGAGTTGACCCGCCCCGAAGAACACCTGACAATCGGCGCCTACATCAAGTACAGCGCGTCCGCGCATCGCAGCGATGTGCAGTTCTTCCTCACCGACAAGCGGGTGGGTCAGGAGCTGGTTCTACTCGATGAGAACCGCGACGCGTTGTCACGAGAACGATTGCGCGAGATCGTCGGCGCCGACGCGCTCACCGACGCCGAACAGCACCGCGAGAATGTGCGCGCCCGCGTATTCGGATTGCCGGGTGACGCCGATCGAGACAGGTTCACCGGCCTGATCCAGTTGCTGCACACCCTGCGTTCCCCCGATGTCGGCAACCGCATCGACGAGGGCAAGCTGCCGCAGATCTTGTCCGACGCGCTGCCGCCACTCGACGAGCAGACCCTCGAATCGGCGGGCGAACGTCTCGACGGACTCACCGCGACCCGAATCGCGCAGCAACATCTCGCCCAGACCCTCGACCTTGTGCGGCGGTTCCACTCCGTCTACAGCGGTTATGCCGCGGGCGTCCTGCTGAACAGCGCCAGTTCGCTGCGAGCGTCCGCCGAGGAGGTAGAAGCCTCCGGGGCGAGTTGCGACGCTCTCACCCAGCAGCTGCGCGACCTGCGGCAAAGCGAGACCACCGCCGCCGCGCGGGTCATAGATCTGGACGCCACGGAGCGCGAATTGAGCAGCGCCATCGACGGACTCCGTGCGCGGCCTTTGTTCCGCCGGGTAGCCGACCTCGAACAGGAGAAGAAGGCGGTGGACGCCGCGCGCGGCGCCGCGGAACAAGCTCTGCGCAATGCCCGGCGGGCACGCCGCGACGAGGAGTCGGCGGCACGGGGCTACACCGCGGACGCCGACGAACTGCGCAGGTCCGTCTCGGACGCCGCGACGGCCTTGACGCAAGCCGTCACCGCGCTCGCTGACGTGGAGCTTCCCCATGGCCGGTTTCCCCCGTCCATCGGCCTCCTCACGCGACAGGAGCCACCGACCAGCGACACTGTGATGGACTCGCTGGACCAGGCTCCGCTGACGATCACCCGGCCCACGGTCGCCCTGGCGACGATCGTCCCGGAAGACCTCGATGAAGTCGCCGCCGGCGCACGGGACTGCGGGCGAGCTGCCGTCGACCGACGAGACCGAGCCGTCAGACGCGAACAGGAAGCACGTCGTCTCGACATCGAGTACGGTCGTGTCCGCGCCTGCGAGGACAGGGCGGAATCCGACGAAGCCGAGGCCGGAAAGTCCCGAACGGCAGCACTCGAAGCCGCGGCCGACCGCGACGACCTGGCCCTCACCCTGAACCGGGACTGGCGGATTTGGATCGACTCCTCCGACACGACACGCCTGATGCCCGAGCTGGATCGGTCCCACCCCTCGGTGACCGTGCTGTTCTCCGACGACGATATCCTCTGCGGTGAGGTCGATGACGATGCGGCGCTGGACGCGTTGGCCGATCTCGCCGCGGCGCTGGTTCAGCCGATTCGCGACACGCTCACCACTCAGGCAGCCGATATCCGCGGCGAACTCGACGCTCTCGAACGCACCGCACGTACCTTGCGCGAACGCACGGCGCGGCTCGAAGCCGAGGAGGATCCCGAACCGCCGGCGCCTCCGTGGCAATGGAACGGGAACCGGATACCGCTGTGGCGGGCCATCGACTTCCGCGACGAGGTGGATTCGACCTTCCGCGCCGGCATCGAGGGCGCTCTGCTTGCCTCGGGTCTGCTGACAGCGTCAGTGTCGGAGCGGGGTGACCTGCTGGCTGAGGATGGCGAGATCCTGCTTCGCCCAATCGATCCCACGCCGATCTCCACACTGGCACGCGTGCTGCGCCCCGATCCGTCCGTGCCGGAGGCCACCGACCGCGTGGAACGAATACTCGCCGGAGTGGGCTGGGAGGACGATCAGGCGACGACGTCGATATCGGGCGATGGGAGGTGGCGAAACGGCGTGCTCACCGGCAGGCATCGCCCCGCCAACGCTCGCCATATCGGCGCGACCGCGCGAGCCGCCGCACGCCGCGACGAACTGCTTCGTATCGCGGGTGAACTCGAGGACATCGCGGGTGCGGTCGAGGAACTGAACAAGCGAGACCAGCAGTTGCGCACCCGTCGCGGCGAACTCGACACCCATATCGCCACCGCACCGAGAGCCACGAAACTGATCGCGGCTCGCGAGGCCGCACGGAACAAGGCGGCGCAGGCAGCCGACCGGAGCGAGACCGCACGCGCGGCTCGGGAGCGGGCCACCAGACAACGGTCACGGTGGAGTGCGGAGGAACGTGACCATCGGGACCTGTGCGAGAAGATGGCGCTGCCCGCGGCTGCCGACAGTCTTGTCGCGTTGCGCACGAGATGCGACACCGCGATCAGTGCGTGCCAGCAGTTGTCCCGAACGTGCGACGCCGTGCGCCGACCGCGTGGCGCGCTCACTACCGCATACGACAAGCTGAGCGATTCCCGCACCCGCCGCACCGAAGACGAAGCGTCGGCCGAGCATTATCGCGCCCGATGGTCAGAGCAGGCCACCGCGTACGCTGCCCTGTGCGAGGCCCTCGACCTGCCCCTGAAGCAACTCAATGACGAAATCGCGGCCAGTGAGCAGGCACGCGCCGAGGTACGCGAGCAACTGCGCGAAACCCGTCGTATTCGCGACGCGGCCGCCAGGGATTCGGCGGCCCTCGCCGCGACGCTGACTTCGGCTGAGACCCAGAAGCTCGCCCGTATCGACGACATGCGCCGTTCCGCCGAATTGTGCAATGCGCGACTGCGTCTGCCGGGTCTGCGTCCCGCCGCCGCGGCCGAGGCGATCGAGCCGGTCCGCGAGGTGAACAACCCGGCCGATTGCCGCCGGGTCGCCGATTCGATCACTGCCGGTCTGCGCGGCCGCAAACCGACCGGCATCACCCAGTTGCTCAACGCCTTGACTCGTTTCGGCGCTGATGTCTCCGGCCACCTGGAGGTGTCCCAGAACGTCGAGCACGACACACACCTGGTCCATATCGAAGGCGCCGAGCACCACCACGATCTCCCCGATGTCCTCGCCTATCTGGAGGACAAGGTGGAGCGGGGTCGCCGAGCCCTGACCGAGCGGGAACGCGAAGTCTTCACCGAGTTCGTGCTCGGCAGTGTCAGTGACGAACTGCGCCGCCGCGTCCGTCAGGCGGGCCGGCTCATCACCGCGATGAACGCCAGCCTCTCCGAAACCCGGACCAGCCACGGTATCGGCGTGCGGATCAGCTGGGACCTCGCCGACACCGGCCAGGAACTGCGTCGCCTGATGAGCTTGGTCGATATCGCCGACCAGGTGCGCTCCGATCAGGACAACGACGAACTCGTCGCCCTTGTCCGTGAACGCGTCGACCGCCTGCACGCCGCCGATTCCGCCACTGGTTATGCCGCCCACCTGCGCGAAGCCCTCGACTATCGCACCTGGCACTCCGTCGAGGTCACCATTGTCGGCCCGGAACCGGGCCAGACCCGCCGCATCTCGCGCCGCGCCAAGATCTCCCAGGGCGAAACTCGGTTCGTCTCCTACGTGACTTTGTTCGCGGCCGCCGACGGCTACCTGTCCGGTCTTCCTGACGCCGAACACGCTCTGCGGCTGGTACTGCTCGACGACGCCTTCGCCAAGGTCGATGAACGCGCCATCGGCGAACTGATGGGTTTGCTGGTTCGCCTCGACATCGATTTCGTGATGACCGGACACGCACTGTGGGGCACGGTGCGTGAAGTCCCCGCGCTCGACATCTACGAGATCCGTCGCATCGGGGACAGCAGTGTCATCCCCACCCACATTCATTGGGACGGCCGCAACCGAACCGAGCTGTTCTCGGTCAGAGGCACATGACCCTGCCGCCTCGCTTTCGCGACTACCTCGCCGCCCCCGGCCTGTCCGGCGTGTGGCAGCAACTCCGTGTTCGTCTCGAGCGCAATGGACATTCCCTCGAGGGCGCCCTGCGCGCCGAACTGGACGACGATGCCGCAGAACGACTCTCCGGACTGCTGGGTCGCCGAATTCCAGCAGGTCGGCGGATGCTGTCGATGACCGATCTCGATCAGGCGATGCGTCGAAGCGTCGCCGATCGCGGGCTCGTTTCGGTGGTCGCGGATCTCACCGGTGGGCCGTTGCGCGACCGACGCTCCGAACGTCTCGCCCACCGGGACGCCGTTACCGCATTGTGGGCAGCGGTCGAAACGATACTGGACGAACACGGCCTGACCTCGGCGCCATGGGCGCGCCGGTGGACGCACTGGTTACACACCACCGGGCTGCTGATGCGTTCACCGGAGACCGCACGCATCGAATTCGCCACCGCCGCACACGCCGTGGCGATCGCGCTGGACGACGAGAGCGGTCCCCGGATGCTCGGGCAGCTCGCCACCACCGTCGCAGGCGACGCGCATGCGCTGGACAACGATCGCCTCGCCGGACGGCTCGCGTTGCGCGCCCTGAGCCTGGCTGCGGAGTGGCCCGACCCGATCGGGCCGCGGGAACGGATCGCGCTGTGGCAGCGGTTCGGAATCGCCGCCGACACGGTGTCGGGCACCGTGCTGACATGGGGATTACGACCGCCCGGCACCGATCCGTGGTCGCTGATGATGTGTAGTCGCGCCGAACTCGGCGTGGTAACGCACCTCACGGTCGCCGAACTGTCGCGCGCCGATGTCGCGCTGGCGGGGCCTGACGAGGTCGTCGCGGCCTGCGAGAATCCGCAGGTCTTGCAGCGGGCCGCCGAAGCGGGAGTCCGTCGGCCGCTCGTGTGTTTCAGCGGCAATCCCTCCTCAGCGGGATCTGTTCTGGCCGAACGCATTCGGATGCGATACCACGGGGATTTCGACTGGCCGGGGATCGCCATCGCCGGGCGGCTGTGGGCTCAGGGCGCGGCGATGTGGCGGATGTCGGCTCGCGACTACCTCGAAGCCGTCGACGTCGGTACCACGCGCCTGCCGTTGCTCGGCGCCGCAGTCGCCACACCGTGGGACGAGCAGCTCGGCTCGGTCATGAGCCTTACGAATCTGGTCGTGCACGAGGAATCCCTACTGGACCTGTTGATCGCGGATCTGCGCTGAACCGACGCCGATCTTCGTGGGCGATTCCGGGACTGCCGAGCGCCCGATTCCCTCAGACCATCGGCTCCAGAAAAGGGCTGATCATTCCGTGCCAGCTGACGGACAGTTCCTCGCGCGCGCGAGTGCAGGCGACGAAGAGCAGGCATCGCTCGCGTTGCAAGTCCAAGGCGTGTGCGTGTTTGTCGTCGGCGATCGGCGTGACCGCTGCCCGGGCAGGCACGCTGTGCTCGCCGACGCCTGCGACGATCAGACACCGGAATTCGAGCCCCTTCATCCGATGCATCGTTCCCACGTTGACCCCTTCCTCGGATGCGCTCGACGCGAGGTCGACCACCGGGACGCCGGCCGCGGCCAGGTCGTTGCGGATGGATTCTCCGAAAGCTTTCGCGCGAGTGGCGATTCCGATCTCGTGCGCGGCGACACCGCGAGCCATCCAGCCCAGCACCGTCTCCCGGATATGCCGAACCTCGGAGTCCTGTGTCGCGAACCCTTTCGTCACCGGGGGCAATCCATGGACCTCGGAACGGCACCGGGCGATCGCGTCCAGTCCGCCGTCCATGTCATCGATCGGTTCGCCGCGAAGTAGACCCAGACTCCACGCCAGGATTTCGGCGGTGGTGCGATAGTTCACGATCAGCCTGGTCGAACGGCCGGTGACCGAGATGCCGAGTTCGCGCAGCGATACCCGGTTGTCGTAGATCCGCTGCTGTGTATCGCCCGCCAAGAACAGATCGTCGTTTTCGACGGCGACCGCGGCCCTGAGCAACCGCCACTGGTCCGGGCTCAGATCCTGAGCTTCGTCGACGATGACGTGCCGATAGGGCTTGTCGGAACGACCTTCGAGAAGCGCCACCGCCTCCCGGCGAACGGTTTCGTGGGTCCACGCTTTTCGTTCGTCGAGCTGCCGCTCGAAATGTGCGATCGCCCGCCAGATGTGCTCACGCTCGGGCTCGGCGAGCCCGCGCCCTCGTCCACGGCGCCTCGCCGGACGATAGTCCTCCCACGTGGTGATGCGCTGAGCGAGTACGACTTCGCGCCACTCGGCGGCGAGGAATTCCGGGCGAACCCGCAGATTCCGGTCCGCGACGATAGCGGACCACAACTCGAGTTCCTGCTCACCGGTCAACAGGCGAGGACTGCCATGGGTCTCCCGGAAGACCTGGTGGGCGAGCTTGTCGATGTGCACCACATCGATGCGACGCGCGACCTTTTCGGAATCCCGCAGGAGGGACACCCCGATGCGAAGGCTCTCGGCCAGGGTCGAGGTGAAGGTGGTGAGCAGAACCTTGCCGCCGCCGCGCCGGGCGAGCGCGCACGCGCGATGCAGGGCGACCACGGTCTTACCGGTGCCGGGGCCTCCGGTGACGCGGGCAGGCCCCCTGAAGGTGGCGTCGGCGAGGGCGCGCTGGGTGGGGTGCAGGTAGATGCGCCACAGTTCGAGCGGGCGAGCGAAGACCGCCATCAGATCTTCCGGCCCTTCCACGAGGACGACGCGATGCGGGCTGCGCACCACGGCCGCGTCGATGTCATCGGTGTCCACGGTGCCCGCGGTCAGCGCGGCGCCCAGTTCCGACCACACCTCCTGCGGTGTGTATCCGGCGGCGAGGGCGTAGAGCACCTCCCATTGGGTGTTGGGCAGGAAACCTCTGGCGGCGTCGAGTTGCGCGACGTTTGTCAGCGCGCGGGCGAATTCCAGTGTGCGATCGTCGATTCCGAGGCGGCGCAGGTCGCCGTCACCGACCTCGGCGAAGAGCAGTGCGGGCGCGGCGCTCGCCAGGTCTCGCAGATAGGGCAGCGATTCCTCGACCGCCGCGTCGTCGCGGATCTCGATCCCGCCGGTCGCGGCGTTGACGGAGATGTCGTGCCGTGCCGCCCAGACGTACGCGTCGTCGTGCGGCAGCACCTTCAGCAAGGTGTACACATCGCCGGACTCCGGGGCGAGCACGATGCCGCGTACGGATTGGTTGATCCGGATGGACCGGAACCGAGGATGACGTGTCTTCTTGATCTTCTCCAAGTGCAGGCCCGCGTGGGTGCCCGCCTCGAACTCCGCGAAGACTTCGGCGATCCGTTTCTGCACCGATTTGTCCAGTGCGCCGAAGTCGAGAAGGAAATCTCTGTCGATGGCCAGTTTCGGCACAGCACGCCCCCATCATCTCGATATCGGGGCCACCGACGACGATGATCCCCCCGACAGTGTTCCCGCGGGCGCGTGACCGACCTCTCTACCGGACGTCCGGGAACGCCACTCGCGAGCACAGCACTGCGACAGTACCGCTACTCGATCGATCGTGTCTGTGTGAACTGGATACACTCCCCTCGTTCGAGCACGACTTCCAGGAGGGCAGGGTGATGGCAGAGCCGGTAGCGACCGTCACCGCGGCCGACATCGCGAGGTTGACCGGGTTCGGGCGCGCCGCCGTCAGCAACTGGCGACGCCGTCATCCCGACTTTCCCCGTCCGGTGGGCGGCACTTCGGCGAGTCCGTTGTTCTCACTGGCAGAGGTGCGGGACTGGCTCGCCCGCACCGGTAAGAAGACCGACACTTCGGATCGGGAGCAACTGTGGCAACGGATCCGGACCACCGGCGACGACGTGAACCCGGCCCGTGCGGTCGCCGAGTTCGGCCGAACGGCCGTGGCCCGAATCACGGCCGGTCGAGCCGCTTCGACCCACGAGCCGTTCGGCGATGCCGCGACGTTCGAGTTCGTCGTCGCGCGATATCTGGAGACCCAGTCGCGGCGGGTGTCGGCGACCCCCGCCGACACCGCCCGGATGATGGCCGAGGTCGGCGCTGTCGAGGGCGCCGAGGTGTTCGATCCCGCGTGCGGCGTCGGGGCGCTGTTGATGGCCGCGGGCGATCTCGGCGCCGCAGGCGCGCACGGTCAGGATCGGGATGCGGACACCGCGGCGATCGCGGCCGCACGGCTGTCGCTGGCGGGCCGAGCCGCCGATGTCCGTGCGGGTGACTCCCTACGGGCAGATGCTTTTCCGGAGCGGCGATTCGAGGTCGCGCTGTGTGATCTGCCTTTCGGGGACCCGACCTGGTCCGCCGAAGATCTGTCCAGCGATCTGCGCTGGGTATTCGGCCTGCCGCCGCGCGCCGATCCGGAGTTGGCCTGGATACAGCATCTGCTCTGGCATCTCGCCCCCGGTGGTCGCGCCGTCGCCCTGCTCCCGGCGGCCGTGGCGGACCGTGGCTCCGGACGGCGGATTCGCGCCGCTCTGCTGCGCACCGGGACGCTGCGAGCGGTTTTCGCGTTGCCGGTCGGGGCGGCGGCCAACTCCCCGGCGATACCGCTGTTGTGGGTGCTACGTCAGCCCGTGCAGGGCGAACCGCTGCCTTCCCGCGTTCTGCTCGCGGACGTGAGCGAACAACGCCTGAGCCGAATACCGTTGCTGTGGCGTGGATTCCTCGCGGAGCCGGACAGCGATCCACCACATGGTCGAGCCATCCCGGTCGTCGAGTTGCTCGACGACCGGGTCGATGTGAATCCCCTTCGTTTCCGTGACGGTGGATCATGCGCCCGGACGTTCGACACGGTGCGATCGGACACCTCGAATCTGTTGGCCGAAGCGGTGAAAGCCGTGTCGGCACTGTCGGACCCGACACCGGTCCCGGCAGGAAAGACCTCGACCATCGACGAGCTGTGCCGCAGCGGTGCGCTCACCCTCCTGCGTACGACGACAGCCACCGGCAGCGGCGATCAGCCGGTTCTGACCGCCGCCGACGCGGCCGCCCGCCGGGAGCCCTCCGGACGCGGCGCCGAGATACCCGGGGTGGTAGTACTGGAACCGGGCGATGTCGTGGTGGTGGCGGGGCGGCATCCGACAGCACCGCTCGTCGTCACCGCGGGCGGGGTCCTGGCAGGCCCCCGACTCGACGTCTATCGCCCGGACCCGAAACGTATGGATTCCGACTTCCTCGCCTGCGTGCTCCATACCGCGATGACAGGCCGGTCTGCCGGGGCATCGTCCAGTGCGCGTTCGGAGATCCGGCGCACGGCCGTCGCCGAGCTCACACTGGCGAATCAGCGACTGGTGGGGGCGGACTACCGCCGACTGCTCGCGACGGTCGCGGCCCTCCGCAGAGCGAGCGCGACCGGGAACGAACTCCTCACGGCAGGGCTCGGCGCACTGGCCCACCACGGCACCACTGAATGTGAACTGAGTACACAGTGATTCACAAGGAAAAGCACGTACTTGTGAGCTAAAGTGTCCATGCCACGCAGGGCGGGTGGCGACGAGGCGGAGGAGAGTCGTGGCTGGTGCCATCGAGGCCGGGGTGGAGCCCGGCAAACTCGTTCAGGTCCGAGGGGAACGCTGGGTGGTCGGGGATGTCGACGCCAGAGCCACGAGCACCCTGGTCAGTCTACAAAGCGTCGAGGGGGATCGATTCGACGAGACTTTGCAGGTGATCTGGGAAGTCGAGCGAGACCCGCAGGTCCTGCCCAGCGGCTCGCTTCCCGACGTGACCACCGAAGGGTTCGACCACCCCGTCACACTGCGCGCATTCCTCGACGCCATCCGCTGGTCGGCGGTGACCTCGGCGGATGTGAAAACCCTCCAGGCTCCATTCCGGTCCGGTGTGGCGATCGAGGACTGGCAGTTGGAGCCGGTGGCACGCGCGCTCGACGCCCCGCGCGTCAATCTGCTGCTGGCCGACGACGTCGGCCTCGGCAAGACCATCGAGGCCGGCTTGGTCGCCCAGGAACTCCTGCTGCGCCAGCGCGCGAAACGGATCATGATCGTGTGCCCTGCGGGCCTGACCACCAAGTGGCAGGACGAGATGACCGACAAGTTCGGCCTCGACTTCACCGTGATCGACTCCGAGCGGTGCACGCGGGTCCGACGCACCCACGGCAGTGCCGCCAATCCGTTCGAGGTGTACGGCCGGTGCATCGTCAGCCTTCCGTGGTTGCGCGGGGCGAAGGCGCAACGGCTGCTCGACGAGGTGCTGCCCGCGGAGGGCCCCACCTACCCGCGCACCTTCGACCTGCTCATCCTGGACGAGGCGCACCACGTCGCTCCAGCCGCACCGAAACAGGTTTATGCCGTCGATTCCCAACAGACCAAGCTGATCCGTCGACTCGCACCGCATTTCACGCATCGTCTGTTCTTGTCCGCGACTCCGCACAACGGCTACGAGGCGAGTTTCACCGCACTGTTGGAAATTCTCGACGACCAGCGGTTCGCGCGCGGCGCGAAGGCCGAACGCAGAGCCGTCGACGATGTGGTGGTTCGTCGCCTCAAACGTCAACTGGGAGATCGGTTTCCCCGGCGCGAGCCCAAGGAGATACCGGTCTCCTACTCGGAGTCCGAGCGCGAGATCCACGCTCTGCTCGGTGAATTCGCCGCAGCCAGGCGTAGCCGGCTGAAGCAGACCAAAGGCCGCAAGGCCGCCGACCTGGTGACGCTGCTGCTCAAGAAGCGGCTGTTCTCCAGCCCCTACGCCTTCGCGCGCACCATCGAGGCCTACTCCCAGACACTGCGCACCAAGGGCGTGCGCCGATTCGAGCCCGAGGACGAATGGCTCGACGAGTTCATGGACGATGCCGCCACCCTCGATGACGAAGCGTTGGATCTGGCCGAATCCGACGCGCTGTCACGCACGAAGGATCTGACCGACACCGACTCCGACGAATTGACGCTGCTGACCCGGATGAAGCAGTGGGCCGACACCCACGAGGTCATGCCGGATACCAAAGCACGGGAACTGATCACCTACCTGACCGCGCACTGCCGACCCGATGGCGAGAACTGGCTCAACAACCGGGTCATCGTCTTCACCGAATACCGCGACACCAAGAACTGGCTGCGTGACCTGCTGGCGGCCGAGGGGTTCGGGCATCCGTATGTCGCCGAACTCGACGGTTCGATGGACAACCGGCAGCGCGAGGAGTTGCGGCTGGCGTTCCAGAAGGCTCCGAACGAACATCCGGTGCGGATACTGCTCGCCACCGACGCCGCCAGCGAAGGCATCGATCTGCAGAACCACTGTCATCGACTCGTCAACTACGACATCCCGTTCAATCCCAATAAACTCGAACAGCGCATCGGCCGCATCGACCGGTACGGACAGCGGGAGAATCCGTTGGTCTACCACTTCGTCGGCAGTGGCTTCGGTCGCAAGGTGGACGCCTACGAGGCGGATCTGGAATTCCTGGCACGGGTGGCGCGCAAAGTGGCGCGGATGAAAGAGGATCTCGGTTCGGTCAACGCGGTGTTGGCGGCGGCGATCCAGAAGAAGCTGACCGGCGGCGGCGATATCGATGTCGACCGCATCGACTCGGCCTCGGTCGACACCGATCTGCCCGCGGAGCAGAACATCACCGAGCACCTGCGCAAACTGCGCCAGAATCTGGACGACACCATCGCGGAACTGCGGATCACCCCGGCCGCGGTGAAACGGGTGGTGGACACCGCGTTGTCGCTGGCCCGACAGATGGAACTGACCGAACGCAATGATCCCGACGAGCTCTTCGACGTCCCGGATCTGACCGGCACCTGGCAGCGCGCCACCGCGAATCTCTACGAGAAGCTGCCCGCCGCCGGACAGTTGCCGCGCAGGCTTCCGATCACCTTCGATCAATCCGTCGCCAAGAATCGCGACGATGTGGTGCTCGCCCACCTCGGGCACCCCTTGGTCGCGATGTCGACCCACCTGCTGCGGGCCGCGGTCTCCAACACCGAGATCGACCTGCATCGGGTGGCCGCCGTGGTATATGACGATCCGAAGCTGGAAGGCGTCCTCGTCGGCGCGTTCTCACGATTCGTACTGGTCGGCGGCGACGGGGTGCGCCTGCACGAAGAGGTACTGCATTCGGGTGGCTGGCTGCCCGATTCCGGCCGTTTCCGACGATGGGAGAATGTGCAGGATTTCGGAGCGCTGCTCGACCGCGCCCTCACCGACGGTTCGCCGGCAACGCCACGCGGCAGGCAGATGCTGGTCGACCGCTGGAACAACACCAACGCCGCCGAAGGTCTCGAAGGCGCGATCGGCTGGCGGACCCGCGACAAACAGCAGCAATTGCTGCGCAAGCTGGCGCAGCGGCGCGACGCCGAGGAGAAACGCATCATCGCCAATCTGGCGTTGTTCGAGACCTCGCTGCGCGCGCAGCTCACCGGCGACGACGAGGAACACAGCCTTTTCAGTCGCGCTGTGCTGGAACGCAATCAGGAGGAGCTGCGACAGTACGAACGCGACCGCGAGAAATGGCGCCGCCGCATCGAGGAGTTGCCCGCCGAGCGTGACCGCGAACTGGAGCAGATCGCGGCACGCTACCGTGATCCACAGGTGCACGTCTTCCCTGTCGCGGTGATCTTCGTCGTCCCGTCCCGTGAGGTGCAGTGACCATGGTTTCCCGCTCTCCGCGCCGCCCCGCGTCGTCCGACTACGACCATCGCGACTGGCTGGCGTTGATCGACTATTCCGGCCCGTTCCTGTCGGTGCCCGTCCTCAAGCAGCATTTCAGCGCGGGGCCCGACGCCTTGGACAAGGCGCAGCGAGAGGCTCTGCGACAGGCCCACGAGGCCATGCCCGGGCCATACTGGATCGATTACGTCCTGCGCGACCTGCTGGAATGGGACGACGCGCTGGTCACCGACGGCCTCGACGGTCTCGCGGTCGCCTACCCCGAACACGACACCACCCTCACCCCGGATTTCGTACTGAGCGACCCAGGAACCGAAAAGCCGCGACTGCTCGGCATGATCTGCGCGGGCCGGCCGACCCAACGCGTGAAGGGCTCGGACTGGTCGGCCACCCCGGCCGATCGCCTCCTGAAACTGTTGCGCCACCACAAGGTCGAGCTCGGTCTGTGCACCGACGGTCGCTGGTGGGCGCTGCTGTGGTGTCCCCCGGCCGGCGGCGCGACCAGCCTCGCGGTCTTCGACTCGGTGAACTGGCACGAGAAGGCCGAACGCGAAGTCGTCAAGGCGTTCTTGTCGATTCTGCGCCGCTCCCGGTTCTTCGCCGTCCCCGATGAGGAAACGCTGCCCGCGCTGCTGGCGGCCAGCGTCGACAACCAAGAGGTGGTGACCGACCAACTCGGCGTCAACGTGCGCCGCGCGGTCGAACTGCTCGTGCTCGCCATCGACCGCGCCAATGCCCGGCAGCGCGAGATGGGCCGCCCGGGATTTCTCTACGGCGACGACGCGCGCGTCAGCGCCGACGAGGTGTACAACGGCGCGGTCGCGGTCATGATGCGGATCGTGTTCCTGCTGTTCGCCGAGGAGCGCGGCCTGCTGCCCGCCGATCGGGAACTGTATCGACGGTCCTACAGCGTCGGTCTGCTCCTGGCCGAACTCGAGGATCGGGTACTGGCGGGCAGCGAGAACGAACTCGAACACACCTGGGGCGCGTGGAATCGGTTGCTGGCCACCTTCAACGCGGTCTACGCGGGAATCGACCACCCCGAGCTGACCATGCACGCCCACGACGGCTCCATCTTCGATCCGAAACGGTTCCCGTGGCTGCCCGCGACCATCGATGACCGGACCGTGCTGCACATGTTGCGTTCGGTCCAGCAGGTCACCATCGGGCGCGGCAAGACCGCCGAACTGCGACGGCTGTCGTTCAACCAACTCGACGTCGAACAGATCGGCTACGTGTACGAGGGCCTGCTGGCCTTCGAAGGGCGCTACGCCGACGATGTCGTGCTGGGACTGCAAGGCAAGGAAGACGGGTACGAGGTCGATATCGCGCTCGCCGAACTCACCGCCCTGCACCGCGCCAGTGCCGACGTCGAGGAGTTGGCGGCGAAGTTGGCCGCGCATTACAAGGTGGCGATGCCCTCGGGCAAGGGCGCGAAAGGGATGGCGGCCGGCACGCTGGCGCGCAAGCTCGCCCCGATGTCGGCGCAGGATCAGGCGCGAGCCCGCGACCGGCTGCTCGCCGTCACCCGCAACGATGTGCATCTGGTCGAGCGAATCCTGCCGTATTACGGCCTGATTCGGCTCGATCTGCGCGAGCAGCCCTGCGTCTACCTCGCCGATGCCCTCTACGTGACGGGTTCGGCGCTGCGCGGCAGCACCGGCACCCACTACACCCCGAAATTCCTCGCCGAAGAGGTCGTGGAAGGCGCGCTCGAACCGCTCATGTTCGACCCGGGGCCTTTGCAGACCGCCGACACCGAGCAGTGGGTGCCGGTGTCTTCGGAGAAGATCCTGTCGCTCAAGGTCGCCGATATCGCCATGGGATCGGCGGCGTTCCTCGTCGCGGCCTGCCGCTACCTCGCGGACCACCTGGTGCAGGCATGGTCGCGTGAAGGTGACCCCCGCGCCACCGACTATCTCGCCACGCCGAAAGAGAACGCCCTCGCCGACGAAGCCGACCAGGTCGTCGTAGACGCGCGCCGCCAGATCATCGAACACTGCCTCTACGGCGCGGATATCAACCCGATGGCGGTGGAACTGGCGAAACTGTCGCTGTGGCTGGTGTCGATGGACAAATCCCGGCCCTTCACCTTCCTCGACGATCGGCTCGTCAGCGGTGACTCACTGCTCGGCATCACCTCGGTCGACCAGCTCGAATGGCTGCATTTCGATCCGGCAGCCGGACGACGTCTCTACGCCGAGAACGAGGCGCTGTTCGACCTCACCGCCGGAATGCGGGGGCTGGTCGAGGATTTGGCGCGGGAACGGCAGGCACTCACCGGTCTCGACGGATCGACGCTCGCGGGGCTCGAGGAGAAACGGCGGGTGCTCACGCGCACCGCGCGCAAGGCCGAGCGGCTGGATGCGGTGGCCGATGTGCTGGTGGGGGCGACACTCGCCGCGATCGGAGACGGACATTCGCTGGATCACGGCTCGGGACGAGCGCTTTCGGCGGTTGCGGAATTTCTTGATGCCGGAGCCGTGCTGGACGGTAGGTTCACCCCCACCCAGGATCTGGAGCGGCAGAGCACGGCGCGCAAGCAGGCCGAGGGATGGTTGCGTACCGATCTGCCCCGAGGCGCGTTCGCCCGTCGTCCACTGCACTGGCCGCTCAGCTTCCCCGAGGTCTTCGACAGCCGCGCGGGCAGTGGATTCGACGCGATCATCGGCAATCCGCCGTTCCTCGGCGGCCAGAAGCTGACCGGGAGTCTGGGCACCGCCTACCGCGAGTATCTCGTGCACGGGGTGGGGGGCGGAGTACGTGGAAGCGCGGACCTGATCGCCTACTTCGCGGTGCGTGCCCATGCCCTGCTGCGGGAGGGCGGCCAGACCGGGTTGATCGCGACGAATACGCTCGCCCAAGGTGATACCCGACAGGTCGGGCTCGACCGCTTGTGCGAATCAGGGGTGACGATCCGACGCGCGGTGAAGAGCGCGCCCTGGCCGTCACGCTCCGCGGTGCTGGAGTACTGCGCGGTATGGACCAGCAAGCAGCGTCCCGGTGAAGCAGCTGCGTTCGTTGCCGACGGGGCTGTCGTCAGCGGCATCACTTCGTCGCTGGACCCGGAATCGCGAGCGACAGGCCAACCGCAGCGACTCGCCGGCGGCAGCAATATGTCGTTCCAAGGAGCCAACATTCTCGGACTCGGTTTCACCATGGAACCGAGCCGTGCCCGAGAACTGATCGCTGCGGACCCACGCAACTCCGAGGTGTTGTTCCCGTATCTCAACGGGCAGGATCTCAATAATCGACCGGATTGCTCAGGGTCGCGATGGGTGATCAATTTCCACGATTGGACCGAGGATCGCGCCCGCACATTCCACGACTGCTACGACCAAGTCAATCGTCTGGTACGACCTGACAGAGAACGAGTTACATTCTCGAAGAACGCCCGCGAACTATGGTGGCTGTACGAGCGGCGTAGGCCTGAACTTTTTCGAGCTATCGCAGGTCTGGACCGGATTATCGTGATCACGCTGGTGAGCAAAACCGTGATGCCTGTGATAGTTCCGACCGGGCAAGTCTTCTCGCATATGCTCGGCGTGTTTGCAACTGACGACACCGCGATGCTGGCTTTTCTGAGCAGCGCCCCTCACTACTGGTGGGCGGTCTCCCGAGCGTCCACACTGGAAACGCGAGTGCGCTATACGCCCTCCGATGTCTTCGAGACCCTCCCCCTCCCCAACCTGACCCCCGAAATGCGCACTCTGGGCGACCAACTCGATCGACGCCGCCGCGAGATCATGCTCTCCCGCGATTCGGGCCTGACGAAGACCTACAACCTGGTCCACGCCCCGTCCTGCGCGGACGCCGATATCGCGGAACTCCGCACCCTCCATCGCGATATCGATGTGGCGGTCTGTCGCGCCTACGGCTGGGACGACCTGATCGCCGACCTCGATCACGGCCACCATGATCTGGGCCGCGAGGTCCGGTACACGGTCGCTCCGGCGATCCAGCGCGAATTCGTGGATCGCTTGCTGGAACTCAATCACGCGCGCTATGCCGAAGAGGTGGCGGCGGGTCTGCACGACAAGAAGCAGCCCAAGAAGGCCGTCGCGTCCCGCCGGAAGGACACGGGTTCGGCGCAGGGCGGCCTGTTCTGAGTCTTCCCGGACAGAGTCCCGCGGCGGTGGTTCGCTCGCCGCCGCGGGCGTTCGGCGGGGCTACGGCGCGAGTTGCGGGTACTGTCCGGAGAGCGACCGCGCGGGGGCGGGAACGAGATCCACTCTTCGCGTGAATCTAGTTCACAATCGAAATGCCGTGAACTGTCGGTGGGTGCCGCTAGGGTGGGCCACCAGATGTTGGGGAACGAATACAGCGGCGTGACAGGAGTTTCCGATGACCCCACCCTCGGCTGACGATCAGCCCGAGCTGTTCGACACCGGCCGGCCGCGACAGGCGAGACTGGACCTGTCCTCCTCCCCTGACGACGTGGCGGACGCCGAGGTCCATCCGCTCGATGCCGTCCAGGACTTCGAGCGGGCCGACTCCTACACGGTCCGCGAGGAACTGACCGCGCTCGTGCGGGACGATCTGCTCGGCCCGTGGGACGGTGACCGCGAGGAGCGCCGCCGAGGCCCGCGCGACCGCTACATCGTCGGCATGCTCGGCCCCAAACATCGGGTCGAATCCACCGTGCAGCAGGCCGACGAGGCCACCGTCACCGAGGGCGAGGCGGCGGGCGACGACGACGGCGGACTGCCCGAAATCGTGTCCGCGCAGGCACTCGGCCGGATCTGGGCCTCATCGATGGGTCTGTCGTTCTGCGTTCCGGCGGAAGTCGACACGATCGCCGTCAAAGCGTCATGGGGTCGCTACCACCCCTCCGAGAGCATGGACGAGGACGGCAAGACCACCCGGGTCTGGGTGCGGGAGCCGATCGAGCGTGAGATCGAGGTCCATCTCGACGCCGAACCGTCCTACGCGGTACCGCTGACGGCCGAGCACCCGGACGACCCGGGCGTCTACCTCTCGGTGACAGTACGACCGGGCGACGATTACACGCGGGTCGTGGATCTCGCACTGGTGAACAGTCAGGACGAACCGGCCACCAACAAAGACACGGCGTGGATCTTCCAGGCGGAACTGGCCGTCACCGCCATGGACGGCAACCGAGCCGTCTTCCTGCCCATCGATGATCCCGAGGACCAGGCGCGGGCTTTCGAGGGCGATCTCGAGGAACTGCACCTGCGGCTGCTCTACCGGAAGGAACGCCGGTACGCGGCCGGCCGCAATATCGCGGTGCACGCCGAGGTCCGCGAGGGCGATCGTCTCGCGCACGCGCTAACCACCACCTGGGTGCCGACCTACGATGTGCCCGCCACGGTGGCCCCCTCGGGCAAGGGCACGCCGATGGAAGCCGTCGAGCTGTCCATGGACCGACTCGCCACCGCGACGCCGGAAGCGCTCGCCACCGGACTGCGTCCGCTGGTCGAGCGCTACACCGCGTGGCTCGACGAACGCGAACGCGAAATCGACGGGCTGCCGGAATCTTTGAAGCCGGCCGCCAGCAAAGCAATCCGCGACGCTCGGACGGCCTGTAACCGGATCGCCGAGGGCATCGGACTGCTCACCGACTCGAATCGGCCGCGCCACGCCGAAGCGCTCGCGGCCTTCCACTTCACCAACGAGGCGATGGCGCTACAGCGCCGCAACACCGCGCTGGCGCCGCTGCGTGAGCACGGACTCGACTACGCCGAGGCCAAGGCGCAGATCGACGGGGAGGGCGAGCGGGCGGCCAGCTGGCGTCCGTTCCAGCTCGCCTTCGTCCTGCTGAACCTGCCCTCGCTCACCGATCCAGGGCACCCCGAACGCGCGGCGGACCACACCGCGCTGGTCGACCTGCTGTTCTTCCCCACCGGCGGCGGCAAGACCGAAGCCTATCTGGGCTTGACCGCCTACACCTTCGCCATCCGTCGACTTCAGGGACAGCTCGGTGCGGGAGCGGAGGCCCGCAGCGGACTCGCCGGAGTCGCGGTGCTCATGCGATACACGCTGCGCTTGCTCACGGCCCAGCAGTTCCAGCGCGCCGCCGCGCTCGTCTGCGCCACCGAGGTGATCCGTCGTCGCGAGCCCGACACCTGGGGGCAGGAGCCGTTCCGCATCGGCTTGTGGGTCGGGGAAAGCGTGGCGCCCAACTGGTTCGAGGGCGCGAAGGAACAGATCATCGAGGCCAGGGACTCCGGTAACGGGCGGCGAGCCAACGTGCTGCAAACCCTGAACTGCCCGTGGTGCGGCACCCAGCTCAACGCTCAGCGTGATCTGGACGTCGATGACGAACGCCGCCGCATTTTGCTGTACTGCTCGCGCGGTGAGGGTGGTGACGCCTGCCCGTTCGCCCGCCGGACGGCCCACGGCGAAGGTCTGCCGATCATCACGGTCGATGAGGAGATCTACCGACTGCTGCCCACCCTGGTGATCGCCACCGTCGACAAACTCGCCCAGCTGCCTTGGAAAGGCCAGGCGGGCATGCTGTTCGGACGGGCCGCGTCGCGCTGCCCGCGCCACGGCTACCGACACGACGACATGGACGCCAGGACGGGCTGCGCGACACGCCACAACAAGACCCACCAATTGCCCGGCGTCAGTGCCGAACCCGTGGTGCGGTTGCGGCCGCCGGATCTGATCATCCAGGACGAGTTGCACCTGATCTCCGGTGCGCTGGGCACCACCGTCGGTCTGTTCGAGGCCGCCGTCGCCGAACTCACCACCTGGCGGTTCGCCGAGCGGCTCACCGCTCCGAAGGTCGTGGCCTCGACCGCCACCACCAAGCGTGCGCGCGAACAGGTGCTCGGCGTATTCGGGCGTGAACTCGCGGTTTTCCCGCCGCAGGTGCTCGATGTCGCCGACACGTTCTTCTCCGAGCAGCAGCCGATCACGAAGAAGCATCCGGGCCGCCGCTATCTGGGATTGTGCGCGCACGGTGTCCGCATGAAATCCGCCGAGATCCGGCTCGCCGAGATCCTGTTGCTCGCCGGCCAGACCCTGTTCGATCGCTACGGCGCGGCGGCCGACCCGTACATGACGATGGTCGGCTACTTCAACGCCACACGGGAATTGGCGGGCATGCGTCGCTACCTCGACGACGACGTGACGACGCGTGTCCGCCGCGGCCGGACCCGGCCGCGGCTCTCCGATCGGCTGCACGTGCGTTCGGCGATGCTGTCCATCCAGGAATTGACCTCGCGCATCTCCTCGGGCGACATCAGCGACGCGCTCAAACGCCTCGAGCACCAGTTCGACCCCGACCTCGACACCTCGGCGCGCCGCATTGCGGCGCCCGCCGAATACGGCAGACACCGCGAAGCGCTGCGCGCCGCGAGGTCCGGCGAGCGGGTGCCGCCGCCTCATCCCCTCGCGGAACGGTTCTCCCAGCGCGAACGCGATGGTCTGCGCCCGGTGGACGCGGTGCTGGCGACCTCCATGCTCCAAGTGGGCGTGGACGTCTCCCGGTTCGGTCTGATGGTGATGACCGGCCAGCCCAAGAACACCGCCGAATACATCCAGGCATCCTCGCGCGTCGGGCGTGATTCCGAACGGCCCGGACTCGTGGTGACCCTCTACAACTGGTCGCGGCCGCGGGATCTGGCCCACTACGAGGACTTCGAGCACTACCACGCCACCTTCTACCGGCAGGTCGAAGCGCTGTCGGTGACGCCGTACACACGCCGATCCATAGATCGCGGCGCGACCGGGATGTTCGTCGCCGCTGTCCGCAACGCGATCGAGAACTACTCGCGCAACCCCGACGCCTACGACGTCGATCTCGACGGTCCGGTCGTGCGGGACATCCGGGAGCGGATGCTCGCCCGTGCCGAGGCGGTGAACAGCGTGCGCGGTCGCAACTACCTGGACGAGCAGCTGAAGATGATCGGTGACCGCTGGGCAGGCCCGGAAGGACAGAACCACCCCTCCGTGCGCTTGGGCTACACCGACGGAACATCGAACAGACAGCAGCTCAAGGGACTGATCAGGCCCGCGGGCACCGGCGCGTGGGAACCGATGACGGTCGGCATGTCCATGCGGGAGACCGAGAACGAGATCAACCTGCTGTTCCCCCGCAAGGAGGCGCTGTTCGCGCCTCCGTTCGGTGCGCCCGGCTGGTTTCTGCCCGCGTCGTCGGAGGGTGAGGACACCGAGGAGAACGACCGATGACCGACAACTTCGACTACTTCCGGCGCGTCGGCAGCGTCCGGCCCAGTCATCTGATGTTCACCACCGGCGTCGGTGCGCTCGTGGATCTGCCGAACTTCTCGGTCCTGGTCAAGGGTCTCGACGAATGGGATCTGCGGAAATCGCCGCAGGAGCCGATCACCGAACCCCGGCTGTTGAAGAAGGCGAACGACATCCTGGGCCGATCGGTCAGAAGACTCGAGCCCGCGCCGTGGATGGAAGGGCTGGACAGCAACCCGAAAGGGCCCGCCTCGGCGGTAGGTGTTCCGGTGACGCCGTTCCCGGCCTGGTTCCGGTGCACCTACTGCAATGACCTGGCGTCGCTGGACGGGCACGCCTTCGACTTCGAGAACCTCAACCCGCGACGGCCGCACGAAGCGCGCTTCGTGCACGCGAGATGCGCGAAGCGGGGAAAGAAGCCGCTGGCGGTCACCGCACGCTTCCTTTTGTCCTGCGCCAACGGACATCTCGACGAATTCCCCTATCGCGAGTTCGTCCACCACGGGGTTCCGTGCCCGAATGCCACCCACCCTCGGCTCCAGATGGAGGACCGGGGCGGCAACCTCGGCGCGGACGTGAAGATCACCTGCAGGCATTGTCCGGCCAACCGCAATATTCGCGAAGCGATGGGATCTCGCGGCGAGCAGAATCTGCCGCCCTGCCGCGGCAGGCATCCGCATCTGAGCACCTTCGACGCCAATTGCGCCAAGCCGCTGAAGGTCATCGTGGTGGGCGCGTCGAATCAGTGGTTCGCCGAAACCCTGTCGGCGCTGGCGGTGCCGTCCACCGACAGCAGCAGGCTCGACGATCTGATCGAGAAGCATTGGGACGCGCTGAGCGGGCTGCCCCGCGCGATGTACCCCTACGGACGCACCCAGGTCCCCGCGTTCCGGGAACTCGTTGACTGGACCGACGACGAGGTCGAGCAGGCCGTGGAAAGACGGCGCGCGAAGCTCGCGGGCGACACCGGCGGCGACGAGGAGGACGGCGATCTGCGTGGCGCCGAATGGCGAGTCTTCGCAGCGGACAGGCTTCCCGAACCGAATGCCGATTTCGCGCTGTACCGCGACGTCGACGGGGTTCCGAAACCGCTCATCGGAATCTACGACGATGTCATCCAAGCCGAACGATTGCGCGAGGTCCGCGCATTGATCGGATTCACCCGCTTGGACGCTCCCGATCCCCAGGATCCGAATCTGGTGACCAGGGTGCCGCTGGCCAGGTCGAGGCCGGAATGGATTCCCGCCAGCGAAGTGCGCGGCGAAGGCATCTTCCTCAAACTCCCGGAAGACCTGCTGCGTGACTGGGAACGACGGGTCGAGAACTCCGAGACGATGGCACGCCACCGCGAAGCGTACGAACGCTACCGCGCGAACCGTTACTCCGATCGCATCGCCGGGGCGTTCGACCCCATGGCGAACTGGCCCGGCTTGCGCTTCTACGCCCTGCACACGCTGTCGCACCTGATGATTCGGACCATCGCCCTGGAATGCGGTTACAGCTCGGCCTCACTGTCGGAACGCATCTACTCCGGCGACTCCGACGGCGAACCCCGCAGCGGCATCCTCATCTACACCGCCGTTCCGGACGCCGAGGGCACACTCGGCGGCCTGGTGTCGCTGGCCGAACCGGATCAGCTGGTGCGGCTGACCCGGCGCGCTCTACTCGATGCCCGCAACTGCTCCTCCGATCCGCTGTGTGCGGAACGACTGCCCAGCTTCCCCTCCGATGTCCTGCACGGCGCCGCCTGTCACATCTGTCTGTTCGTCTCCGAGACGACCTGCGAACGCGGCAACAAGTTCCTGGATCGCCGATTCCTCGTCCCGCTCGGCGATCAGCCGGAATTGGCACTGTTCCCGGATCTGCCGTGAGTCTCGAGGACGCCGCCGCTCGCCTCGGTCCCGTGCGCCTGCGCACGATCGCGGACCGGATCGCCGAGGACGCGCCGCCGATCGTCGCCGTCGAGTCGGTGATCGGTTACCCGGCCGAGGCGCAGACCGTGATCGACGCGATGCAGGCGCACACCAACGCCGAAGCCGCCGCGTATCTGCGCGGTTTCGCCGCCGCGTTGGACCATCCACGGCAACGGGTGGAGTCCGTGTGGAGCGGTCCCTCGGCGCACGGCGTTCCGGTGCGTGCCACCGCGCGCGTCCTCGTCGAGGTGGTCGAACGCGCCGAAGCGGAGTTGTTCCTGACCACCTACTCGGCGAAACCCCACGAGCCACTGCGCGACGCGCTCACCGCCGCGACCGCTCGCGGCGTGCGTGGTGTGGTCGTCGTGGAAACCTTGCAGGGAGCCGCCGGAGCGATCAGCGGGGACGAACCGGCGATCGCTTTCCACGGCACGGGAATGCAGTTGTGGCACTGGCCCGCCGGTTCGAGGGAGCGGGGCGCGAAGATGCACGCCAAGCTGGCTGTCGCCGACCGACGCGAGTTGTTCGTCACCAGCGCCAATCTCACCCAGTCCGGCGTGGGCCAGAACATCGAGGCCGGTGTTCTCATCAGTGGCGGGTCGGCTCCCCGGCGCGCCGCTGAGCACTTGGCCGCTCTGAAAGCATCCGGAGTGCTGAAACGTTTGCTGTGAGGCGATCGTCTGTGTATGAGATGAACTGGTGCGTACACAGATGATCGCGGAGCGCTACCGCATCGACACGCCGCTGGGGCGCGGCGGAATGGGCGAGGTGTTTCGGGGAACCGATCTGCTGATGGACCGTCCGGTCGCGATCAAACTCGTCCGTGCGGATCGGATCGGCGACGAGGAATCCGCCCGCCGATTCCTGCGGGAGGGCCGAATCACCGCGCGACTCGATCACCCGGGTGTCCCAGTGATTTTCGAACAGGGTCGCATCGATGATCCGGCGAGTCCGCTGCACGGTCGGCTGTATCTGGCCATGCAGTTCATCGAAGGAATCAACGCGGACGACCTCGCCGCCGAACACGATCCCCTGCCGATCGGCTGGGCCGCCGCGATCGCCGCGCAGGTGTGCGCGGTGCTGCACTACGCCCACCAACGCCGGGTGATCCACCGCGACATCAAACCCGGCAATCTCATGATCACACCGGACGGCTACGTCAAAGTGCTCGACTTCGGTCTGGCGACCGCCCTCGGAGATCCCGGTCAGTCCGCGATCAGCATGACGGGTGTCCCCATCGGCACCACGCTCTACATGGCGCCGGAGCAGTTCGGTGACAACGACCGGATCGGGCCCGCGACCGACCTCTACGCGCTCGGACTGGTCGTGCATCGTCTGCTCGCCGGCGCGGCATTGTTCGAGAGTCGTTCTTTCAGCGAGACATTGAGGGATCAGATCCTGACCGCACCGACCCCGCTGCGAGCTCTGCGCCCGGATACGCCACCGGAGATCGAGGAGTTGGTGCTCACCCTGCTGGCCAAAGATCCCGATGATCGCCCGAACAGTGCCGTCGAGGTATTCCACCGCTTACTGCCGCACGCCGAGAACCTGCCGGAACTCCCGGGCGCGGTCGGCGCGGAAATGACACCCGCGCGCATGTACGCGAGCATAATTCCACCGCGAGCGCACGGCCCAGCCGCGCCGCCGTCCGTGACGCCAGGAGACATCGATAAGGCACGACGACAGGCGAACGGGCTCGCTCGATCGTCCCGGAGCGACGAGGCCGTCGAACTCCTGGTCACCACGGCCCACCGCGCGGCGACAGCCCTGGGGGCGGACGATTCCACCGTCCTCGCCGTACGACGTGACGCGGCCGATCTGCTCATGACCAACGGACGCTACGGTGAGGCGGCGCGCTCCTACGCGACCCTCGTCGGCGACCTCACCCGGCGCGACGGGCACGACGCCGAAACCGTGTTCGATGTCCGTCAGCGTGAAGCGGACTGTTTGATATTCGCCGCCGAACCGCACTTGGGACTCGCCAAACTCCGGGATCTCCTCACGGACCAGACAACGGTGTATGGCTCGTTCGACACTCGCACGCTGGAACTGCGGCGTCGTCTCTGCCTGTTGTTGGAGGGTATGGGCCGGGAGAGGGACGCCGTGGTCGCGCTCCAGGACTTGATTACCGAGGTCACCGGGCACCATGGACAACAGCATCCCTTGACGAGGACATTGGCCGATGACTTGGAGCGCATGCGTCGGACGCGCTGATCCGGCGAGCCCGACTACCTCACGCGGGCGGTCGTGGATGGTGTAGTTGTCGGCGTGCGCGGCACCTGGGATCTCCTGCGCCCACGTACGCTGCGATCGCGCGACTCCACGACTGGGTCGGCACCGGCCTGCCGGCACCCTCCACAGCGCGAATCACGGTGTCGGACGGCCGATCCCCGGTCATCGTCACCGATGATGACGGCATCGCGCGCGGCGGCGTGCGTACCCCGTGGGTCGACACTCCCCTCGCCGTCACCTCGGGCCTGAACACCGAGAGCGACCGCATGGCGACACTGTTCGGGTCCGGCGAACTGTTCGACGCCGCCCACCTCGCCCGCCGGTATCCCGGTGGCCGCACCGACTACCTCACCGAATTCACCGCGGCACTGGACCGGGCGATCGGTGCCGGTTTCCTCGTGAGCGCGGATCGACAGGAGATCCTGGACCTCACGACGATCACGGCCGGATGGCGATTCGACGCGGAATGAGGCGGCAACCCACCACGCACCTCGTACGCGACGGCACGGTCACGGCGTGACTATCGCGAAGTCCGGGTCGGGAGCGTCGAGGTAGCCGACGAGTTCGCCCAGCTTGCCCGCATCCCCCTCGACGGTCACCTCACCGTTCGCGATCAGCTCGTCCATGTCCGCACCCGCCAACAGAATCCGATGCAAGGTCTGTCGGAATCGGCCACCGCCGACGCGGACCCGAGTTCGCGCTCGGCGCGGCGTTGGGCGGCCGAGAGCACCGGACTCACTGCCGCCGACAGTGGACTATCTCGCGCGCTGACTTGCGCACTGTTTCGACATCCATCAATATCGATCTATGTCTAAGTCGGAGCTGGTGATCACACCGGTCCAGGAATGCGTGCCAACGCCGCTGGTCGGTGCGGCGCTGTCGGCCGAGGAGGCCGCGCCGTTGGCCGGGGTGTTCAAGGCGCTGGCCGATCCGGTGCGGCTGCGCGTGTTCAGCTCGGTCGCGGCGCGGGCGGGTCACGAAGCGTGCGTGTGCGATCTGTCCGAGGGGATCGACGTGACGCAGCCGACGATCTCGCACCATCTGAAAGTGCTGCGCGAGGCCGGGTTGCTCAGCAGCGAACGGCGGGCGTCCTGGGTGTACTACCGGGTCGAGCCCGCGGTGCTGCGGCAGGTTTCGGCGTTCCTCGCCTCGGCGACCCCCGAGGACGCACGGTGAGCGGATCGGCGCGGCGGGTGGTCGCGGAGTTCGTGGGCAGCGCGCTGCTGGTCGCGGTGGTGGTCGGTTCCGGGATCGCCGCCCAACAGCTCTCCCCCGGTGACACCGGATTGCAGTTGTTGCAGAACTCGACCGCGACCGTGTTCGGGCTGGCGGTGTTGATCCTGATGTTCGGCCCGGTGTCGGGGGCGCACTTCAACCCTGTTGTCTCACTCGCGGATTGGTGGCTCGGCCGCAGGACCGGCACCGGCCTGCAAGGTGGCGAGCTGATGGCCTACATCGCCGCGCAGGTCGCGGGATGCTCGACGGGAGCGGTACTGGCGAATGTGATGTTCGAGGTGGGCGCGTTCCAGGTCTCGACCCACGACCGGGTCAGCGACGGCCATCTCGTCGGCGAAGTCGTCGCCACGGCCGGGTTGCTGGCGGTGATCCTCGCCCTCGCCCGCACCGGACGCGCGGGGCTCTCCGCGGGCGCGGTCGGCGCGTATATCGGTGCGGCGTACTGGTTCACCAGCTCGACCTCGTTCGCCAACCCGGCGGTCACCGTGGGGCGAATGTTCTCCGACACCTTCGCCGGAATCGCCCCCGGCTCGGTGCCCGCGTTCATCGGCGCACAGCTCCTGGGCGCGGTGCTGGGAGCGGGGTTGATCATGTGGCTCTACCCCGGAACCGGCGAGTCGGCGGACAACGTCGTCGTCCCGCACGAGAATCCGCCACGCACCGTTGAAAGGAGCACTGCCCCATGACATCCAAGCCCAGTGTGCTGTTCGTCTGCGTCCACAACGCGGGCCGCTCGCAGATGGCCGCCGGTTTCCTCGATCATCTGGGCGGGGGCGAGATCGAGGTCCGGTCGGCGGGCAGCGCCCCGGCCGAATCGTTGAACCCGGCCGCCGTCGCCGCGATGGCCGAGGTCGGGATCGATATCACCGCCCAGTCCCCGAAGATCCTCACCTACGACGCGGTGGAGACCTCCGACGTGGTGATCACGATGGGGTGCGGAGACACCTGCCCCGTCCTGCCGGGCGTGAGCTACCGCGACTGGCAACTCGAAGACCCGGCGGGCAAGGGCGTGGACGCGGTGCGCCCGATCCGCGACGAGATCCGCGCGCGGGTCGAGGCGCTGATCGCCGAACTTTTGCCCTCCCGCGCCTGACGGCATGGCCGTCTCGCGGGAGGATTTCGGTGTTGCATCCGGTACCGGGGTACCGGCTTACCGTGAAGACATGACCGATGACCTGCACGAACAGATGACGAACCTGTCCGCGTGCACCCTGCCCACCGCCGAACGCCCGACCCGCCTCGCCGAATTCGACCAGTTCTTCACCCACTCGGTGACCGCGACCGCCCGACCGACCCCGACGCGCCTCGAACTGCGGCTCACCCGCGACGGAGACGCCGAGTCGATCGGACGGGACCTGACCGCACGCGAATCGGCCTGCTGCTCGTTCTTCACCTTCACCTTCGTCACCGATCCCAAGGGGACGATGCTGCGCATCGAGGTGCCCTCCCAGCACGTCGACGTGCTCGACACCCTCGCCGCCCGCGCCGAGGTCCGACGATGAGCGCCGGATTGCGCAGCGGCGAATTGGCGGCCGCGGCGGGAGTGAACGCGCAGACCCTGCGCTACTACGAACGCCGCGGCCTGCTGGCCGAACCGGACCGTTCCCTGGGCGGACACCGGCTGTATCCGGAGCAGGCGGTGACGGTGCTGCGCGTGATCAAGGCCGCCCAGCGACTCGGATTCACCCTCGACGAGGTCGCCGAGTTGGTGAACGCTACGAGACACCGGCGCGCCGAGACCGGATTGCAGGCCCGCGCCGCCGCGAAACTCGCCGAGATCGACAGCAGACTGGCCGAACTCACCGCGGTCCGCGACACCCTGCGCGCGGCATTGGCGGCCGGTTGCGACGACCTGGTCACGTGCAGCGAAAGCCCTTGCTGTCCGGTTCCTTTCGATTCCAGCGGTGGGCAGCTTGCCCGCACACTGCCCCTCGCTGGTGGATGCCGATCGGGCTCGGGGCAGCGCTGTGCGCAGTGTGCTGCTCCGCTCCGATCCTGACCGCCGCCGGAATGCTGGGCGGCGGCGCGGTCCCGACCGGAACGGGGTGGCTGGAGCCGCTCGGGTTCGTCCTGGTCGGGGGCGGGGTGGCGGGGCTGAAACGGTCGCGCGGCCATTCTGCTTTTGGAACCCGCACGGACGCGGTAACCGGTTGCTCAAGCGATCGCGGCGGCCCGGCACGCCAGGTACCGGCCACCCGGACGCGGTAACCGGACACCGCGGCGGCCCGACACACCAGATACCTACCGCCCGGACTCGGCAACCGGTCACAGCGATAGTCGCAGCGGCAGCCCGGCACGCCGAGTGCCGACGGCCCGGACGTGGTACAAGGCGCGACCACGGCCCGGAACGCCAGGCACCTGCCGCCCAGCCGCGGCTATCGGTCGCGCGGGTGTGCGATGCGACCGCGCGAGCACCACCACGGTCTCGCCGCATACCACACCGTAGGCTGCCGACCATGACCGTCGTCCGTTCCGTCCTGTTGTTCGTGCTGGCCGCGGTCGCCGAGATCGGCGGCGCGTGGCTGGTCTGGCAAGGCGTCCGCGAACATCGGGGATGGGCGTGGATCGGCGCGGGCGTGATCGCACTCGGCCTGTACGGGTTCGTCGCCACCCTGCAACCCGACGCGCACTTCGGTCGCATCCTGGCAGCCTACGGCGGAGTGTTCGTCGCCGGATCCCTGCTGTGGGGTATGGCCCTGGACGGCTTCCGCCCCGACCGTTACGACGTCACCGGCGCGCTGCTGTGCCTGGCGGGCGTCGCGGTCATCATGTACGCGCCCCGCCCCTGACTCGACCTCGGGGCATCCGCGCTCGGACCGCGCCCCCTCGACATCCCACAGCAACATGCGACGCAACCCCCGTAGTGGTGCTTGCCTCATTCGTGGGCACGAACGGAACAGACTCTCCCCTACCGTCGCCGCACAGGCCGCGCTCATCACCCGGCCGGGAAGTCGGCCGTCACAACGTTTCCGACCTATCTTGTCGGTGCCCTTGTGCACCATGTCGGCATGGAAAACGCAACGCCCGCCGAGAAGCCCTACCAGGACACCTACTTGTCCGTACAGACCCTGAGCGAGCAACTGGCCGCGTACTGGGCCGACAACCGACTGATCGCCCCCGACGGCGTCGACATCGACGAACTGATGACCCAGGTCGACCTACACCTGTTCGCCGCCGAATCACTACCGCGGCCCGAATTCGGCCGGGTGCAAACCCGATAACCAAGAAATGGGCGGACCGCGAATCCACCGATATCTACGCATAGGGCGATCGCGCGTCGGCTCGGACGAGGAGATCAGCAACGCGGAGCGAGTCTTCGATGCCGAGAACGGAACTCACGTCTACGTCTGGTCAGCACATTGCACTCGGCGACGTGAACCTGCGCGTGCTCATTGCCCTCATGCCGGCATCGACTTCGCGTCAGCAGTTGTACACCCATCTCGGCTGCCTGACCGGCCGGCTACACGCGTCCATACCGCTGGGTCAGGCGCTCGAAGAATAGGCGGCCCGGACCGTAAAGGTCCGACCCCGCCGAAGGCTCGGCCCGGACCGTTGTTCTGATCCGGAACCACTTCGATCACGAACGGCGCGATGGCCCCGGCGGAATCACTGGGGCAGGAACACCGAAACCATCGACATCGAGTTCGCAGCGCCGGGCGACACGCCCGACTGGGGGAACCTCTACTCCTCCGGCAACCCCGTTGCCATCGCCTGGTACTTCATCGCCCCGACCCTCGCCTCGGCCCTCGCGGTGTACCTGTCGAAGGAAGCATTGCGACCGGGGCAACGCAGGCCAGATGGCTCTGCGGATAGCCGTGCAAGAGCAACAGGGGCGGACCGTCCCCGCACAGCCACAGCGGCCCCCAACCCGTGACGGTTCACTGGACCATGAGCTGGCCGAGTTGGTCCGCCGGTACTTGGTGGCGGTCGACGAGCGAGACAAATAGCGGCGCATCGGCGTCCGGTGTAGCCGGTCGCCGGTGTCGGTGATCGGCCGCGCTCAGCGAAACCACCCCTGGTTGCGGCGTTCGTTGAGTTCTATGAGCTCGTCCTCGCTGAGCTCATCTTCTGGAACATGCTGCCGCGCAGTCATCCTCACCGGATTCGGTGCGGGCTGTTCGGAAGCGATTTCGATCGACTCGACCGCTGCGGCTATGCGTGGGTCCGCCGTCAGTTCGTCGAGGCGTTCACGCACGTTACTACGGGCCTTGTCCAGGGCATCGTGCGCGAGAGTGGTGATGAGCTTGCCGAGTTCGACCCCGTAGGGCGTGACGCTCTCATCGATGCGAACCGCTTCGAGCGTTCCATCCGCCCGGACATCGACTGCCACGCCGTATCGTGACTCGGTGAATCGGTCCGTGAGCAGCGCACGACGCACGGCGTTCATCCGATCGGTGATCGGGTCTGTATCACTGTTGCTCGGATATGGCGGCACGGCACACTCCCGATGTCGTCGGATGGTCGTGTTAGCGTAGCGAAATCGCCGATGGGGAGAGGATCGCGATGGCCGACGACCTATACGTAGAGCAAGCCGCACTCGAAGGAATGATCGGAGCGTTCGACGGCTCCCAGGGGGTCCTCAACGCCTTGCCGACCGAGGGCTTCATCGCTGCGATCGAGCCCGCGTTGCCGGGGTCGGGCCTGGGGGCTGCCTTCATGAGGGCCGGTGTTCGGGCAAGGCTCAGCGTACGAGGAGTTGCCGTGCAGCTCAGAGAGATCAACGACGCCGCGACCGCGAGCATCGCAGCTTACAACGCACAACAGGCGGCGCAATCGAAGTCACAGGGCGAGTTGGCCGAGGCCGGCCCGCTGGATGGGCCTCGATGAGTTCGCTACCTCCGACGAAGTCGGAGATCCGTCAGTGGAACTTCGATTCGCTGACCGAGCAGGGTAACGAGTGGGCCCGCGGCGCGGAGGCGGTTACGACCGAATACAGCGCCATCAATCAGCAGCTCGCCGACTCTCCTGGATTTTGGCGTGGCGGGGCCGGGGATGCCATGCGCGTCAAGGGCGAGGAAGCCAAGACCTCGCTGTCCAAGGTGGTAACGGCCTTCGACAATGCTCAGCCAGCCGTCGCCCAGATCGTCCAGATCCTTGGTTTCGCGAAGTCATCAGCTGTGAACGCTATCAAGGCTGCCGAGGATGAGCGATACACCGTCGCCGACGACGGGGCAGTCAGCTATTCCAACGATGTTGTCTCGTGGCTGGCCGCGGAGAAGGGTAAGTCGCTCGAGGTGGCGAAGGCTGCCCTCGACCAGGGGCAGCGTCAGCACGAAGACGCGATCAAAAAGTCGCTGAGGGAGGCGGGCGATGCTGCGAGTTCCGCCGGTGAAGCCATTATCAAGGTTTTCTCCGACGTTCCCATTCCACTCGGCGCAGACCTCGAGATGATTCTCTACACGTACCAAGTCAACCCTGATCAGCAGAAAATGACAAAATGGCCCAGTGAAGATTTTGTCAAATGGGTAAACCGGTTCAATCCCGGCTCGGACATCGCACAGAAGGATGTGACTGTCAGCGAGGCGGAGATGTTGAACAATTTAAGCCTCATGGACCAGTACAAGTTCTATCAAATCAGCGAGGACGCCAGCGACACCGCGGAGCGCCTGTTTCCGGACAGGAAGGTGGAGAACCAGTACGACGGAAATTTCCAGGACAACCACGCCGACGCTTTCCGGCACGCATACTGGAATGCCATGCTGACCGAGGAGTTCGGCGCGGAGTGGACCGAGGAATACACATCCAAGCATGAGGGCCGAGAAGACAACCGAATGAGTCGCGAAGCCATGGACCTGTACAACAACGAACTCGGCCGAAGAATTGCCACTGAGAATCCAGGACTCGGTTCGGCTGGATTGCAGAACAAGATCATCGAAGCATGGAACGCCGGTGATGGGGTCGTGATCGATCAGAACGGCAACCTCGCCCGGCCGAAGGGAACCACTCTCGGGTACGAACCGCCGACCGCGTTGATCGATCAGCAGCAATCACTGCCAGGGTCCCTGATTCCGGACAACAAGCCGTCTCCCAAATGACCACCTGGGCCGACGTGCGTCGAAACCTCCTAGGAGTGTGGTGCGTACCCGCAAACGAATGAGAGCCCTGCTGCTGGTCTCCGTAGCGAGCGTAGCCTTCACCTCGGTCGCCGGGTGTGGTTCCGCATCGGACGGTGAACAAATCACCGTTCAGGACGGGAACCCCGCGTTGACGGCGGCTTTCGCTCAACTTCTGAACGAAAGGCGAACCGCCCGGCTCGGCGATCTCGTCGCATCATCCGGTGCTCAAATCGGTCCGTGGGATCGCATGTACAGCTTCAGCTCCCCCAATACCAGCGACAAACTCAATCGAACCCTGGGAACGAACGGAGCAGTGTGGACCGGGCTGCATACCCACTCCGAATCTACAACGCAGGTATTCGTGCACGATGGAAAAGTCGTCCTTGCCTATGACGACAGGCAACGGGGCCCGATCGTCGAGCGGCTGACCTACGCCACACCGGACTCGACCGTGAGTCCGAAGTCGGCCGTATCCAAAGGCATCGGCGGCGACCAAACTATCTGGTACCTGGAGGTGCAGGGATTCTCGTGAGCGCACCCGCTGCCCAGAAAGTGTCTCCAAGGGAGCCGGGCCGACTGCCGGTCGGTGAGCGCTTCGGTTGATGTATCCGTAATCGCAGCTGGCGACGGCCAGGTGCAGATGGTGGGTTAGTTCCCGGGTGCGGTCGCCCGGTCGAGCCTAGTGTGGGTAGGGGCCGAGTTCGGATTTCGAGCGGCGATGCACGGGGGTGGGGTGGTGAGTCATTCGATGACCTCGCGGGTGGTGGTGCCGACGGCTGTGACGGCGATCGTGTCGACCGGGCTCGCGGTCACGGTGAATCTCGCGACTGAGGTTCGGGATTCGTGGTGGTTGTGGTTGGCCTTGGCGCTCTCACCGCGTCGGGCTTCGCTGTGTCGCCGTACTCAGCCACCGGGCACTTCGATCGTGCGATCGACCTGCTCGAACGCACGCTTGCCGACCGCACACACATCCTGGGACCTGACCATCCCGACAACCGCGGCCTCGAGCGCCACCATCGGCAATGCGCTTCGTCGCGCAGGTTCACTGCACGAGACCACCCTCACCGACCTCGAACCGCGTCCCGCACCACCTCACGACCAACGCGGCGTGCCCTACAACCAGCGCTCAAGCCTGTGACCAGGGTGTTTGTGGGGCGGGCGGGGCTCGAACCCGCGACCAATGGATTATGAGTCCACGGCTCTAACCGACTGAGCTACCGCCCCTGAGCCGCGTCGAGCGGCGGTGGAAGCCTACCGGGTGGGGTGGGGCGGGTGCCAGTCGGTGGGGAATAGGGTGGGGTGGTCGGTGATGCTGGGAGAGGTGGGTCCGTGAGCAGTCTGTTCGTGAACGTTCTGAAGGTGCATCAGTGGGTTTACGAGAGGAGTGGGGGTTTGGTCGGGCATCGGGTGATGTTCGGGAATCCCACGTTGCTGTTGCGGACGGTGGGGCGCAAGACCGGCCAGAAGCGTACGGCGGCGTTGACGTACGGGCGGGACGGGGGCGACTTTCTGGTGACGGCGTCCAACGGTGGGTCACCGCGGCCGCCGGGATGGTTGGCCAATGTGAAGGCCGGACCGGATTGCGAGATTCAGGTTGGGCGGCAACGGATTCCGGTCACCGCTCGGGCTACTTATCCGAGTGATGCGGACTACGAACGCCGGTGGCGGATCGTGGACGAGGTGAATCACGGGCGTTACACCGCGTATCAGGAGCGGACGAAGCGCCCGCTCGCGGTGGTGGTGTTGACGCCTAGGACCTAACGGGGCGTTCGGCGACCCGGCGGTCGGCGTCGTCCCAGGCGGGTTGACGGGAATCGGTTGCGTCCCAACGGCTGTCGTGGGGCGACCTGCTCGCGAACTGGACCACGGCGAAGACGAGCAGGAGTACGACGGCGATCACGCCGACGACTATCAGTGTTTGCACGGAGGAACTGTAGCGTTCGCCGCACCACATCGGTGTGCCGCGTGGTGAGATGTCACAAACGGCACGGGTATGTAATCAGAGTGTGCCCCACCGCAGTTCGGGTTCCGGCGGCATCGCGGACCGGGTGGGGGCTGGTTCACCAGCGGTTCACCTGGGATATCGCCGTTCGGTTGCCCGGGAGGTGTGGGCGGCGGGCGCGGCGGGCGCGTTGTCAACGGGCGTGGACGCCGGGTTCCCGGTCGGACGGGCTCACCGGGGGGCGCGCACTTCGAAGCTCAGGATCCGCCACCGCAGCTGCTGCCGCCTCCGCCGCAACTGCTGCTGCTACCGCCGCCACAGCTACTGCTGCTCCCCCCACCGCAACTGCTGCTACCACTGCCGCCCCCGCAACTGCTCCCCCCGCCGCAGCCGCTGTTGTCGGATCCGCCGGAACCCCCGCCGCACCCTGGCGGGTAGTCCGTGCCGCCTCCGCAGCCGGAGTGGTGGTGATGGTGGGTTCCGTGGCTGCCCGCCGCCCACTGCCCTTGCTGACCGCCGAAGAAGCCGTTGCCGCCGCCCAGGGGGCTATTGGAGCCGACCTGTTTGACCAGGTAGATGACGAAGGCCACGATCGCGCCGATGAGCAGGGTGAACAGCAGCACGATGAGGACGATGCCGATCAGGATGGACATGTCGCGAATGGTAACGGTGTTCCTACAGGTCTTCAGCGCGGCGAACCGCCGGTAGCCCCGCGGTCGTACAGTGAGTCGTGGTGGTTTTTCGCTCTCGGGATCGGTCGCGGCGCCGGATGGACCTGGGTGAGGTCGACCGGGCGGTGGCGGCGTTGGCGCTGCCGGAGGCGGTGTTCAAGACGTGTCCGTGGGAGCCGCGCGAGCTGGTGGAGACCGGTTTGCGGCAGTGGTTGCGCTGTTGCGGCGCGGCGATGCGCGACGGGCAGGTGATCGGGATGCCCTCGCACGCGGTGGACGAGGCGTGGCACGGGTTGATCCTGTGCACGGAACGGTACGCGGCGTTCTGCGCGTCCGCTTACGGGCGGTTCTTGCATCACTTCCCCGACGGTGACGGGTACGTGCGACCGGGGGCGCGGCCGGGCGGGGGCGCGGGTTCGATGGCGGAGCAGTTGGGGCGCACGGTGGTGGCCTGGTCGATGGTGGCCGCGCCCGGGGAACAGGCCGTGTTGTGGGATCTGGACCGTCGGGTCGGGGTGGAGCATCCGTGGGGTGTGGACGCGGGGCGGGTGGCCGCGATCGAGGCCGAACTCGCACGGACAGCGGAGATCCCGCCGAGCCGTTGACCGGAGAGGGCCTTCCCGCGATCACGGTTCGTGGGACGACGCCGAGCCCACCAACGGTTTCGGGCTCGAGGTGTACGGGATCGGCGACGGTCTGCCCGCCGGCCTCGACACGATGGCCGTCGCGGGCTCGTGGCTGGGCAGGCTGGTGATGGATGTGTCGAATCAGGTGGCGAATCTGGGATTCCGCTTCGGCGACGTGCTGGAACGCTACGGTCTGCTCACCATGGCGCTGCCGGGCGTGGAGTTGCCGGGCGCGCCCGCGGCCTACCGCGCCGACGGTCAGGACCCGGTGGTGATGTTCGGGCTGACCGACGCCGAGGTCCCTGCCGCGGTCGCGGGCCCCTTGTCGCCGATCCGGCTGGTCAACGTCAAGTTGTTGACGATGGCCGAAGGCCGTTTCTGTGTGGAGAACGCCCGGGGCGGCACGTCCGCCCGCGACGAGTTGGCGCGCCGATTCGCCGAGCAGGGGCGGCCGCTGCGTTCCAGCCTGGACCGCCCCGCGGTCGTCTGACGCGAACCCTCCTCGCCCGACGCAAACCCTCCTCGCCCGACGCACGAACTCGGTCGCCCGACGCGGGCTCAGGTGAGTTTGACCCGCGCGGCGACGAAGCGCACGGCGGCGGGGGCGAGCCTGCTCAACTGGAGTTGGACGCGCGCCTCCGGGGTGACGGGGACGATGCTGCGGTCGCGTTCGACGGCTTTCACGATCTGCGCGGCGACCTTGTCGGGGGTGTAGCGGCGCTTGCGGTAGAGCTCGTCGTAGCGCTGTTGTTTGCGCTTCTCCTCCGCGGCGTCGACGCCGGCGAAGGCGGTGGCGTTGACGATGTTGGTGTGCACGACGCCGGGGCAGATGGTGTGCACGGAGATGCCGCGGCCGGCGAGTTCGCTGCGCAGGCAGTCGGAGAACATGTAGACGGCGGCCTTGCTGGTGGTGTAGGCGCTGAAGCCCTGCTGGGGGCTGTAGGCGGCCATGCTGGCGACGTTGACGATGTGTCCGCCGAGTCCGCGTTCGGCCATGGCGGCGCCGAAGGCGCGGCAGCCGTTGACCACTCCTCCGAGGTTGATCCGCATGACGCGGTCGAATTCGGCGGAGCTGGTGTCGAAGAAGCCGCCTGCTTGGCCGACGCCGGCGTTGTTGACGAGCAGGTCGGGGACGCCGTGGGCGGCGAGGACTTCGGCGGCGTGTTCGCGGACCTGGGCCTCGTCGGCGACGTCGAGGCGGTAGGGGTGGGCGAGTCCGCCCGCGGCGGTGATGAGTTCGGCGGTCTGTTTGGCGGCGTCGAGGTCGATGTCGGAGAGCACGATCTCGGCGCCGCCGCGGGCGAAGGCCAGTGCGGTCTCGCGGCCGATGCCGCTGCCCGCGCCGGTGATGACGAGCAGTTGGTCGGCGAAAGGCGCGGCGACGCGGCCGGTTTCGGCGCGACGCAGGCCGCGCGGCGGTTCGCCGCCGTCGAGGGTGTCGATGAGTTCGGTGGTGGCGGTGGCCAGCAGGTGCGGGTGCGAGAACGGCATCCAGTGGCCCGCGGGGACGTCGCGTCGCCAGAGACGGTCGGTCCATTTGGCCGAGTCGTCGTAGCCCGCGGGGCGCACGGCGACGTCGCGGCCCGCGACGATCAACTGCACGGGCACCTCGGTGCGGCGCTGCCGGGGCGCGAACATGCGGGGCAGGATGTTGGCGCGGTAGATGAGCAGGCCGTCGATGGCGTCGCGGCGGAAGGTCGGGCCGAGGGTGACGGTGTCGGGCGGGGTGTCGTTCATCAGTGAGACCAGGCGCTGCCAGCGCTTCTCCTTGGCGACGACGCGGAAGACGCGGTCGAGGCCGGGGGTCATGGAGAAGGCGGTGTAGCCGGAGGACATCAGCTGGGTCAGCGGCTGCCAGAGGTTGCGCGGGGTGGGGCGGGACAGTCTGGCGCGCACCCACTGGCCGAGGTGGTCGAGGTTGGGACCGGAGACCGAGGTGAACGAGGCGATGCGGTCGGCGGCGTGCGGTTCGCACACCGCTTCCCAGACCTGGACCGAACCCCAGTCGTGGGCCAGCACGTGCACGGGGCGTTCGGGGCTGACGGCGTCGGCGACGGCGAAGAAGTCGCGGGCCAGCGCGTCGAGGCGGAAGTCGGCGACCCGGTCGGTGCGGGTGGAGTTGCCGTGGCCACGGGTGTCGTAGGTGACGACGTGGAAGCGTTCGGTCAGCAGCGGGACGACCGCGTCCCACAGGCGGGCGGTGTCGGGCCAGCCGTGCACGAGCACCACGGTCGGGTCGGCCGGGTCGCCGTATTCGTAGACGGCGAGGTCGAATCCCTCGTTGTGGACGATCCGTTCCGTGCGGTCCGCGTCGATATCGATCGTCGTCATCGACTGTCTCCTGATCTGTGGGGTGCGAGTGTCAGAGGTCGAGTACCAGCCGTCCGCCCGCCGCGCGCGAGACGCAGACCAGCATGTCACCTTCGGCGTGTTCGGCCTCGGTGAGCACGGTCTCGCGGTGGTCGGGCGTGCCCGCGAGGACGCGGACGCGGCAGGTGCGGCAGAAGCCCTGGCGGCACGAGTAGGGCCGATCGGGTCGGCGGTCGAGGATGGCGTCCAGGGCGCTGCGGTCGGCGGGGACCTCGAAAGTCTCCCCGGTGGCGGCGATCTGTATCTCGAAGGGTTGTCCGTCGACGATGGGCGGCGGGGAGAACCGTTCGGAGTGCAGTTCGATGCCGCGGTCGCGCACGGCGGCGGCGATCGCGGCGGTCATCGGCGCGGGGCCGCAGCAGTAGACAGCGGCGCCGGGGCGCACGCCCGCCAGCAGGTCGGCGGCGTCGGGCAGGCCGTGTTCGTCGTCGGTGCGCACGCGCACGCGGTCGCCGAAGCGGGCGAGTTCATCGAGGAACGGGAGGGTGTCGCGGGAGCGGCCGGTGTAGACCAGCGACCAGTCCAGGCCGAGTCGGTGCGCGAGGCGGGCCATGGGCAGGATCGGGGTGATGCCGATGCCGCCCGCGACGAAACGCAGTGCGGTGGCGGGTGATCCGTGTCCGGGGACCGCGAACGGGAAGGCGTTGCGCGGGCCGCGCACGACCAGGGCGCTGCCGACGGTCAGGGTGTCGTGGACCTCGAGCGATCCGCCGCCGCCGTCGGGGATGCGCCGCACGGCGATGCGGTAGCCGCGGGTGTCGGAAGGATCGCCGCACAGCGAGTACTGACGCAGGCGACCGGAGGGCAGTTCCAGGTCCAGGTGGGCGCCGGGTCGCCAGCGCGGCAGTTTCGCCCGGTCGGGGGCTTGCAGCCGCAGGCTGAGGACGTCCTCGTCGCGGGCTTCCACGCGCCGGTCGGTGACTTCCAGCAGCAGGCGGCGGTCGTCGACGATCGGTTCGAGGGCGCGCCGGTTGACAATGGTCGACCAGGTCAGGCGCGCGGTGGCCACGGCGTGCAGCAGTCGCACGGCGCGGTCCTCGCGCTGTCGGCCGAACAGGTCCGCAGGGGGATGTTCGGGGACGGGGCGCGGGCTCACGAGGCCACGGCCCGCGCGGCGGGCGAGAGCGCGAGGTAGGCGACGGCTTGGGCGGTGGAGCCCACCGAGCCGGGGTCGTAACCGGGCCGCAGCGTCGAGATCGCGCTGCGCACCAACGAGGGCACGCTGGGCAGCGCGCCGCGCCACATCGCGGTGCTGATGTGGCCGAGCAGACGGGGGTAGCCGAGGTCGGGCAGGGCCGGGTCCTGGTGGATCAGGAATTTGGCGCCGCGGGCGACCAGGGTGAGGAAGACCGGGAAGACCAGCGCCATGACGGCGACGCGGCGCAGGTAGCCGACGCCGAAGTAGCAGGCGACGTCGTGGGCGACGTGGCGGTGTTCGACTTCCTCCGCGCCGTGCCAGCGGAACAGGTCGGCCACGCGCGGGTCGGCGTCGAAACCTTCGAGGTCGGCGTTGAGCACCCAGTCGCCCAGGTAGGCGAAGAAGTGTTCCAGGCAGGCGATGACGGCCAGGCGTTCGACCAGGTGTTGGTCGCCCGCGGCGGGGTCGGGGCCCAGGGTCCTGCGGAACAGGTATTCGGCTTGGCGCAGGTAGGGGGCGGGGTCGACGCCGTTGACGATCAGGACCTCGCGCAGCACCTTGTCGTGGGTTTCGGCGTGCATGGATTCCTGGCCGATGAAGCCGAGCATGGCTTCGCGCAGCTTCTCGTCCTTGACGTGCGGCAGCGCTTCGCCGTAGGCGGCGCAGAACATCCGCTCCCCTTCGGGCAGCAGCAGATTGAGCGCGTTGATGAGGTGGGAGGCGACGGGTTCGCCCGGCATCCAGTGCAGCGGGGTGTCGGTCCAGTCGAAACGGACGTCGCGGGCGTGCAGCGCCACCTCGCCGGGGTCGGTCTCGACGCGCGCGGCGCGTCGACGAAGTAGCTTCATCGGTACTCCTCGTTCTTTCGCGCCGAGGTCTCACCGGCGCGACCACACACATATTCCTGCGTGACTGTAGCAACGATCATACACATATATAGAACCTCTGGTAACACACAGAGCGTTCGTCATTCCGTCCGCGCAGGTGAACACCGTGATCAACAGCAGGCAGGCCCCTGACGTGCTCATTGTTCCCTCGAGGTGGGTGAAAACTGTAACGCGTTCTAGTAGAATCTCGCTATGGAACGATTGACAGGATTGGATGCCAGCTTTCTCTATCTCGAAACCCCCACCCAGCACCTGCACGTCTGCGCGCTGCTGATCCTCGACCCCGCCGCGAGCGAAACGCCCTACTCCTACGACACCTTTCGCGCCGAACTCGGCCGCAGGCTGTCGCTGGTCCCGCAGATGCGCAAACGCGTGGTCGAGGTGCCGCTCAACCTCGACCACCCCGTCTGGGTGGACGATCCGAAATTCGATCTCGACAACCACCTGCACCGCGTCGGCCTGCCCAGCCCCGGCGGCCGCGACGAACTCGCCGAACTCGTCGCCGACATCGCGAGCACCCCGATGGAGCGCACCCACCCACTGTGGGAGATGACCATCGTGGAAGGTCTGCCGGACGGACGGCTGGCGGTGGTGTGCAAATACCACCACGCCACCGTCGACGGCGTCACCGCCGCGGACATCCTGCTCGCGCTGTGCGACCTCGGCCCGGATTCGGTTCCCGCGACCGAGCCCAAGGACTGGGAGCCCGAATCGCAGCCCGCGGACTGGCGACTGCTCACCGACGCCGCGATCCGCATGCCCGCCAAGGCCGCCATCCTCGGCATGGTGCCCAAGACGTTGGGGATGCTGGCCGGCTTCGCGCACCGCAGGCGCAAGAACCAGCGCGGCATGGCCTTACCGCTCACCGCGCCGCGCACCCCCTTCAACCGCTGCATCGGCGCGCGTCGCCGAATCGCGTTCGCCGAGGCGAATCTGGACGCGATCAAGGAGATCAGGACCCGGTTCGACGTGACGGTCAACGACGTGGTGATGAGCGTGGTCGGCGGCGCGCTGCGCGACTACCTGACCAAGCACGACGAACTGCCGGACCGCTCGCTGATCGCCTCGGTGCCGGTGTCGGTGCACCGCACGACCCGCCATGACGACGGCATCAACAAGGTGTCCTCGCTGTTCGCCGAACTGGGCACCGACATCGCCGATCCGGCCGAGCGGTTGCGCGCGGTCGCGGCGGCCAATCGGGCGGCCAAGCGCGAACACGACGAGGTCGACCCCGATTTCCTGCGCGACCTGACGAATTTCGCGCCGCCCAACACCGCCCGCTTCGCCATCCGCCTGTATTCGCAACTGGGCCTGGCCGAACACCACCCGGTGGTGCACAACCTGGTGGTGTCGAACGTGCCGGGGCCGTCGGTCCCGCTGAACTTCCTCGGTCTGCGCATCGCGGGTCTGTACCCGTTCGGGCCGGTGTTCGACGGCGCGGGCCTCACCGTCACGGTGCTCTCGCTGGACGGCAACCTGGATTTCGGTCTGATCGCCTGCCGCGATCTGGTCCCCGACGTCGCCGTGCTGGCCGACGCCGTGCCCGTCGCCATCGATGACCTGCTGGTTGCCGCGCGCGAGGCCGACGAACTGTAACGTGTTCTACGTTCTGACATCGGCGAGCAGCGGAGGTCCGCGATGGGGCGGTTGACCGGCAAGGTGGCACTGATCAGCGGCGGAGCCCGCGGCATGGGCGCGGCGCACGCGCGCGCCATGATCGCGCAGGACGCGCGCGTGGTCGTCGCCGACATCCTCGACGAGGAGGGTGCGGCGCTGGTCGCCGACCTCGGCCCGAACGCCGCCTACGCGCACCTGGACGTGCGCGACAAACAGCAGTGGCTCGACGCGGTCGCCGACGCGGTGAACCGGTTCGGCGGACTGCACGTGCTCGTCAACAACGCGGGCATCGTCAACGGCAACCTGCTGGTCGATTTCGAACTCGCCGAATGGCAGCGCATCCTCGACATCAACCTGACCGGCACCTTCCTCGGCATGCAGGCCGCGGTGCCCGCGATGATCGAGGCGGGCAGCGGTTCGATCGTCAACATCTCCTCGGTCGAGGGAATGCGCGGCAGCCCCGGACTGCACGGTTACACCGCCACCAAATTCGCGGTGCGCGGGCTCACCAAATCCGCTGCCCTCGAACTGGCCCCGAAGGGCATCCGCGTCAACTCGGTGCACCCCGGCTTCATCACCACCCCGATGACCCAGGGCATCCCCGCCGACTTCCTCCAGATCCCGCTCGGCAGGCCCGCCGAGGCCGCGGAGGTCTCCGCCTTGGTCACCTACCTCGCCTCCGACGAGTCCTCCTACTCCACCGGCGCGGAATTCGTCATCGACGGCGGACTCACCGTCGGCGTCCCGCACAAGACCGGCTAGTAGGCGATCAGGGGCAGGTCGCGGACCGCGAGGGCGGCCAACGGCGGCAGCGCGGCGAGCACCAGGCAGGCGCTGATGTTGGTCCAGCGGTATTGCACCACCACACCGGCGAATTCGCGCAGGATCGCGGCGGGCAGGTAGTACATCGCGGTGTGCGAGCCGATGACCTCGGCGTCGAGACCGAGGGTGCGGGCCAGGATGGCGGTGCGCAGCACGTGGAAGTTGCTGGTGACCAACACCATGCGTCCCGCACCGCCGCGCTCGACCAGCAATCGCTTGGTGAACAACAGGTTCTCGTGGGTGTTGGTGGAACGGTCCTCGTGCAGGATCGCTTCCTCCGGCAGGCCGCGCTCGCGCAGATAGCGCGCCATCGCGTCGGCCTCGGCGACCTCCTCGTCGTCGCCCTTGCCGCCGCTGGTGACCACGAGTGGGCTTGCGCCCGAGGCGATCTCGTCGCGGTAGACGGTCAACGCGCGGTCCAGGCGTCCCGCCAGCAGCGGCGGGACATCGCCGCCGTCCAGGCCCGAACCGTGCACGACTATCGCGTCCATCCCGGATTCGTAGCCGAGGCGGCTGTAGAGGAATGCGTAGGTCAGGAAGGCGAGCAGCAGCATGCCGAGATAGCTGACCAGCAGCGTCGCCGAGGCGGTGGCGATCGCGGTCCAGAAGTTCCCGGTGACGAAGGCGATCACGAAACCCACGTAGGGCGAGAGGAATGCCGCGGCGACCACGAAGGGCAGCAGGGTGTGCACGCGCACGCCCTCGCGACGGATCAACTGCGCGCCGTTGACGATCAGCAGCATCGCGAACGCGAACATCAGCAGCGGGGCCAGCACCACCAGGACCAGCGCGAGCAGCGGTAGGACGTCCTGATCGCCCAGGGCGACCACCCACACCCCGGTGCACAGCACACCGAGCAACAGGAACACGCCGTTGCCGAGGCGACGGCGGTCGGAGTGGAAGCGCATCGCGAACACACCGAGCAGGCCGAGGCCGATGGCGAGCAGGATCACCCCGACACCGTAGCCGTTCGCGGCGATCGCCCGGCAACGTCGGTGCGAACACCCGCGGATCGGTGCGACTGTTGCGCGATCGGGCGCGGCCTGTCACCATCGGTGACCATGACTACAGGAAAGGCGGTCACCGCCACCCTCCGGTGAGCGCGGTGTCCCACACGTGGGTAGCCGCGAGCTACCATCCACTCCACGGTCACTCCCCCCTTCCCGAAGAACTGCTCGACGCGGCGTGCGTGCTGCGCGAGCGGTGGCTGCGGCGTGGGCTGTGCACCGATCCCTCCGATCGATCCACCGCGCGAGCGGCGGTCGCCGAACTGTATCGACTGATCGGCGAACCGGAACCCGAATTCCTCTGGGTTCCTTCCCCTCCGGCCGCCGTCACGGCGACCGCCGAGCACGGACTGCGCTGCGAGGTCTGGCAGCCGGGCGCGGATCTGCCCCACCTGCCGATGGCGGGCCGTCTCGCCACACTGTTCTCCGCCGCGCGGCACCGCATGGACCGGCGGATCGAGGGCAGCGGCAGCTCCTGCGTTCGCAAGGTCGTCTACCCGCGGCCGGTCAGGACCGTCGGTGCGCAGCTGCGCCGCATCGTCTACGACCCGCTGCGCGCGACCCTGGTCGACGGCGTGGTGGTCACGACCCGCACGCTGATGCCCGGAATCGCCACGGCGAGTATGGGTATCCCCTGGTACGGCCAACAGGAAGCCTATCGGTTCGGCTTCTACGACATCCTCCGCGAGATCGGCGCGACCCGCTACCGCGCCGAGGAGAACCACCTGCTCGACGTGCTCACGACACTGGCCGACACCACCGGTTGGTGGTGGTCCTACGAGCGGGTGTGCGTCATGGTGGAGCGGCCGCGTCTGTTGCACACCGAACCCACCCCGCAGGGCGCGTTCGGCGAACGACGACTGCACCACGACCGATCGCCCGCCCTCGAATTCGCCGACGGCGCGGCGGTGCACGTGCTGCACGGCACCATCGTGCCCGGGTGGGTGGTCACCGATCCCACCCCGGAACGGATCGGCCGCGAACCCAATGTCGAGGTGCGACGCTGCGCGATCGAACGCCTGGGCTGGGACGCCTACCTGGACCGGGCGGGGTTGCGCCTGCTCGGCGAGGCCGAGGACCCGGGCAATCCCGGACAGCCGTTGCGGTGCTATCGCGCGCCGGACGGTTGGGGATTCGCACACGGCAATCTCCTGGTCGCGGTGAACGGTTCGGTCGAGCGGGACGGCACCCGTCGCCGCTACGTCCTGGCCGTTCCGCGCGACATGACCGATCCCGTCCGGGCCGCCGCCTGGACCTACGGCCTCGAGGCCGCCGACTACTCCCGCCTGGTTCGCCGAACCTGAACTCCCCGAGGTGATCTCATGACATACAACACACTCGCCACCCTCACCGCCCGTACCGGACTCACCGTCCTCGACCATCTGGAACAGCAGGTGACCATCCCCGTGCACGACGGACTCCAAGCCCAGGGCGATCTGATGATCGTCCCGTTCGCACTGGTGGCCGCCGACATCCACCTGTTCCCGCAGGGCCGGTGGTCCACCGTGCCGACCCGTGGAACCGAGTTGCTGCGCGGCGCGGCGGGCGGCAATCCGCACACCCTGATTCCCGAACCGGGGCGGTGCCGGTGGACCAACGCCTTCACCGACCGCACCGGACTCGGGCTCACCCTGGTCGACACCGACGTCGTGGCCTACGTCCTGCACCCCGAACACGGCGCGACCGGACTCGCGCCTGGGCGCTATGTGATCCGCCGTCAGCGCGAACACGACGGACGCGCGGCTCGCTTCATCGCGGACTGAGTTGCGGCGCCGCTGATTCCGGTCCCGACGGCGCGGCCGACTCGGCGGCCCCCGACTTCTCGGAACGGCCCGCCTGTCCGGACGGCTCGGAATGCCGCGACGGGACCGCTCGGTTCTCTTCGTCCGATCCGGGACCTGTGGCAGTCATGTCGGGGACCAAAGGTGGTGAACCGCCGGTTACCGTTGCGGATCGCCAGGAGCGCAATAAGCTGGCAATCGATCCGCTACCCCGCATCGGCGGATCACCGACGCGATGGGCCAACGCACCGGAGCCCGAACAGCAATCGCGTTGCCGTGGTGCCGGGGAGGGCTGTCCTCCCTCCCCGGCACTCTGCGGGCAATCGTAGTCAGTCGGCGGCCGCCACCGCCGCCATATCGACCCGCTGTCCGCGACCCTCGTTGCGCAACAGCAGGATCGCCACCACGCCGAAAGCCGCGTACATGCCGCCCGCGACCCAGAACGCCTGGCGCAGCGCGTCCGTCGACATCGTGGGCGCGCCCGCGGCGTCGACGGCCGTCCGCGAGGTCAGCACGCTGGCGACCACCGCGATGCCGATCGCGCCGCCGACCGTGCGGCACACCGTGATCAGGCCCGAGATCAAGCCGGTGTCGGATCGGCTCACCCCGGCGACGACCACGATGCTGACGGTGATGTACCACAGCGGGGTGGCGATGCCCACCACGACGGCCGGTGCGACCGTGTGCAGCCAGACCCCGTCGCCCGAGATCCCGACGGCGAGCAGGGCCATGCCGCTCGCGCCGATGACGCCGCCGAGCACGACCGCCCAACGCGCCCCGAAGGCCGGCACCACGACCTGCACGAGCAGCGCGGCGAACAGGCCGACAGCCGACATCGGCAGCATGAGCAGACCGGTCTTGGAGGCCGAATAGCCCAGGCCGTTCTGGAGATACAGCGACAGCAGGTAGAACAGCGCGTAGAAGCCGGCGCAGCCCAGCGCCGCGACCAGGCTCGCGCCGATGACGGTGCGCGAGGACACGACCGGCAGGGGCACGAGCGGCTGTCTCGCGATCATCGCCTCGTGCACGAATGCGTAGGCCAGCAGCGCGAGCGCCACGGCGAACAACGTCAGCACCCGCACCGAAGTCCAGGCGTGCGAATCGGTTTCGGTGATCGCGTACACCGCGACGGCCACGCCGAGGGTGACCGTAGCCGCGCCGATCAGGTCGAAGGAGGCGGGTTCGCGGTCCGGGCGCAGGCTCGGCACGCACCGCGGGGTCAGCAGCAGCACGACCAGGCCGATGGGCAGGTTGACCAGGAAGATCCACCGCCAGCCCGGCCCGTCGGAGAGCAGGCCGCCGACGGTCACACCGAGGGAGGTGCTGATCGCGCCGGTCGCGCTCCAGATCGTGATCGCCTTGGCCCGACCCGCGTCGACCGGGAAGATGTCGGTGACCAGCGCCAAGGTCATGGGCGCCAGTACCGCGGCGGCCAATCCTTGCACGGCCCGCGCCGCGATGAGGATCTCGATGTCGGGGGCCGCCCCGCACACGACCGAGGCCAGGGTGAACGCGCCCAGTCCGATCATGAACATCCGCCGGTGGCCGAAGATGTCGCCGAGTCGGCCGCCGACGAGCATGAACCCGCCGAAGGTGATCAGGTAGGCGTTGATCGCCCAGGAGATGTTGTCGCCGTTCGCGCCGTCCAAGCCGCGCTGCATGGCGGGCAGCGCGGCGTTGACGATGGTGATGTCGAGCAATTCGATCAGGCCGGCCAGGCAGACCAAGACCAGCGCCAGTCGCTGTCTCCCGGTCCAGGGGCGGTCGCCGTCGTCCGCGGTCACCCGGTCGACGGCGTCGGTTCGATCAGCCACGATCACTCCCCCTGGTGGTGGTCGGCCGCCCAGCGGGCCGCGAGTTCGGCCACAGTGGCGGCGTCGAACTCGGCGACGACGTCGGGGAGGTCGTGCGGGATCAGCCCGGCCGCCAAGACGTGACGGTGGCGGTCCTCGGTCGCTCCCGCCTCGGTGACCGCGCGCAGCGCCGCGTCCAAGTCGAGGGTGTGGCCGTGGCGGCGGCGGGCCTCGAGCAGGGCGCGCAGGCGTTCGCGGCCCGCGGACGGCAGACCGGCGAGCAGGGTGTCCGCTTCGAGGTCTTCCGAACCGGCGAGATCCTCGAACACCAAATCAGGTTGCGCCGTGGTGCTTCCCAGGAGCGTGAGCGCCTCCTCCCCGCCGAGGACGTAGACATCGCGCAGCAGGTCGGCGGGTTCGTCGGAGGTGTGCACGAACGAGATCATCCGGTTGGTCATGCCCAGTTCGGTGCGCAGTTGCCCCGGACGGCGTTGCGCGGCGTCGGAGGAGCCCTTGTCGACGGCCAGTCGCGTGGTCAGCGGGATCTCCCCCGACCCGGGCACTCGACGCACCAGCAGACAGCGCGAGGGCAACCCCTGCGACAGCAGGATGTGCAGGCGCATCCGGTCGGTGGTCGCCTTCACCCACGGGTACTGCCACAGTTGGTGCGACCGCGCGGCGTCGAGTTCGGTGTCGAAATGGGCGACCACGGTCAGTTGGCGCCGGTCGAGGAAGCGGCGCACCCGCGTCATCCGCCCGGTGAGCAGTGCCTCCGGTTTCACCACCACCAACGCGAGGTCGAACAGGTGGCCGTCCGGGACGAGGGACAACGCGGTGCGGGCCAACGGATCTCGCGCGTAGACCTCGGCTTTGCGCGGCAGTCGTGTCAGGGCCGACCAGCGCTCGATCAGCGGGGCCCGCACCGCGGCGGTCGATGTCGGACTCATGCGCCCAGCAACGTGCGCGACAACTCGCGCAGGCGGTCGGGCCCGATCCCGTAGTGGGCGAGCACGTCGAGTTGCGCGCCGTTGACGATCGGTTCGTCCGGGATGCCCAGGCTGCGGAACGGCAAGGTGATCCCGTTGTTGAGCAGCGCGCCCGCGCACGCCTCCCCCAGACCGCCGTGCACGCTGTGCTCCTCGAGCACGATCAGCGCGCGCACCTCGCGGGCCACCTCGAACAGCGTCGCGGTGTCCAGGGGACGAACGGTCGGGACGCTGAGCACGGTCGAGGCGACGCCGTCCGCGGCCAGCAGATCCGCCGTGGCCAGCGCGACGGCGACGGTCTCGCCGGTGGCGACGAACCCGATGTCACCGCCCGTGCGCAACCGCGTGGCCGCGTCCAGGCGGACGGGGCCGTGTCCCTGCGGGTGCACGCAGGCCAGCGGACGTTTGCCCAGTCGGATGTAGACCGCCTCGGGCCGTGCGGCCGCCTGCCGGATGGCGGCCTCGGCCTCGCAGTTGTCGGCGGGCGCGATCACCGGAACGCCCGGCATCGCGCGCAGTGCCGCGTAGTCGGCGATGGAGTGGTGCGAGGCGCCCAGCGCGCCGTAGCTGATGCCCGCGCTGATCCCGATGAGCCGCACCGGATTTCCACCGTAGCTGACGTCGACCTTGATCTGTTCGAGCGAGCGCGCGGTGAGGAAGCAGCCCGGGGAGATCACGAACGGCTTCTTCCCGCAGGAGGCCAGGCCCGCCGCGACGCCGACCAGATTCTGTTCGGCGATGCCGACTTCGACCATGCGGTCCGGGAATTCGGCGGCGAAGGGCGCGAGTTTGCCGGAGATGCGCGAGTCGGCGGTCAACACCCGGATGTCGGGATCGCCCGCGGCCAGGTCGCGCAGGGTGCGGTCGAGCACCTCCAGATTGGGGATCCCCGAAGTGGGCGGGGCGTCCAGGATCTCGGTCATCGGTGGTTCCTCAGTTCGGCGATGCGCGCCGCGACGTCGCGCTGCGCGATGCGGTACTCCTCGTCGGAGGGCACGCGGTGATGCCAGCGGATGTCGTGCTCCATGTAGGAGATCCCGCTGCCCTTGACGGTGTCGGCCAGGATCATCGTCGGACGGCCGGGGACGGCGGGCACGGCCGACAGCGCCGCGTCCAGGGCGGCCACGTCGTGTCCGTCGACCTCGCGCACCGACCATCCGAAAGCGGCGAATTTCTCCGCCAGCGGTTCGGAGTTCATGAGTTCGGCCGTGGTGCCGGCGATCTGGTATCGGTTGCGGTCGACGATGGCGACCAAGTTGTCCAGTCCGTAGTGGGCCGCGCACATGGCCGCCTCCCACACCGAGCCCTCGGCGAGTTCGCCGTCACCGAGCAGCACGAAGGTGCGGTAGTCGAGCCCGTCCTGTTTGCCCGCGATGGCGATCCCGGTGGCGATGGACAGCCCGTGTCCGAGCGCGCCGGTGGACTGTTCCATCCCCGGCACCTTGCGGGTGACGTGGCCGATCAGGTCGGTGCCGAAGCGCAGGTAGGTGTCCAGCAGCGACCGGTCGAAGTAGCCCGCGCCCGCCAGCACGACGTAGAGCGCCTCGACGGCGTGGCCCTTGCTCTGGATGTAGCGGTCGCGGCCCGGGTCCTCGATGGTGTCGGGGGTGACCCGCAGGACGCGTTCGTAGAGGACGGTGAGGATGTCGACGCAGGACAGGCTGCCCGCCATGTGCCCGTTGCCCGCGTTGCGGATGAGATCGATGATGTCCATGCGGTACTGCGCCGCTTTGACAGCGACTTCCACATCATCGGCGATGACGGTTTCTGCGGCCATCAGACTCCCTTTCTGAGACCAAGGAGAACATCGTGAACGAGACGGTCGTCCTTGGTGATCCGGCGGTGCCGGATCAGGAAATCCAGGACGACGAGATTGCAGTCCGGCTTGAACCGGTCCGTGGTGGTGACGATGTCGAACAGATCGTCGGTGGAATACAGCTCGAATTCGGAGACCTCCGAATCCATCGGATAAGGCACGAAATCGACCGGCAGTTCCAGGTCGAAGACGTGGTCGACGTCACGGAAGATGACCTGCTCGTGTTCCATGAACATCGTCACCGCGCTGGCTTCGCACATCGCGTTCGCCAGTTCGGGTTTCACCCCGGCCTCTTCCCAGGCCTCCTTGCGGGCCACCGTCTCCGGTGCCATCGAGGTGGCGATGCCGCCCGCGGCCATCTGGTCGAGTTTGCCGGGGAAGGTGGGTTTGTCGGCGGCGCGGCGGCCGACCCACATCAGGATCTCCGCGCCGTCGCGCACGTAGCCGTTGACGTGCGCGCCGGTGTTGATCAGGCCGAAAAGCCTGGTGACGGCCCGTTCCATCTGCATGACGACAGGCCCGTTGGGGTAGGGGACGATGTCGTAGAGCTCACCGCGCCACCCCGTGACCACGCCGCTGTCACGCCAGCGCCCCCCGAGTTCGGCGAGCGCGACCGTCCGTTCCAGCGGAGTGCGCAAGTCGGGGTCGAGTTCGACGTACTCGGCGTTGAGCACGAATCCGCGCTCGCCGCGCAGCAGGTCGAGCAGATCCCGGTTGATCCAGCCGAGGTGGAAGCCGCCCGCGACGAAGGGCAGGTAGCGCCGCAGGTCGCGGGTGTTGCACAGCGCGCCCCAGTCGTACACCTCGCGACATCCCATCAGCTGTCGGTTTCGTCGATGTCGGTGAGGCGCCTGCCCGCCGGATCGTAGTAGAACAGCATCTGCCGCCGGTCCTTCATCGTTTCGTAGAGCGCGCGCAGGTCGGGATTGCGCGCGAGTTTGTGCTTCTCCGATTTGAGGATTCCGCGCAGCGTCTCCAGGGTTTCGTCGAGATCGTGATTGGTGACGTGGTAGTCGTGCATGTCCACATACGACAGGTCCTGCACGCCCATGTTGAATTTCAACTGCAATTTCGCGCCCTGGTCGCCGGGCCTGCCGGTGAGCCGATCGCGCAGCACGGCCAGCGAGGGCGGGGCCACGAAGACGCCGACGACCTGCTCGGGAAAGGCCCGCTGGAGATTCAGGTACAGCTGCGGGGTGTAGTCGAAGAGCAGGTCGCGGCCGTGCGCGATGGCGTCGAGCAGCGGCTGACGCGGGGTGCCGCTGTAGTAGCCGGGCTGCGGGTTGACCCACTGCGCGAGTTCGTCGTTCTCGACCATCTCCCGGAAGCGCTTGCGGGTGACGAACTCGAAGAAGTCCTCGTCGTCCACGCCGGAGGCCGGGTCGGGGGCGCGCCTGCCGCGGGTGGTGACGTTCTTGATGTAGCCGATGTCGGGGTCGGCCTTGCGCCACATCCGGATCAGCGTGCTCTTGCCCGTGCCGCCGGGGCCGGACAACACGAAGAACACACTCGACGAACGTCCGTCGAGTTCGGTCTCCATATTCGCCGCGACGGCCGCGGGCGGGATGATCGTCATCGCTCTCTCTTTCTCGTCTACGCCGAGCGCGACCCGGAGACGGGCGCGCTCTCGGTTGTGGGGTCGGGCGAGGACGGCGGCGTGCGTCGGGTGACCGTGCCGCGGGTGCCGTCGACCTGGACGAGCTCGCGATCACGCAGGACCGTGGTGACGTCCTTGATGCCGACCACCGTGGGAATTCCCAGCTCACGGGCGACGATCGCCGAATGGGACAGCACCGATCCGCGTTCGATGATCATCCCACGCGCGGTGGTCAGCAGCGGGGTCCAACCCGGGTCGGTGCGGACGGTGCACAGGATGTCGCCGTCGACGGTGGACACCTCGTCGGAGGCCGCGACCAGTCGGACCGGCGCGTCCACCACGCCCGCGCAGCAGCCGAGGCCGTGCAGGACCGCGGCGTCGGGGTCGGTGGGCGCGCCCGCGTCGACCGCGCCGGATTCGATCAACTGTTGCAGATACGGGGTGCCCCTGGTCTGGAAGCGGTTGGGCACGCTCGCGGACTCGTTGCGCGCGAATTCGGCCTTGCGCACCCGCACCGTGCCCGCCAGGTCGGTCGAGGCGGGCCGGGCCTGGATGTACTGCTCGATCTCGTCCACGGTCAGGAACAGGATGTCGCGGGGCTCGGCGAGTACGCCGAGTTCGGCCAGGCGCGCCCCGATCGCCGCGTAGAGGTCGCGGACCAGGGCGAAGGCCAGGGTGCGGCGGAAGCGCAGCGCTTCGCGGGCCTTGATCGCGGTGCGCGTCGCGCGGACCTCGACGGCGATGAGCTTGCGCCGGGCGCGCGGCGCCCGCCGGGTCAGGTCGGCCAGCGCGGCGGCGTGGCGTTCGCGCTCGCGGGCGGCCTGGGCGGCGCGGTCCGGCCCCGGGCGGTCGAGGTAGTTGCGGATCATCTCGACCACGAACCACGGGCGGTGGCGCACCGGCACGGCCTCGAGTTTGAGTTCACCGACGCAGCGATCACCGTAGCGGCGCACGTAATCGGCGACGGCGGAGGCGAATTCGGGGAAACGCGCGTCGATGTCGGCCAGCGCGGCGGCCGGGTCGCCGGTGGTGAGCGCGACGCGCAGGTCGGCGTCGGCGCGCACGCGGTCGGTGAGGTCGAGCAGCAGGCGGGTGGGCTCCATGGACTCCACGCCCTCGATGGCGCACAGCAGATCGGCGAGTTGCCGGTCCACCCGATCCTCCGGATAGTGCGCGACCAGCACCCGGCGCAGGTGCCCGGAGTACATCATCACGCGGAAGTCGTTGATGTTCGGGATGTCCCAGTGGTTCATCAACTCCGCGTACAGGTACTGGAGGGTGTCGTGGGCCTCGGCGATCGACATCGATGCCACCGCGTCGCGGTCGACGCTGTCGTAGATCCGCTGGAAGTAGTCGAGGAATTCCTCGATGCGCGCGTCCAGGGTCAGGTAGTAGCGGGCGATGCGGGCGCCGACGCGCACCTTCTCGGCGGACTCCTTGGCGTCGCGGCGGCGTCGGGCCAGCCGCGAGCCGTCGATCTCGGTGTGCCACATGACTTTCGCGTAGTTCTCGGTGCTGCGTTCGTAGCCGGGCAGTAGCGCGAACAGGCTCAGCCAGTTGTCCATCTGGTAGAAGATCCGCCCCTGGACGTAGGCGAGCAGATTGTCCGCCGCGGGCGCGAAATCGCCCCTGGTGCGGTCGGAGACGCCGAGGAAGGCGGCGAGTTGTTTGTAGACGCCCGCGTAGACCCGCGAGGAGAAGGAGAACGTCAGCGGGGTGGTGACGCCGTTGTAGCTCTCCTGGATGTTGGAGTTGTCGAAGACCAGCAGCGGCGCGGCCGGGTCGTCGTAGGAGGTCGTGGTGATGGGCCGGGCTTGCAGGATGTGCAGCGCGCCCCCCGCGTAGCTCCACTCGATGTCCATCGGCCGACCGTGCAGAGCGACGATCCGCGCACCCGCGGCGCAGATCTCGGCGACCTGCTCGGGGGTCAGCGCGCGGGCCTCGCGCAGGTCGGCGGGCACGTCGACCGCGGTGACTCCCCCGGCCGCGGCGCGCACCACCCGCACATCCTTGACGGCCGTGGTGACCGAGCGTTCCGCGCCGCGCGACCACACGTACTCGTCGGTGTCGCACAACCCGGACACGATCCCTTCGCCGAGGCCGTAGGCGGCGGTGACCAGGGATTCGGCGCGATCCCCGGTGCGCGGGTTCGCGGTGAACAGCACCCCCGAGACCTCGGCGTCGACCATCCGCTGTACGACCACGGCGACCCGCCCGCCCGCCACCGAACGGCCGATGCGCGCCGAATAACTCAGCACGCGGTCGCCGAAAGCGGAGGCCCACACGCGTTTCACACTCTCCAGGACCGCGTCCGCGCCGTCCTGGTACAGGTAGCTGTCGAGCTGACCGGCGAACGAGTGCGCGGCGGAGTCCTCGTCGAGCATGGAACTGCGCACCGCGAAGGGCCCCGTGCCGATCCGGGCGAGGATCGCCCCGGCCAGGTCGGCGTCGATCGGCGCGTCCACCACGGCGGCGCGCAGTCGCGCCGCCGCCGCCGGAACGGCTTCGGCGGCACCGGATTCCAGATCCAGCACGAGTTCGCCCAGCGCGGCGCGGATCTCGGGGGCGCGCACGTGCCGGTCGAAGGCGCGCGCATCGATCACCAAGAACTCCGGCACCTCGACGCCCGCCGCGACCAGCGACAGCAGTCCGGCCGCTTTGCCGCCGACCTCCGCGTGTGCCGCGGCGTGGCCGGACCACACGAATTCGACATCCGTCGACGTCATCGTCAACTCCCTGTGTGCAGGACGATCGCGGCGACGATCGCGTTCAGTTGGGTGGTCAGAAGCAGGGTCAGCCCGGCCCAGGCGCGGCTGCGGCCCGCGCGCGGCGTACCGGACTCGTCCGGCCACCAGCGCAGCATCAGGACCGCGAGCACCAGCGCGACGACCACGCCGAGGGTCGGATAGCTCAGGGGCAGCGCGCGGGACGCGCCCGCCAGGACCGCCGCGACGGCGGAGCAGACCAGCATGGCCGACAGCCACACCCGCAGCGTCGCGGCGCGCACGCCGGGGGCGAGCCATTCCGGTTTGCCCGCCTTGCGGCTGAGCACCCAGAACAGGTAGCCGGTCCACAGGCCTGCGACCAGACCGGCCACCACGACGCCGTCCACCGAGGCGTCGGTGGCCTGCCGCCACAGCAGGTACGGGTAGAGCAGGATCAACGCGACGGCGATGTCGCAGAGCAGCCAGACGCCGAGCGCGCCGCCGAATCGTCGGTCCGCGAGGTTGCCCGCCGCGCTCCACCCGGCGACCGCGAGGACGAAGACCCCGAGCGTCCAGTGGACCAGCGCGTTCGCGAGGGCGGTCACCGCGACCAGGGCGAGCGCGCCGATCAGCATCCCGCGCGCGGTGAAGGCGGGGGTCGGGTCGTCGGCGGCGTCGGTGATGTCGTCGGCCAACCGGTGTACCAGCAGCAGCGCCGCCACCGTCACCGCACCGCCCACCCAGGCCGCGGCCGGGGCGTGGTCGTCGGCGACCGCGCCGTAGAGCAGGAACGAGCACACCAGGATCGACAGGGCCGCCGCGGCCTGGGTCGGGGGGAAACGCTCGGCCAGATAGCGAGCGACGGGCGGGGCGGCGCGGGCGGTGTCGTTCGACATCTCGGCTCAGCCGTCGATATCGCTGGTCAGCAGGGTGTCCATGCCGATCAGGTCCAGGACCTCGCCGACGGGGATGAGTTGCTGTTCCATCTCGGCCGTGCTGGGCGCGCTGCTGAGCCGGGCGAAGACGTCGTCGACCACCCGCACCATCGCGCGCAGCGACTGGTTGGCGTAGATGACCATCGAGAAACCGCCGCGCTCGAGTTCCTCGACGCTGGCGGAGTAGTAGGTGGTCGGCACCGCCACCAGCGGCAGCGGATCGCTGCGCTTGTTCCACTCGGCGGCGAATTCCAGTACCTCGTCGGGTGATTTCGACTTGGAGTGGATCAGGATCGCGTCCGCGCCCGCCTCGGCGTAGCGCGCGCCGCGTTCGAGGGCGTCGGCCATCCCGGTCCCCGCGATCAGCGATTCGATGCGGGCGACGACCACGAAATCGGGGGTGGTCTGGGTGCTCTTGGCCGCGCGGATCTTCTGCGCGAACTCCGAGATCGAGGCCAACTGCTGGCCGGCGCTGAAACTGTTGCGCTTGGGGAACTGCTTGTCCTCCATGCAGATCCCGGCGATGCCGCGGCGTTCGTATTCGCGGGTCGCGCGCATGACCACGTTGACGTCGCCGAAGCCGGTGTCGCAGTCGGCGATGGTCGGCAGCGGCGTGGCCGCGTCGATGACCGCCGTGGCCTGGAGGAATTCGGTCATGGTCAGGATGCTGGCGTCGGGCAGGGCGTGGGCGGCCGAGATGGACAGGCCGCTGCCCCAGATGGCGTCGAAGCCGTGTCTGCTGGCCAGCAGGGCCGACAGGCCGTCGCCGACGCCGACGACGCGGGCGAGTCGGTCGCCGTGCAGCAGTCGCCGCAGTTGCGCGGACTTGGAGTCTTGTCCGTTGGTGAGTGTCATGCCATGGCCTTCCAGGGTTTCGGTCGCTGCTCCGCCAGGGGGGTGTTGGCATCGGCCCAGTAGGACACCGACCGGCTCAGCGGTTCGCCCATGTCCCGGACGACGTGATCGGGGGCCAGCGGTGTCCTGATCACCATGTAGGGGTGGAACTGCGAGAGCAGTTCGAGGACCCGCACCTGCCGCGGGCTCATGTGCTGTTTGGCGAAAGGCCACATGAACCGCTCCCATCGCTCGGGGTCGATGATCTTGGGCTGCTCGATGGCCGGGATGTCGCGGTCGGCGCGCCAACGGTTGAGCGAGTCGACCATGATGGTCAGCGCTTCGGGGAAGGTCATCGCGCTCGCGCCGCCCGCGAGGGTGAGCACGCCGGAGGGCCCCGAGTCGGCGACCTTCGCGGTGAGCGCGGCGAGATCGTCGACGGGGATGACGTCGAAATAGCTGTCCGGGAAACCGACCACCGCGGGCACGACACTGCTCGCCATGCCGCGCAGGATCGTGTACATCCCCGAGAAGCGTTGCGCGCGACCGTCTTCGCGGCGTCCGATGATCAGCGGCGGCCGGATCACGCTGACCCGCGCGGCCAGGTCCCTGGTCGCGCGTTCGGCGGCGGCCTTGGACCACTCGTAGGTGTTGCGGTAGTCGGCGGGATCGTCGGATTCGACGTCACCGCGCAACCCGGTCGCGTAGGCCGTGGAGATCTGGATGAGGTGGGTGTCGGGGCCGATCAGCGGGCGCAGCGCGGTCACCGAGTCGAGATTGGCCGTCACCGCCTCGGCGGCGCTCATCGTCCAGCGGGTGTCGGCCGCGGAGTTGACGATGACGTCCCACGGGCCCGCGAGGTCGGCGGGCGCCCGATCGCGGCTCATATCCCAGCGCACGGTGGCGCCCGCGGCGTCGGAGCGGCCCCGGCTCGCGCCGACGACGTCCATCCCTCGCGCGCGCAGCAGGTCCACCACCTCGTGGCCGACCAAGCCGGACGCGCCGGTCACCAGTACTCGCATGCTCATCCCCGCCCGTCGCGTACTTCGGCGACGAGTTTCAGCTCGTCCGCGCCCAGCAGGCGTTTGCACAACTGCCGCTGGACCTTGCCGCTGGTGGTCTTGGGCATCGCGCCCGGTTCGATCAGCCCGACGAAAGTCGGCCGGACACCGATCTCCTCCGCGACGGCGCGCTGCACCGTCGCGCAGATCGTGGCGAGATCGTCCTCGTGGGGATCGACTTCGCAGACGAGGCCGAGCCCTTCGCGGTCGCCGTCGAGCCCGAAGGCCGCGCCGCAGTGCTTGCGCACGGCGGGATGGGCCGTCTCGGCGACGAGTTCGATGTCGTGGGCGTGATAGTTGACGCCGCGCACGATGACGACGTCCTTGAGGCGACCGAGCACCACCAGTTCGCCGTCGATCAACGCGCCGAGGTCGCCCGAGCGCAGATAGGGCGTCCGGTCGGGGTCCTCGGCGACGCGCGCGCCGAAGACGGCGGCCGAATCCTGCGGACGCCGCCAATATCCGGAGGCGACGCTGTCACCCGCGATCCAGATCTCGCCCACCCGGCCGTCCCGCACGGGCACGCGGGTGTCCGGATCGATCACGCGCACATCGAATTCGGGGGCGGGCACACCGCTGGAGACGACCGTGCGCGCCGTCGGGCCCGGGTCGACGCGGGACACCTCGCCCTCGCCCAGCGCCGCGATGTCGAGGTCGAAGGTCACCGGAACGGCGGTGGGGACGGCGGCCGACACCATCAGCGTCGCCTCGGCCAGTCCGTAGCAGGGCAGGAACGCCTCGCGGCGGAAACCGCTCGGCGCGAACGTCTCGGTGAACGTCGAGAGCGTCTCGGCGACAACGGGTTCCGCGCCGTTGAAGGCGACCGACCAGCTGGACAGATCCAGTTCGGCGCGCACCTGCTCCGGAACGCGGTTGCTGCACAGGTCGTAGGCGAAGTTGGGCCCCCCGCTGGTGGTCGCCCGGTGCTCGGAGATCCCGCGCAGCCACCGTTCCGGGCGTTTGAGGATCGCGAACGGCGAACTCAGCACGGTCGGGAAGCCGACGAACAACGGCTGGAAGATTCCGCCGATCAGCCCCATGTCGTGATAGGGCGGCAGCCAACTGAACATCCGACTCGCGCGGGTGTGGCCGAAGGAATCGGCGATGGCGGTGGAATTGGCGAGCAGGTTGCGCGAGGTCAGCACCACGCCGCGCGGGGAGGCCGTCGAACCGGAGGTGTACTGGAGGAACAGCGGATCGTCCAGGCCCGCTGGATGCAACGGCCAGTCCGGGGCGGGGTCGGCGTCGAGGGACAGCCAAGCCGCCGTACCGAGCATCGCGCCCACCGTGTCGGCCGCCTTCGCGCGCAGACCCTCCTCGGCCAGGATCGCGACCACGTCGGCGTCGGCGGCGATGGCCGCCAACCGGGGCAGACTGCGGTTCAATTTGTGCGGGTTGGGCGGCGGGGCCGCGATGGCCACCGCGCCCGCGTAGAAGCAGGCGACCATCGCCACCACCAGATCCAGGCCGGGCGGCAACAGGATCATCACCCGTTCGCCGGGGCGCACCCGTCCGGCCAGCGATTTCGCCAGACCCGCCGCGCGCGCGTGCAATCCGCCGTAGGTCAGTCGCTGGTCCTGGCGTTCGTCGTGGGTGAGGAAGGTCAGCGCGAGCGTGTCCGGTTCGGTGCGCGCCCAGTTCGCCAGGACCTCGGCGAAATTCGCGGGCTGCGTGCTCGGGCGTGCCGCCAACCGCGCCACCAGCGCCTCCACGTCGGCGGTCGTCTCGATCGCGAGCAGTTCGTCCTCCGAGGCCGAGGCCATGTCGAACTCCGACTCCAGGACACCGGTCAGTTCCATGAGCCGCAGCGAGTCGTAGCCGAGTTCGCCGACCAGGTTGGTCAGCGGGCCGAGTTCCTCGTCCCCGCGCACGGGGGCCAGGGTCCGGATCAGGTCACGGACCCGGCGCTGGATGTCGCTGTCGTCGAGCATCTGTCGTCCGTCTTTCGTGTGTGGTTCTGGCTCGGAACGGGGTCGCGGCGGCCTCAGGTCGCGAAGTGCTCCCACGCGTAGCTCGTCAAACCGCTGCGGCGGCGCAGTTTCTCCAGGTCGCCCGCCATCCGCACGCTCGGGTAGAAGCCGGTCGGGGTGCGGAAACGCTGCATGACGATCGGCATCGCCTCCTCGGTCGCCGCGCACGCCCGCTCGCTCAGACTCCGTGCCAGATCGGCCTCGGCCCTGGTCGCGCCCCAGGCGCTCGGCATGCGGTCGAGAAGCTCGCCGTGCGGGGCGATGTCGCGGGCGATGCGGACCAGCAGCGCCGCGTCGTCGGGCGAACCCGCGTGCCCGGCGAGCACCGCCGCGACGTAGGCGGTGTTGAGGATGGTGTCGAAACAGCAGTCCACGCACGTCGCCCAGTCCTCGGCGGCGTAGGCGGCCGCCACGTCCTCGATCGAGTGCTGGAGCACCATGACGTGCGCCCAAGCGGCGCGCGTGCCCTCCTCGGCCAAGGCGTGAACACTCACACTGCGCATGCGCGGACCCTCTCGTCGAGTGCGTCCCGGTCCAACACCGGGACCACCAGCCCCTCGGCCACGGCGTCCAGACGCGTTGCCGCCGAATAGTTCTCGACCGTCTCGGGCGTGAGGTCGGCGGGATCGCCCGGCAGCATGCGGCGTCCGCCGAGCAGGGTCCAGCACGTCGCGCCCAGATCCAGTCGTTCCAAGTTGTCGGCGGCCCGCAGGGTCACCAGCGCGGGGTCGTCCAAGGCGGCGAGGCCGGCCGCGGCGAGGATTTCACGCATCGACTCCGGGCCGTCGCAGGTGAACGCGCGGCCCGCCAACTCCGGGTCGATGCCGCAGCGGCCCGCCCTGGTCACGATCCATTTCTCGCCGACGAACAGTTCACCCGCGGCGCGGGCCAGCACCTCGACCAACGCGCGTCCGGCGCGCTGCCAGGCCGCCGTGCCGAGGCGACCCGAGGCGCTGATGGTGCGGGCGGTGAAGGTCTTGAGGACCAGGCTCTCCACCGCGCCGCGCACCAGGGCGGCCTGGGCCACCGGGTAGTCCGCGGCGTCGAAGATCTCGGGGAAGGCGGGGTCCAGCGGACTCGCGTTGAGCCAGCGGCCGATCCGGCGCTGCATCTTCATCGCCGGCGCGGGGCCCAGCGCACACGAACTGCCCGCGAACGGCACCCGTTCCGCGGGCAGGTCGGCGATCACCCGCGCCGGATCGCCCACGTTGTAGTACTGGAGATCCACGCTGGTCTCGTTCAGGAAGAACATCATCGGCGCGTCGGAGGAACCTCGGTCGCACAGCACGATGACGTCGATGTCGCTGCCCCGGTTGCCCAGGCCGGCGGCCAGCGAGCCGACCACGTAGCCGCGCCCCGCGTCCAGCAGCGCGCCCAGCAGATCCCGCAGTTCGGTGACCGACGCGCCGACCCGGGCCAGGGCCTCGTCGGCGTCGTCCGCGGCGCGGCGGGCGGCGGTCTCGGGACTGGTCACGGCACGATCCCCGTGGAGACCCGGCCCTCGATCTCGCGCAGCATCGTCGAGGAGTTGTCGCGCAACGCGGTCGCGGCGACCGGGTTGAGCATGTCGGCCAGCAACGGGATGCCGATCTCGAATTCCACGAGGAACTCCACGCCGACCTGTCCGTCGCCGAGTTCGTCCACCTTCCAGTGCCCCAGGAAGACCTCGAGATCGCCGTCGACCTGCTCGAAGCGCAGGGTGCGGGTCGTCTCGTCGATCTCCTCGCGTTCGGTCCACTCCAGGATCGAGCCCTTCAACCACACCCGCCAGGTGCTCAGGCGATGGGTGTCGGCGGGGTCGTCGTTGTCGAGCAGGGTGACGTCCTCGACGTTCTTCATGAACGTCGGGTAGACGGTGATGTCCTTGATCGCGGTCCACACGTCCTCGACCGGCGCGGTCATGGTGTGGGTGACATGGACTTGCTGCATGGTGTCTGGTCCTTCGTCGTCGAAAGGGGGCCGTACCTCAGGCGGTGGGGTTGAAGCTCATCGGGTGGCCGAGGTGCAGCGCGCCCACGGCTTCGTCGCACGACATCAGATTCGGCGGATGGTGGTGCACCGCCAGGGAATCGATGGCCAGGCCCGCGGCGGCGTCACCGGCGGTGAACAGTTGCGCCCCGAGCACCGGGGTCAGGGCCGTGACCACCCGCTCACGGGTCGCGGACAGGCCCGCGCGCAACGCCATCGCCGCCGCCAGGCCGTTGCGCTCGCCCATCGTGGTGGTCTCCCACTCGTGGGCCAGTTGTCGGCACGCCGACCCCAGCAGATACAGCTCCCGAGCGGCCCGGCCGATCTCGAGCTGACGCTGACCGCCCACGGCCGCACCGCGTTTGCGCGCGCCCGCCACCGCGTACTCGAGCAGCGAGGTCAGCACGCCGTGGTAGGTGGCGCTGACCAGCGTCACGAACCACACGATGCCCGAGACCACCACCTCGTCGAAATCGTCGGGCGGCGCGCGGTGGAAGACCAGGCGGTCGTCGAGTTCGACGTTGTCGAACACCACGCGCGCGGTGTCCGAGCCCCGCATGCCCACCGACTCCCATGGCGCGCCCACGGTGATCCCCGGCGATTTGGCCGGACACAGGCCGACCACGCTCTCCCCGGTGCCGGTGACATTGGCGCTGAGGCAATAGATCTCGGCCGTGGTGGCCAGCGAACACGGGAACTTCGTGCCGCTGATCAGATAGCCCTTGGCCGTCGGGGTGGCCTGCGAGACGCTCTTCATGAAGTTCGGGCTGCCGCCCGGTTCGGCGAAGGCCGAGGCGACCAGGGCCTTGCTGTTGGCGATGCCCTCGAGCAGCATCCAACTGTCGTCGTGGTGGCGCTTCCAGTAGTCGACCATCACCCCGATGCTCAGCGAATGCATGTTGACCGCGATCGCCGTGCCCGGATCGACGCGGGCCAGCGCGCGCTGCGCGGAGGCGACGTCGAGCAGGCTCAGCCCGGCCCCGCCGAACAGTTCCGGGATGGCCAGCGCGCCGAATTCGCTGCGCGCCACCGCCCGGATGCGCTCGGCCGGATCGGCCTGGTCGAGCACCGGGATGGTCATCGGCGTCGACCAGCCCTGATCCAGGAACTCCCCCGGCGCGTCCTCGGTGCGGGTCGTGTCCTCGACCGCTGTCATCGGTTGACTCCTTCCGCGACCACCTGCGCGATCGTCTCGTCGAAGATCGCCACCGCGCGCTCGACGTCCGCGTCATCGGCCACGATCGGCGGCAGCAGCCGCAACGCCTCCGGGCGCCCGAGGCAGGGGCTGACGATCAGGCCGTTGGCGCTCAGGTCGGCGAAGACCCGGCCCGCGGTCTCGTCGTCCACGAAATCCAGCGCCCAGGCCAGTCCGCGACCGCGGACGCCGGTGACGATCGTCGGCCAGCGCGCGGCCAGTCCGTCCAGCCCATCGTGCACCCGATCACTCAGGCGCGCACCGTGTTCGGCGCGCGATTCGATCTCGGTGAGCGCGGCGAGCGCGGCCGCGCAGCCCAGCGGATGACCGGAGAAGGTGGCGGTGTGCACGAACGGGTCGGCCATCATCGCGGCGAACATCGCCCGGCTGCACACCACCGCCGAGACCGGCATGAGGCCGCCGCCGAGATGTTTGCCGTAGAGGATCGCGTCCGGGGCCAGTCCGGCCGACACCGCGAGCGAGACCTCGCCGCAGCGCCGCAACCCGACCTGGACCTCGTCGGAGATCACGAACACGCCGGCCGCCTTGGCCGCGTCGACCGCGCGGCGCAGGCCCGCCGCGTCCAGCGGGCGGATACCGCCTTCGCCCTGGATCGGCTCCACGATCAGCGCCGCCACATCCGGCCGCGCGACCAGCAGTTCCGCCTCGGCCAAGTCGGCGGCCAAATGCACGCCGGGTGTCAGCAGCGGTTCCAGGTCGCGGCGGTAGCGGGGGCCGCTGGTCACCGACAGCGCGCCCAGCGATTTGCCGTGGAAACCGCCCGCCAGCGCGACGACCTTGCGGCGTCCGGTGGCCAGCCGCGCGAATTTCAGCGCCGCCTCCACCGCGTCGGTTCCGTTCTGCCCCAACCACACCCGGGTCAGCGACGGCTGACCGGTCAACTCGATCAGACGTTCCGAGAGCAGGGGCGCTGCCGCGTTGGCCAGCACCCGCGTGCTCGACGGCAGCGTGGTGAGCTGTTCCTGCACCGCGGCGACCACCGCCGGGTTGCGATGCCCGAGCAGGGTGACCCCGTAGGACCCGAAATCCAGCAGGCGCCGCCCGTCGGACAGCGTCACCGTGACCCCGTCGGCGGACGCCTCGATCGCGTTGCGGCCGGTCAGCTTCTGCGCCAGGACCAGTCCGGGTGCCATGCGTTTGCGGGCGAGGCGGAACAGCTCGTCCGCGTCGGGACCGGCACGCTCCGCGGTCGCCCGGGAAGGGGCCCGCACCTCTGGATACATCGGCAGCACTCCGAACGATTGCTCGCCGACGACACACGCGCGGCGACCGAGATGATCAGGAAACGGTCGGATGATTCCCGCACGGACACAATGTCTTCCATGCGTTCCCCGGAATGCGAACCAACCTCTCAGGCGATACAACCGCACCGAGAGGGGGCGTGGCAAGGGCGGTCGCGGGTCGAGTTGTCAACGCGAACCCCGTGAATTGCGAGGGAACTCACCGTGCGGAGGAAGGGGAATCAGCGCGGGTCGCGTGGGATTTGCCCAGACCGACCGGTCTGGGTCGAGGGATACCGCGGAACTTCCGCGGACGTCCACCGCGCCGGGTGGCTCGCTTCTCGGCAACGGACACGCCGTCCGAACGCACACGGGTACCGGACGGGCGCACGCCCGTCCGGTACCCGAATCCGCTCGCGCGGGTGGAGCTAACCGATCGAGAACAGCGTCTGCAACGAATCGCCCACCGGCCCGAGCCGATCGGCGAGCACCGCGTGCGCCGACGCGCCGTGCCCCGCCGAGACGGTGGTCTTCGCGTCCAGGCGCAGCCACTCGTCGATCGGGTCACGGTGCAGCACGACGGTCAGATCGCAGTTGATGACCGGGTTCTTGCGCGGATGCGCGATCAGGCTGACGCCGCTGGCCGAGTCGACCAGGATCAACGTGCGCTGCCACGGACTCGTCGGCTCGTCGGCCAGCAGCGGGATCGTCGGCCGCGCCCAGGCCACGGCGGGACCGAAGGAGTCGAAACCGCCGGACTCGAAACGCCAGTCGATCGCGGACATGTACCCGTCCATGAACGCGCCCGGCAGATTCACCTCGCCCGCGGACTCGGGCGGTTCGGCGGGCGCCTCGTCGGTCCGCGCGGCGGGGAACTCCTCGGCCACCCGGGTGAGCAGCCAACCGCGCGCCGCGAGCACCTCGCGGCCCTCCACCGAGGCGCGCGCCTCGAGCAGTTCCACCCGTTTACCCGGCTTGACCGAGGTCACCTCGACGGTCAACTCCCCCACCGGAACGGGAGCCAGGATGTCGATCGACACCCGCCCCAGTCGACGCGGCACCTGCGATTCGTGCTGTTCGAGCGCGCGCACCAACAGCGCCGACGGCGGTCCCGCGTGCTGACTCTCCGGCCCCCACGGACTCGCCGTCATCGGGGAACTGTCGAAGGTGTTCTCGCCCGTGCGCGTGTAGAAGGCGTCCGCCATGAATCCTCCTCGTGCCGACCGATCGGCCGTCCGTGTAGTCGAAATATGTTCTGCCGCAATGGCAAGTATCCGCCACCGGGCGCGCGCCGGGTAGTATCGCCCGTCGGGGTCGGCATGTCACTCCCCGACGGGCGACCTTCAGGCCGCGCCCCGACCCCCGGCTTCGATGACATCACGCACCAGGCGCACCGCGTGGTCGCGGGAGGCCCGCGCCGTCACCAACTCCCGGTGGTTGCCCGGAATCCAGGTCACCGACGAGAAGCCCGCGGCGTGCACGGAACCGTCCACGACCAGGTCGTCCAGGCCGAACACGCTGCGCACCGTCATCGAGTCCGGCCACGGCCGTTCCAGATCCACCCAGAAGCCGCCGCAGCAACTGCCGCCGGTCAGGCAGGAACTCTTCACCAGACCCGGCACGCCGATGTCGCCGAAGCGTGAGGCCCCGAGGATGCGCCGTTTGGTGCGCGGCCCCAGACTGTCGACGCCGGGGACCGTCGGGACGCCGAGCGCCACCATCGCCGTGATGCTGTCGGGATTGCGCACCGCCAGCACCTTCACGAACTGGCCGCCGCGACTGTGCGCGAGCACCACCACCTCCGGATACCGCGTGCGCAACTCGGTGACATGGGCCAGCAACCGCTCGTAGGTGCGTTCGCTGCAATCCATCCCGAACCGGTGCACGAAGATCCCGGTCTCGTACCCCGCGGCCCGCACCTGGGCGCGCAACGGCAGCAGCGCGGCCCTGGGCGTGGAGAACCCGCCGACGATCAACACGAACGGCGACTCCCCCCGCGGACGCGCGGACGCGCCCGCGGAGAACAGTTCCTCGCTCACGAGACCAGCGCGACGGCCTGTCCGGCCAGTCGGCGCAACACGCCGGGCCGCGGGCCGCGGTCCCGCTTCTGCGCGACAAGGTGATACGCCTGGAGGCGGTTGGTCTTGAAGCAGTGCGCGCCCGCCCACAGGTAGACCCGGAACTTGCGGTAGGTGTCCTCGCCCCACCGCGCCACCACCTGGTCCTTGGCGGCGTCGAAGCGCTGCGCCCAGTGGTACATGGTGCGTTCGTAGTCGACGGTCTCGCGCTCCACCTCCACGACCTCGAAGCCGTACATCAGCAGTTCGCGGGTGACGTCCTGCAACGACATGAAGGTGTGGTGGCCGGGCCAGATGTACTTGCGGGTGAACGCCGTCATGGCGAACTTCTCTTTGGTGGCCGAGCCGTCCATGTACATCTTGCCGCCGGGCACCAGCATGTCCCACGCCTTGGCGGTGAACTGCCGGTAGTCCGGCAGATGTTCGATCACGCCGTAGATGACCACGTTGTCGAACTTCTGGTCGGGCTCGAACTCGAGGAAGTCGGTGTGCACCACCTGCACGTCCAACCCTTCCTCGGCGTACACCTTGCGCATGTAGTTGGCCGAGTCCTGCGCCAGCGTCACCGCCGTGACGTGCACGCCGCGCGCCGCGCAGTACCGGCCGACCCCGCCCCAGCCGCCGCCGATGTCGAGCAACCGCATGCCGGGCTTCAGGCCCAGCGCGTTCCACATCCGCTCCAACTTGTGCTCGGCGGCCTCCTCCAGCGTCTCGTCCTCGGACTCGAACAGACACTGGGAGTAGAACCGCCACCGGGTGTCGATGAAGGTGTGGTAGAAGTCGTCGCCGAGGGTGTAGTGGAAGTCGATGGCGTCCTTGTTGACCTTGGTCGCGGGCGCGATCAGATCCCAGGCGAATTTCGCCGCGGAACCGACCGTGAGCCCGCCGGGTAGGTGGGTGCGCAGATCCATCACCGCGTCCATGTCGCCCTCGACGTCGATCTCGCCGTTGACGTAGGCCGCGCCGATCGCGAGTTGGGTCGGCTTCATCGCCAGCGCGGCCTCGGTCCGGAAGAAGGCGGTGAACCGCGGCGCCCCCGCCCCGAAGCTCAGCTCGGACCCGTTGGGCAGGACCACCTTGCAGTCGACGAACTTCTCCGACAGCAACTTCAGGATGGGGTACTCCGCGCTGGCGCCGGACAGCAGTCCGGCGGTGCCGACGGTTTGCACGGTCATGACAACACCTTTCGGAAAGGGGGAGAAGGACGGCTCGTCGTCGAACCGATTCGGGTCGGTGGGCTGATCCGACCGCTCAGGACTCGGAGACCCAGCGGCCGAACCGACGACGCCACAGCCGGTCGTTGATGCGCGGCAGCACACCGCTCGAGGCGTTGACCGCCCGCTCCAGCAGGCGGAACAGCCCCGCCCGGCCCAGCGTGCGATCGGCGACGCCGTTGACCAGGCAGTAGTGCGAATCGTGTTCGCGCGAATGGTGTCTCATGTGATGTTTGTTCGACAGCAGGATGCCCGCGTCCTGCAAGGTGGCGACCACCTTGCCGGTCTCCGAGCGGTGCCCGATCTTGTGGAACTCGAGCGACAGGGTCAACAGCACCGAGAAGCTCAGACCGGTCGCCATCGCGAAGTACACGCCCGCACCCGGTGTGCCGCCGGCCCGGCGCGCGGCCAACAGCGTCGGGGCCACGCCCGCGAGGCTGAACCAGGACAGGATGCCGACGTCCTGGGCCAAGCCGTAGTTGAAGATCCGCTGCGGGTAGATGTGGTGTTCGCGCACGATCAGCACCATGCGCCGCACCCCCGGCATGTCCTCGTCGAACCAGGTGTCGAAGGCCCAGTGCAGAACGCCGCTCATCAGATCCGCCACGTATCCGCCGACCAGCAGACCCGCCGTCGCGGGCAGCACCCGCGTGACGGGTCGGCGACCGCGCCCGCGCACCAACTCCACGGCGACGGCCGCGCAGACCCCCGCGTTGATCAGCGCGCCTGCCGCGTGCGTGGCGATCTCGCGGCGGGTGTACTCCGGTTGGGCGAAATACTCGCTGCCCGGGGCCGGATCGCGCGGGCCGGTCCACTTCGGGCCGGCCGGAATCCGGTCGGGGATCGCCTGTTTCCCTGCGGTGGACACCGATAGGTCACTCATGACACACAGTCCTCACTTCACGCGACAGAGGCCAACATCGTCTGGGTGAGCACGCCGGCGGGCCCTCGATGGTCACCGATCGCGGCGCGCGCGGACGCGCCGCCGCCCGCGACGACGGAGGTGACCGCGTCGAGGCTGATCCAATCGGGATCGGGATCGCGGTCCAGCACCACCGTCAGATCGGTGTTGATCAGCGGGAATTTCAGCGGGTGGTAGGTCAGCGAGACGCCGTAGGTCGAGTCGCCGACGATCAGCGTGCGCTGCCATCCGCTCGGCGTCTCCCCCGGCACCAGCGCCACGCGCGGCCGCGCCCAGGCGCGCGCCGGACCGAACTCACCGAAACCGCCGGACTCGAAGAACCATTCGTTGGCCGACATGTAACCGTCCATGAAGGCGCCCGGCAGATCGATCTCCTGGGCGACCGGTCGCACCGCCGACGGCGCGGCGGGCTCGTCCACCACCGGGAACGATTCGTCCACCCGGCGCAGCAGCCAACCACGGGCGACCAGGCACACCCGGTCCTGCACGCTCGCGGTCGCCTCCAGCAGCGTCACCCGCTTGCCCGGGCGGACCACGCGCACCTCGACCCGCACGGGCAGCAGCGGCAGCGGCGAGAGCATGTCGATCCCGACGCGGGCCACCCGGAACTCCTCGCTCGGCCGAGCGTTCTCGAGGGCCCGCACCAGCAGGCCCGAGGTCGGTCCCGCGTGCTGGGTCGTCGGCCCCCAGGGGGATCGCGTCCACGGCGTGGGCTCCCAGACCTCCGGTGCGGCCTGCGTGAAGAAGGATTCGGTCTCCACAACTCCCCTAACTGGATCGGGCCTCGACGGCTCTATCGGAATGCGGAAGCGTCCGAACCGGCGGTCCGGACGAGTCGTTCGTCGACGACGGTCACGCGGCGCTTCCGCGCGGTGCGCAACGCCGTGCGCAGTCCCACGTAGCCGCCGGAACCCGCTGGAGCGGTAGTGATTTCAGTCCCCGACCACCGCGAGTCCGCGAATCGGCGTTCGGAGGACGTCTCCGGCGCGTCGTGCACGGTGCGGCGCAGCCAATGATCGGGCAGTGCGAGCTTGTGGATCGTGCGGAACGCCGAGAAGTACTGCCGCCCCAGCGATCCCGTGGTGTACGGGAGGTCGTACCTGTCGCAGATCTCGCGGACCCGAACGGCGATCTCAGCATATCGGTTGCTCGGCAGATCGGGGAACAGGTGATGTTCGATCTGATGGCTCAGATTGCCGGTCAGGAAATGCAGCACCGGCCCGCCGCTGATGTTGGCCGAACCGAGCAACTGCCGCAGATACCATTCCCCGCGCGTCTCCCCCGCCAGGTCACGGGCGGTGAACTTCTCCGCGCCGTCCGGGAAGTGCCCGCAGAAGATCACCAGATACGCCCACACATTGCGCACCACGTTCGCGATCGTGTTCGCCGACAGTGTCTTTCGCCACGCGCGACCGGACAGCGCCGGGAACAGCACGTAGTCCTTGAGCAGTTGCCGCCCCGCCTTGCGGGCGAACTCGCGGTGCGGGCCGGAGGCGATCTCGAACCTCGGCACCCCGAGATGCCGTTTGGTCAGCTTCAGATCGTGCAGCGCGATCCCCCACTCGAAACTCGCCGCCAGCAGCACGTTCGCGGCCGGCTGGAACAGATGCTTGGGCGTCCAGGGTTCGTCGCGGGTCAGTCGCAGGATGCCGAACCCGACGTCGTCGTCCATGCCGACGATGTTGGTGTGCACGTGATGGGAGTAGTTGTGCGCGTGCTTCCAGTGCGCGGAGGTGGCCGTCATATCCCACTCCCACGTCGCGGAGTGGATCTCGGGATCGTTCATCCAATCCCACTGGCCGTGGCTGATGTTGTGCCCCAGCTCCATGTTCTCGACGATCTTGGCCAGCGACAACGTCGCGATGCCCGCGTAGCGCAGTGCGCGGCGACGGCCGGCCACCAGCAGCAGCGCGCGCCCGGAGATCTCCAGCGCGCGTTGCGCCGCGATGGCCCGGCGGATGTAGCGAGCGTCGCGCGCCCCGCGATCCTCCTCGATCTCACGGCGCAGGGCGTCGAATTCCGCGCCGAGCAGGTCGACGTCGGTGTCGGTCAGGTGGGCATAGACCTTGATATCGGTGATCGCCATACTTCGACCCTTCCGGGGGACGGTGTGCGGCCCGCGAGCCTCACGCCATGGCCTCGGGCAGTCGGCCCGGTCCGTCCGTGTCCGCCGCGGCGGCGCGGCGGTTGAGCATCACCGCGAAGCGGTGCCAGTCGTCGGCGCAGTACTCGGCCAGCGCCGAGATCGCGGGCACGCAGTGCGCGGGGACATTGGCGGCGATGGCCTCCCAGGTGGTGTCGTCCATCGCGCATTTCTCCAGCACCCGCAACAACATTCGGCCCGCCTCGGTGTAGCGCACCGAGGGATCGGTGGCCAACCGCGAGATCGCGGTGTCGCGATCGATGTCGGCGCGCGGGCCGCCCCCGGGCGCTTTGCGCAGATGGCGGCGAGCCAGATTCGCGGTGCTCGGCGCACCGCCCTGCTGCTGTCGGCGACCGCGCGCGGGCACCGGGTCGTCGGCATCGCGCAGGCGTCGCCGCACATCCTTGGCCGTGGTGAGCGAGATACCCGCCGCCGAAGCGACCTCGCGCACCGAGACCTCGGTGTTCTCGGTGAACAGCTTGGCCGCCAATTCCCTTCCGGCCGAACAGTCCATCGGCCGGACCACGCCGTCGCTGCCGACCGGCCGCCGGGCCCACCGCGGATTCTCCGCGGTCGACCGACCCCGGTCCGCGCCGCCCGCCTCGGTGCGCCGGATCGCGCCGACGGTCTTGTCCGACAGGCCGACCGCCGCGGCGATCCGCCGGTCCGACCACTCGCCGTACTCGGCCAGGATGCGCCGTGCGGCGGCCTTGCGGTCCGCCAGCGACAGCGGCAGGCCGTGACTGCTGTTGAGCACCACCGAGAGCACGAACGCCGAGCGGGGATCCCCGTCGAAGAACCGGCAGCCGATCGCCGCGCTGCCCCGCCGGATGGCGGCCTGGTAGCGGTGCGCGCCGTCGATCACCGTCATCGTGCCGCGGTGGACGGTGACCGGCGGCAACGCCAGTTCCGACTGCGCCAGCACGGTGACGTGGTCGATATCGATTCCGCGCGTGCGCGGTGAATCGGTCAGCCGGAGGCGGGAAATGGGGACGTCGACCGGGTCGGACAGCTGGGTGCCGCCCAGAATTTCATCGACGACGGACCTGACGACACCATTCTTGTGACCGCGTTGCGAGATTGCGATTAGATGGTCCAACTCGTCCCTCTCATACCTACCCAGGGTATGCGCCTCGATGCGACTCCCCAACGTACACCAGCATTCCCCCGTGGCGTCTCGACCGGCAGCTAATCGTCTGATGACTGCGCGACCGCATGGTCCTCGAAACGCTCACCCGAGACTCTGGCCCATATTTCACTGTGACCGCACCCAATGCAATGTCCGGTGACACAGCAACCAATTGTCGGTTACATCGCCGCCGGCGCGCCACCTCTGGTTCGGGCAGGTCAACACTGATGTCAAGGGGGTTCTAACCCCCGATAACCCCCCTAGACCGGACTGAACCGGACAAAGGTTCGACTAAGTCGGACACACATCGCGAATCGCGACCTCGCCTTGCCCTGCCCGCAACCACAGGGTTATACAGGTGCACGGCACGGGTGCGACGGCTGTCCGCCGGGGCGGCCCGACGAGTATCGTTCGGGGATTACCGGATATTTCCGCGATTCGGATACAGGAATCGCCTTACCGGAAAGACAGGGGGCCGATGAGCCATTACATCGCCAATGTTCGGGATATCGAATTCGAACTGTTCGAGGTATTGCGGATCGGCACGCTGCTGGATGCCGGACATTATGGGGACATGGACAGCGGTACCGCGTCGGACATACTCCGCGCGGTCGCCGAATTCGCCGAGGGCCCGCTCGCCGACAGCTACGCGGAGGCGGACCGGAACCCGCCGGTTTTCCTGCCCGACGAGCATCGGGTGCTCGTCGGCGACCCGCTCGCCAAGACCGTCCGATCGGCCAAGGAATCGGGGTGGTGGCGATTGGGCATGGCCGAGGAGATCGGCGGCGCCCCCGCCCCCGCCGCGATTGTCTGGGCGGTGAACGAAATGCTCTGGGGCGCCAATGCCTCGGCGACCTTCTTCTTTCTCACCGGACCGACCATGACGAACGTCCTGCACGCCCTCGGCACCGAGGAACAGCGACGCTGGGCCCGGCTGGCAAACGAACGGCAGTGGTCGGGCACCATGGTGCTCACCGAGCCGGACGCCGGATCCGACGTGGGCGCAGGCCGCACCAAGGCCGTGCGGCAACCCGACGGCACTTGGCACCTCGAAGGGGTCAAACGATTCATCTCCGCCGGTGACGTCGGCGACACGGCCGAGAACATTCTGCACCTGGTGCTGGCCCGACCCGAGGGCGCGGGGCCGGGAACCAGGGGACTGAGTTTGTTTTGTGTGCCGAAGTATCTTTTCGACCCCGAGTCCCTCGCACCGGTTGCCCGCAATGGCGTCTTCGCGACGAATGTCGAGCACAAGATGGGGCTCCGGTCCGCACCGACCTGTGAATTGACCTTCGGCGGACACGATCTGCCCGCCGTCGGTTATCTGATGGGCGAGACACACGCGGGCATTTCGCAGATGTTCGAAGTCATCCAGCACGCCAGGATGACCATCGGCGTCAAATCCGTCGGCACCCTGTCGACGGGTTATCTCAACGCGCTCGCCTATGCCCGAACCCGAGTCCAGGGAGCCGATCTCGCGCACGCCGCCGACAAGAATGCGCCGCGCATTCCGATCATCGGCCACCCGGAGGTGCGGCGCAGCCTGCTCGCGCAGAAGTCCTATGCCGAAGGGCTGCGGGCACTGTATCTCTACGCCGCCGCGCAGCAGAACGCCGATGTGGCCGAACATGTCTCGGGGGCCGACGCCGAACTCGCCGCCCGGGTCGCCGATCTGCTGCTGCCGGTGGTCAAGGCCACCGCCTCCGAGCGGGCCTACGAATACCTCGGCGAGGCGCTCCAGATCTTCGGCGGCTCCGGCTATCTCCAGGACTACCCGCTCGAGCAGTACCTGCGCGACGCCAAGATCGACTCCCTCTACGAGGGCACCACCGCCATCCAGGCGTTGGACTTCTTCTTCCGCAAGATAGTTCGCGACGGCGGCGTGGCCGTGAACCACGTACTGGACGGGGTGGCCGCCACCGCCGCCGAGTGCGCGGCGGCGTTCCCGGAGCCCGCCGAACGCCTGCGCGCGGGGGTCGAGGACGTCCGCGCCACCGTCACCGCCGCCACCGGGTTCGCCTTCGCCTCGCAACAGGACCCGCGCGAACTGTATCGGGTCGGCCTGGCGAGCACGCGCCTGCTGCTGGCCTTCGGCGACCTGCTGATCGGCTGGCGACTGCTGGCCCGAGCCCTCGTGGCGCGAGCGGCGCTGGCCGGTGACGCGGGTCGCGACGAGCAGTTCTACCGCGGCAAGATCGCGGCGGCGACCTTCTTCGCGAACAACGTCCTGCCCACCCTCGCCGCGACCAGGACGATCCTGTCCGATCCCGACCTCTCCCTGATGGATCTGCCCGATGCCGCCTACTGAGATCACGCCCACCGGACCCGCCCGCGAGCGGGTCCTGGTCCTCGACCCCATCGACGCGCACGCGCTGGCCCTGCTGGATCAACGCTACGACCTGACCGTCCGGCATTCCCCGGCCCCGGACGACCTGCTCGGCCTGATCGCCGAGACCGACGCCGTGATCCTGCGCAGCGGCGTGCGACTGCCCGGCGAAGTGCTCGAATCCGCGCGGAAACTGCGGGTGATCGTGCGCGCGGGGTCCGGCACCGACAACATCGACCTCGACACCGCCCGCGCCCGCGGGATCGGGGTGTTCAACGTCTCGGGCGGGTCCGCCGCCGCGGTCGCCGAACTCACGATCGGGCTGATCCTCGCGCTGACCCGCAAGATCGCCTACGCCGACCGGCGACTGCGGGCGGGCAGTTGGGACAAACCCAGCCTGACCGGCGTCGAACTCGGCGGCAAGACCATCGGCATCGTCGGGCAGGGCCACATCGGCTCCGCGCTGGTCCGGTTGGCGCACGGCTTCTCGATGAATGTCGTTGCCGCCGTGTCGAAAACCTCCGAGCAGCGCCGAGAACGACTGGCGGCCGACGGTGTTCGTCTCGTCGATTTCGCGGAACTGCTCGAGGTGTCCGACATCGTGGTGCTCGCGCTCCCACTCACCCCCGCGACCCGGCATCTCCTCGGCGCGGAACAGTTGCGGCGCATGCGCTCCTCGGCCGTACTGGTCAACGTCTCGCGCGGTGGCGTCGTGGACGAGGCCGCCCTGCACGCGGCCCTGCGGGCAGGTGACATCGCGGGCGCGGCGCTGGACGTGCTCACCGCCGAAGGACAGCGCCCCGCGCTGGCCGACCTCGACAACGTCGTGCTCACCCCGCACATCGGCGCGATGACGGCCGAATCCCAGCGGCGCATCGGACAGATCGTGGTCGACACCCTGACCACCGCGCTGGCGGGCGGCGAACCGGAGAACCGCGTATGGTGACCGTCCCGTCCGAGATGTCGGCGGCGGTGCTGGTCGCCGACCGCGAGATCGCCGTCCGACGGCTCGAGGTGCCCGCACCCGCGCCCGACCAACTGCTGGTCCGGGTCGCCGCCTCCGGGATCTGCGGCTCCGACGTCGCCACCTACCGCGGCCTGCACCCCTACAAGCGGCCGCCGGTCGTGCTCGGGCACGAATTCTGCGGCCACGTCGTCGCGGTGGGCGCGGACGTGCGCGACCGCGCGGTGGGCGACCTGGTCACCTCGGCCGCGTTCTCCTGGTGCGGGCGGTGCGCGCAGTGCCGCGCGGGCGCGGTCAACCTGTGCCGGGCGCGGCGCAACCTGTGCCACCTGGGCTGGCACGGCTCCTACGCCGACTACGTCCTGCTGGACCGCACGATGACCTTCGCGCTGCCCGCCGACCTGGACCACGAGGTCGGCGCGATGGTCGAACCGCTGTCCATCGCCGCCCACGCGGTTCGGATGATCGACCAACCCGCCGGGAAGTCGGTGGTCGTCCTCGGCTCCGGCACCATCGGGCTGAGCTGCCTGCTGGTGGCGCGCACGCTCGGCGTCGGGCCGACGGTGTGCGTCGACATCGGTTCGGCCAAAGGCGAACTCGCCACCTCGGCGGGCGCGCACACCTACGTCGACGCCCGGTTGGCGCCGCCCGCCGAAGCCGTTCCCCGCGTCC
>NZ_BAGG01000036.1 GCF_000308695.1 Nocardia takedensis NBRC 100417 | reverse complement strand
GTCGTGGTGGAGCGGGAGGTGGTGGCGGTGCGCGATCACGTGCACCGCGCGCTGACGTTGCTGTCCGCCCCCGCGTCGCCGAAGGTGGTGATGGCCGTGCACGAAGGGTTCTTCTCCGGCCAGTTGGTGGCCGCCCGGCTGACGAGTCTGCGCCGCGACGAGGAGCGTTCCTTCCGAGCCGCCCCGTTCGGCCGCCCCTTCTACGTGTGCGCGGCGCTGACCACGGATCTGCTCGCGCCCGCGCGCGGGTTGCTGGCGGTGAGCACGTGGCCGCTGTCGCGCCGTATGATCGGGCCGCTCAGTCCGCGCGTGGATCTGCTGACGGCGGTGATCCGGTTGTCGGAGCACATGATCGATCAAGGCGCGACCGGACCGGCGGCGCGGCGGGTGCTGTGGCGGCTGGCGGTGTCGGTGCCCGGGGTCGCGGGCGCACCGGACGCGCTGGACCCGGCGCGGGTCGCGGAGGCGGCGCGGCGCGAGTTGGCGGTGCACGCCGACGACGACACGACGCATCGGGAGCAGGCGGCGCGGCGGGTGACCCGTCAGCTGGACGACGCGGCCGGTCAACTGTTCGGTGTTCGGCTGCGCGCGGCCGAACGGCGCGGAAACGAGTTGTGATGAACGATCTTTCGGCCCGGTTGGATCGGGTGCGGGACACGGCGCCGACCTGTCGGCACAACGCGCGCACGATCGCGGCACTGACCACCAACCCCGGCTGCGTGCGCCGCGCCCTGCTCGACGCCGCGGCGGTGGACAAGGCCGAGATCGCGCGGGAGTTGGGTCATCCGCCGCAGTTCGGTCAGTCCTCGTTCGCGATCACCCGCGGCAACACCTTCGAGGCGCAGGTGAAGGCGAACGGCTGCGCGGAGTTGCTGGCGCTGTTGCGGGAGACGCTGAACCTGTCGATTCCCGAGGTCGGCTACCTGGATCTGAACACGGTGGGCGACAACGCGAGCAACGCCGTCCGCCATCAGCGCACCAGGCAACTGCTGGGTCGGGCGATCCGCGACAACGACGCGACGCTGTTCGATCATCCGCTGCTGCGGCTCGACATCGCCGGAGCCCCGGCGTATCTGGAGCCGGACGTGGTGGCGGTGCAGGTCGAGGGGCTGTTCCACGTGATCGAGATCAAGTCGTTCCCGGTCATCGACGAGCAGGCCGACCCCACCCAGGTCGCCACGGCCGCCCGCCAGTCCGCGGTCTACGTGCTCGCGCTGCGCCAGATGTTCGAGGAGTTGGGCGAGGACCCGAACCTGGTGGCCCATCACGCGATCCTGGTGTGCGCGAAGGATTTCACCAACCGCCCGACCGCGGCGCTGGTGGATCTGCGCAAGCAGTTGGCGGCGGTGTCGCGGCAGCTGTCGCGGATGACCTCGGTGGATCGCCTGCTCGACCTGCTGCCGCCCGACGCGACGTTCGCGCCCGGCCCCGACCTGGCCGACACCATCGCCGCCATCCCCGCCCGTTACGCCCCGGACTGCATGTCGCACTGCGACTTGGCTTTCGCCTGCCGCGCCGAGGCGCGCGGCACGGGTTCGGTGGACGCGTTGGGCCGCGGCGTCTGCGACGATCTCGGCGGCATCGACAACATCGACACCGCGCTGGGACTGGCCGACGGTTCGGTCGCCCCCGGCCCGGAACATCTCGACATCGCGGCGGTGTTGCGCGCCGCGCACCGTCTGCAACTGGAGATCGCGGGATGAGTGTGCTGACCGCGCTGGCCCGGGTGCGGGCCATGCGCACCGGCCGCGCGCAACCGCTGGCCACGGTGCGGCACTACCACCTGTCCCCGCGTCCGTTCGTGCTGATCCCGCTGCGTCTGGCGGGCGAGGCGGCCGCACCGTTGGCGGTGATGTTCGGCACCGACCGCGACGAACCGACGGTGCTGATCGTGCCCCAGCCCCGCGACCGGGTGCTGCGCCTGCGCTTCCTCGAAGCGCTGGCCGGTCATCTGCTGCCGCACCTGGCCTCCTATCTCGACGCGGCCGAGGACATCACGGATCGGTCTGGCGAGGTCGTCGGCCGCCGCTGCCTGGACGCCGCACAACTGTGGGTGCCCAACACCGGCGGCGTCGACTTCCTCGGCCTGCTCGGCCGTTCCGTGCGCTACCACCGGGTGGACGGCCCGAATCCCGTCCCCGCGGAGATCCCGCTGCTCGGCCGCTGGCTGACCTGGTTCGCCGAACGGGCCGAACGCCCCGGCTCCGCGGCCCTGCTCCCCATGACCTCGGTCCTGGCGATGCACTGGGCCAGCGGCCAGTCCGCGCTCGAGGACGCCAACCTCGCCGCCCTGCTCGGCTGGATCGATCCGCCCGCCGGATTGTCCGGCGCGCAGGCCGCCGCGTTCGCCGAGGACCCGCTGGCCAGTCCGCCCGCCGGGCCCGCCACCGATCCCGGCTTCGACAACGAAGAGCTCGCCCCGCTGGTCAACGCCTACGACACCGCCATCGATGACGTCGACGGCACCGCGAAAACCGTGGCCGCGCAACGCCTCGAGGTCGCGCTGCGCGCCCAACTCGAACCCACCTGGCAGCTGATGTGGCGCGGACTGGACCTGCTGGCGCGCCTGCCCGAGGCCGCGAACGTGCCCACCCGCTGGCAGCGCGACCGCGGTTCGTTCACCTACTTCGCCGACAACATCGACGACAACATCGCCCAGGCCCGCCGCGACGCCGCCGTCTCCGCCGTGCGCCGCCTGCTCGACCGCGAAGCCGCCGCCGAAGCGTTCCAGGCCCAACGCGCCTACGACGACCCGCGGGTGATGGCCGAATACCGTGTCGCGGGCGCGGCGTTGCGCGGCGAAGTGACCGCCTGCGAACCCGACCGTGTCGACACCTCCGGCAAACGCGCCGTCCTGCGTCCGCTGATCCGCGTCGAGACCAGCGACCCGTTCACCGCCGCCCCCGGGGAAACCCTGTTCAGCGCCGAACGCCCCAACCAGAAAGCCAAAGTTCTCGACGTCGACGGCGGCGTCCTGGTTCTGGAACTGTCCGGCGGCATGGGCACCGGCCGCACCGCCAAGCCCGGCACCGTCCCGCAACCGGGCGACCAGGTCGGCTTCACCCGCTTCCCGCTCACCAACTCCGCCGGCAAACTCGTCCTGCCCGAACCCGAGGAAACCCCGTGGACCCACGGCGGACCGCCCCCGGAATTCGTCCCCGACCACACCGAGGAGTCCTGGTGACCCGTACCGCCGACGAGGTCACCGCCGACATCCTCGCCGACCTCGAACATCCCACCCACCGCGCCATCGTGGTCGATTCCCCGCCCGGCGCGGGCAAATCCACCCTGGTCGTGCGGGCCGCCCGGCAACTGGCCGCCGACGGCGCGCAGCGCATGATCGTCGCCCAGACCAACGAGCAGGTCGACGATCTCATCGACCGTCTCGCGAGCGCCGACCCCGCCCTGCCGATCGGCCGCCTCTCCGCGAGCAACTACCTCACCTCCGACCGCGTCGCCGCCCACGCCAACGTCACCGTCGCCAACCGGCCCGCGGACCTCGCCGACCGCGCCATCCTCATCGGCACCGCCGCCAAATGGGCCACCATCGACGAGGGCACCTGGGAGTGGGCCATCATCGACGAGGCATACCAGATGCGCTCGGACATGCTGCTGCGCATCGCCAACCGCTTCCAGCACGGTCTGTTCGTCGGCGACCCGGGCCAACTCGACCCGTTCGCCACCGTCGAAGTGGACCGCTGGAAGGGTCTGTCCTGGGACCCCACCATGAGCGCGGTCAGCGTCATGCTCGCCAACAACCCCGGCATCCCCATCCACCGCCTCCCCGTGTCCTGGCGGTTGCCCGCCTCCGCCGCGTCCGTCGTCTCCGCCGCCTTCTACCCCTTCACCACCTTCCGCGCGGGGACCGAACCCGACGCGCGCAGTATGGAATTCACCACCGCCGGACTGCTCGGCCCGCTCGACGACGCCCTGGACGAAGCCGCCCGTTCCGGTTGGGCCTGGTACGAACTGCCCGCCCGCCACACCCTGCGCACCGACGCCGAGGCCGTAGCCGCCATCGCCGACCTCACCAACCGCCTACTCGCCCGCGGTGCCCTCGCCCACTCCGAACACGGCACCCGCCCGGTCACCGCCGACCGCATCGCCATCGGCACCGCCCACCGCGACCAAGCCGAAGCTCTGCGCACCGCCCTGCGCGACACCCCGGGCGCGGCCGTCACCGTCGACACCGCCAACCGCCTGCAAGGCCGCGAATACGACGTCACCTTCGTCCTGCACCCCCTGTCCGGCCGCCGCGACGCCGGCGCGTTCCATCTCGAAGCGGGCCGCCTCTGCGTCCTGACCTCCCGGCACCGCCACGCCTGTGTGGTCGTCGGCCGCGCGGGCATCCCCGAACTCCTCGACGCCCACCCCTCCGCCGAACCCGTCCACCTCGGGGTCGAGATCAAATTCCCCGACGGCTGGGAAGCCAACCAGGCCCTGCTCGCCCACTTGGCCCACCACCGGATTCCCGCCGCCCCGACCACACCCAGATTGTCGATCAGCAACGCGCGCTGAAGCTTTCGCCCCTTCCTGTCTCTCGTCGTGGTTCAGCGCAGGATGCCCGCTGCCGTGGCGGCCCGCAACCAGTCCGGGAATTCACCGAGCAGGCGTCCGTAGAGTTCTTCGTCGGCGACGCGGTCGATATCGTCGATCGCGAAGAATCCCGCGTTGTCCACGACGCGGCCGTCCATCGTGTCCAGGTCACGCAGCAGTCCGTAGTTGGCCGCGCCCAACCCGACGAACTGCCAGAAGATCGGAAGAGTGGCGGCTTCGCGCATCAACTCGGTGATCTTGCGTTTCTCGTGGAAGCCCCCGTCGGTGAAGAACAGCACGAGCGTCGGGTCGGAATCGGGATCCAAGGTGGTCATGATCTCGCGCATGATCGGGATCTCGTTGTTCACACCGCCGATGCGCGAGTAGTCGATGCCGGCCCGCCTTCCCGACATGTGCAGGTAGGTGTCGCACCACTGGTCCGCGGTGTCGACGGTGATCGCGGGCAACGCGGCGAAACTCTTCGCGTACAAGTAGGGCTCCAGACGACCGTCGTCGTCGAGTTGGATCGCGACCGGAATCATCCGGTGCACGACCCGGTGCACCGCGCCGATGCGATACAACGTCGACATGCTTCCGGTCTTGTCGATGACCAGCACCACCCGCGCCCGCGCGGTAGGCGCGCCCTTGTGCGAGAGGACGGTGAGGATCGTCTGCTTGCGCAGGTTCAGTTCCCGACGTTTGTCCAGGGACAACCGCTGCTCGCCGGGCACGGTCCGCACGACCGGCCCCGGAGATGGACGGTGAGGCGTGGGCGCTGCTCCGTGCCCCGCTCCCGACGGGGTGAGCGCCCGCGGCGGCGGGACGGGCCCGGCGTGGACCGGACGGGCGATCGACGGAGCCTGCGCCGAATACGCTGCCGCGGGAACGGCACTCGTGACGGCGGGATCGTCGTCGACGACGATTCCGTGATCGGTCACCAGCGCCGCGAATCCGCCCGAATACCCCTGCCCCACCGCGCGCACCTTCCACGCCCGGTCGCGCCGATACAACTCCAGCGCGATGACCACCGACTCCTTGCCGAGGCCACCGATGCGGAACCGCGCCAGGGTGTTGCCCGCACCGTCCGCCACGGTGGCCACCGGCGCGGGCACCTGACCGAAGGTGGAGTTCTGGTCGTCCAGCGTGACCACCGCCCGGATCTCCTCGATCTCGGCCGGTATCCGACCGGTCGCGACCGCCAACACCGATCCCGGACCATCAGGACCATCGATCAATCGCACCCCCTGTCCGACCGGATGGTTGTAGAACACGAAATCCTCGTCGGAGCGCACCTTCCCGCGACCGGTCACCGATAGGGCCGAGAGGTCGACGGCCGCGGCGACCCGCACGGTGATCAGCAGATCCCCGGCGGGCAGCGGACTGTTCTGACCCTTGACCAACTCGATCGCGGACAACCGTGACTCCTCATCTCGAACGGAACCAACGCACGCCGGGGCGTCCCGTCACCGGCCGCGCACAACGAGCGAATCGTAGAGCCGACCTCCGCTGTCGCAAGCGGTTTCGATCGGTATCACTCCTGTCTCGACGCTTCGGAAACCCTCGGACCTCCGAACACTAACTCGAACGCGCCGCTCGACCCCGGCGTTCATCCACAGGTTGGGCGGTCGGCGAGAGTTGTCCACAACCGCCGATTTCGCGCCCGCGCATGCCCGTCCACTCGGGGTAACGTCGGCCGCGGTCGCTTCGGGCAGCGACGGGCGGCACAGCCTGTGCCGGACCACTTGTCACAGATCGAAGAGGAGATTCCGATGGCATCCACCTTCACCGCGCCGTTGGCCGTCATCGACGCGGTCGAGGACGCCTACGTGGTCTGGCACGTCGACATCGGGCAGGATCGCGCGCTGTCGCGGTTGTCCGGAGCGTGGGTGATCGACCGCGAGGACGTCGAGACGTTGCGCGATCTCGTCGACGGTCACCCGTGGACGTTCTGTCACGGGAACGTCGCACTGCCGGAGGGGATCACGAGCCCCCTCGTCGTGGATACGGCGGCGACGGCGCGGGCCGTGCGGGCGGAGATCGCGGCGGCGGACGCCCGGTTCACCGAACAGGTGACGACCAAACCCGGCCTGATCCGCCCGGATTGGCCCTCGGTCGAGGAGGTGGAGGAGACGGGAGCGCCCGTCGCGACCGACGAGCGGGCCCGCGCGGCGCTGGCCCTGGCACACGGGATGGCCGAATTGGCCACGGCGTGGCAGTCGTTCGAATCCCTGCGCACCGCACGGGACTATCTGCTCCCGCTCGGCGGCGAGTCCGCGCGGCCTCTGCCGTTGACGCCGGGAGTGTGAGTCGGGAGATCGTGCGGCGTACCCTTCCCGATCCGTTCGCGGACCGGAATGACGGGCTCCGCGGCGGAGGTCGAGCCCCGACGACGGCACCACGGCCCACGGCCGCCGAGGAGCGACGCGTCCGCTGTGGCGGGAACACCGCTTCGACACCCTGGTCTGCCGACGCGGAAGACGGTCTCGGCGTGGGTCGCGCGTTCGGAACCCACGCCGAGCGCCTCAGCCGCTCAGAAGCAGAGCTGATCGGCCACCGCGGCGGGCATCCCCCGATCGAGGCACGTGTCCCTGGCACGCAACGCGCTGCCGATGTCGACCGCCTGCCAGGCGCCGCCACTGTGCTGGAACAGGATCTGGGTCCGCTGCCGTTCTCCCCCGCCACTGGTCGCGAAGGCCCATCCGCCGTAGCAGGGGATCTCGTCGGCGAGTTCGACGGGCGGTTCCAACCGGTCCTCGAACGCGCTGCCGCTCAGCGCCTGTCGCAACGTCGCTTTGTCGACGGGGCACGTCCCGCTCGACGGGGCGGACGGGTTACTGACCTCGCCGGGAATCGCCGGGTTCGGCGTCACCGTCCGGCCGTCGGCCCCCAGGGTGAAGGTGATGACCGCTTCCCCCGAGGGGCAGCAGTTCGCCTCGCCCGCGCGCAGCCACTTGTAGCGGACCTGCACGTCACGATCGGCGGACCCGATCACCGAGGTGTAGGCGGTCGCCCGCTGGGTCGCGGTGCCCAGATAGCCGTCGTGATCGAAGAACAGGACGTGGAACGGCGAACTGGCCGTCCCACGCGGGGTCGCGGCCAATGCCCACAGCAACGCGGGGCAGGAACCTACCGCCGCGTCCGTGGTGCGCTGCACGACGTAGGACTCGCCCGGATAAGGCTCACCCAACGAGGCGATCGCGTCGCGCACCGCGGCCGAATCCGCGTCGACGCAGCGATCGCCCGCACTGGTCACCGGGTTGCCCGGGGGCTGCCCCGCTGGGTTCACGCCGCCCGGTCCGGGCGCGGGAGTCGTTCCCGACTGCTGTCCGCCCCCGTTGACCGGGCCGGGCTGCGCATCGCCCCCGCCGCTCGCCCCGGGCTGGGCCGAACCGCTCGGAGTCCGCGCGGTGACCGTACCGGTCTGGGACGTGCCGGTCGCCCCCGGCACGCTTTCGTCCTGACAGGCCGCCACCGTGGCGCACATCGCCACCGCGGCCAGTACCGCCACGAAGATCTTTTTTCTCATCTTGCCTCCCCTTTCGATGAATCCCCGACATCTTGGAAGTCGGATCAGGGGAGGCGCTGTTACGCCCCGGTATTCAGGGGCACCGTATCCGGGGCCGGCCCCTTCGCGGAGGTCGGCGATGGGACAGAACCCGCGGCACACACGCCGCGGGCGCCACGGGTTCGGTCGAAGGACACGGTGGCCGGGTCAGCTCGGGGCGGCCTTGCCGAAACGCCAGTAGCCGGTGAAGGTGATGTCGGCCTTGGGGATTCCGCGATCGTTGGCGAGGTGCCTGCGGGTGCCCGACGCCAACGCCTGCTCCCCCGCGACGAACGCGTAGACGCCGACGGGCGGGATGTCGGCGCCGCGCACGGTCTCGGCGGCGAGGGCGCCGATCGAGGCGTGTGGATCGGTGCGCGGCAGCCAGTGCACCTGCACACCCTCGGGCGCACCGAGTTCCTGCACGTCCTCGGCGTGCGGGATCTCGATGTAGGCCGCGCCGCGCAGGGTGCGGGGCGCCGAGCGCAGGACACCGGCCACGGCGGGCAGCGCGCTCTCGTCGGCCACCAGCAGCGACCAGTTCGACTCCTCCGGCGGCTGATACATGATGCCCTCGTCGAACAGGCCGACCTCGGTGCCCGCGCTGACGTTGTTGGCCCACGCCGCCGCGGGACTGTCGTCGCCGTGGGCGACGAAATCGATATCGATCTCGGGATGTTCGCCGTACTGGCCCGCGCCGGCGGGACGGAATTCCCGCACGGTGTAGTTGCGGACCAGCGGACGCGAATCCTTGCTCATCATCAGGTACTGGGCATACCAGAGGTTGTTCGCGACCGTCGGCAGCCGCAGCTCGGACTGCCCGTCCCGCTTCAGGAACAACCGGAACCACTGGTCGTAGCCCATGGGGGTGAAATCGTGCAGGTCCGGACCACCGACGGTGACGCGAACGAAATTGGGGCTGATCCGCTTGGCGGTCAGCGTCTCGGCGGACCTGATCCGCCGCGCCTCCGGTTTGACGTACTTCGCACGCTTGGCCATGACCTTTAGGTTAGCAAAACCTAACTGTCAGATCTCGTCGCAGGCGGATTCAGTCGCCCGCGTCGCCGCTACAACTCGCCGAGGCGTAGGGGCCGCTGGAAGTCTGCTCGGAGACCACCCGGTCGCCCGCCTTGATCCGGCAGGTGATCTCGCCGCCGTTCGCGCCGTTGGTCGCGCTGAGACTCACATACGAGCTGAATCCCTCGACGGTCACCTGCTTGCGCCACGGCATCGTCGCCGCGGTCTCCTGGGCGATGTCGAAATCACTGCCGGAGTAGGTGATCGACGCGTCCGTCCCGCTGCCCTCGACCTCATAGGTGACGGCGACCTGGCGGTTCAGTTCGTCATCGACCTCGTTGACGACGCCGGCGACCAACGCCACGCAACCGCCGACCACCACGAGCAGCACCACCGCGACGCCGCCGAGGATCCACGGCCAGACCGGCTTCTTCTTGGGCGGCTGCTGATAGTAGCCCTGGGGCGGCGCGGCGCCCGGTCCGTACTGGCCCGCCGGATAGCCCTGCGGCTGCTGCTGGCCCGGATACGGCGGTCGACCTTCCGGTGGATACGACATGGGACTCCTACGTCTGGACACGAACGAACGGGACTGAGACTTGGATCACACATCAGGAACGGGCAGATACTACCCAGACCAATCGGACGGATCGATCCGCACCCCAGCACCTTTCACCTCCGCGCCGCGGTCGATCAGGAGCGGGCCCGCCACGACTCGGCGCCGGCGCCGGTCAGTCGGCCGGGCTCGACCGCACGGCCGGAAACCAAGAGCAGCAGCGCCTCGGCCGTGCCGCGAATGGTCGCGCCCGCTCCGACCTGCCAGGCGTCGTCGTCGGTCACCAACCGGTACCCGGCGAATCCGGCACGGGCGCCGAACTGATCGTCCAGTTCCCACACCCGGTCGAGGGCCGCGCGCCCGGCGGCGTCCGGCAGCGGATGTGCGACACCGAGGGGGACGGCGATGTCCTGACCGTGCACGAGAACATCCATGAGTCGGTCGGCGGGAGTGGTGCCCAGCGCGGCGACGCGCAGCTCGATCCCGGCCGAGAATTCGGCGAGCAGTTGCTCGTTCGTGCGGCGGGCGGCGTGGCGGATCGCGGTGTCGCGGATCATCCGATGCAGATCGCCGCAGGCGCGGAGCAGGCCGAGCAGGATCGCGCCGACGGTCGGGCGCGCGGACAGGATCAGGTGCGCCACGACGTCACGGACGGCCCAGTCCGCGCACAGCGAGGCGTGTTCCCAGGCGCCATCGGGGAGGTCGCGCAGCAGTTCCGCCAGGCTCGCGCGTTCGACGGCGACCGCGCGCCAGATCTCTTCGGTGGTCATCGACGAGGTAGGGGGCATCGGCGTATCTCCTTGTGCTGCTGGTAGTCCGGCTACGCTAGGAACTCCAGCGGGGTGGAGGTTCCAGCGAACATGACGCAGAACACATCCCTTGCCGGGCTCGTGAGCATCGGAGAGCTGTCGCGGGTGACTGGTCACGGGCGTGGCCGAAGCCTGTTCCCTCGCCGACCCTTCGGTGGCGGCGGACGTCGACCCGCACCCGGGGCCCGCGCTCGACCGGTTCGTCACCGCCCACGCTTCGGCCCGCCGGGAACGCGACTCGACGGGTTTTCGACGGCGACTGCTCGACGCCGCGGCCACCGACCGTCGCGTCCTCCGATACTGGGACCTGACCGCCGAGATCCACACCGCGCAGACGTCGGGCGCGGCGCTGCACTGGCTGCATCGCGCGCTGGAGCGCGCGACCACGACCCCGGACTGACCGATCAGCAGTTGGTGGGCAGCGGGAAGCAGGCGGGCAGGGTGTCGAACGGGACCAGGGCGGGTTCCGTCCCCGGCGGCGGGGCTTCGACCCGGGAATTCGTGGGCCGCTGCTCCACGCCCTCGCGGTACGCGGTGGTGCCGGTGGTGGCCAGCATCCAGACGACGCCGGCGGTGAGCGCGATGACGCCGATCGCGACGGCGCGTTGCGGAAGGTGACCGTCGGCGTTGAGTTTCGCGAGCACCTTGCCCGCGGGGGCGACGCCCGCCCCGACCGCACCCGGCAGACGGGCGGCGACCACGGCGATCGACGGGATCGGACGGCGCTGCGGTTCCCGCTCGACCGGGGCGAGGACGGGGGCCGGGCGGCGCAACGGCGTCGGCGGCCTGTCAGTGTACTGGCGCGGTTCGATCCACGACGACCACTGGTCGGTGAAGGTGGCGCTCGCGTGCGCGGCGGGCGGCAGGGCCGCCGCCCCGTCCTCGTGCTCGAGTTCGGGATGGGGCACGACGGTCAGGGCCGGCCGCGGGGCGTCCTGCTCGCGGGCGCGGTCGTCGACGGGGCGCACCGGACGCATCGACTCGTCGTCCGGCGGAATCCACGGGGGACGCACGTAGGGCGGTTCGGGCGCGATGGTGTCGGGGCCGATCCACGGCGCGCCGTCGCCGCCCTGGCCGGGTGAGCGTGTCGGGCGTTGGCCGCCGACGACCGGCGCGCGCCCGGTGGAGCCGGGATCGATCGGGAGCGGCTGACCCGTAGTGGTCACGCCGTCGAATTCCGGGGGCTGCCCGTCGACGAACGCGCGGCCGAGATCCTGGTCGCGGACACCGGCGGGCGGCGCGTCCACGACGGCGATCTCGGGCTCGCGGGTGGTGGTGGCGGACAGCGCGGCCTCCAACGCGAGCATCAACGCCACCGGCGGCGTATCCCGACGAGCCGCCGGGGCCGGGGTGACAGGAACCTCGGCGACATCGGCCTGCTCCCCCGTCGTCGCGGCGACGGCGGGGACGGGCGGTTCGCGCCGGGCCTCGACGGCCGCACGGCGGTCGGCTTCCCGCGCGGAGAAGCCGGCCCAGGTCGCGCCCGGTTCCCGGCGGGCGAGCGTCGGTCGTTCCTCGGAGCCCCCGGAGACCTGTGCCGGCCCGCTCGCGGACTGCTCGACCCGCACGCGCGGCGCGACGGGAGAGTCAGCGGCCATCGAGTGTTCGGGGCCCACGTCAGTGGGAACCGCGGACACACCCGCAGCCGACCGCACAGGTGAAGCCTCGGTCGACCGCGCAGCTCCTTCGGCAGCCGACCACGCCGACTGCTCGGTGACCGACCGCCCGGGTCCGCCCGCCCCTCGAACACCCGAGACGACTTCGCCATCGACATACGCCGCGACCGGCTCATGTCGACCCGCGACCGCGAAACCCTCGGCATCAGCGCGCTCACGCGGACGACTGGCGGCGAACCAGGCCGCCACATTCGACGCGCTCCCCCGCCGTGAATCCGCCATCCCACCGGGGGACGCACCGCCCCGGTATGTGTCCGCCGCTTCCCCGTCGGCCGCGTTCGGGTCGAAGGCGGCGCGGGCATCCCTCCGGCGCTCGTCGGCCGAGCGCGCGTGCTCGGGTGCCTGGCGGAGCCCGGCTTCACCTTCCTCGTGCACCGCCACCGGGCGGCATGCACCTCTGACCGGATCGGCGAACGCGGACGGGTCGACGCCCGCCCGCTCGACCTGCCCGGCGGGTTCGCCCCGCGAGGGCTCGTCCACCCCGTCACCACGGGACGAACTCGGCGGATCGGTGTGGGGCTGATGCGCGGATTCCACGGCTGCGGCCTCCCTCGGTGCGCTCGGGATCTTCGGCTCGGGCCCGTTCGGAGCGTACGCCGAATCACCGGCGGGAGCGAGAAGCAGACCGGGCCGACCGGTTTCGGCGAGACGGCGTTGCGCGGGCCGGGCGAGGTGGTCCGGGTAGGCGGTGGTGGTCGCGAGGGGTTCGCCGGCGAGGGCGGCGCCGCGGCGGCGCCCGGTTGCCGACGGGAAGCCCTCGGCGAGAAGGGCTTCGAGGGAGACGAGGTGGTCGAGTTCGAGGTCCTCGAGCAGCGCGTGCACGGCTTCGGCGGTCCAGAGCAGTTTGCGGTTGGACGTGCGGTGCAGCCAGGCGCGCAGTTCGCCCGGGGTGGAGCCGAGGACGACGCCGCAGCCCTGCTGCGGGGTCTCGACCTCGAGGACGACGGTGGACTCCCACGGCGGCACCACGACGATCACGCCGTCGACGTAGGCGTCGGAATGGTGTTCGCGGACCAGGTCTTTCAGCGCCCCGAGGTTGTCGGCGACCTGCTCGAACGGTTCGGCGGCGTCGCGCAGCGGGTCGCCGTCGAATCCGGACAGCCGCCAGGGACCGGCGGCGCGGACGGACAGGACGCCGCTGGTGGCGTCGGGCACGGTGTCCCTGACTTCGACGACGACGACCGCGCGCGGGGTGATGACCACCAGTTCCGCTCCGCCGGGGTCGGTTTCGCCGTGTCGTCGCGGGACGTGACAGCCCGAGATCGCCAGGCCGACGATGATGTATTGGCCCTTCCAGGTTCGCATCCAGTCGAGGACTCGCTGTTCGGACCGCGGCACGGCCGCCCGTTCGTTGATGACCAGCATCGGCGGTCACCCTCCATCACGCTCGCACGATCGACCATCCCACGGTAGGGCGGCCGCGTGGTCGCCGACCGTGGGCCGAATACGAAAGGCACTGTAAGAGCAGCAGATTGGCAACAGAAAGTCCGGCGTGTACCGATGTGAGTGTCGACACATGTCCGGAAGATTGCCCGCCGGTCGCGACACGCCCGACATGCGGTGGCGTGTCGGTCGATACGCCGTATGAACCTCGAATCGGACACACCGCGCCGCAGCGCGTGGCACACTTCTGCTCCGCACTCGAATCGAATGGAGCACAATGCGTTTCGTCGCCACCCTCGGAATCTCGGCCCTGGCCGCCGGCTTCGTCGTCGCCGCGGCAGGCGCGGCCTCGGCCGCACCGCAGTCCGGTTGCCACCCCTCCTACACCCCCTGCGTCCCGTACGCCTCCGACGTCGACTGCGAAGGCGGCAGCGGGAACGGTCCGGCCTACACCGGGCGGGTCACCGTGATCGGTCCCGACGTCTACGACCTGGACCGCGACGGCAACGGCATCGGCTGCGAGAACAGCTGAGCAAACCGTGGACGCGACGCCCGCGATGGTGGGAAGCTCGAAGGACCCGGTGTCGAGGCGAGGATGCGTGACACATGGTGGACAAATCGAGTGGACCGGCCGCGGGCGACGGCGCGGCGATCACCGTGGACCGGCCCGAGCACATTCGCAACGTGGTGCTCGTCGGCCCCGGCGGCGCGGGTAAGACGACCCTGGTGGAAGCGCTCGCCTACACGGCGGGCGCGGTCACCAGGGCGGGTCGGGTCGAGGACGGGACCTGCCTGTCCGACTACGACGACATCGAACAGCGCAGGCGCCGGTCGGTGCAGTTGGCGGTGGTGCCGGTCGGCTGGTCCGGGACGAAGATCAACCTGATCGACACCCCCGGGTACGCGGATTTCGTCGGCGAGGTGCGCGCGGGGTTGCGCGCCGCCGACGCCGCCCTGTTCGTGGTGTCGGCCGCCGAGGGCCCCGAGGGGGTGAGCGGGGCCACGCGCGCGCTGTGGGAGGAGTGCGCCGCGGTCGGGATGCCGAGGGCGATCGTGATCACCCACCTCGACACCGCCCGCGAGGACTTCGACGACATGGTGTCGACCTTCCACGCCGCCCTCGGCGGCGGTGGCGCGGAGAACGTCCTTCCGCTGCATCTGCCGGTCTACGGACCGCGCGGCGGCGACGGGCACCGGCCGGTCACCGGCATGATCGAACTGCTCGCCGAGCGGGTTGCCGACTACGCCGACGGCGGGGCGCAGTTCGACGATCCGAGCGAGGACCAGCGCGCGCAACTTCGTCCCGCCAGGGAGCGGCTGATCGAGGCGATCATCGCCGAGAGCGAGGACGAATCGCTGATGGAGCGGTACCTGTCCGGGGCCGCGCTGGATCTCGACACCCTGGTGGGCGACCTGGAGCGCGCCGTCGCGCGCGGACAGTTCCATCCGGTGCTGTTCGCCGCACCGGCCCCCGACGGCGCGCGCCAAGGACTCGGCACCGTCGAACTGCTCGACCTGATCGCCGCGGGCTTCCCCACGCCCGCCGAACACGCCGTGGCCGCCGCCCCCGCGACCAACGGCAGCGCGCCCACCGCCCTGAGCTGCGATCCGGACGCCGCGTTGGCGGCCGAGGTGATCCGCACCACCTCCGACCCCTACGTCGGCCGGGTGTCGCTGGTGCGGGTGTTCTCCGGCACCCTGCACGCCGAGGACACCGTGCACGTGTGCGGACACGGCCTCGCCGAACGCGGACATCCCGACCACGACGTCGACGAGCGCGCCGGAGCCGTCACCGCGCCGTTCGGCCGCACCCAGCGGCCGCTCGGACGGGTCATCGCGGGCGATATCGCCTACGTCGCCAAACTCGGCCACGCCGAGACCGGCGACACCCTGTCCGGCACCGGCACGCCGCTGGTCATCGAACCGTGGGCGATGCCCGACCCGCTGCTGCCGATCGCGATCCGCGCGCACGGCAAAGCCGACGAGGACAAACTCTCGCAGGGCCTCGCGCGCTTGGTCGCCGAGGATCCGGCGATGCGGTTGGAGAACAACGACCAGACCCGCCAACTGGTGCTGCGGTGTCTCGGCGAAGCGCACCGCGACGTCGCGTTGGAGCGGTTGCGGGAGCGGTTCGGCGTCGCGGTCGACGTGATCGACCACGAGGTCGCCCTGCGCGAGACGCTCGCGGGGCCGGCGACCGCGCGCGGACGCCACGTCAAACAGTCCGGCGGACACGGTCAGTACGCGGTCTGCGTCCTCGAGGTGGCGCCGCTGCCCGCCGGGTCCGGGATCGAATTCGTGGACGCCGTGGTCGGCGGGACGGTGCCGCGCCAGTACATTACCTCGGTCGAGAAAGGCGTGCGCGCGCAGGCCGCGAAGGGAGTGGCGGCCGGCTATCCGCTGGTCGACATCCGGGTCACCCTCGTCGACGGGAAAGCGCATTCGGTGGACTCCTCCGACGCCGCCTTCCAGACCGCGGGCGCGCTGGCATTGCGGGAGGCCGCCGCGAGCGCGGGCGTCGCGCTGCTCGAACCGTACGCGCGGGTGTGGGTCCTGGTCGCCGACGACTATCTCGGTCAGGTGCTCGGCGACCTGTCCGGGCGGCGCGGGCGCGTGCTGGGCACCGAACCCGACGGCCGCGGCCGCACCCGCGTACGCGCGGAGGTCCCCGAACTCGAACTCAGCCGCTACGCCATCGACCTGCGTTCGCTCTCGCACGGCACCGGCGAATTCGGCCGCGCGCACGTCGGCCACGAACCCATGCCCGCCCAGCGGGCGCAGAGCGTGCTCGCCCGGCCGTGACCCGCGCGTCCCGCCGCCGACCGGCCCATACGCTGCCACTATCCTGGGCACCATGGCTGTAGGTAAGGGCGGCAAGCCGTCGAAGGAAGCGAAGGCCGCGGCGAAAGCCGAGCGCAAGGCCGCGTCGAAGCAGCGGCGTCAGCAGTTGTGGCAGGCGTTCCGGATGCAGCGCAAGGAAGACAAGCTGCTGCTGCCCCTGATGATCGGCGCGCTCGTCGCGAGCATCGTCGTATTCCTGGTGATCGGCCTGCTCACCGGCCTGCTGTGGTACCTGCTGCCGCTGGGCGTGCTGCTCGGTCTGCTCGCCGCGTTCATCCTCTTCGGCCGCCGGGTGCAGAAGAACGTCTACGCCAAAGCCGAGGGCCAAGCGGGCGCGGCGGCCTGGGTGCTCGACAACCTCCAGGGCAAATGGCGGGTCAGCAACGGTGTCGCGGCGACCACCCAACTCGACGCCGTGCACCGGGTGATCGGCCTGCCCGGGGTCATCTTCGTCGCCGAGGGCTCACCGCAGCGGTTGAAGGCGCTGCTGGCCCAGGAGAAGAAGAAGACCGCGCGACTGGTCGGCGACACCCCGATCTACGACGTCATCATCGGCAACGAGGACGGTCAGATCCCGCTCAAGCAATTGCAGCGCTACCTCACCAAACTGCCGCGCAACATCGACACCAAGCGCATCGACCTCATCGAGGGCAGGCTTTCCGCGCTCGGCGCCCGCGGCGGTCCGGCGCTGCCCAAGGGTCCGATGCCCGCGGGCGCGAAGATGCGCGGCGTCCAGCGCACCATCCGCCGCCGCTGACATTTCTCCGACGAAAGCCCGCACCCGGTGCGGGCTTTTCTCGTCTCAGCGGGAGTTGACCACGGCCGTTCCGGTCGCGCGGTCGTGCATGCCGCGGCCGTCGGCGTCGGTGAACAGCGCGGGCACCACGAACAAGAGCAGGACCTGGCGCGCCAAGGCCCGCACGAATCCCACCCCGACCGGCCGATCGATGCGGATCACCCGCAGCCGCAGAAAGTACTGCCCCGGCGTGAACCCGAACAGCGTGACCGCCAGCACACCCACCGCGAACCAGATCGCCAACGGCAGGTTCGCGTTCACATGACGCAGGATCAGCAGCGAGATGCCGACCGCCGTCAGCCAGTCGACGAACATGGCCGCGATCCGGCGCAACTGCCCCGCGATCGACCCCGCACCCGTACGTGGGAGGCCGAGATGTTCGCCGGGAAACTCGGGCGTAGCCGGGTCGTTCGACTCCGCCGAGGGTCCGGATAGCCAGGAACCGGTGATGCGCGCCATGGCTCCAGAGTAGGCGGCGGCCCTGTCCGGCCGGTCATCCACATAAGGGGAGTTCAGCGTCCCGGGCCGGCGCGGGGGTGGCAGGATGGGGCGGGAGGTCGCGCTCGGGTGACCATTCACACCCGGCCAGCCGCACGCGTAACACTGGCGAAACACAGCCTTGATAGCCGGGAAACACCGCCTCCATAGGTTCTGGACGCGACGAACCCACGCAATCGACACGGGCTGGGAACCGATCCGTAAGGAGAACAAGTGACGTTCAGCACGGCCGAAGAGGTCATCCAGTACATCAAGGAGCAGGACATCGAATATGTCGATATCCGCTTCAGCGATCTTCCGGGTGTGCAGCAGCACTTCTCGATCCCGGCCAAGGCCTTCACCGCTGACCTCGCTGAGGAAGGCCTAGCGTTCGACGGGTCCTCCGTTCGCGGCTTCCAGTCCATCGACGAGTCGGACATGCTGCTGCTGCCCGACTTCAGCACCGCCCGCATCGACTCCTTCCGCGCCGCCAAGACGCTGAACCTGAACTTCTTCGTCCACGACCCGTTCACCCGCGAGGCCTACTCCCGCGACCCGCGCAACATCGCCCGCAAGGCCGAGGAATACCTGCGCTCGACCGGTATCGCCGACACCGCCTACTTCGGCGCCGAGGCGGAGTTCTACATCTTCGACTCGATCCGCTACGACTCGGGCATGAACGGCGCGTTCTACGAGATCGAGTCGATCTCCGGTTCGTGGAACACCGGTGCCGAGTTCAACCCCGACGGCACCCTCAACCGCGGCTACAAGGTCCGCAACAAGGGCGGCTACTTCCCCGTCGCGCCCTACGACCACTACGTCGACCTGCGCGACAAGATCTCCACCAACCTGCAGAACGCGGGCTTCGAGCTCGAGCGCGGCCATCACGAGGTCGGCACCGCCGGACAGGCCGAGATCAACTACCGCTTCAATACCCTGCTCGGCGCGGCCGACGATCTGCAGCTGTTCAAGTACATCGTCAAGAACACCGCGTGGCAGGAAGGCAAGACCGTCACGTTCATGCCGAAGCCGCTCTTCGGCGACAACGGCTCGGGCATGCACGTGCACCAGTCGCTGTGGAAGGACGGCAAGCCGCTGTTCCACGACGAGGCCGGCTACGGCGGCCTGTCGGACCTGGCGCGTCACTACATCGGCGGCATCCTGCACCACGCGCCGTCGCTGCTGGCGTTCACCAACCCGACCGTGAACTCCTACCACCGCCTGGTCCCCGGCTACGAGGCCCCCATCAACCTGGTGTACTCGCAGCGCAACCGCTCCGCCGCGGTCCGCATCCCGGTCACCGGCAACAACCCGAAGGCCAAGCGCCTGGAATTCCGCGCGCCGGACTCCTCGGGCAACCCGTACCTGGCCTTCGCCGCCATGATGATGGCCGGCCTCGACGGCATCAAGAAGAAGATCGAGCCCCTGGCCCCCGTCGACAAGGACCTCTACGAGCTCCCGCCGGAGGAGGCCAAGAACATCCCGCAGGCCCCCACCAGCCTCGCCACGGTCATCGACCGCCTCGAGCAGGACCACGAGTACCTCACCGAAGGCAACGTCTTCACCGACGACCTCATCGAGACCTGGATCTCGCTCAAGCGCGAAACCGAGATCGCCCCGGTCAACCTGCGTCCGCACCCGTACGAGTTCGAGCTCTACTTCGACGTGTAAGCCGGATGTGCTGTCCTGCCCCTGATTTCGGTCTCGGGTAGGCAGTGGTGGGTTCTGAGTCCACCCGTCGAGCGGTTGCTCGGCGGGTGGACTCGTTTGTGTGGAGATGGGTGTACAGGAGAGCGAATCATTTTCCGCTGTCGTGTATCCGGCGTCCCAGCCCGAACCAATGCCCGATGAGCACGACGTGCAGGTATCCGTGGAAACTGTGGGCGGCCTGCGCGAATACGGCTGGTCGTTACGGAAGGTGGCCGGGGGGATGGCTTCCTCTCAGGAGGAGGCGCTGCGCGGAGTGCGTGATCTCGTGCGGGACGTCGTCGGCGATCTGGTTCGCGATGGCGAGGTCGTCCCGGCGGTTGCCGTGAGGTGAATCTATCGCGGGTTGGCGAGTAGGGCGTGCGGTGGCGTCGTTTCGGCGGTGAGGGGCCGGTCGGGGTGATGGGCGGGGATTCGGGTCACGAGTCGACGGCCGATGGCGATGAACAGCAGTTCGGCGACGGTCAGGTTTGCGGGTCGGCCGGTGTGATCGTGATCATCGATGGACAGTTTGGGGCACAGGGTTTCGGCCATCCGACCGCACCGAGCGCCCCGGCGCGACTGCGGTGGGCGGTGGGTGGAAAGGTGGGTGGGTCGCAAATCTCGGGGAGGAGTGGGTGTGGGGCGTCGGGTCTGGGTGATGGGGACTTCGGGGTCGGGGAAGAGTTCGTTGGCGCGGGAGATCGCGGGGCGGTTGGGGGTGGAGCACGTCGAGTTGGACGGGATCTATCACCAGGCGGGGTGGGTGGCGTTGCCGCGGGAGGAGTTCCGGGAGCGGGTCGAACAGATCGTGGCCGGGGACGAGTGGGTGGTGGACGGGAATTATCGGGGCGCGTTGGCGGAGGTGGTGTGGGATCGGGTGCAGACGGTGGTGTGGTTCGATCTGCCCCGGTGGCGGGTGATGGTCCAGTTGGTGCGGCGGACGATCGTGCGGGTGGTGACACGGCAGGTGCTGTGGAACGGGAATCGCGAGCCGTGGGGGAATCTGTGGTGGGTGGATCCGGACAAGTCGGTGGTGGCGTGGGCGTGGACGACGCACGCGCGGAATCGGGAACGGCATCTGGCGGCGCTGGTCGACCCCCGGTATCGGCACGTCGAGTTCGTGCGGGTGGGGTCGCACGCGGACGGGGCGCGATTCGTGGCGGGGCTCGGGCCGCGGAGGGGGTGAGGGCGCGACGCGGAAAACCGACCGCCTGACCGGGCGCGGAAACGAGGGGAACATCGGCCGGGGCGCGGCTCGTTCCAAGGGGCGGATGGGCGGTTCCGGACGCTCCTCGATCGGTTCGATACGCGGGTTCTCCGGATTGTCCGGCGGTTCGCTGACGCCCGCCGAAAACCGGACTGATCAGATCCTTCCGGACGGAATCGATCGCCGCGTTACGGGCACCGGGAGACGAAGGTGACTACGGCCCTCCCGTTTTCGCGGTACCCTGCTGGTTCCCGGCCGTGCGTTGGCCGTGTTCGTTTCACCGCTTGCCGTCACGATCGATGGGGGAGCGTATGGATAGCGACACCGAGGCACAGCCGCTCTACCGCTCGGCCCGTTTCGAGGATATCGAGGACATCGCCGCCATCGAGGCCGAGGCGTTCGACGAGCCGTATCGGTATCTGATGCTGCGGCAGTTGTTCGATCTGCACAGCGAGGAATGGATCGTCGCCGAACTGGACGGTTCCGTGGTGGGTTACGCGTTGACCCTCACCAGGGCCGGGCGCGCGCTGCTGTTCACCTTCGCGGTCACGGAGGGGCGTCGGGGGCGCGGGATCGGTCGGGCGCTGTTGGACCACGCGTTGCGCAACGACGCGCGACTCGGCGCGGAGATCGTGTACCTGACGGTGCGGCCGGACAACTCGGTCGCGCGGAAATTGTTCCTGGACATCGGTTTCGAGCTGGTCATGCACGACAACCACTATTTCGGGACGGTCGAGCCACGCGACGTGCTGGAGTGCCGGTTGGATCGGTTGCGCGACCCCGGCGCGGACCGTTCCGGTCGCCGGGGCTAGCGTCGGCCGCGAGACCGGCACGGCAGGGGGCGTCATGGCCAGGCAGATCGTTCGACCCGACGGCGTGGTGCTGCGCGGCGAGGAGGCGGGTGACGGGCCGACGGTGGTCCTGTTGCACGCGGGCGGCGAACGTCGGCGGGTCTGGTCGCCGGTCATCGAAGTGCTCGTCGCGGCGGGGTTCCGTTGCGTGGCCTACGACCAGCGCGGCCACGGGGACAGCGACGGTGCGGCCAGGTCGCTGGCGGTGTGCGCCGCCGACGTGGCCGCTGTCCTGGCCGCCGAACCGGTCGGCTGCGTGCTGGTCGGCGCGTCGCTCGGCGGGTTGGCGGCGGTGGCCGCGCTGGCGGATCCGGCGGTGCGGGCGCGGGTGGCGGGGTTGGTTCTGGTCGACGTCGTTCCGGGTCTCGATCCCGATCGGGTGCGGGCGTTCCTCGGTCGCACGCCGGGGGCGGAACGCCATTCCGGTCTAACGGAGGACATCCTGGCGCGGGGTGCGGAGTTGCGCCGGATCACCGGATCGCTGGATTGTCCGATCCTGCTGGTCCGTGCGGGCGGCGGCGGACCCCTGGTCGACGAGGATGTCGCCGACCTGACGGGCCTCGCCCCGCACGCGACCGTGACGGTGATTCCCGATACCGGACATCTCATCGCGCGCGAGCAACCCGTGCGCCTGGCCGAGGCTCTCACCGTCACCCTCGACTGGCCCGCGCGCGCCCTGCTGACCGACCTCGACGCGCGCCGACTCGACCATCCCGGCGGCACGCTGGTCGAGCATCTGGTGCGCGTCGGGCAGGTGGTCGCGGACGGGAGTCCACGCCTGCGACTGGCCGCGTTGTGTCACGCCGCCTACGGCACAGACGGTTTCGCGCACCCGCTGCTCCCCCTCGACCGGCGCGACCGGTTGCGCGCCGCGATCGGCACCGACGCCGAGCGCCTCGTCTACCTCTACGGGGCGTGTGACCGAGCGGCCACCTACGCGCGGATGGACGAGGTTCCGCTGCCGGTCGCCGATCGGTTCACCGGCGCGGTCACCGCGCTCGCGGGCGCGGATCTCGCCGACTTCGCGACGCTCACGGTCGCGAACGAACTCGACGTCGCGCGGACCGCGTCACTCGAACCCGGAACGCGGCGGCAGATCCGCGAACTGGTCACGGCGCTGGCCCCACACTGCCCGGCACTCGCGGCGACGGCGCTCGCCGATCCGGCGTTGTCCGACGCACCGAACGGATTCGACCGGGCACCGACGGGTCGGACGTAGCGGCAGCGTCCGACGACAACCTCCTTCGCATTGTCACCGGCTTCGTAGCGGCCCCGATGAACGACCGTGTCCGGCCCGCCTCGGGGACGAGAGCTCGGCTGAGCCCTCGGAACACACCCTTGTCGGCCAACCTCGACCGCGAGGAAAGCAGCGTGTCCGGGGCGGATACAGCCCATTCGCCGAGAGCGCGGGGCACAAAGCGGCGACCGTGTGCGGAAGCGATCCGTTAACGCCTATGGGGTGCGGGGGAATACACCGGTATGGGGTTTCGGATGCGGTGGATGGTGGCGTTGGCGGCGGGTCTGCTGCTGGCCGGATGCGATGCGCGGGCCGAACCGACTCCCGGGTCGGGTGAGGTGCTCGACGCCGAGGTGGTCGAGTTCGACGCTTCGGGTTTCCACGGTCCGCCGTTCGCGGCGGTGATCGACGATCCGCGCTCGGCCGACGCGTTCGCGGGGTGGTTCGCGGGGCGTGCGGACCCGCCGCAGGTCGTGCGACAGCCCGAGATGCTGGGTGACCTGGACGCGCACGCGTATGTGGCGGCCGTGACGAGCACCGGGTGCCGGTTGCCGTCGACGGCGACGCTGCGGCGGGTCGGCGCGCAGTTGCGGGTCGAACTGCTCGGCGGGATCGATCGGCCGGAATGTGTGCGGGCGTATACGCCGTTCGTGGTCTTCGAGGTGCGGCGGTCGGTGCTCGACGGGGTGGAGTCGATCGCGGGCGCGCCGCTCGATCGGGACGGGCCCGCGGAGTCGGTGGGCCGGGTCGAACTCGGGCCGGGAGCGGCGGAGTTCGCGCCCCGCGAGGTGACCGATCCGGCGGCGCTGGTCGCGGAATTGGGCGACGGGGTGCGCGAGGTGCTCGGGCGACCCTCGCGGCTGTCGAACGAGTACGGGTCGAACGGGGTGCGCCGCTACGCGTTTCCGGTGCGCGCCTGTCCGTCGGACCTGCTCACGCTCAGGGTGAGCGCCGCAGAACTGCGCGTCGAGGTGGCCGCGGCCCCGGACGCTCCGGTGACCTGCGAAGCGCCCACGCCGCACTTGGCGGTGTTCGACATACGGACCGTGTACGTGCCGGAGGCGGCGCGACCGGTGGCCTGAGCGCGAGAGCCTGGCAACGCATCCGGCACAACCTGATTCCGCAGGCCGGACGCCCGCACAAGCGCGCTTAGTCGCTCGAGCAGGAGGAACCCCCGTTCCGGGGGCTGGACTCGCGGAGGACCGGCCGACATAGTCCAGGGGTGGACTGGGTGTTGCGCGTGCTGGTGGGGTTGGTTTCGGTGCTCGGGCTGGCGGCGCCGGTGGCGTCGGCGGACCCGTCCACGGAGCCGGTGACCACGCCGCACGTGTACGAGGAGCACTGGTTGACCGCGCCGGACGGGACCCGGTTGCATGCCGATGTGCTGCGACCGGCGGGGTTGTCGCCCGAGGCGCGGACGCCGGTGTTGTTGGCAGTGAGTCCGTACCGCTCGCACACGGCCTACATTTCCGAGCCGCGCCTGGCGGGCGGTCCGTCGACCGATTTCCTGCCGGTCGACATGGCGTTGCGGGCGGGGTATTCGTTCGTGATCGTGGATCTGCGCGGGTTCGGCGGGTCGAACGGCTGTCCGGATTACGGCGGGCCCGGTGAGCGCTCGGATGTGGCGACGGCGGTGGAGTGGGCGGCGAGCAGGCCGTGGTCGACCGGCCGGGTGGGCATGGTGGGGATGTCCTACGAGGCGTGGACGGGGTTGCTGGGCTTGGCGGCGCGGCCGGCGGGGTTGGCGGCAGTGGTGGCCTTCGAGCCGGTGGTCGACCCGTACTCCTACCTGTACATGCAGGGGGTGTCGTGGAAGTTCACCGGGAAACCGGTGACGGAGAACGGGATCCGGCCCAGCGATCAGGTCGGGATCGAACATCTCGCGATCGCTTCGACGCCGGGCAGACCGGACGACTCCCCCGAGTATCGGGCCAACGCGGTGGCGATGACGGAGGACTGCGCCCGCGACTACTTGGCGTTGACACAGAACCACGACGCGGCCGACCCGGGCTGGGTGGCCCGCGATCTGGTGGCGGCGACCCGCGGCAACACGATCCCGCTGTTCCTCGGGCAGGGTTTCGTGGACCAGAACACCCGGCCGGACCGGGTGTTCGAGTTGTGGCGAGCCCAGGGGCCGGGCGAGCATCGCGCCTGGTTCGGGCAGTGGGGGCACAACGACTGCCGGTTCAAGTGCGGCACCCCGCATTTCGACGCCGAGGTGATGGCGTTCCTGGACCGGCACGTGGCGGGGCGCGACGTCGAGGTGCCGGGTCCGCCGGTGACGGTCCAGCAGTTCGACGGACGGTGGCGGGCCGAGGCCGCTTGGCCGCCCGCGGATTCGCGACGGCACACCGCCGCGGTGCGGGCGGGCACGTTCGTGGATCGCGGGTACGTGCCGGGCGCGGACCGGGAGATCTACTCGCTGTCGCGGCCTTTCGAGCGCGAGACTCACCTGTCGGGGGTGGCGACGGCGACGCTGGATCTGCTCGGTCCGCCCGCGGCCACCGTCGCGGTGGAACTCTACGACGTCGAACCGAGTGGGCGGGCCACCGTCATCACGCGCGGGATCGCCCCGGTCGCCGCGACCACCGCGATCAGGATGCTCGGTCAGGACTGGCCGATCGCCGCGGGCCACCGACTCGGAATCCGGGTCACCGACGTCGTCGACGACGTGTGGGTGCACCCGCCGACCGGCGCGACGGTCACCGTCGTGGCGGGGCGGGTGGAGTTGCCGCTGCTGGACCGGCCGCGGGTTCCGGATCTGGCGGGCGGCCTCAGCGAGGCGCACGAGAAGTGGCGGGTCCAGAAGACGACCACGATCGGAGCGGAGGTGATGAACAATGCAGTGGTGCCCATGAACCTCCCGAACGAGACAGGTCCGCGGTGAGTCCGGCATCGCGCGGCGTGACGACCCGCGCCGCCGGGGTGGACGACGTGACCGCCGAACGGCTCGCGGTGGCGCTGCGCTGCGCCACGATTTCCACCGAGGAGCCCGCCGACACCGCCGACGCCGAATTCCGTCGCCTGGCCGAACACCTCGAGGCGTCCTTCCCTCGGGTGCACGCCGAACTGGAGTTGCGGACCTTCGGCCACAGCAGGCTCTACCGCTGGGCCGGGCGCGAACCCGAGCACGTGGCGGCGATCCTGCTCGCCCACCAGGACGTGGTGCCGGTGGACGACGAGCAGCGCTGGAGCCACGGGCCGTTCGACGGCGTGGTCGACCGGACCCACATCTGGGGTCGCGGCGCGATCGACGACAAGAGTCGGGTGCTGGCGATCCTGGAGGCGGTGGAGGCGGCGTTGACCGCGGGTCTGCGGCCTCGGCACACCGTGTACCTGGCCTTCGGCCACGACGAGGAAGTGTTCGGCGACGACGGCGCGGTGCGCATGGCCCGCCATCTGCGCGCGCAGGGGGTGCGCGCGGATCTGCTGCTGGACGAGGGCGGGGTGATCACCGAAGGCGTCGCCGACGGCGTGCGTCGCCCGGTGGCCTCGATCATGCTCGGCGAGAAGGGCTACGCGACGGTCCGACTGTCGGTGCGGGAGGTGGGCGGACACTCCTCGATGCCGGGCAGGCAGACCGCGGTGGGCCGGATCGCGCGCGCGGTGGCCCGCGTGCAGGACAATCCGATGCCGTTGCGGCTGACTCCCGGCGCGCTGGACATGCTCGGCCGGGTGCGCCACGCGATGTCCGAACCGCGACGTCAACTACTCGGCCTGGCGCATCTGCCCGTGGTCGCGCCGGTGGTCGCCCGGATTCTCGCCGCCCGGCCGCAGACCGAGGCGATGGTGCGCACCACCACCGCGCCCACCGTCATCCGGGGCGGGGTGAAGGCGAACGTGCTGCCGCAGCGGGCCGAGGCGCTGGTCAACTTCCGCATCCTGCCCGGCGACTCGGTGACGACGGTGCTCGAGCACTGCCGCCGGGTCGTCGACGACGAGGGCGTGCGGATCGACCTGGTCGGGATGTCCTCGGAGCCGTCGCGCCCGGCCGAACCCGGCCCGGCCTTCGCGGTCATCGCGGGCATCGCCGAGGCCATGGTGCCCGGTGTCGCGGTGACCACCGGCCTCGTGCCCGGGGCGACCGATTCGCGGCACTACGACGATCTGGCGGCCGCGCGCTGCAATTTCGCGCCGATCGTGCTGACCCAGGCCGACCTGGACACGATCCACGGAACCGACGAGCGCATCTCGCGGGTCAACTACGCTCGGCTGATCGAGTTCAACAGCAGGCTGTTCGAGGCGTTGGCGACCGGGTCGCCGTCCACGCCCGCGGCAGGCGCGCAGCGGGAGGAGCGGCAGTGACCGGCACCGAGGAGGGCGAATTCGTCAGCGGCGGTCATCGGATCGCCTGGCGCGCCTGGCTTCCCGAGCAGGCGACGCGCGGCGTGGTCGTGCTGGTGCACGGCATCGCCGAGCACTCCGGCCGCTACGCCCACGTCGGGGCCCGGCTCGCGGAGTCCGGATTCGCCGTCTACGCCCTCGACCACATCGGACACGGCCGGTCGGGCGGCGGCAAGGCCAATATCGGGTCGATGGACCAGGCCGCCGACAGCGTGCTCGAACTGCTGGCGCTCGCGCGCGGCGAACAGCCCGGCGTGCCCGCGTTCCTGCTGGGCCATTCGATGGGCAGCCTGATCACGCTGTATCTGGAGACCCGTTCCCCCGTCGAGGTGGCGGGCACGGTGCTGTCGGCCCCGCCGCTGGACATCCCCGTCGGCAACCCGTTGCAGAAGCTGGCCGCGCCGCTGCTGAGCCGGTTCACCCCGGATCTGGGCGTGCTGACCCTCGACTCCTCGATGATCAGCCGCGACCCCGCCGTGGTCGCCGCCTACGACAACGACCCGCTGGTGTTCCGCGGGAAGGTGCCCGCGCGGACCGGCGCGGAGATCCTGCGCGCGACCGATCTGGTCAAGCGGAACCTGGGCGAGCTCACCGGGCCGCTGCTGGTGCTGCACGGCACCGAGGACGCGCTGGCCGCGCCGTCCAGTGCCGACCTGGTCGAGCGCGGCGCGGGCTCGAAGGATCTGACGGTCTTGCGCTACGAGGGCCTCTACCACGAGGTATTCAACGAACCCGAGTGGGATCGGGTGCTCGGTGACGTGGTGAGCTGGCTGGAGAGCCATCTGACCGGACCGTAGAATCACGGGATGGGAACGACTTCACCCGGATCGGTGGCCTTCATCCGTGCCACGTGGCACAGCCAGATCGTCGGTAAGGCCCTGGAGGGTTTCACCGCCGAATACACGGGGCTCGGATTCGACGGCGAGAACATCGACGTGTTCGAGGTGCCCGGCGCGTTCGAGATCCCGCTGCACGCGCAGCGGCTCGCGCGGACCGGGCGGTACTCGGCGATCGTGGCCGCGGCACTGGTCGTGGACGGCGGCATCTACCGGCACGATTTCGTCGCCACGGCCGTGATCGACGGCCTGATGCGCGTCCAACTCGACACCGATGTGCCGGTGTTCTCGGTGGTGCTCACCCCGCACCACTTCCACGAGCACAGCGAGCACGTCGACTACTTCACCGGGCATTTCGTCACCAAGGGCGCCGAGGCGGCCCGCGCGGTGGCCACCACGCTCGGTTCGCTCAGCGCGCTGCCCACCGCCGCCGACTAGGCGCGATCCGCCCGGGGGCGCGGTGCACAGCCCGCGCCGTGCCCCATCACGGGAACTTCGCGTAGCAGGAGCGCGCGCCGTCGAGCACCCCGGTGCGGAACGCCTCGAGGCGCTGGTAACCGCTCTCGGCGACGCGGCCGTCCACGTCGGCGGCGGCCAGGCCGTCCGAGAGCAACCCCGACACCGCCTCGTCCAGGTCCTTGGCCGACAGCCGCGGGTCACTGGTCGGTTCGCTCAGCGCGGTGGTGAACGCGCCGCTCAGGCAGGCGGTGCGCAGGCCCGCGGTCTGCGCGCCGGTCAGCGTCAGGCCGCGGTCGCGCTGCACGGCCAACATGTAGCGCGAGACGAACACCACGAAAGCGTTGTAGTCGCCGGTCACCGTCGAGGACAGGATCTTCTCCTCCCCCGCGTCCGCTTCCCCGCGCTCGGCCAGCGCGGGCACGTCGGTGCTGAGGGTGTTGGTGGCGGGGCAGAACGACACCGGCGCGGTCGGGGTGACACCCGCGCACCCGCGGGCCACGCCCTCGTATTCGAAGCGCGGGGCCTGGCGCGCGGGGAAGGCGGTGGTGAGCGCCTTGGCGAGACTGCCGAGCGAGTCGACGTCGACGGGCAGTTGGTTCTGTTCCTCGTCCTCGGTCTCGAAGGTGGTCGGCAGTGTTCCGCGCCGCTTCCTGATCTCGGTGCGGTCGATCTTCTTGCAGGCCGCCGCGCCGTCGGTGTAGCCGAGTTGCACGGCGGTGACCCGCTCGAACGCCGACCCGTGCACGTTGTCCGGGTTGCTCGGATCGGTGTCGCGGATCGCGACCGTCGCGCCCAGGACGCCGTCCAGGCCGTCGGTCATGTTCATCGTGAAATGCGGGGAATCGCCCTCGGCCACATGCCGCAGGAATACGCCCGCCAGGCAGTCGGCCTGCTGTTCCTGCACCAGCACGGGGGTGAGAAAGCCCGCGATCTTCGCCTGCCCCTGGATGGCGTGGCCGTACTCGTGGGCCAGCACCATCACCACCGCCATCGGCCCGAATTCCTCCTCGACCTCGGGCAACAGCACACCGCGGTCCCAGCCGATGGTGTGGTCACCGGAGCAGTAGGCGGCGTTGACCACCTGGTAGGTGTCGGATTTGCAGAACCGCGGGGCCTGCCCGGCCGGTGCGGTCGCGTCCCAGGAGATCAGCCGTTGCACCGGTTCCAGGGTGCCGGGAAAGGTCTTGGCGTATTCGGCGGTCCAGTACGCCTCGATGTCGGCGATGGCGTTGAGGGCCAGCCTGTCCACCGCGCCGCCGTCCCCGTTCTCCGCGGTCAGCGGCGCGTCCGGCACGCCGGGGCGCGGACCGCTTGTCCCGGCGGTGGTGGCCGCGCTCGCCAACTGCCACGGGTTGTTCGGGTCGAGCAACGGCGCGGCGTCGTCGGTCGCGGGCGTCGACTCGCAACCGCTCAGCACGGCGGCCAGGGCGGCCACGACGGCGAGCACCCCGAGGCGCAATCGTGCTGTCCTCATCAGGTTCCTCCCCGGATCCACTGCGGGACCGCGCCTTCCACGGCCCCGCCGGCGCAGACACGTCTGGGCCGATCGAGCGTTCACATGGTAATCGCAGAACGCGCGCCACGCGCAGCGTGACATGTGCCTCAGGAATCCAGGCGGGTCCTGGCCAGCACGGCCTTGTGGTCGGAACCCGCGATCGTCAGCGACCGGATGTCCTCGGCGGTGCCGCCCGCGACCAGGATGTGGTCGATCCCGACGATCGGACCCCAGCGTTTGTCGGTCGGATAGGTCGGCATCGGGCCCGCGCCCACGAGTTCGGCGGCCGAGGCGAAGCCGTTGTCCAGCAGGGCGCGGAACGCCGCGTGATCGCGGGTGGCGTTGAAATCCGCGCCCACGATCGCCGGACCCCGCTGCGCGCCGAGAATCGATTCGATCCGCCCCATCTCGGCCCGCCAGGCCGCGAAGTCCACCACCGGCGGAATCGGATGGAAGGCGTAGACTGCGACCTCCCCGCGCTGCGGATGGTCCAGCACCGCACCGATATTGCTCATCACGAACCCGTCGTATTTGCGGGTGTCGCGCAGCGGGTAGCGGCTGAAGATGCCGGTGCCCTGCGCGTACCAGCCGGGCTCGACGTAGCGGTAGGGCAGCAGGTCGGCGATGCCCGCGTCGTCCAGGCGCTGGACGGCCTCGGCGGTCAGTTCGTCCACGGTCAGCAGGTCGACGTTCTCGGTGCGGACGGTGTCCACCACTTGGGTGACGTCGGCCCGCCCGAACAGCAGGTTCGACTGGAGCACCGTGACCACCGGGCCACCCGCCGCCCGACCGTCGGGAACGAACATCGGCACCTGGGTCCACAGCACCCCCGCCAGCACGACACAGGCCGCTCCGGCGCTGCGCCACCCGCGCGCGAGCAGGCACAGCACCAACCCGACCAGCCCGCCGACCATCAGATACGAGGCCCCCGAAGCCGCGACCACGAACATCTCGACCTGACCGCCCGCACCCAGATACAGCACGATCCCGGCCGCTCCCGCGACGAGCGCGCCCCACCCCAGACCGAGCAGCGCCCGGTTCATCCACTTACGCACCATGCCCCGACTCTAGGTCGGGTTCGTGGGCGGGTTGCGCGGCAGTCGTGGAGATTCCGTGTGCACCCCCCTCAGCGGGGAGAGAAGCGGTAGCGCGAGCCTTGCCGTCGCACCGAGACGTCGGCGTGCGGACGTGACGGGTCGTGCGCGAAGTGGCGTTGTTCGGCGGGGATCCAGTCGTCCCAGAACGCGGCCTGCTCCGGTCCGTCGCGGTGGCGGCCGCGCGCCCAGGATTCGGCGGCCGCGACCTCCATCCACAGCAGGTGGGCCAGCGCGGGCCGCAGGGCGCGGCGTCCCGCGCCGACGCCTTCGATCAGCACCACCGGGGCGGCCGGCACGGTGCGGCGGGAGGCGAAGCTCCGCAGTCGCCAGTCGTAGACGTCGTGGTCCGCGGGCCGTCCGGCGGCGAACGGCCTCAGCACCTGGTCGGCCACCGCGTCGACCCAGCCGAAAGGGGCCGTGTGGGTGGCGAAGTCGTCCAGATGCAGGACCGGGGCGTCATCGAGCACGGCGGCCAGCGCACGGGCCAGGCTGGTCTTGCCGGAACCGGCGTGGCCGTCGATCCCGACCAGGCGCACCGGTCCGCACGAGGGCGGCAGTTCGCGCAGACGGCGCGCGAACTCGACCACGGCGTCGGTCACGCGGGCGCACACCACACAACTCCGAGCGAACTCGGAAGGTCCCCTGCCCCACCCCCGGCGCGCGGTGTCAGTCCTTGGGGAATCCGATCACGAAGCCCCAGGCGATGACCAGTGCGCTGACGACCGACAGCGGGAGAAGCGTCCACATGACCCCAGACCCTACGAACCCGCGCCCGCGCGCGAACCGGATTCGGCACATTCGGCCCGAATCGGTCAACCCGTTGCGGCGCAGCGCAATTCGCTGACCGATTGCGGAACGGCGCGGCTTCCGGACGATCCGCGCTCACGCCCCGAATACCCGCTCCACCACGGCCTTCGCGCGCCGGGTGATACGCATGTAGTTGTCGAGGAATTCGCTGCCGTCGTCGTTGGGCCAGCCCGCGACCCGCGCGACCGCCGAGAGCACCCGCCCGGGGCCGGGCAGTTGGTCGGCGGGTTTGCCGCGCACCAGCACCAGCGCGTTGCGGGCTCTGGTGGCGGTGAGCCAGGATTCGCGCAGCAGCGCGACGTCCTCGGCGTCGAGCAATCCCTTCTGCTCGATGACGTCCAAGGATTGCAGCGTGGAGGTGTTGTGCAGTTCCCGGATCTCGTGGGCGTGGCGCAACTGCATCAGTTGCACGGTCCATTCGATGTCGGCCAGGCCGCCGCGGCCGAGTTTGGTGTGGGTGGCCGGGTCGGCGCCGCGCGGCAGGCGTTCGGAGTCGACGCGCGCCTTGATGCGGCGGATCTCGCGGACCGCGTCGGCCGACACTCCACCCACCGGGTAGCGCACCTTGTCGATGACGTGCAGGAAACGCACGCCCAGTTCTTGATCGCCCGCGACCTGGTGCGCGCGCAGCAGCGCCTGCACCTCCCACGGCTGGGCCCACTGCTGGTAGTAGGCGGCGTAGGCGGCCAGCGTGCGGACCAGTGCGCCGTTGCGTCCCTCGGGGCGCAGGCCTGCGTCGACGTGCAGGGGCGGGTCGGTGCTGGGCGCGCCGAGCAACCGCTGCACCCGCTCGGCGACCGAGATCGACCATTTCACGGCCTTCGTCTCGTCCTGCCCCGGGCGCGGATCGCAGACGAACAGCACGTCGGCGTCGGAGCCGTAGCCGAGTTCGTGGCCGCCGAGGCGGCCCATGCCGATGACGGCGAGGTCGGCGGGCGCGCGTTCGCCGAATTCGGCCTCGTCGGCGCGGATGACCGCGGCCAGTGAGGCTTCCAGCACCGCGACCCACACCGAGGACAGCGCGCGGCACACCGCGGGCACGTCGAGCATGCCCAGCAGGTCCGCGGAGGCGACCCGGGCCAGTTCGTGCCTACGCAGCGAACGGGCCGCGGCCACCGCGCGTCTGGGATCGTCGTAGCGGGCGGCGGCGGTGAGGATGCCGCGCGTGACGTCCTCGGCCTTGGGGCTGAGCAGCAGCGGCCCGGACGGTCCGTCGGCGTACATGCGGATCGTGTCGGGCGCGTTGATGAGCAGGTCCGGCAGGTATTCCGAGGAACCGAGCACGATCATCAACCGCTGCGCGACCGCGCCTTCGTCGCGCAGTTCACGCAGGAACCAGGTCTGGTCGTCCAGGCCCTCGGAGACGCGCCGGTAGGCCAGCAGGCCCGCGTCGGGATTCGGTGTGTCACCGAGCCATTCGAGCAGGGTGGGCAGCAGCAGCGCCTGGATCCGGCCCTTGCGCGACACCCCGCCGGTGAGCGCTTTGAGGTGGCCGAGCGCGTGTTCGGGGGCGACGTAGCCGAGGGCGGCGAGCTGGCGGATGGCCGCGTCGGGGCTCAGCCGCAGCGCGTCGGAGTCCAGCTTGGCCACCGATTCCAGCAGCGGGCGGTAGAACAGTTTCGCGTGCAGGCGGCGCACCCGCACGGCGTTGCGCCGGATCTCGGAGGTGAGCACGCCGATCGCGTTCTGCCTGCCGTCGGGACGGATGTGGGCGGCGCGGGCCAGCCAGCGCATCCCCTCCTCGTCGTCGGCGGCGGGCAGGGTGTGGGTGCGGCGCAACCGCTGCAATTGCAGCCGGTGTTCGAGCAGCCGTAGGAATTCGTAGGAGGCGGTGAGGTTGGCGGCGTCGTCGCGGCCCACGTAGCCGCCCGCGGCCAGGGCCGTCAGCGCCTCGACCGTGCCCTGCACGTGCAGCGACTCGTCGACCCGCCCGTGCACCAATTGCAGGAGCTGCACGGCGAATTCGACGTCGCGCAGACTGCCGTGGCCGAGTTTGAGTTCGCGTTCGCGCAGGTCCTCGGGAACCAGATCCTCGACGCGGCGGCGCATGGCCTGCACGTCGGGCACGAAATCGTCGCGCTCGGAGGCCGTCCACACCATCGGCATGAGCGCGGCGCGGTAGTCGCGGCCCAGGTCCAGATCGCCGGTCATCGGGCGGTTCTTCAACAGCGCCTGGAACTCCCAGGTGCGCGCCCAGCGCTTGTAGTAGGCCAGATGCGAATCCAGCGTGCGGACCAGCGCGCCCGCCTTGCCCTCCGGCCGCAACGCGGCGTCGACCTCGAAGAACGCCTGACTGCCGACGCTCATCATCTCCGCCGCCAACCGGGTGGCGGTCGGGTCGGCGGGTTCGGCGACGAAGACCACGTCCACGTCGCTGACGTAGTTCAACTCGCGCGCACCGCATTTGCCCATGGCGACGACGGCCAGGCGCACCCGGCAGGGCCCGTCCTTGCACACCCGCGCCACGCCGACGGCCAGTGCGGCGGTGAGCGCGGCGTCGGCCAGATCGGTCAGGTGGCGGCCGACCACCTGGTAGGGCAGCACCGGTTCGTTCTCCACGGTGGCGGCCAGGTCGAGGGCGGCCAGCAGCATGAGCTGGTCGCGGTAGCGCCTGCGCAGCGCCTCGACCACCTCGGGACCGTGGACGCCCGCGCGGTAGAGCAGGGCCTCCGGTGTCTGTCCGTCCGGGCGCGGCGGGGCGGGTTCGGGGACCGCGGCCACCACGTCGAGCAGGTCGGCGAGCAGTTCCGCGCGGTCGGGCAGATCCTTGCGTTCGAGCACGTGCCAGGACGACGGATCGGCGACCAGGTGGTCGGCGAACGCGCTGGAGGACCCGACCAGGGCGAACAGGCGTCCGCGCAGCGAGGTATCGGTGCGGATGGCCGAATCCAGTGCGGCCCACTCGGTTCCGAGCTGTTCGCGGAGCCGGATCATGGTGTTCAGCGCCAGATCGGCGTCGGGCGCGCGCGAGAGCGCCCACAGCACGGGAACAGCATCTACGTTGTCCCATGCCAATTCGCGCAGGGACTCGGCGGCGGTCGGCTCGAGCAATCCGAGCCGACCGACGCCGGGGACCGCGGAGCGGGCGGACGGTGGCCGGACCATGACACCTAAATTACAGGGTCGAGGCCCTCCACAGTTCCGTCAGGCCGGGGGTTACAGACCGAGGTACTCGCGCAGTTCGTACGGGGTGACCTGGCTGCGGTAATCGGCCCATTCCCGGCGCTTGTTGCGCAGGAAGAAGTCGAACACGTGCTCGCCCAGCGTCTCGGCGACCAGTTCGGAGCGCTCCATCGCCTGCAACGCCTCGTCCAGGGTGCCCGGCAGTTCGCGGAAGCCCATCGCGCGGCGTTCGGCCGAGGTCAGCGACCACACGTCGTCCTCGGCCTCCGGCGGCAGGTTGTAGCCCTTCTCGATACCGCGCAGACCGGCCGCGAGCAGCACCGCGAACGCCAGGTACGGGTTGCAGGCCGAGTCGGGGCTGCGGATCTCGACGCGCCGCGAGGAGGACTTGTTCGGGGTGTACATCGGCACCCGGACCAGCGCGGAACGGTTGGACCGACCCCAGGAGGCCGCCGTCGGCGCTTCGCCGCCGTGGATCAGGCGCTTGTAGGAGTTGACCCACTGGTTGGTGATCGCGCTGATCTCCGGGGCGTGTTCGAGGATGCCCGCGATGAACGCGCGCGCGGTGCCCGACAGGTTCATCGGGTCGTCGGGGTCGTGGAAGGCGTTGGCCTCGCCCTCGAACAGGCTCATGTGGGTGTGCATGGCCGAACCCGGGTACTCGGCGAACGGCTTGGGCATGAAGGTGGCCCGCACGCCCTCGTCGATGGCCACCTCTTTGATCAGGTAGCGGAAGGTCATCACGTTGTCGGCCATCGACAGCGCGTCGGCGTAGCGCAGGTCGATCTCCTGCTGGCCGGGCGCGCCCTCGTGGTGGCTGAACTCCACCGAGATGCCCATCGACTCGAGCGCGTCGATGGCGTGCCTGCGGAAGTTGGGGGCCGAATCGTGCACGGCCTGGTCGAAGAAGCCGCCGGAGTCGGCCGGGCGCGGCGGGCTGCCGTCGCGGGGGCCGTTCTCGAGCAGGAAGAACTCGATCTCGGGGTGCACGTAGCAGCTGAAGCCGACGTCGCCCGCCTTGTTCAACTGGCGGCGCAGCACGTGGCGCGGGTCGGCCCAGGACGGCGAGCCGTCGGGCATGGTGATGTCGCAGAACATGCGCGCCGAGTGCTGGTGGCCTTTGCTGGTGGACCAGGGCAGCACCTGGAAGGTGGACGGATCGGGCCGGGCGACCATGTCGGCCTCGGACACGCGGGCGAAGCCCTCGATGGCCGAGCCGTCGAAACCGATGCCCTCCTCGAAGGCCCCTTCCAGTTCGGCGGGCGCGATCGCGACGGACTTCAGATACCCCAAGACGTCGGTGAACCAGAGACGCACGAAGCGGATGTCCCGCTCTTCGAGCGTCCGCAGCACGAATTCCTTCTGGCGATCCATGTCCGCGAGAGTAAAGACCCGGCGTTAAATCCGTGTTACGTACAGGCTCAGGTTTGCGTTGGAAGCGCCCGGGGGGCCATCCGGTATGAACCTCACGTCCGAACTGTCACGATTGTGAGGTATGACTCCGCTCGGCCACGACGGTCGATCGACCCCACGGTCACCGGTCAGCAGGTGAGCCCGGGAGCCGGTTGTACCAGGTCCACGAGGTAGGCGGTCACCGCGTCGTCCAGGCAGGCGTCGCCCGCGACCAACGCCGCCGTGTGCCGATTGCCACGATAGGTGATCAGGGACGCGCCCAGTTGCTCGGCCAGATCCACCCCCGCCTGATACGGCGTCGCGGGGTCGGCGGTGGTCGACACGACGACCAGCTTCGGCAGCCCGGGAGCCGAAACCCGATGGGGGGTGCTGGTGTTGGGCACCGGCCAACTCGCGCAGATGTCCAGCGGAGCGGCCCCGGTGCCACGACCGTCGTCCAGGAACGGCGCGGCCTTGCGGTACTCGGTGTCCTGCCTGCCCACCAGCGCCGGGTCCAGTACGCGCGGATCATCGACGCAGCGGATCGCGGTGAACGCGTCCTGGGTGTTGGCGTAGCTGCCGTCCTCGCCGCGCCCCTCGTACAGATCGGCCAGTTGCAGCAGCGTGTCGCCGCGCCCCTCGCGCAGTTCGTCCAGCCCCGTGGTCAGCACCTGCCACAGTTCGTCGCTGTAGAGGGCCTGCTGCACGCCGGTGATCGCGTCGTCGTAACCGAGCCCGCGCGGATCGGTCGTCGCGGCGGGCGTGTCGCGCAACGGCTCGAGCAGCGCGCGGAAACGGGTGACCGCGGCCGACGGGTCCGACCCCAGCGGACAGTCCGGTTTCGCCGCGCAGTCGGCGCTGTAGTTCTCGAACACCCGCTGGAACCCCGCCGCCTGCCGCAGCGACTCCTGCACCGGGTCCTGGGAGGAGTCCACCGCACCGTCGAGGACCATCGCGCGCACCCGGTCCGGGAACTTCTCCGCGTAGGCCGACCCGAGGCGGGTGCCGTAGGAGTAGCCGAGATAGGTCAGCCCGGGATCACCGAGCACCGCCCGCAGGACGTCCATGTCCTGCACCACCTCGCGGGTGCCGACGTGGGCGAGGAAATCCGCGCCGGTGCGTGCGGCGCAGCGGCCCGCGTACTCGCGGTTGTCGGCCTCCACCGAGGCGATGCCCGCCGGGCTGTTGTCGGCGGGCCGCTCGGCCCGGTCGGCGTCGGCCTCCGGGCCGGTCAGGCACCGGATCGCCGGGGTGGAGGCCCCCACGCCGCGCGGATCGAAACCGACCTGGTCGAAGCGCTCCCCCAGCGTCGTCCCGCTGACCATCCCCGCCATCGACAGCCCGGACGCGCCCGGACCGCCCGGATTCATCAGCAACGCGCCGACACGGTCGCCGAGCGCGGGAATCCGTGACACCGCCAGACGCGCGGTGGGGCCGTCCGGACGGGCGTAGTCGACCGGGACCTCGATCCGTGCGCAGCGCGCGATGGGCGGCAGGCGTACGTCCGGGCCGGTGAACTCCTGACAGGAACTCCAGTCGGGGGTCTGGCCGTAGAACCGTTCCAGGCCCGCGGGCGCCGGCGGCATCGGCACGGGCCGGCGATCGGCCGGATCGTCGGCGGATACCGCGCACCCCGCCACCACCGTCGCGAGAACCGCCCCGACCAGCACACCGCGCCATCGCCGCACCCGACCCATGCTCACGATCCTGCCGGCCCCCCGCCCGCGCGACCACCACCACCTGCGCGTATCGCGGCCGGTCGCTGTGACCGATCGCACCGTCCACCGGCCCTATTGCCCGTTCCGGGCGGGTGGCACACTGGAGAGGTCAGACACCCGGGGACCCGAACGGGCCTCGAGGAGACACGCAGCGAAAGGGACGATGATGTCCGCATCCGAATCGGAAACCCCTGCCTACGGCGCCGCCCCCGCTGACGGACCGAAGAAGGCGCGCAAGACCCGCGTGCCCCACCTCCAGCAGATGAAGGCCGACGGCGAGCGCTGGGCGATGCTCACCGCCTACGACTACTCCACCGCGCGCCTGTTCGAGGAAGCCGGCATCCCGGTACTGCTGGTCGGCGACTCGGCCGCCAACGTCGTCTACGGCTACGACACCACCGTGCCCGTCACCGTGGACGAACTGATCCCGCTGGTGCGCGGCGTGGCGCGCGGCGCGCCGAACGCCCTGGTGGTGGCCGATCTGCCGTTCGGCACCTACGAATCCTCGCCGCAGCAGGCCCTGGCCACCGCCATCCGCTTCATGAAGGAAGGCCAGGCGCACGCGGTCAAACTCGAAGGCGGCGAACGGGTCGCCGAGCAGATCGCGCTGATCACCGCCGCGGGCATCCCGGTGATGGCCCACATCGGCTTCACCCCGCAGAGCGTCAACACCCTCGGCGGCTTCCGGGTGCAGGGCCGCGGCGACGGAGCCGAACAGCTCATCGCCGACGCGGTCGCCGTCCAGGAGGCGGGCGCGTTCTCGGTCGTCATGGAGATGGTGCCCGCCGAACTGGCCGGTCAGGTCACCCGCAAGCTGACCATCCCCACCATCGGCATCGGCGCGGGCGCGGACTGCGACGCGCAGGTCCTGGTGTGGCAGGACATGGCCGGGTTCACCAGCGGACGGACGGCGAAGTTCGTCAAACGCTTCGCCGACGTCGGCGGCACGCTGCGCGAGGCCGCGAGCGCCTACGCCGACGAAGTGCGCCGCGGTACCTACCCCGGACCCGAGCACAGCTTCTGACCCGAAGGGGTTCGGGCGGAGCCGATCCGGCCGAACCCCCTCCGGTACCTCCGCGCCGCGACCGCCGCCGTCCCCGAGCGAGGGTGGCAGACTCGTAGCGACATCATCGACACGATCCACGAGGTACCGATGCCCCACAGCCGATGGCTCTCCCGCGGTGTGCCGCTGGCGGCCGGAGTTCTCGCCGCCGCCGCGCTCACCGCCTGCGGGACCACCGCCGACCCGAACCCCACCGGTAGCGCGGGGTCGGCCACCTCCAGCGCGGCGCCGTCGAGCGCGCCCGCGAGCACGGGCAAGTCCACCGGCACCGGCAAACCCGAACCGCAGGTCACCGATGCCGCGGCCACCTCGCTGTGCGATCAGATCCGCCCCGAGCTGTCCAACTTCCGGGTGCAGGGGCCGAGTCTGGGCCGGATCGGGATGAACCTGATCGTGCACCCGTGGGGGTTGCAGAACGGAATCGACGTGCTGGGCAACAAGACCGTCGTCGACACCGTCACCACCAAGGCGTGCCCCGACGTGCGGCAGCAGGCGGTGGAAGCACTGGGCACGCCGGATCTGGCCTCGGTCATCGTGGGTCTGTGATGCGCGTCCCGTATCCGCCGATCGAACCCCACGAGACCGGACTGCTCGACGTCGGCGACGGCCAGACGCTGTACTGGGAGGTCAGCGGCAACCCCGACGGCAAGCCGGTGGTCTTCCTGCACGGCGGTCCGGGCGGCGGCACCTCCGAAGGGCAGCGCCGCTTCTTCGACCCCGAGCGCTACCGGATCGTGCTGTTCGACCAGCGCGGATGCGGGCGCTCCACCCCGCACCTGGCCGACGGCGCGTCGCTGGCCGCCAACACCACCTGGCACCTGGTCGCCGACATCGAGGCGCTGCGCGCGCATCTGGGCGTCGAGCGCTGGCAGGTGTTCGGCGGGTCCTGGGGTTCCACGCTGGCGCTGGCCTACGCCCAGAAGCATCCCGAGCGGGTCACCGAGATGGTGCTGCGCGGCGTCTTCCTGCTGCGGCGCACCGAGATCGACTGGTACTACAACGGCGCGGGGGGCAACGTCTACCCCGACGAGTGGGAGAAGTTCCTCGCCCCCGTGCCGCCGGCGGAGCGCGACCGCGACCTGGTCGAGGTCTACCACCGACTGCTGCACTCCCCCGATCCCGAGGTGGCCACCGCCGCGGCGGTGGCCTGGTCCACCTGGGAAGGGGCGACGAGTTCGCTGCTGCCGCAACCGGACCGGGTCGCCGAGACGGGCGACCCGCGCTTCGCGCTGGCCTTCGCCCGCATCGAGAACCACTACTTCCGCCACGGCGGCTTCCTCGACGAGGGGCAACTGCTGCGTGACATCGACGCCGTCGCCCACATCCCGGTGGTGATCGTGCAGGGCCGCCACGACATCGTCTGCCCGGCGGTCAGCGCCTGGGATCTGCATCGCGCCTGGCCCGGGTCGACCTTGCACATCGTCGACGACGCGGGGCACGCCGCCACCGAACCCGGCATCACGCACCACTTGGTCGAGGCCACCGACCGTTTCGCGAAGGAGAGGTGAGCCCGGTGAACCCAGGACAGAGCGCGGGACAGGCGTTGGGCGCTGCCCTGAGCGAGGACGTCGACCGACTGGTCGCCGCCGAACCCGACGTGCGGGCCGACGCCGAGGATTCGGTGCACCAGTTGCGGGTCGCCACCCGGCGACTGCGCAGCGTGCTGCGCTCCTACCGGACGCTGCTGCGCAAGGACGCGGTCGCCGAGACGACCGAGGAATTGAAGTGGCTGGCCGACCTGCTCGGGGTCGCGCGGGACGCGGAGGTGCGGGCCGACCGCTTCCGCACCCTGCTCGCCGAGCGGACTGCGCAGGACACCCCGCCCGCCGAGATCGCCTCGGCGACGCACCGATTGGTGACCGCCGAGCGCGACCGCTACGAGCGCGCGCACGCCGAGATCCTCGCCGCCCTGGACGGGGAGCGCTACCGCGCGCTGCGGGATCGGCTGGTCGGCTGGCGCGGCGAGCCACCACTGCGCACCGCCCGCGCCGCCGCACCCGCCGCCGACTTCTTCGGCGTCGTGCTGGACCGTGACCGGCAGCGGGTGGAGGCCCTGGTGCGCGCCGAACCCAGCGCCGCACCCGCGGACCGCGTGGAACTGCTGCACGACATCCGCAAGAGCGCCAAGCGTCTGCGCTATTCGTGCGAGGCCGCCGAACCCGTGCTCGGCGAGGACGCGACCGGTCTGGGCAAACGCGCCAAACGCCTCCAGACCGTGCTGGGCGATCACCGCGACGCGGTCGAGTCGCGCAAGGCGATCCTGCTCCGCGCGGGCGAGGCCGGGGAGGCGGGCGAGTCGGTCGGGATCTACGAACGGCTGGCCCGGGCCGAACAAGCCGCGGCCGACAAGGAACTCGAGCGCTACCCCGCGGCCGCCGCAGCCGTCACCGACGCTCTGCGCTGACGCACGGCCGACGCCTCACTCCCCGAAGGCGAAGCCGATCTTGCGGGTGACCGGATCGGCCGCGGCCAATCGGACCCGCACGCGCGCGCCTTCGGGCGGTGCGCCCGCGCACGGGCCGAGGATCGGCGGGTGCGCGACGAAGATCTCCGCGGCCCGGCGGCCGTCGGCTTCGCGCAGCACCACGGCCTCGAACTCCTCGCCGACGCGGGCGGCCAGCAGGGTCGACTCGGTGAGGTCGAGGCAGGCGCGGTCCACCTTGCCCGCGACGGCGTCGGTGCGTTTCATCGTGTCGGCGACGGCGTCGAGTCCGTCGCGCACCCAGTCGGGGACCGGTGTGCCCGCGCTGCTGGCCAGGCAGATCTCGGTGGCGAACCGGTCGGCGAGGCGGCGCAGCGGCGCTGTCACGTGCGCGTAGGGCGCGCCGATCGCGCTGTGCGCGCGCACCTGCGGGTCCCGCTCGCCGAACACGGTGTAGCGCGCGCCGCGCAGCAGCGTGGTGGCCTCCGACATGAGCACCAAGCCCGCCGGGGCGTTGGGGTCGAGTCCGGCCAGCATCCGGCCCACCGACGTCTCGGCGGGCCACGGCACGCCCAGCGCGGCGGCGGTGCGCCGCAGGGAGTCCACGGCCGATTCCGGCGGCGACGGCATGGTGCGCAGGATGCCGAGGCGGTCCGCGACCGGGGCGAGCATGAGCCGCGCCGCGCACATCCCGGTCAGCAGCGAGACCTGCTCGTTCCAGTCGTCGACGGCGGTGCGCGGTTCCAGTTCCAGGCGCCAGTGGCCGTCGGCCGCGGCGTCGCGGACCACGCGCTGCGACGGGAGTCGCAGGCCGATCGCGCCGCGCGCCAACCCGGATTCGCTGCGCAACCGGCCGAATTCCGGCAGGGCGGCGAGGGGCGCGGGCAGGGTTCCCGCGTCGGCGGCGGCCTGCACGCCCGCGTAGTCCAGGCGGGCGCGGGACCGCACCAGCGCGCGACGCACGTCGACCCGCACGGGTTCGGCTTCGTGGTCGCAGTCGATGGTCCACAGCACGGCGGGACGGGTCCGATCGGGCAGCAGGCTCGCGGTGTCCTCGGCGAGGACGGGCGGATGCAGCGGGACGGTGCCGTCCGGCAGGTAGAAGGTCTGGCCCCTGGCGCCCGATTCCCGGGCGAGCGCGCCGTGCGGGGCGATCACGGCGGCGACATCGGCGATCGCGTAGTGGACGGTGAAGCCGGTGTCGGTGCGGAGGAGATGGACGGCCTGATCCAGGTCCAGCGCGCCCGGCGGGTCGATCGTCACCAACTCGAGGTCGGTGCGATCGATCCGAACGCCCGCGAACGCGTCGGACGCGTCGCGGGCTTCCGCGCCTGCCTCGGCGGGATACGCCGAGGCCAGGCCGAATTCGGATCGGACGGCGCCGAAGTCGACCGGCGCCGAGACGATCCGCTGGTGCAGTTCCAACGAACTACTGCAGCGCCAGCATCGTGCCGTTCAGCTCGTTGAACGGACCGAAGACGGTGAAGGTGACCCGCCCCGCCGGATACGTCGAGGACAGAGCCGCCGCCGAATCCAGGGCCTGGCCGAAGGAGGCCGCCGAGGGATGCGGCAGACCGGCGATGACCAGACCGAGGTTGGTCTGATCGACGAACCGGGTGTCGGAGGGGCTCAGGTCGACCTGAACACCACCCGGCAGCGGAGTCACCGCGACCGCGCCGGCGGACCCGGCGCCGAAGGCGGCGAAAACCGATGCGGCCCCGGCGATGAGAGCGCCGGCGACCAATGAACGAACTACCCGCATAGAGTTGAGACCTGCTTCCGCGATCGAAGTACGAAAGGCCCGCGCTGCCCGGCGACGGGCCTTAGCCAACGGCGAACACTCTATGACGTCGATCACGATCGGGGCCAGTGCGGATCCGATTCGGCCTCCGACCCGCCGGACTTCGGCGCGCCGCGCCCGGCTGCTACGGTTCCCCGGCGGGCCGGGAGATCCGTCTTCCCGCGATTCCGAACACAACCCGCGTACGTCGACAATTGGGAGTACCGCACTGATGTCCTCGATCATCTACGACTACCTGATTCCTCTGGTCGGCCCGGAGCAGGCCGCTTACTGGGCGCAGGTATTCCTGATCGACCCGGCCTGACCTCACAGTTTCGGTCCACACGCCGGTCGCCTCCCGTTAACCTGACGGGAGGCGACTTTCGTCAGGTACCGCTAGCATCCCGCTCCGTGATCAGAACTACCGCCGCCCTGGCGGCAACCGCCACCGCGTTCGCCCTGCTCCTCACCGGATGCGGTGACGACTCCACCGATTCCTCCACCGCCGCGTCCTCCTCCGCGACCGCGGCCGCCTCCTCGCTGGCCCAGGTCGTGGACAGCACCAAGGCGGGCACCTTCGTCGTCAGCTACAAGAGCGCCTTCCCCGCGCTGGCCCAGGGCCGGACCGACGTCCAGATCAGCGAGATCCTGAGCAAGACCTGCACCGACATCAAGGCGGGCAAGTCCGAGGACGCCGCTGTCGCGACCGTCATCAGCGCCACGAAGAACGGCGACAAGCAGGCGTCGAAGGAGGAGGCCCAGGCCATCTACCAGATGGCGCGGCTGATGTGCGGCTGATCGCCGCCGACCGACCGGTCGCTCGCCGCGTGGCGAGCGACCCCGACGGCTCGGGACAGGGCGGACGAGCCGGCCTGTAAGCCGGATCCTGTCCCCGGTCGAGACCGGGTGGCGACCATCCATCTGGGCACACCGTCGCCGGGTACCTCGAGCGGTCCACCCGCGGGCTCGGGCGAGCAGCCCTCGAACACCCGCGCAGTCGCACCGCGAGGTGCGACCTTCGACCTTGCTCCGGGCGGGGTTTACCTAGCCGCCCCGGTCACCCGGGGCGCTGGTGCGCTCTTACCGCACCGTTTCACCCTCACCGCACGACCGGCACCGAGGTGCGCGATCGTGGGCGGTCTGTTCTCTGTGGCACTGTCCCGCGGGTCACCCCGGGTTGCCGTTAGCAACCGCCCTGCTCTGTGGAGTCCGGACTTTCCTCGACGGCGGGCGGCGGCACCGAAGTGCCCGTTCCCGTCGCCGCGGTCGCCCGGCCGGCTCATCCGCGCAACCAGCGTACGTGATCACCCCACCACGGATCGGCACGCGGGTGGCGAACCCAGTACGGTGAATTCCCATGGAGCGTGTCGAGGTCGGTTTCACGTCGGGCGGGGAGCAGTGCGCGGCGTGGTTGTATCCTCCCGACGGCGTCCCCAAGCCCCGTCCCCTGGTGGTGATGGGTCATGGTCTGGGGGGAACGCGGGAGATGGGATTGGACAGGTACGCACGGCGATTCGCGGCGGCGGGAATGGCTGTGCTGATATTCGACTACCGCCACTTCGGCGCCAGCCAGGGCAATCCGCGGCAACTGCTGCACATAGCCCGGCAGCGCGAGGACTGGCGCAACGCCATCGCCTTCGCGCGCACCCTGCGCGGAATCGACAAGACCCGGATCGCGTTGTGGGGCACCTCGTTCAGCGGCGGCCACGTGCTCACCGTCGCGCCCGAGGACGACTACATCGCCGCGGTGGTGGCCCAGGTGCCCTTCACCAGCGGCTGGGCCTCGGGGATGGCCAAAGGGCCGATCAGCCTGACCAAAGTGGTCACCCTGGCGGCCACCGACCTGCTGGTGGGGCCGCTGCGCCGGAAACCGGTGCGCATCAAGCTCGCCGGACGCAAACGGGCCGCCGCGTTGATGAGCGCCCCCGACGTGCCCTCGGGGTACGGCAGGCTCGCCGAGGAGAGCGAGAGCTGGGAGCCGAAAGTGGCCGCGCGCATCGCGTTCCCGGCGTTCTTCGACGCACCGGGACGTCGCGCCAAGACCTTGAAGATGCCGGTGTTCTACGCGGTCGCGGACAACGACACCATCGCACCGCCCGCGCCGACGCTGCGCGCGGCCGAACGCACCAAACACGCGGTGGTCAAACGCTATCCGGTCGGCCACTTCGACCTGTACTTCGACGACGTGTTCGAGCAGGCCGTCTACGACCAGACCGAATTCCTGGTCTCGGTGCTGCGCCCGTAACCTCACCGACGCGAAACCCCCGCGCACCGTGACAGGCACGCGGGGGTTCTCGACACATCGATCAGAACGGGCGGAACCCCGCCCCGACACCGCCCTTGGCGTCGATGGCCGCCAGGATCAGATCGATCGGGGCGAAGAACGCGGGCGAATGGATCGGATTCGCGGCATCCGCGCACGGCAGATCGAACCCGATACCCGCCAGGCCGGTCAGCCTGCCCTGGTTCATGCCGACCAACTTGTCGCCGACCGTCACCGGACCACCCGAGTCACCCGGCTTGGAGCACGCCTGGTTGATCGTCACCGAATCGTCCAGGTTGCCCCACACCACACCGCAGCCCGGTCCGCTGGTGCGGCCGTTGGAGCACACGGTGGTGCCCGGTCCGGGCGGCGCGCCGACGCCGGTGATGGTCGTGGCGCCGACACTGCGCACCGGGTCGACCTTCTCCGGATCGAATTGCAGGACAGCGAAATCCAACGTCTCCCCGTTGTCGGAGAACGCGACCGTGCCGACCGCGCCCGCCCCCAGGGCGTTCTCGGCCCCCAGACGAGCCCCGGTGGGCGCGCAATGCCCCGCCGTCAGCCCGACCAGGCGGCCACCGCCGTCGTAGCCGATCGCCGTCAGCGAGCACGCGGAATTGTTGTCGAAGACGATGCCCGAACTCCCGCCGAGCACGACCTTGGCAGGCGCAGCCTGCGCGCCACCCGCCACCGCCGCGCCGACACACGCGACGACGGCCGCCGCGGCCGCCGTCCCTCTGAACCTCACAGCAGAAACGCTCCTTCTCGAAAGACACCGGCCGACACCGAGATCCGGTCGCACGACACCGTCGCGCCGACCGCCGTCGCAATCTACAAGGCCGCGCCGGACCCCGGTGCGGGAATCACACTATCGCGCGGTCCAAGAAGGAGGTCTCGTTGACCAGTCGCACCGAGGAACCGCCGTCCGGGTAGAACTCCGCGATCGAGAGCGAGGCCAGATCCAGGTGCAACCGGTACAGCAGTGACGGTCCCACCCCCAGCGCCAACTGCAACAGCGTCTTGATCGGGGTCACGTGGCTGACCACCACGACATTCGCCGCCGGATACAGGCCGATCAGGTCGCGGCGCACGGCCTCCACCCGTTCGCGCACCGCGTCGAAACTCTCCCCGCCCGGCGCGGGCACCGACGAATCGGCGAGCCAGCGCGCGTGCAGTTCCGGGTCGCGGGCCGACGCCTCGGCGAAGGTCAGCCCCTCCCACTCGCCGAAATCGGTCTCGATGAGACCGTCGAGCACCCGCACCTCGGCGCCGAGCGCGTCCGCGACGGCCTGCGCCGTCTGCCTGGTCCGCCCCAGCGGCGAACTCACCACCGCCGCGATATCGCCCTTGCCCGCCAACATCGCGGCCGCGCGGGCCGCCTGCTCGCACCCGAGATCGGTCAGCGGCGGATTCCCGCGCCCGGAATACCGGCGGTGCACCGACATCTCGGTCTGCCCGTGCCGCAGCAACAGCAACCTGGTGGGACGACCCAGCGCACCCGTCCACCCGGGCGCGCCCGACGGCGGAGCGGCGACCACGCCGGTACCGGCCCGGTTCCCGGCAGCCGATCCGTTGCTCGCGGTGGACGAGTCGGCGGCGTGTTCGCGGGGAATCGATGCCGTCTCGGCTCCGGTGGCCGTCGCGCCACGCCCGGCGCTGCGGGCCTGGTCAGCGGCATCCCGGGCCGGGTCGGCGCGCTGGGAGGGCTTCGCGGCCTCGCGCACCTCGGCGACCACGTGCGCGTCGTCCATGGCCTCGTTGGCGAGGCGGTCGGCGTGCGAGTTCTGCGCTCGCGGGATCCAGGTGAAGGTGACCCGGTCGAAGTCGGCGACCAGGCGGCGGGCGCGCTCGGCCAGCGGGATCATGGCCGCGTGCTTGACCTTCCAGCGGCCCGACATCTGCTCGACGACCAGCTTGGAATCCATCCGGACCGCCACCGTGCGCGCGCCGAGTTCGGCGGCGGCCTCCAGACCGGCGATCAGGCCGCGGTATTCGGCGACGTTGTTGGTCGCGACGCCGAGGAATTCGCGCCGTTCGGCCAGCACGGCGGTGTGGTCGTCGGCGAAGACGACCGCACCGTACCCGGCGGGCCCCGGATTGCCGCGCGAACCGCCGTCGGCTTCGACGATGACGTGCTCGACTCCCATGCGCCCGCTCAGTTCCGCGAACCGGTCACAGGCCCGACTCCTTGGTGCGCACCAGGATCGCACCGCATTCGGGACAGCGGACGACCGCGTCGGGCGCGGTCTTGGCGATCCGGGCGATCTCGCCGCGATCGAGTTCGATCCGGCACGCGCCGCAGCGGCGGGCCTGCAACAGCGCCGCGCCGACACCGTGCGCGGCGCGCTGACGGTCGTAGACGGCCAGCAGTTCGCCGGGGAACAGCTCGAGCAGTTTCGCGCGGTCGGTGTCGCAGCGGTTCTGCGCGACGTCCAGATCGGCGACCGCCTCACCGCGCAGGCGTTCGGCGTCGGCCAGTTCCCGTTCGGTGTTGCTGAGCAGGGCGCCCGCCCGGTCGTAGTCGGCCGCGCCCGCCTCGCGGCGTTCCATCACCTCGAGCAGTTCGTCCTCGAGCACCGCGCGCCGCCGCTCCAGACTGCCGAGTTCGTGTTGCAGTTCGGTGAGCTGCTTGGCGTTGACCGTCCCCGCGGTGAGCATCCCCCGGTCGCGCTCCTCGCGTTTGCGGACCGCGTCGACCTCGCCCTCGAGTTTCTTGATGTCGCGATCGAGGTCGTCGAGCTGGATCTGCACGCCCACCGCGGCGTCCTTGTGCGCGTTGCGCTCGGCCTCGAGCCGCGCGACCTCCTGCTGTTCGGGAAGTACGGTGCGGCGATGCGCGATCCGCGTCAGCTCGGCGTCGACGCCGGCGAGCTGGAGCAGCTTGGCCTGGATCGGTGGTTCGACATTCAACGCGGGGAGACTCCTGAACGCTGTGGACGGATGGGCAGGCCGCACCGCGAAGGGCGCGGACACCGGCCATCGAGCCTACCCCGCGACCGTGCCGGACTAGCCGCCCGCCGCCCGCGTCTTGATGGCGTCGCGGGAGATGAAGACGTCGTATTCACCGGGGGTGGAGATGACGGCGTTGCCGTAGGCGGAGCGGACGAACGGTTCGGTGAACCAGCGGCCCTCGCGCATGTCGTCGAAGAAGTCGCGGTCCTCGCCGTTGACGAAGATGTGGTTCTGGGTGGTCGCGACGCCGTCCAGGCGCTGCCCATACAGGCGGGTGACCCGGTAGCCGGAGTGGAACCCGAGCGCGTTCACCCACGGTTCCAGTTCGACGATATTGGCCTGCAACACCCACAGATCGCCTTGGACCTGGTAGTTCTTCTTGCTCTCCACGCCGCCTTCGTCGTCGAAGAGGGTGAGTTCGGCCTCGAGTTGGTGATCCTGCCCGCCGACCTCGCGGACCACGACGTGGGCCGCCTTGATCTCCCCGCTCAGGCCCAGGTAGGTCTGCATCAGGGTGGCGATCCACAGCAGTCCGATCGCCACGATCAGCAGGACCAGACCACCCGCCCCGCGGCCGATCAGGACACGCGGTCCCACTTTGCGTACCTTCACCAGCGCCGAGATCAGCAGCGCCACCGCGATCAGGATCAGCAGAATCAGACCGATCTGCACGAACCCGAAGCTCACCGGGTAGTTCATGGGGTAGTTGTACCCGGTTCGCCCGATTCGATTCGACTCGAAATCGCGACACACCGGCAACACGCGCGACGAAACCGATTCCGCGGCTAGAACTTCACCATCGGGGCAGGCCGCAGCGGATGCCGCAGCAGATTCCGGGACGCGACCCGCACCAGCGTCCGATGGAAACCGGCCTCCGGGAACTCGCGGCGCAACGCGCGGTACTCGCGGCGCGGCAGACCGAAACTCACCGCGCCGACGCTGAAGTCGACCGCGTCGGCCTTGCGGAACAGTTCCACCGCCGAGAGCGGGTCACCGGCCGAGCGCAGCTTGTGGTGCTCGTCGATCATGGTGGTGACCAGCGGGATCCGTTCCTCGTGGCCGGTGTCGACCAGCCACTGCCGCGCGCGGGCGACCGAGGGCGGCAGGTAGTCCCAGGTGCCGTCGCTCCAGATGCCCAGGTCGTGGAAGGCCGCGGCCACCACGAACTCCGGGCGGCCGCTGGGCAGATCCTCGTCCGCGCCGCCCGCGCGCAGGTGCAGCAGGTCGGCGACGCGCACCACTCGGATCGCGTGGTGCAGGTAGCCGGTGTGGTCGCCGGCGAGTTGCCCGGACCACTGGTTCAGGATCGCGGCGATACCCGTCGCCGCGTCGTCGTGTGCCGTCGGATCCATCTGGTCCCGCCTTCCCGGAGTGTGGCCACCATCTTCGACCGCCCGGGCCCGCCGCGCGCGTCGGACGCGCTCACCCGAGTCCGCCGAGCGTCCACGGATCGGTGCGCAGCGTCGACACCCTGGTGTCCAGTCCGGGCAGGGCGCGGCGCACCAGCGCCTCGGCCTGACGGCACCACGGGTATTCGGTGGCCCAGTGCGCCGCGTCGATGAGTGCCGGACCGCCCGCGCGCAGGTGTTCGTCGACGGGGTGATGGCGCAGATCCGAGGTGACGTAGGCGTCCACCCCCAGGCGCGCGACCGCGCCCAGATACGAATCGCCCGCGCCGCCGCAGACCGCCACCGTCTCGATCATCCGGTTCGCCTCGCCCGCCGCCCGCACGCCCCACGCGGTGCGGGGCAGGGCCTCGCGCACCCGGACGGTGAACTCGCGCAACGTCTCCGGCCGCGCCAGCGTCCCGACCCGGCCGAGGCCGAGCCCGGACGGCAGCGGCGCGCGCTCGCTGACGTGATAGGCGGGGACCTCGTACGGGTGTGCGGCCAGCAGCGCCGCCCGCACCGCCGTGCGCGCCGAGGGCGGGGCGACGACCTCGATCCGGTCCTCCTCGACGCTGGTCAGGTCACCGACCGTGCCGATCGCCGGCGTCGCGCCGGGCACCGGCCGGAACTGGCCGACGGCGGGAATCCGCAGCGCGCAGTCGCGGTAGTGCCGGTCCGCGCCCGCGCCCGCGGCGAACAGCGCGGCCAGGACCTGCTCGGTGTGCGTCCGCGGCACTTGGACACTCCAGTTGTCCACCGCGGCCGTCGGTTTCGGGTCGATCGGCCCCGTCACGGTGAGACCCAACTCCCCGGCCAGCGCGTCCGACACCCCGGGATCGGCCGAATCGGCGTTGGTGTGCGCCGTGAACAGCGCGCAGCCCGAGCGGATCAACCGGTGCACCAACGCGCCCTTGGGCGTATCCGCCGCCACCGAATCCACCCCGCGCAACAACAGCGGATGGTGCACGACCAGGGCCTGCGCCCGCCAGTCGATCGCCTCCTCGACCACCCGCGCCGTCGCGTCGACGGCGAACAGCACCCGGCTCACCTCGTCGTCCGGATCCCCGCAGACCAGACCCACCGAATCCCACGACTCCGCCAGCTTCGGTGGATAGGCCGCGTCCAGCACCTCGATCACTTCCGCCAGCGACGTCACCATTCGCCTCTCCCTCGCTCCGCACACCCCCACCCGATCCTCCCGCATCAGGCCCCGTGCCGCGTGCGAGGGCTCGACGCGGTGGGCATCGGACCGCGCGCGGCAATCCTGTCGAGGCAGTCGTGTGAGTCGATGCCTACCGGCAGGCGCGCAGCGCGGCGACCAACTGATCGACCTCGGCCTGGCCGCGCACCGCGACGCGTAGGTGGTCGGGGCTCAGACCGGGGAAGGTGTCGGCGCGGCGCACGGCGACCCCGTCGGCGGCCAACTTCGCGCGCACGGTCTCACCGTCGGCCACCCGCAGCAGCAGGAACGGGCCGTGCGCGGGGGTGTGAACCTCGACGCCGATCGCGGTCAGACGCTCGATCATGGCGGTCCGGTCGGCGGCGATCGCGACGGCGCGGGCACGGGATTCGGCGACCGCCGCCGGACTCGCCGTCGCGGCGACGGCTTCCACTTGCAGCGCGCCCAGCGGCCAGTGCGGGCGGCCGTGCGCGAGGCGCGCGAGCAGGTCAGGAGCACCCAGCGCGTATCCGCAGCGCAGTCCGGCCAACGCCCAGGTCTTGGTGAGGCTGCGCAGCACCAGCACGTCGTCGGCGGTGTCGGCGGCCACCGATTCGGGTTCGTCCACGGTGGCGTCGGCGAAGGCTTCGTCGACCACCACGATCCGGCCCGGGCGGCGCAACGCCCGCACGGTCTCCGCAGGGTGCAGCACCGACGTCGGATTCGTCGGATTGCCGAGGACCACCAGATCGGCGGTGTCGGGAACAGCGGACGGGTCGAGCGCGTACGGCGGTTCCAGCACGACCCGCGTGACCGGCACCCCCGCCTCCCGCAACGCCAACTCCGGTTCGGTGAAGGACGGATGGATCACCGCCGCCGCGCGCGAACCCAGCCGAGGCAGCATCGCGAACCCTTCGGCGGCCCCTGCCAGCAACAGCACCTCCTCGGGGGCACGTCCGTGCCGGGCCGCCACCGCCTCGCGCGCGTCCCGTTCCGCCTCGGCCGCCGGATACCGCCCCAACGAGTCCAGGCACGCCGCCAACCGCGCCCGCAACCACGCGGGCGGCCCGTCCCCCTGCACGTTCACCGCGAAATCCAGCATCCCCGCCCCCACCTCCACGTCACCGTGATGGCGCAAGGCGGCGAGGTCGACGGTCTCCGGGAACACGATCGACCACCCTACGGGGCGATACGACGCACTGCCTCCACGGCTCAACCCTGCACAGCCCGGCCCTCCACAGCTCAACCCTGCACAGCTCAACCCTGCACAGCCCAGCCCTGCACAGCCCAGCCCTCCACGGCCCAGCCCTCCACGGCCCAGCCTTCACGGCCCTGCACAGCCCAGCACAGCCCAGCGAGCGTCCGCCCTCACACGCGCACGGCGCTCGCATGCCCTCCCGAGACCGAACGCCCGATTGCGCACCGCGGCACGGACAGCGACGGCGGAGCCCGCGACGCGGCGGGGAAGGTGCACCCGATGTGACGGTGCGAAGGACCGACCGGCCAGAATGGCTGTCGTGGGTGAGCTGCACATATCGTTCGTCTGTACCGGCAACATCTGCCGATCGCCGATGGCCGAGAAGATCTTCGCGCACCGACTCGACGAGGAGGGCCTCGCCGAGCGGGTGCGGGTGAGCAGCGCGGGCACCGGTGACTGGCACGTCGGCTCGGACGCCGACCCGCGCACCACCGCCACCCTGCGCCGCTACGGCTATCCCGTCGGTCACGTCGCCGCCGTCGTCGGACCCGACCACCACGCCGCCGATCTGCTGATCGCGCTGGACCGGGGCCACGACCGCGAACTGGCGAGCCTGGGCGTGCCCGCCGAGCGCAGGCGTTTGCTGCGCAGTTTCGACCCTGCCGCGGACGGCCCGGACGTCCCCGACCCCTACTACGGCGACAGCACCGATTTCGAGCGGGTCCGCGCCCAGATCGAGGCGTCGATGCCGGGCCTGCTGGACTGGGTCCGCGACGCCCTGGCCGTGCGGGGAGCGCGCTGATGCGTCGACTCGGCTTCCTGCTGCGCCCGAGCTGGCTGATCCTGGCCGCGGTGGTGATCGCGTTCGCCTACCTGTGTTTCACGGTGCTGGCCCCCTGGCAGTTGGGCAAGAACAACCGCACCGAGCACCGCAACCAGGCGATCGCCGATTCCGTGCGCGCCGAACCGGTCGACATCCTGAGCGTGCTGAACGGCTCGGACCGCGAGACCGAGTGGCGTCGGGTCACCGCCGAGGGCACTTACGTGCCGAACTCGACCTTGCTGGTCCGGTTGCGTCACCTCGACGGCGCTCCGGGGTACGCGGTCCTGGCCGCGTTCAAGACCGCCGACGGGCACATCCTGCTGGTCGACCGCGGCATGGTCGCCGGCGTCGAGGGCACCGCGCGCCCGCCCGCCGTCGCCGACCCGCCCGGGGGCACGCAACGCCTCGAAGGCCGCGTCCGGATGTCCGAAGGCGTCACGCCCGGCCGCGAACCGGTGAACGAGGACGGCTTCCGGCAGGTCTACTCGATCGACACCACCCAGGCCATGACCGTCCTCGGCATCCCGCTCACCAGCATCCCCGTGGGCGACGGCGGCGGCTACCTGCAACTCGCCGAAGGCCAACCCGGCGCGTTCACCCCCACCCCGCTCCCCCAACTCGACGCGGGCCCCTACCTGTCCTACGGCCTGCAATGGCTCGCGTTCGGCGTCATGGCCCCACTCGGCCTGGGTTACTTCGTCTTCGCCGAACTCCGCGAACGCCGCCGCGAGCGGACCACGGCCGAACCCGGCGCCACGGGCGAACCCCGAGACCCGGCCACGACTCCCCCCGCCACCCCCGAATCCCGACTGGCCGACCGCTACGGCCGCGACCGCTCCTGACGAGCCCCCAGCGAAGCGACCGCTCCGCTACGGAGACTCCGCACTCGACAGCGGCGGAACTGCCGCCGGGACACGCACCGGCACCGCTGTCTCAGCGCCGCCTGATAACGAGGGCCGCGAGCGCGGTGACCAGTACCGCCGCCGCTTGGACGGCCTCCGACAGGCGCACCGCGCGGCGGAGATCGGGGACGGTCGGGGCGGGGCCCTCACCGAGGACGGGTCGCATCTCGACGCCGTGCCGGTAGTCGGTGCGCCCGCCGAGTCGAACCCCGAGCGCCCCGGCCATGCTCGCTTCGACCACGCCCGCATTGGGGCTGGGGTGGGCGGCGGCGTCGCGTCGCCAGGCCCGCAGCGCGTCGGCGGGGCTGCCGCCGACCAGCGGCGCGAGAGCCACGGTCAGCGAACCGGTGAGGCGGGCGGGGAGCAGGTTGGCGACGTCGTCGGTGCGGGCGGCGGCCCAACCGAAGCGCTCGTAGCGTTCGTTCCGGTAGCCGATCATCGCGTCGAGGGTGTTGATCGCGCGGTAGCCGAGCAGCCCCGGCACGCCGGCGAGAGCGCCCCACACCAGCGGCGCGACGGTGGCGTCGGAGGTGTTCTCGGCGAGGGATTCGAGGGCGGCGCGGGCGAGTCCGTCGGCGTCTAGCACCTCCGGGTCGCGACCGCACAGCGACGGCAGCAGCGCGCGGGCGGCGTCCACGTCACCGGCTTCGAGCGCGTCGGCCATCCGCCTGCCGACCTCGGCCAGGGTGTGGCCGCCCAGAACCGTCCAGGTCGCCGCCGCGACGGCGATCGTCCCGCCGCGCCGCGCGAGCATCCCCACCGCGACCACCGAACCCACCGCGAGCACCTCGTGCGCGACCCCGGCACCACGCCGGTCGGCGTAGGTCCGCCGCTCCAGCGCGAGGGCGGCCGACCCGAACCCGGCCACCGGATGACCTCGCCGCGGATCGCCCAGCACCCGGTCGAGCGCGAAGCCGAGCAACAGTCCGACCGCGGTCGACATCCCCTTCGTCACCGGGCGAGAGTAGCGAACGCACCACCCCTGCCCGCACAGACGACCGCCCGTCGACAGACCTCGTCTCGGCCCCGGCGATCACGCCGGGAATGTGCACGGGTGACCGGCGGTAGTACCTGACGAGCCGATGTCACAGTCGACGAACCCGCGTCGTCTACCGTGCGACGACCGAAACCAAGCGGCCCCGGCGCGGGCGGCACGACCGAACGGTGAACGCCATGACCTCCGACCGGCCCGCGGACTCCCCCGACACCGCCGACCTGGCCCGCCGCTTCGAGGAGCACCGCCCCTACCTGCGCCGTCTCGCCTACAGCACGCTCGGCAGTCTCGCCGACGCCGACGACGTCGTGCAGGACGCGTGGCTGCGTCTGGACCGCATGCGCGAACAGGGCCGGGCCGGGGAGATCGACAACCTGCGCGCCTGGCTGACCACCGTGACCGGCAGGCTCGCGCTGGATTCGCTGGGCTCGGCGCGCGCCCGCCGCGAACAGTACGTCGGCGAGTGGCTACCGGAACCGGAGGTGAGTTCGGCCGAGGATCCGGCCGATCGGGTCACCCAGGACGAGCGGGTCACCACGGCGTTGCTGGTGGTGCTGGAATCGCTTTCGCCCGCCGAACGCACCGCCTTCGTGCTCCAGGACGTGTTCGGCATGAGCGGACCCGAGGTCGCCGAAGTCGTCGGCCGCACCCCGGCGGCGGTGCGCCAACTGGCCTCGCGCGCCCGCAAGCGCGTCGAGGACGGCACCCCGCGTTTCCCCGCTTCCCCGGACGAGCAGTCGAAGGTGGTCTCGGCCTTCGCCTTGGCCTGGCGTTCGGGTGATCTGGGCGCGCTACTGAACGTCCTGGACGCCGATGTGGTGTTCACCGCCGACGGCGGCGGCAAGGTTCCCGCGGTGCGCAGGCCGATGCGCGGCGCGGAACTCATCGCCAAGGTCCTGCTCGGCTGGTACGGGACGCCCACGGCGCGCACCGGGTGGGGGCGCGCGGTGCTGGTCAACGGCAGGCCGGGCCTGATCGTGTTCGACGGCGTGCACGCGGGCGTGTTCGATTTCACGGTCGACGCGGGCCGCATCGTCGCGATCAACGTCGTCCGCAATCCGGACAAGCTCCGCGACCTGCCGATCGAGGGCGAGCCGGACTGGTACCTCAACGGCGAATCCTGACCGCCCGGCACCCCTTCCGCCGCCGGATCGACGCCCTCCCGAGCACCTCGGGAGGGCACGGCCTGGTCATGTCTCATCGGGCCATCGGTCGTGCACGGCGCGGACGCTGACCTCACGGCTCCGGCGAATCGGCGTTGGCGTCAAGCATGGCCCGAGCGGCCCCCTCACTCCGCCGCCGCGACCTCCAGACCGTGCGCGGCGGCGACCTGCGCCGACAGCAACCGCCCCGCGTCGGCGGTGAGCCCGTGCGCGAGGTCGGGGTGGCGCGCGCAGGCCGCCCGCCACCCGTCCGCGGCGATGGCGAGCACGTAGGGCAGCGTCGCGCTGGTCAACGCGAGGGTGGAGGTGTGCGGGACCGCGCCGGGCATGTTCGCCACGCAGTAGTACAGCGAATTCGCCACGGGGAAGGTGGGTTCGGCGTGCGTGGTGGGATGGGAGCCCTCGAAGCAGCCGCCTTGGTCGATGGCGATGTCGACCAGCACCGATCCCGGCCGCATCCGTTCGACCAGGTCCAGGGAGACCAGTTTCGGGGCGCGCGCGCCGGGGACCAGTACCGATCCGATGACGAGATCGGCGGCGGTGACGGCGCGCTCGATCTCGGCGGCGGTGGAGGTCAGGGTCACCAGGCGTCCTCGGTAGCGGGCGTCGAGTTCGCGCAGGCGCTGCGGATCGGTGTCGAGCACGGTGACGCGCGCGCCCATGCCGACAGCGACGGTGGCGGCGCTGGCGCCCGCGACTCCGCCGCCGAGGACGACCACGTCGGCGGGTCGCACTCCCGGCACGCCGCCGAGCAGCACACCGCCGCCGCCGAGTGGCGCCATCAGGTGGTAGGCCCCGACCTGGGGGCCGAGCTTGCCCGCGACCTCGCTCATCGGCGCGAGCAGCGGCAGCGATCCGTCGGCGGCGCGCACGGTCTCGTAGGCGATGGCGGTGATGCCCGAGTCGAGTACGGCCTCGGTGCAGGCGCGCGAGGCGGCCAAGTGCAGGTAGGTGAACAGCACCTGCCCGGCGCGCATCCGGTGATATTCGGCGGCGACGGGTTCCTTGACCTTGAGCACCAGGTCGGCCTCGGCCCAGACCTGGTCGGCGAGCGGGACGAGTCGCGCGCCCGCGGCCGCGTAGTCGTCGTCGGCGAACGCAGAGCCCCGGCCCGCGTCGACCTCCACCAGCACTTCGTGTCCGCGCCGCACCAGTTCCCCCGCGCCCGCGGGAGTGAGCGCGACCCGGAACTCCTGCTCTTTGACCTCCCGTGGAACTCCGATCCTCATACCGCCATCGTCGTCCACCCCGGCGGCGTTCGCCACGACGGCGCGCCCGCCCGAGGCATCGGGGCGCGGGCTGAGTCGGCGCACATGACGCAGGGCCGAGTCGGCGCACATGACGCAGGGCTAAGTCGGCGCACATGACGCAGGGCTAAGTTGGTGCCCATGATGATCGAGATCGGCGGAGTCGCGCCGCAAGTCGCCGAGAGCGCATGGATCGCCCCCACGGCCACCGTGATCGGGCGCGCGAGTCTGGGCGAGGAGGTCGGCATCTGGTACGGCGCGGTGGTGCGCGCCGATATCGAGAACATCGTGATCGGCGCGCGGACCAACATCCAGGACGGTTGTGTGCTGCACGCCGATCCGGGCAAACCGTTGACGGTGGGCACGGGTGTCTCGGTGGGACACAACGCGATTCTGCACGGCTGCACCATCGGTGACGATGTGCTGGTCGGCATGGGCGCCACGGTGCTCAACGGCGCGGTGATCGGCGCGGGCAGCCTGATCGCGGCCAACGCGCTGATTCCCGAGGGGGCGCAGATCCCGCCGGGTTCGCTGGTGGCGGGTGTTCCGGGCAAGGTGCGTCGGGAGTTGGGCGAGGCGGAGGTGGACGGAATCCGCTTGAACGCGGCGGTCTACGTGCACAGCCTGTCGGTGCACCGGGACGCCACAGCCGTGTGATACACAGCACACTGAACAAACGTCCAGGTAAGCGGGCTGATACGATTTCGCCTGCGTGCCCGGCGTCCCGGAGGCTCTTGCCGAGACGTTATCGTCCAGCGCTCGCGTTGCCTCGGCAGCGTTCGTGCCGCGGCGAGCCCGTCCCGGGGGTGGCGTGGCGTTGCGCGCAGGCAGGAGGTACCACGGTGTCGTACAGGAATTCGAGTATGCACCGGCCCACGCGGCGGCTCAGCGTGGCGGATATCGCGGCCCAGCCCGGCGGTATCGAGGCGCTGCGGCGTCGCGTCCACGAATTGCGTTCCCGCGGGGTGGATTTCGCGGCCAACGCGATCGAGCGGGAAATGGCCGATCTGGATCTTCCCCACCGGTAGTTCCCCATTCCCTCGGCGATACGCACCCCGCCGGGGGCCGACAAAGTGAGAAGGTTCATACGCCTTTCACTCATCGAATCAGCGGACCGGGGCCGGAACGGCGTTCGGCGATGGAATAATGGCTTCTCACGATCCATCCCACGAACGCAGGCCCACCCGACCGACTGGAGACCCGATGCCCACCGTCCCGTCCATGCTCCAGCGGATCCTGGACAATCCCGTCAGCGACGGTGAGAAGAAACTCCTCGAGAGCGCCCTGTCGGCGTTCCTGGACTTCGGCATCAAGCGCACCAGCATGGGCGAGATCGCGCGCCGCGCCGGCATCAGCCCCGCCACCCTGTACCGACGCTTCGAGTCCAAGAACGATCTGGTCGAGGCGGTCAGCCTGCGGGAGGCCCAGCGCTTCGTCGCCGAGATCGACAAGCGGGTGCAGACCCACGAGAGCACCGAGGATCAACTGGTCGAGATCTTCGTCGCCTTCATCGCCTCGATGGCGAGCAACGAACTGCTGCGCAGACTGCTGCGCACCGAACCCGACCTGATCCTGCCGCGCCTGACCACCGAGGCGGGGCCGATCCTGGCCGTCGGCCGCACCTACCTCGCCGAGAAACTACGCGAACTGCGCGCCGAGGACGACACCTTCGACGCCGATCTGGTCGCCGAGGTCATGGCCCGTCTGGCGATGTCGCTGGCGCTGACCCCCGATGGGCTCATCCCCTTGGACGACGTCGCCGCCGGTCGCGAATTCGCCCGCAACATCCTGCTGCCCATGGTCGCGGTCCGCGACGGGGTGCGCTGACACGGGTTGCACCCCGAACGCGGCGGCCACCAGGTCGTCGAGTTCGGCGGCGGTCGCCGCGTCCGGCGCGCGCCCTTCCATCACTTCGGCCACCAGGGCGACGATCCGGGCCGCGGCGGGCGTGCTCGGATCGGGCAGCGGTAGTCGCGACACGTACTGGGTGATCCACCGCCGTCGCCCCGCGTAGAGGCGGTTGCCGCAGACCGCGTCGTAATAGCGCAGTCCCAGCGCCGAATTCGCCACCCCCATCAGCAGGTGGGCCAAGCGGTCGCCGTCCAGGTCGGCTAGCGAGATCCAATAGCAGTCGCCGTTGACCACCGCCCCGGACCGGTCCAGCGCGAAACGCGGACGTTCGCTGATGTCCGGGAACACCAGTTTGGGCGCCCGCCACAGGTGCGGGCGCTGCGGCACCCAGATCTCGAACCAGTCCCGACCGCTGTCCAGGACGTAGCGTCGCCCTTCCAGCGTCGGCCGGTGCTCGTCCAGATAGGCTGCCGCGCCGGGGAATTCGGCCAGGTCGACGGGTTTGCGCCGGATCGCGCCGGTGTCGTAGGGATAGAGCACCCTGGTGTCGCGGGCGCGGGTGATCCGCCACGGCGCGAGATCGTGATGGGTGATCAGGTCCAGCAGCAGTTCGGGTTCCGGGCTCGGGCGCATCTGGTCCCAGCGGTCGGAGATGAAGACCCGGTCGGCGGTCGTCTTGATCCCCACGCGGATGCGCGCGACGTCGCCGAAGGTCCGCCAAGTGCCCGCCGCCACCCCGGCCAACCATGTGTCGACCGTCGGATTGGACATCCGCCAGGTGTCCTCGGACCGGCGCGGCACGCTCGCGCCCGCGCTCCAGAGCCTGCCGACCTCGACGGCGAAGATCCGCCCGTTGTGCGCGACCCGCCTCTCCGTCGCGCCGGTGAGGGCCTCGAACAGGTCACCGCCGGGAACCTCCGCCGCCGCGCCGGGGATCTCGTAGGCGGAGACGAATCGGCACTCCGGTCGGGCGTCGGTGCGCGTGGCGATGGTGATCGCGGGCAGCACCGCCGCCTCGAACAGGCGGGTGTCGCCGAGATCGTAGAGTTCGACGGGGGCGAGTTCGTCGTGCAGGATGGCGCGGATGTTCGCGCCGGCGCGGGTGGTGAGAAAGCGGTTGGCGCACAGCAGGCCGAGTGTGCCGCCGGGGCGCAGCAACCGCGGCGCGACGGCTACGAAAGGGTGCGTCAGATCGATCCGGCCACGCAGACCGAACTGTTCGGCGAGCAGTCGGGCCGTGGCCCCGCCCAACTGTTGGGTGCGGACGTAGGGCGGGTTGGTGATGATGGCGTCGAAACCGTTGTCGGGCAACGATCGCGCTTCGGCCAGGAAATCCCCCGCGTGCCAGTCCACCTCGATCCCCGCCTGTTCGGCCCGGCCACGCGCCACCGCGAGGGCGGTCTCGTCGAGGTCGAATCCGGTCGGTTCCACCCGCACTCCCGGGAAGCGGGCGCTCACCTCGCGATGCAGGGACAACAGCAACTCACCGTCGCCGCAGGCGGGATCCAGGACACGCAGGGTGCCGGATAAGTCCGGTCGCGGCAGTTGCGCCAACAGGCGTCGCGCGAGGAAACGGGCGAGCACCGGCGGCGTGTAGTGCCTGCCGTGTCGCTTGCGGGCCGCGCGCAGCACCTGGGTCGGGGACCCCATGGCTCGGATTCTGCCGGCCCGCCGACCCGCCCACGGGCTTTTGCGTTTCGCCGCGCGCCCGCGATTCCGGGGTCGGACGACGCTCGCGCGGGACCGCCGTTCTCGCGTCGGTGGTTCCGCGACGGCACCGCCGCGGCTAGTATTCGGTCTCGAAATAGAACCGAACTCGAAGGGCGAACGATGAGCAGCACCGAGACCGCGCAAACCCTGGACGACCTGCTCGACCAGCGCTGGACCTGCCGACAGTTCACCCCCGACCAGGTGCCGCGCGCGACCATCGAGACCCTGTTGCGCCTGGCCCAGCGCACCCCCTCCTGGTGCAACACCCAGCCCTGGCAGGTCGCGATCACCGAAGGCGCGGGCACCGACCGGTTCCGCAAAGCGCTGCTCGACCACGTTCCCACCGCCACCCCCGCCCCGGACTACCCCTTCCCGGCCCGCTACGACGGCGTCTTCCGCGACCGCCGCCGCGAATGCGGGCTGCAACTCTACGATTCCGTCGGCATCGTCAAAGGCGACAACGCGGGCACCATGCGTCAGGCGCTGCGCAATTTCGAGTTGTTCGACGCACCGCACGTCGCGATCGTCACCAGCGAAGCCGACCTCGGCGTCTACGGCGCGGTCGACTGCGGCCTCTACATCGGTACCTTCCTGCTGGCCGCGCAGAGCCTGGGACTCGGCGCGGCGCCGCAGGCCGCACTGGCCTCCTACGCCCCGTTCCTGCGCGACTGGTTCGGCCTGCCCGAACAGCGCAAGGTCGTGGCCGCCATCTCCTTCGGCTACCCCGACACCGACCACCCGGTCAACGGATTCCGCACCGCGCGTGCCGAACTCGACCAGGTCGCCACCTGGCACGTCGACTGAATCGGGCGGGCTAGGAGACCGACTCGCGCGCGAGTAACCCCGGCCCCGGTCGGGGCTCCACCTCGCGCGCGGTCAATTCCGCGCCGCAGCAGTCACAGTCCAGGCGCGCACGCGCCGAACCCGCGCAGTCCCGATGCCGGTACTCCACGGGCGGCCCCTCGGGAGCCATGTAGGCGTCGCCCCACTCCCGGATCGCCATCAGGATCGGATACAGGTCGTGGCCCTTGCGGGTCAGCCGATACTCCTCGTGCGCGCCGACCGCGGCCTTCTGCTTCACCAGGATGCCGTGCTCGATCAACCGATCCAGCCGGTCCTGCAATCGGCCGCGCGAGATCCCCAGCACGTGCTGGAAGGCGTTGAACCGCCGCACCCCCGCGAAGCAGTACTTCAGGATCACCAACGTCCAGCGGTCCCCCAGGATCACCAACGGACGCGTGATCGAACACGGCTCGTCGGCTAGATCCTCGTAACGCATCCCCCGATGCTACCCAGCCACGCGACCGGGCCCCGGGCGAATTCCGCCCGGGGCCCGGCACCGCGGAACTCAGTTCACAGCGGGATGTTCTTGTGGTGGCTGGGCCGCGACGGGGCCGCCGCCAGCGCGGCCGCGATCGTGCTGCGGGTCTTGGCCGGGTCGATCACCTGATCGACCACACCGATCGCCACCGCGCGCTCCACGCCGCCCGCGATCTTCTCGTGCTCGACGGTCAACCGCTCGTGCAACGCCTCGCGCTCGTGTTCCGGCGCCGCCGCGAGCGCCTTCTTGTGCAGGATGCCGACGGCCGCCTTCGCACCCATCACCGCGACCTCGGAACCGGGCCACGCGAACACCGCGGTCGCGCCCAGCGACCTGGCGTTCATCGCGATGTAGGCGCCGCCGTAGATCTTCCTGGTCACCAGGGTCACCCGCGGCACCCTGGCCTCGGCGAAAGCGTGCAGCAGTTTCGCGCCACGCCGCACCACGCCGTCCCACTCCTGACCCACGCCGGGCAGGTAACCGGGCACGTCGGTGACCACGATGAGCGGGATACCGAACGCGTCGCACAACCGCACGAAACGCGCCGCCTTCTCCGCGCTCTGCGAATTCAGGCAGCCGCCCAGCCGCAGCGGATTGTTGGCCAACACACCGACCGTGCGCCCGCCCAGGCGACCCAGACCGGTCACCATGCTGCGCGCGTAACCGCCCTGCAATTCCTCGAAGGTCGACTCACCGTCGACGTTGTCGAGCAACTCGTGCACGATCGGCTTCACGTCGTAGGCGCGCTTGGCCGACTCCGGCAGCATCGCCTTCAGATCGACGTCGCCGTGCTCGGCGGCCAGCAGATCGAATTCGCCTTGTTCGGCGAACATCGACACCAGCCTGCGGGCGCGGTGCATGGCATCGGATTCGCTGTCGGCCACGACGTGGGCCACACCGGACTTCTTTCCGTGGGTCTCCGGGCCGCCGAGAGTGGCCATGTCGACCTGCTCGCCGGTGACGCTGCGGACCACGTCGGGTCCGGTCACGAAGACCCGGCCCTCGGGGGCCATGATCACGATATCGGTCAGCGCGGGACCGTAGGCCGCGCCGCCCGCCGCGAAGCCGAGCACCACCGACAACTGCGGCACCAGACCCGACGCGCGCACCATGGCCTCGAACACCCGGCCCACCGCGTCGAGGGCCTCCACGCCCTCGGCCAGCCGCGCCCCGCCGGAATGCCAGATCCCGACCACGGGCACGCGCGACTCGATGGCGGTGTCGATGGCGTCGACGATGTGCTTGCAGCCCTCCACGCCCATCGCCCCGCCCATCACGGTGGCATCGGAGCAGTAGGCCACGGTGCGCACACCGTCGACCTCGCCGATTGCGGCCAGAACACCGGACTTGTCACGCGGATGCAGCGGAAGCACGGTGCCGGGATCGAAGAACCGCTGGAGCCTGCCCAGCGGATCCCGCGGATCCAGCTCCGTTTCCTGCGAAAACGCGGGAGCCACGATTGTCATCGCGAATTCTCCTCAGAAAGAATGTGGGCCGCCGAACCGCGGCCGGAAAACAACACCGGCGGGGGCCGTTGACCGGCCCCCGCCGGGTTCGTCGTGCAGGCGGTCGAGCGACTACGCGCGACCGAAGGCGAGCGCCACGTTGTGCCCACCGAAACCGAAGGAGTTGTTGATCGCGTACTCGATCTCCTGGCGACGGGCTTCGCCGTGCACCACGTCGAGATCGATGTCGGGATCCTGGTTCTCCAGGTTCAGCGTCGGCGGGACGATGCCGTCCCGGATGCTGAGCACGGTGAGCACCGACTCGAGCGCGCCGACCGCGCCGATCGAGTGGCCCAGCGCCGACTTCGGCGCGTAGACCGAGGCGTGGTTGCCCACGGCCTTGGTGATCGCCCGCGCCTCGGCGATATCGCCGATGGGGGTGGCGGTCGCGTGCGCGTTGATGTGGGTGATGTCCTTGGCCGACAGTCCCGCGGTCTGCATCGCCCGGGTCATGGCGCGTGCCGCGCCGGTGCCCTCGGGGTCGGGAGCGACCAGGTGGTAGCCGTCGGAGGTGATGCCCGCACCCAGCAGGCGTGCGTGGATGTGCGCACCGCGCGCCTTGGCGTGCTCCTCGGTCTCGATGACCATGAGCGCGCCTGCCTCGCCGAAGACGAATCCGTCCCGATCGGAGTCGAACGGACGCGAAGCGCCGCGCGGATCCTCGTTGCGGGTGCTCATCGCACGCATCATCGAGAACGCCGCGATCGGCACGGAGTCGATGAAGCCCTCGACACCGCCGGTGACGACGATGTCGGCGTCACCCATCACGATCATCCGCCACGCGTTGGCGATAGCCTCGGAGCCGGATGAGCATGCCGAGACCGGAGTGACCACTCCCGCCCTGGCCTTCAGTTCGAGACCGACGACGGCCGAAGGACCGTTCGGCATGACCATCTGAACAGCCAGCGGCGAGATCTTGCGATAGCCGCCGTTCTTCAGCTTGTCGACCGAGTCGATCAGGGCGTCGCCGCCGCCGAGCCCGGTGCCGATGGCCACACCCAGTCGGTCCGGATCGACCTCGGGGCTGCCCGCGTTGCGCCAGACCTCGCGACCGAGGATGGTCGCGAGCTGCTCGACATAGGCCATACGCCGACATTCGACCCGGCTGAGCAGGGTGTCCGGCCGAACCTTCAGGTGACCGCCGATGCGGACCGGAAGGTCGTATTCCTCGACGAAGGAATCCTCGAGAACGTCGATACCGCTCTCGCCGTTGAGGAGTCCCTTCCACGTCGCATCGACGTCACCCGCGATCGACGTGGTCGCCGCCAGGCTTGTTACGACGACGTTGGGGAAATTCCCGTTCTTGGTGGAAGGAGTGGTCACTGTTTCGGCCCTACTCGGCGTCGAACTTGGCCTTGAGCTCCGCGGCGGCTTCGCTGTTCTCCGCCTCGAGCTTCTGGATGTAGGAGACAGCGTCGCCGACCGTCTTCAGGCTCGCCAGATCCTCGTCCGGGATCTTCACGCCGTACTTGTCCTCGGTCTGCACCGCGATCTCGACCATGGACAGCGAGTCGATGTCCAGGTCATCGACGAAGGACTTCTCGATCGTCACCTCGGACGGCTCGATGCCCGTCACCTCTTCGATGATCTTGCCGAGCTCCTCGACGATTTGTTCCTGGGTCAGAGCGGCCACGTTGTGGCTCCCTTCTTGTTACTGTGTAGGGCTTTTGTTGTTTTCGGATCGGGGCCGTGGATGGTTACCACGACCCCGCCGCGACCGTGCGGATTCCGCCGCACCGTCGCGGAGGAAAGCTAGCCGGAAGTGAGCAGTCCGGCCAACGCGGGGAGGTCTTCGGGGGTTTTCAGGGCCAGCGTCGGCGTGCCCTTCAGTTCCCGCTTGGCGATGCCGACCAGGGTTCCCGCCGGTGGCAACTCCGCCACCGCCGACACCGCCGCGGCGCGGACGGTCTCGGTGCACAGATCCCATCGGACGGGCCGGGTGACCTGCGCCGCGAGCTTGTCGATCGCGTCCCGACCCGAGGTGACCGGCTGACCGTCGAAGTTCGACAGCAGGGTCCGGTCGGGCTCGTTCGGGGTGATCGCGCCGATGGCTTCGGCCACCGCGTCCTGGGCCGGGGCCATGAACGCGGTGTGGAAAGCGCCCGCGACGGGAAGCGCGCGCACACGCGCTTTCTCCGGCGGCGCGGCCGCCAGTTCCGCCAGGGCCTCGAGCTTGCCCGCGGCCACGATCTGCCCCACCGCGTTGCGGTTGGCGGGAACCAGATCGAGTTCCGCGAGCCGTTCGAGTACGGCGGCCTCATCACCGCCGAGTACGGCGGACATTCCGGTCGGCTCCAGCGCGCACGCCTTGGCCATCTCCGCGCCGCGGAGAGCGGCCAATCGCACCGCGTCGTCGGCGGAGAGAACTCCGGCGACGGCAGCGGCGGCGAACTCACCGACCGAGTGCCCGGCGACGATGGTAGCCGCCGGAAGTGAATTCGGCTCGGTTTCCGCGTACGCCAGCAGCGCGGCGGCGACCACCAGCGGCTGGGTGACGGCCGTGTCGACGATCTCTTCGGCCGTCGCCGTGGTGCCGAGACGAACGAGGTCGAGGCCCGCGGCCTTCGACCAGAGGGCGAGGCGTTCTTTCGCGCCGGGAAGGTCGAGCCAAGGCGCGAGCATGCCGGGTGTCTGGGACCCCTGTCCTGGGGCGAACAACGCGATCACGCCCTTAAGAAAACACTGTGAGGGCCGCCGGGCGAGATGTCGACGCCGATGAAGCTTGGAGACGGGTTTTGTGGGGGTCCCACAAAAGCCCATGTGGGTTGTCCCGATCGACCGATTCCCCGTCGGCGTTACATCCCCTCCGAACCCACGGGGACATGTGGGAGTTCTGAGGCGGATGTTGACGATTCGTTACGAGTTCGTGTCAGACGACCCACTGTCGACGCGATACGGAGCACGTAGGCGTCCCGCGGATTCATCGGATCACGGCCCGTGATCTCGCCGATCCGCTTCAAGCGGTACCGCACCGTATTTGGATGGACGTACAGCTGACGCGCACAGGTCTCCACCGCCCCGCCGCAATCCAGATAGGCGTCGAGGGTGTCCGCGAGGGCCGAACCGGCCGCCGTCAACGGGAGAACAAGGTACTCGTTCAGCGCGTCGATCGCAGCTCGATCGCCGAGCAGCGCGCGTTCGGGCAGCAATTCTGCCGCATGGACCGGGCGCGGCGCACCTCGCCACCCCACCACGGCCTCCATCCCCGCCAGCGCCTCCACCGCGCTGGCGTGCGCGGCGCCCAATGTGCGGGTGGTGGGCCCGATCACCACCGGCCCGTCGGAGAAGACCTCGTTGAGCAGATCGGCCAGGAACGGCGCGACGAAGGCGCTCTCGCCGAGGTTGCCGCTGACCACCATCACCAGTCGCGCCCCCTGCACCACCGCGAGGGCGGCGCGGCCGTGCCGGGCGGCGATCGTGTGCACCGCGCCCACCATCGACACGCCCTGATCGCCGGGCGGGGTGCCCACCAGGACGGTGGCGGGGGCGGTGGCGTCCCAGTTCAGGGTCGCCGCCCGGGAGAGCATGTCCGGGCCGGTGTCACCGCGCACCACGGCGTCGACCACCAGGGCCTCGAGCCTGGTGTCCCACGCGCCGCGCGATTCCGCGGCGCTGGCGTACACCGAGGCGGCCGCGAACCCGAGCTCGCGCCCGTATCGCAGCACCGCCTCGGTGAGCGCCACCAACTGCCGGTCGTTGCGCGCCAGCGCGGGCAGCCACTGCTCGAAGAACTCCATGGCCACGCGGACCATGTCCACGGTCTGGCGCAGCGTGAGCCGCCGCGCCAGGTCCTGCGGGATGACCTGGAACGCGTCCAGGCTGAAGCGGATATCGCTGTCGGGGTCCTGGAGCCACTCCAGGAAGTTCACCACCGCGGTCTGCACCAGCATCTGGACGCCGGCCCGCTGGGCGGCGTCCAGATCGGCGAAGAACGGCAACCGATCCTGCATCGACCCGACCGCCTCGGTGGACAGTCGGCCCGAGAACTGCTTCACACGCTTGAGCAGCGTGTCCGGAAGCGGGTCACGGGTCTGCCGGTTCGGGGAGAGCGCGCCGGTCGGCAGATACACCTCGTGCTCGGAGGAGCCTTCGGAGATCCGACGAGGCCGCGGCGGTTTACGATCCACCATCCAATAGTCCGCTATGCCAGTTCTTCGTCGGTGCTCGCCGCCGACTTCGGCGCGGCGTCCACATCGTCGATGCGGTAGCGGTCGGCCGCTTCGCGCAGCGTGGAGCGCTCGACGCGACCCGCGCGGACCAGCCCTTCCAGCGCCGCGATCGCGATCGACTGCGCGTCGACGTTGAACACGCGCCGGGCCGCGGTCCTGGTGTCGGAGAATCCGAAGCCGTCGGTGCCGAGGGTGACGAAATCGCCCGGCACCCACTTGCGCACCTGGTCCGGCACCGCCCGCATCCAGTCCGTCGCCGCGATGTAGGGGCCGTCGACCCGCGACAGCGCCTCCGTGACATAGGGCTGGGCCACGTCGCCGCTGGGATCGCGCAGCGCCGCGATCTCCTTGGCCAGCGCCTCCTTGCGGAGTTCGCCCCAGGACGTGACCGACCACACATCGGCCTGCACGCCCCAGTCCTCGGCCAGCAGCGCCTGGGCGCGCAGACCGTCGGGCACCGTCACGCCGGAGACCAGGATCTGGGCCCGCACCTCCCCTTCGCCACCGCGCTTGTACAAGTAGATGCCCTTGAGCAGACCGTCGATGTCCAGGTCGGCGGGCTCGGCGGGCTGCTGGTAGGGCTCGTTGTACAGGGTGATGTAGTAGAAGATGTCCTCGCCGCCGAAGGCGTCCTCCGGACGGCGCACCGGTTCGGTGCCGGGCAGCGTGGCCTGGTGCGGCGGCGTGACGCCCCCGCCGTACATCCGGCGCAGGCCGTCGCGCACGATGTGGGCGATCTCGAAGGCGAAGGCCGGGTCGTAGGTGACCACCGCCGGGTTGGTCGAGGCCAGCAGCAGCGAATGCCCGTCGTTGTGTTGCAGGCCCTCACCGGTCAGCGTGGTTCGCCCGGCGGTTGCTCCGAGCACGAAACCGCGCGCGAGCTGATCGGCGGCGGCCCACAGGCCGTCGCCGGTGCGCTGGAAGCCGAACATCGAGTAGAAGATGTAGAGCGGAATCATCGGCTCGCCGTGGGTGGCGTAGGCGGTGCCCGCCGCGGTGAACGAGGCCGTCGAACCGGCCTCGTTGATGCCCTCGTGCAGGATCTGGCCGACGGTGCTCTCTTTGTAGGCAAGCATCAACTCCGCGTCGACCGATGTGTACAACTGGCCGTTGCGGTTGTAGATCTTCAACGAAGGGAACCACGAGTCCATACCGAAGGTCCTGGCCTCGTCCGGGATGATCGGCACGATGCGCTTGCCGATCTCCTTGTCGCGCAGCAGCTCCTTCATCAGCCGCACCAACGCCATCGTGGTGGCCACGTTCTGCTTGCCCGACCCCTTGCGCACCGACTTGTACGCCTCGTCGCCGGGAAGTTGCAGAGGCTTTGCCGCGGTGCGCCGCTCGGGCAGGAATCCGCCCAGCGCCCGACGCCGGTCCAGCATGTACTGGATCTCCTGGGTCTCGGCTCCCGGGTGGTAGTACGGCGGCAGGTACGGGTCCTTCTCCAACTCGGCGTCGGAGATCGGGATGCGCTGCAGGTCGCGGAAGTCCTTGAGATCCTGCAACGTCAGCTTCTTCATCTGGTGCGTGGCGTTGCGGCCCTCGAAGTGCTTGCCGAGGGTGTAGCCCTTGATGGTCTTGGCCAGGATGACCGTCGGCTGCCCCTTGTGGGCCATCGCCGCGGCGTAGGCGGCGTAGACCTTGCGGTAGTCGTGCCCGCCGCGCTTGAGGTTCCAGATCTCCGGATCCGAGAGGTCCTGCACCAGCGCCTTGGTGCGCGGGTCGCGGCCGAAGAAGTGGTCGCGAACGTAGGCGCCGTCGTTGGCCTTGTAGGTCTGGTAGTCGCCGTCGGGGGTGGTGTTCATCAGGTTCACCAGCGCGCCGTCGCGGTCGGCGCCCAGCAGCGCGTCCCACTCCCGGCCCCAGATCACCTTGATGACGTTCCAGCCCGCGCCGCGGAAGAACGCCTCGAGCTCCTGGATGATCTTGCCGTTGCCGCGCACCGGCCCGTCCAGCCGCTGCAAGTTGCAGTTGACGACGAAGGTGAGGTTGTCCAGCCCCTCCAGCGCGGCCACGTGCGCCAGACCACGCGACTCCGGCTCGTCCATCTCACCGTCGCCGAGGAAGGCCCACACGTGCTGATCGGAGGTGTCGGTGATGCCGCGGTCGTGCAGGTAATGGTTGAACCTGGCCTGATAGATGGCATTCATCGGACCCAGGCCCATGGATACCGTCGGGAATTCCCAGAAATTGTTCAGCAATCGCGGATGCGGATACGACGGTAGGCCGTGACCGGGACCGCCGTGGCTGTATTCCTGACGGAATCCGTCGAGCTGGTCGGTACTGAGCCTGCCCTCCAGGAAGGCGCGCGCGTAGATACCGGGCGAGGCGTGCCCCTGGATGAAGATCGAATCGCCGCCGCCGGAATGATCCTTGCCGCGGAAGAAGTGATTGAAGCCAACCTCGTAGAGCGCCGCCGAGGACGCGTAGGTGGAGATGTGACCTCCGACACCGATGCCGGGACGCTGCGCGCGATGCACCATGATCGCGGCGTTCCACCGGATCCAGGCGCGGAAGCGGCGCTCGACCTCCTCGTCGCCCGGGAACCACGGCTCGTTCTCGGTGGGGATCGTGTTGACGTAGTCGGTGGAGGTCAGCGACGGGATGGCGACCCGGCGCTCACCGGCGCGCTCGAGCAGTCGCAACATCAGGTAGCGGGCGCGGCCAGGGCCTTCCCGGTCGAGCATCTCGTCGAAGGACTCCAGCCATTCGCTGGTCTCCTCGGGATCGATGTCGGGCAGGTAGGACGCCACCCCTTCACGGATCACCCTCACCCGGCCTGCCGGTTGCGCGGGCGAACCGTTCGCCGGGGGGACGGAATCGGTGCCAGCGGATTTCGCTGGAGCGGACGAGTGGATCACGTCGGTCAAAGCTGCTCCTCGTACAAGGGGTGGACAAGCTGATGGCTTCTTTTCCCCGGGCGGAGCGCTGGTTGGCGGACCACCCGTTACGAAAGTTCGGGCGCACCTTCCATCCTGGCCGAGAGTGCGTCCCCGGTCATCATGTCAGCAGGAAATCCAGTACGGTTTCCTCCGCAATGGGTTACCCGGTAGTTTTTCCGCACGAGCGGGGAGGACGATGAAGGTGCTGCACCCACGCGGTCTCGGGATGGTGTGCGCGGCCGCTGCGATCGCCACTGGACTGACCGTCGCGGGTTGCGCGGATCGGATCCAAGGAACCGCCGCCCCGAATGCCACCGACCTAGCCTCGTACAAAACCGAAGCCGCCGCATCCTCAGCCGCGGCCACCTCCTCGCGCAAGGCCGCCGAACAGAGCGCCGCCGTCGCCGCCAACTGCGCGCAATTCCCCACCACCAGCGGTGTCGGGGTGAAGGCGTACAACGATTTCGTCGACGCCCACGACTCCAACGCCCCCGACTACGCCGCCAAGCGCGAGACGGCGGCCACCACCCTCGACGACGCCGCCGCCAAGGTCGAAGCCGGCGTCAACTCCGCCGCGGGCGCCCTGCCGCCCGATCTGGCCGCCAAGTTCGGCGAGTACGTCGCCGCGGCCCGGCAACTGGCCGGCGAGACCCGCGCGATGTCCTACACCGCGCCCGTCGGAGCGCTCAACGACGCCAGCAGACGGGTCAACGACGCGCGCAACGCGGTGCGCGACGCCTGTCCCACCCGCTGAGATCGCACAGGTCGCCGCGCGACATCTGGTGGCATTTCGCCCGATCGGCTTGCGCTCGGGCCGATAACCATGTTCGCTTGCAACTACCTATCTGTCGGGAGTTGAGGAGGACACCACCGTGGTCGCCGCGGCGGACGCGCAGAATTACGCTCAGAAGCTTGGCATTACTCACGGCTTGGTCGTCCAGGAACTGGGCTGGGACGAGGACACCGACGACGACCTGCGGGCCGCCGTCGAGGACGCCGCCGGCGGTGAAATGGTGGACGAGGACTCCGATGAAGTCGTCGACGCCGTGTTGCTGTGGTGGCGGGAGGGAGACGGCGATCTGGCCGACGAGTTGATGGAAGTCATCAGCCCGCTCGCCGACGACGGCTTCATCTGGGTCCTCACACCCAAGACCGGTCAGCCTGGCCATGTCGACCCGAGCGAAATCGCCGAAGCCGCCCCAACGGCCGGTCTCACCCAGACCTCCGCGATCGCCCTCGGCGCGTGGATCGGAAGCCGACTCGTACAGCCGAAGGCACCCTCGAAGCAGCGCTGATCTTTTCGCTATGGTTCCACCGGGCGCGGATGTCCACGCCCGGTGGAACCCGACGACGATGGAGGATTCGCGTATGCCGATCGAAGTGGGCACTCTCGCGCCGGATTTCACGCTCAAGGACCAGAACAACCAGGAAGTCTCCCTGTCGGACTTCCGCGGCACGAAGAACGTGCTCATCGTCTTCTACCCGCTCGCCTTCACCGGCATCTGCCAGGGTGAGCTGTGCAAGGTGCGCGACGAGTTGCCGAAGTTCCAGAACGACGACGCCGAGATCCTCGCGATCTCCGTCGGCCCGCCGCCCACCCACAAGATCTGGGCCGCCGAACAGGGCTACACCTTCCCCCTGCTGTCGGATTTCTGGCCGCACGGCGCCGTCGCCCAGGCCTACGGCGTCTTCAACGACAAAACCGGCTTCCCCAACCGCGGCACCTTCGTCGTAGACCGCGAAGGCATCATCCGCTTCGCCGAGATGAACGGCCCCGGAGAGCCCCGTGACCAGGCAGCTTGGGAGAAAGCCCTCGCCGCGCTAGATTCATAAGCCGCACCCGTCGGAAACCCGCCGACGGGGCGCGGGCGTATAGCTCAGCGGTAGAGCACTGGTTTTACACACCAGCGGTCGGGGGTTCGATCCCCTCTGCGCCCACAAGTAAACATGCAGCTCAGGCCGTTTTCAGGACCGGCAATCGGATTCCACCGCCCGGCTGGTCCGCAACCAGTCCGCAGCGCCAGAACTTCACCCCACTTCATGCGCCCTCAGTCCGGGCTAGTCCGTACCGAAAGCGGCGTCGAGAGCCGACCGCGATTGGCGGCGCGCGGCCGGGTAGATGTGGCCGTACAGGTCGCCCGTCAGCTTGATCGAGTGGTGCCCCATCCACTCCTGTATCTGTTTCAGGTCCTCCCCGTTCGTGCGCAGGACCGACGCGAAGCTGTGCCGGAGTGAATGCAGGGTGACCGCGCTGTCCACTCCGGCGAGTTCGGCGGCCGGGGCAAGGACCCGCTTGGCGAAGTTGTTCCGCCGGAGCGGCGTACCCGTGGCCGTGGTGAACACGAACTCGCCGGTGTCGCGCCCGGCGCACAGTTCTTTCAGCGGCTGTTCCAGCCGGGACGGTATGAACACGCGGCGGGTCTTCTTGTTCTTCGGCCGCCCGACGACGAGCTTGCCGCCCACCTCCGACACGGCGGTGTCGATGACGAGTTCGCCCGCGTCGAATTCCACCCTGGACACGCGCAAACCGGCCAACTCGCCGAACCGAAGACCGCACTGTCCGAGCAGACGCAGCGCGAGCCCGTGCGCGCTCGACGGCGCGGCAGGGATACCCCCCTTGAGGTCGGGTGCCGCCTTGCCCGCCTTCATGCGCTGCGCGGCCGTGTGAGCCCGCCAGTCGGCCGCGCGGGCGAGCCGTTCGATCTGCGCGGCGTCCAGGAACACCTTTTCGGCTGGAGCCATCTCCGGGAGGGGTACCTCCTTCGCGGGATTCGTGCGGAGCCGCTTGGATCGGACCGCGAGCGCGAGAATCTGGTGGAGGACCGCGTGGCAGTGTCGGACCGAGGACGCCGACAGGCCGTCTGTCGTCTCGGCAGTGCCGTCCGTGAGCCCACCGACCCACGCAACGATTTCGTCGTGCACGACGTCCTTGAGCGCGACCTTTCCCCATCGGGGTTCCACGTGCCGCGTCCACACCGCCTTGTAGCTGTCGGCCGTCGATGCGGTCTTGCTGGCGTTGCCCGCGAGCCACGCTTTCGCCACCTCCCCCACGGTCGCGGCGGACTTGGCGGGGTCGACCCATTCACCACGGGTGACCGCCGCGTCCTGTTCCTTGAGCCACGCCGTCGCGTCCTTTTTCAGCCGGAACGACTTGCTGTGTTCCTCCCCGTCGCTACCGATGTAGCGGGCCATCCATTGCAAGCCCTTCCCCGCTCGCACAGTGGGTTCGCCGTCGCGGCGCTCCCACCGATTCTCAACGCGCGCACCGGTAATGCGCTTGGTCGGTACGGTCTCACGAAATGTCATGAGGCCAGATTATCAGTCCGCAAAGTTAAGCGGTCATAGGTTCCAAGTGGTGCATGTCACGAAAGTTCCGAAAACGGCCGCCCCCTGCCGTCTGGCGCACCGTTCCCGCAACCCTGCTGTAAACCCTGTCGCGCAGATTCGGCCGTTCCGTCGTATCACACAGTGGCACAGGCAATTTCATCCGGCTACCGTCCGTTCTCATACCAGCCAGGAACGCCACGCAGGAGGCACCATGACCAGCCAGCACACCGCCGGTCGCATCCACTCGGACAGGCTCACACTGCCTGAGGCCGCCGAATATCTCGGTTTCAGCCGGGGCACGCTCTACAACTTCCGCCACTACGGCACCGGCCCGCGCTCGTACAAGATCGGCAACCGCTTGGTGTACGACCGCGCCGACCTCGATCTGTGGATCGCGCAGCAGAAGGCCGCAACGCTCGTCGGCGCGTAGGGGTCCGATCACTTCACAACCGGGGAGCCGCCAACGGCCGGATGCCGTTGCCGCTCAAACCGATTGGAACCCAACACATGCCATCGACAGGAAACGCGACCCCCGCCGGTAGTCGGGGGTCGCGCCAGGAAACAGGAGACCGGGACGTGACCAGTTTCGACGTACAGCGTACAACGAACCTCGGACAGGAGTCCGGCGCGCTGGTCAGTGCGGCCCTGGACTATGCCGCGCAAGGGCTGCGCGTCTTCCCGCTCGCCGAGCGCGGCAAGGCCCCGTTGACCTCGAACGGGTTCAAAGCCGCGACCACCGACCCGGACGTCATCCGGCGGTGGTGGGGCCGGTGGCCGAACGCCAACGTCGGCGGGGGCGTGCCCGCCGGGCATCTCGTCATCGACGCCGACGACCACAAGGTGCCCGGCGCGCTGGAAGCTCTGGAAGACCGTCTAGGCCCGCTGCCTGAGACGCCGACCGTCGAGACCGGCGGGGGCGGTCGTCACTTGTGGTTCACCGTGCCGGACCTCGCGTTTCGCGCGCCGGGCAGGGGGATCGACCTCCGATGCGCGGGCAAGGGCTACGTCGTGATGCCGCCGAGCGTCCACAGCAGCGGCCGACCGTATCTGTGGCGCGGCGGGGAGGACGAGACCGCCGAAGCATCCCCGTTGCCGCCCGCATGGGTGGACGAATTGGCCTCGACCCGTCCCCAATCGTCCCGGACGGGCGAACTCCCCGGTGATCTGCGCGCGATTCTCGACGGCCCGGCCGGGTGGTCGACCGTCGAACGGTTCCTCGACGCCTTGCCGCAAGGCCCGATGGACGCCGAGATGTCCCGTGCGCTCGGATTCCCCACGCTCGCCGATCGGATGCGGACCGGGGCACACGAAACACTGGTCTCGGTGAGCTACCGCGTGGTCGCGACCGGCGTCGAAGGCCATTCCGGCGCGCTGGTGGCGATCGGGCATCTGATCGCAGCGTTCTACACCGAGCAGCACCGGCGGGCCATGTGCGGCGAGCCGTGCCGTTCTGCGGATGCGGCCGAGACCGAGACCGCCCGCGCTCTCATCGGCGCGGTAATGAAGATCGGCGGTCTGTCGTGACGGAATTCGATATGCCCGAGATCGGCCCCGGTTCGCCGTTCGCGCGGTGGAATGATCGCGTGCGCGCTGGGGCCGCCGAGTACGAAACTATAACGGCGACAGTCGATTACGACCCGCTGTCGCAACTGTTGAACTTGGGCAGGCTGCGGACCGAACCGCCACCGGTCCGGGTGTATCTGGAACACAAGGTGTTCGTTGAGGGGCACGTGACCAAGTTGGTCGCCGGGTCTGACACGGGCAAAACGATCTATCTCGCACACCTGGCGCTGAACTGGTCGGCGGGCCGTTCGGCGCTCGATATCGAGGACGGGCACCCGCGTGTGCTCGCGCGCCCGTTGCGGGTGCTCTACATCGACGGGGAGGTCGGGCCGGAGTGGTGGCGTGACTACCTGCACCGGTTCGCCGCGCCGCTGGAATTGCCGAACCTGGGTGTCGTGTCGTTCCCGGAGTGGGCACCGCTGACCACCGATGAAGGCGCGGCCGAGTTCTGGCGACTGTTCGACGCCTTCGGCCCGGACGTGGTGATCCTCGATACCCTCTCGAGCTTCATCGACGGCGACGAGGACTTGAGTACCACGTGGATCGCGTTCGACAACCGGATCACGTTGCCGCTCAAGGCACGGGGGGGTCACGGCGATATTCGCCGACCACACCGGACATGCGGGTGCGCGTGCTCGCGGTAGTTCGGCGAAGCGGTCCAAGCTCGACGCCGAATGGCTCATGGAAGAGAGCCCGCCGAAGTCGAACAGGTTGAAGTTCACCAACCTGAAAGACCGGTTCGGTGCCCTCGATGAGGAATTCCGGCTACGCCGAGTGGACGGCCCGCTCGGTCATATCCGCGTCGGCGGCAAGCTCACCGTGCCCGTGGAGGCCGACGATCTGTCGGACAAGGTGGCCGCCGTGGTGGCCCAGCTCGACGCCTGGAACGTCGCGGTCGGGACCGGTCTGCCCAAGGTGGCCGAACGGCTACGGACCAACGGACACCGGGCCGGAGATGACGTGATCCGCAAGGCCATCGTGTTCCGGCGAAACCGTGATGAGTAGGGCTCGGGACCTGTGCAAAAACCTGTGCGGAACGGGGGTGCTCCGCACAGGTTGCCGCACAGTTTTCCGCATAGGCGCGCACAGGTCCGCACAGGTGACCTGTGCGGAATTAGAGCGCCAGTTCAGACGCCTAAAACCTGTGCGGCGCACAGGTCCGCACAGGTGGGTTTGCCGTGCGCCCCCGCACAGTCCCTCCCTCCCCATAGGGGAGGGACTGGGCACACCCGGCACAGCACAGCAGTACGAGAGAGGAAACCAAGATCATGAGCACCCAGACAGCACCGTGGAACCCCGAGACACCACCGACCGCCGGGGAGCACCCCAGCACGGAGTACGTGCCCGACGACACCCCGGTCACGGCCGAGATGGACGCGCGCCAGTTCGCCGGGGTGCTCGGCACCTTGGGCCTACGGCAGGCCGAGGAAGACCAGCGGGCCGCCGCGCGAGCGGCAGTGCAGACCGAGACGTGGCGGGCCGCGTCGGATGCCTCCGGCGGCAAGGGGGTCGACACCGCGCTACGCGGGCCGCTGGGTGACGCGGTCGCGCAGGTGGTCCGCCTCGACGAGATCGACCGGCAAGCGCGGGCCTTGCGGCACCGGATCGAACAGGAACACGCGGCCGAGTCCGCACGTCTGGCGGAAGGTGCGAGTCTCGCGCGGCTGGACGAACTTCTGGAACCCGCGTGGACGGCGTCGGCGGGTAAGCGGGCCGTGCCCGATATCGTCGGCCCGTGGCTCACCTGGACGCGGGAGCGAGCCAACATGCATGTCCTCGGTGACCAGATGCGCGCCGTTCACGCGCGTCTCACCGAGCAGCACGCGGCCCGGCGTACCGAGAGGGTTCGGGCCTGCCTGGACGAACTCGACGGGATCATTCGCGAGCACCCCGGCGGGGTGCTGGCCGAAGTGGGGCGGGTGTGGGACGTGTTGGCGGGGGCGGGGATCGACCCCGCCGACTCGGCGGAACGGGTGCTGGATACCGCGCCGGGGGTCGCGCAGGACTGGCGGGCCTGGCGGGTGCTGGTCGCTCAGTGGGCCGATATCCAGAGCGTCCGCCGGTGGGTCGCTCGCGCGGCAGTGTGCGGGTTCGACGTCAAGCGGCCCGATGCTCTCGGGTACGGCTCCACCGCCGACACGGCGGCCGACACCGAGCGCGCCGCGTGGACGCACCAGTTCGCGGGCCTGCCGGTAGGGGTCCCCGGTACGGACGCGGCGTTGCGTCTGTGGGTGCGCGGGGGCCGTCCGGCACCGGTAGGGGTCGGCACCCGTACCGAGGACGGTTTCACCCTGGGAACGGGGCTTGCGCGGTGAGCGGCACAGATCGAGGATTCGGCCGGTATCTGACTCCCGAGTACCGGGCTAGGGGTCGCTCCGAGGAAGCGGCGCAGCGGCGCGCGCGGGACCGCGAACAGCGGGACGCCGAGACGGCCCTACGCCGTGCCGCGAGACAGCGCGTCGAGCCACCCACCACACGACGGCTCACACATGAGGGGTCCCTCAACGGGGAGGGGTCCAATCCGAACGGATTCGGCAAGCACCTTTCGGGAGACGCGCCGATCGGACCGAGCGACGCGGCACGACGTGAGGCCGAGAGCGACACGGCCGGACGCGGGTTCGGCCGGTATTTGCGCTGAGCGCGGTTCGTCGCTCAGCGTGGCACACAGAGCCCACTACGGGCAGAGAGAAGGCAGGACATGAACCGTTCCGAGCACATCGAGGCGGCACAGGCGGCCGTCGACAAGGCCGAAACCGAACTGGCTGCCGCGCAGCCACATCTCACGCCGCTTCCGCACGCGCTCGCGTTGCTGGAAGTCTCGCGAGCGCACGCGGCCATCGCGGCGACGCTGACCGAGTAGGCGCAGGTGGGGAGGGGGTGGGAGCCCCCTCCCGGCCTGCGGCCGGACCCCAGCCGCGTACTGCTCTCCGGCGCGACCCCGGCGCGAAACGTACCCCTCACCGGGCCGGATATCGGCCAAAAACGCCTCTGACCTGCGATTATGTGCCCCGCGGCTTCGCGCTCGGCCGGTGCTCCGGGGCCGTCGACCGTCCCGCCCGGCGCAAGTGGCGCACGAGATATGCACGCGCCGTTGCCATTTGGCCTATTTGTAGTCGGACGGCCACCAGATCACGAAGGCGATCACCCCGAGCGGTAGGCCGATCGCGCAGAGGAGACCGAGCGTCGGCGCGCTCACCGGCGAACCCGCTGGACGTCGGCGTGGCGGGGGAAGCTCTCGCGGGGTGCGGCGCATTCGACGTCGGCCGACACCAGCAATCGCACCAGGTCCCACGCGGTCACGTGCGCGCTCGAGGACATCAACACCACCTCAACCCCGGCCGCCTCGACCTGTTCGACCAGGTCGAGCGGTGAGGCGGGATCGGCCCAGCGCACGCCGTACCCCAACCGCCGCGCCAACCGGCGCACCTGCGCGGTGTCCCATTCGGTCGTCGGTGAGCACGGGTCGACCCATCCGAGCGCGTGCTGTTCTCGTGTCATGCGTGCATCCCCTCACGTCTGTGATGAACAGCTATCAGTCTCACTCGAGGATTACGAGAACGCACGGTTTGGGTATCTATTCATGTGGAGATCGGTTGCTCTGTGGACCTATCGGTCTGTACCGCTGCACTCTGGCGCGATGGCGATAGGAGACCTCCAACGCACTGTCGGCGCGAACGTGCGCGCCATCCGAACGGCGCGCGGGTACAGCCAGGAGGCATTCGCCGACGTGATCGGTGTGCACCGGACATACGCCGGGCGACTCGAAAGAGGTCAGCAGAACATCACCCTGCAAGCCGTCGAGCGTCTGGCCGAAGTGATGGGTGTCGACGTCCACGTTCTGCTGTCACCGGACCTCGAGGTGGACGTCACGGTGAAGGTACGCCCGAGAGACCCCCGACACCTTTGACAGCGGCCCTACGCTGAAACCACCGATACCCCACCGGGGTACACCAGTGGGAGGCGGGCAGACATGGGGAGCACCGGGACGGAACTCGCGCAGTTCTACGCCGACAAGGCCGCCGAAGCGGGTGTGATCCTCGAGCACGACGACGCGGTACTGATCGCGCAAGCCGCCGCGACCGTCGACCTCATCGGCGAACTACAGGCCGACCTCGACACCAACGGCGCGATGCTGACCACGGCAGCGGGCACGGTGAAGGTGAATCCCGCGAGCGTGGAAGTCCGGCAACAGCGGCTCGCGCTCTCACGGCTCACGGTGTTGATCGACCGCCGGATACGTGAGGCCGTCACCGGTGGCGCACTACCCGGCGGACAGCACGGGCCGCGCGGTGTCTACGGCGGCACCGGCGAACAGGACCAGCAGCGCGACGCCGCGCGGGCCGTCCGTCGCGGCCGGGGGCGGGTGGCACGGTAATGGCGCGGCTCGCACCGGTCACCGGCCCCGCCGACACCGGGCACCCCGCACGACGTCCCGGCGTACTGACCTTCGCCGACGTCCCGGCCCGCCTACGCCCGAGCGCCTACCCCCGGTGGCTCGCCGAAGTGCCGAGGACCCCGCGCACCGACGACGAGAGAGACGCGGCGTACGGCGGGGAAGATCAGCCGAACCCCTACGATCCGCGCGCACCACTGGCGACGTTGCCGGTTCCGGCGGCGCATTGGCGCGAACAGGTAGCCAGCCAGCGCCACCACGACGCCTATATCGGCTGGCTCGCCGAGCGCGGGTTGCTCTCACCCGCCGGGGTCGCGCCGGTGGCGTGGCGCTGGTCGGCGCTGACGCACTGGGAACGGGTAGGCGCGGTGCCCGCGTAGCCGCCCGGCTGGTCCGCAACCAGTCCGCAGAAACGGACTGAAACCACTTGAAGGCGCATGAAGTCAGGTACACCGACGTGATAGAAACCGCTGGTAGTCGATGAAATCCGGCGATAGCCGATTAGCGGCCATGAAATCCAATTTGCGCAGAACTGGCAATTTACACACCAGCGGTCGGGGGTTCGATCCCCTCTGCGCCCACTCTTTGGCAAATCCGGATCGAGGCTGTGTTCGTACACTCGGCAGGGTGTCGCCTTTGCACGTCTCCGGCCTCCCGGGGGAGTTGCCGGATGGTGGCCGGACGCCGCGGCCTGGAGCGCCGGACTCCGACGGGATTGTCACGGCGGTGTGCCGCATAGCGTGCTACCGGACCACCGGGAGGCCTACCACCCTTCGCCTGCCGCTGGAATTCGTCGGTGAACCACTGTGGCCGGGTCGGCTCGGCTATGGCCGGATGTTTGTCGATCGACGTGTCTCGGCATCGGCGCTTCTGTCTGCTGGATGATCCCGAGGGAGCGTAGGGCCGTCGACGTAGCGGCACCGATGGCAGGTTCCCGCGTTCCCTGTACCTGACGTTCAGTCCGACGACCGTCAACCTGCGCGCCCTACTTGTATCGCATTCCGTAGCACACCGCGCACGGGGCGCAGTACTGGCACTTCGCCCCGTGCATGGCTCCGACGATCATCGTTTCGGCCAGTACACCGCCCACACCAGCACACCGATCGGCAGACAGAGGACGACGATCCATCCGAGCGCGTCCACCGTTCCTCGCCCCTCCGCTGTCGTTGGCATGGTCCCCACGCCGAGGTGTCGCACCGCTCGGCGTGGGGGCTGAAAAGCACGCTAGGCGTGTGGCATTCGCGCCTTCCACAGAAGTGCGCCGAAGTGCGCAAGGGATTGCGTACCCGGCTCTCGGGCTGTGACGATCGACAAGGCACGCATTCCGTGCCACACCATCGGAAGGACCTGACATGCGAGTTCGATTCATCGGCGGAGAATCCGGTGGCGACGGGTCGCCCCGGCTCTACATCACCGATACCGAACCTCCGCGCTATGCGGTACAAGGCCGGCTCACCGACGACCTCGGCACCGTGGAGATTCCGCACAGGTTGCTGTGGTTCACCGAGCCGGGCACCTGTGTGTCGGGGGCTGCGCGATACCGGGCACGGGTCGTTCATGCTGTCGGGTGAGCCCCTCATCGACCCGGAAGCCCTGAACACCATGCGAATCCCGGCTCACGAGACAGCCGTGTTGGTGCCGATCGGTCAGGAGGTGCGCCCGGATGCGCCTGCTTCACGGCGCGAGTGAGCTGCGGCCGGTGTTCGCGACCGCGCACCGGTCCGCATTCCATCTCGAAACGCACGATGATTACGACAGCGAGTCGGAATCCGAATCACTGGCCGTGTTCCGCGCCGACGAGGACACCGACCCCGGCGGCGAATGGTTCTCGGGCTGGACGAATCACGTGGCCGCCACGGTGGCGCGCGGAGTGGCTGTGCGCCGCGCGCGGATCGTCACCGAGCCCCACACCCTCTACACTCGCTATCTGCTCGCACTGAGCCGCCACAACATCGCAGCCGGTGAGGACATCCGCTATCTCGCACGGTCCGATGCCGATCCGTCCGACGCGGCAACCGAGGATTTCTGGCTGTTCGATGAACACGCGGTGGCCTTCTCGCTGTTCGATGCGCGCGGGGTCTGGGTCGGCGCGGCGCTGACCGACGAAACCGTGATCGTCGCGCACGCGGTCACCGTCCGTGACCGGGTGTGGTCGGCGGCGATCCCGTTCGGAGAGTACGCCGCCCGATGAACGGAGCGGCACGGGCGAAAACAGCTCTTGGAGTACGGCTTCGCGAGCTTCGCAGAGATGCCGGGTTGGATGGGCGACAACTCAGCACCGCAGCCGAATGGCACTGGTCCAAGACATCCCGGATCGAGAACGGTAAGCAGATGCCGAGCGAGAACGACTTGGCGGTGTGGTGCCGTATCTGTGAGACGCCCCAGGCGTTGCCCGATCTCGTTGCCGCACTGCGCAATGTCCGTGCTCAATGGGCGGAGTGGCGGCGGATCACGGCGACGGGCCACACCCGCCGCCAACAGCGCGGCCGCGAGATCGAATCCGAGACGCGAGCACTCCGCATCTACAACCCGACCATCGTTCCCGGACTACTCCAGACCGAGGAGTACGCCCGCGCGGTGCTCACGCAATGCATCGGGTTCCTCGGCACGCCCGACGATCTGGACACCGCCGTGGCGGCGCGCATGGCGCGACAGAACATCCTGCGGAACGGCGGTACGCGGGTGGCCGTACTGCTCCACGAAGCTGTGCTTCACACCATGCTCGGCGATGACGACGTGATGGCTGGACAGCTGCGTCATCTGCTCGACGCGGCATTCGGGAATCCCCGGCTGTCCTTCGCCGTGGTGCCACTGCGCGCGCCGTTCGTCTACCTCTCCGGCAGCTTCCACCTGTTCGACCGTCGGCAAGTCCTCATCGAGACCGCCAGCGCGGAACTCAGCATCACGGCACCGAGCGAGCTGGGGTTGTACGAGCGGCTCTGGGCGGGCCTGTGCGGCCATGCCGTTCACAGCGACGCCGCCCGATCGCTGATCGCGACAGCATTGGAGCGGCGCTCCGAATAGGCGCACCGTTCACCATGTCCACTTCCTCACGGCGCAGCCCGCCGACACCGCGGTGCACCGATCGAGAAATCGCATTCTTGGACAGTGTCACACCAGGTTTGCGCCGGAAGGTGCATGGCGTCTACATCTGCACACCGACAGAGAGCACATCACCAGCACGGGAGGAATGCTCATGAAGGACCCTTTCCATCCGCAGTCCGAAATCCCGCAGGCCCGGTTTCGTCCCGGCGACCAGGTGCGTGTCATGGCATCGAATCTGTACGGGACGGTGGCAGAACTGAAGGACGAACAGATCATCATCGATATCGACAGCGACTCGTTCGACCTCAGGTGCAGTCACGACGAACTCGAACTCGTCGACGCCACTTTCGGAGAATTCAACGCAGCGTTGATCGATCACATGCGAGTGGATTTCACCGCCGACCGGCGCTCGATAGCGGAGATCGCCGCCGAAGCCGGGATGCAGGCGGACTCGCTCACATCCGTGCTCGAGGGCCGGTCCACGCTGGACGTCAGCCACATGATCGTGCTGGCGGAGATTCTCGGCACCAACGCCTCGACCTGGTTCCGCCGGGCCGAAGGGGTTGTCGCGCTGGAGGAGATCGCGGGCTCCATGAAGTCGCTGCCTACGAACACAACTCGAGGCTCGAATCCTTGATCCTCCTGGGCGAACAGTTGGAGCGATTCGGCAGCTGACACGATGTGATCACCGACGCATGTAGGTGGTGGGCACGCCGACGCTTCGCCGTGCCCACCACCGCGCACGGCCCAACCCCATGCTCACCGGTCGGCGGCCAGTACCGCGGACAAGCCCGCTCGTAGGTCTTGGACGAAATAGGCGGGGACTTCCAGGGATGGGAAATGTCCGCCGTGTTCGGGCACGTTCCAGCGGACGAGGTGGCGGTAGCGCTGTTCGGCCCACGGGCGTGGGCACTTCTCGGTGTCGCGAGGATACATGGTGATCGCGGAGGGGACGTCGACGCGGAGTTCGGGGTCGAGGGCGGCGTGGCTCTCGTGGTAGAGGCGGGCGGCCGAGGCGCCGGTGCGGGTCAGCCAGTACAGGGTGACGTCGTCGAGGATTCGGTCTCCGGAGATCGTCTCGAACGGGGCTGTCCTCGGTGTCGCTCCATTCCGCGAATTTGTCGAGGAGCCAGGCGAGCAGGCCGACCGGTGAGTCGACCAGCGAGTACCCGATGGTCTGCGGCCCGGTGGCCTGTTGTTTCGCGTAGGCCGCGCGACGGTGCCAGAAGTCGCGGGTCCGTTCGGCCCAGTCGCGCTCGACCGCCGTCAGTCCGTCCGTGGTCACTCCGGGCGGGGCTTGCGCGAAGGTCGTGTGGATGCCGAGCACGTGTGCCGGGAATCGGCCGGCGAGAACCGTGGTGACGCTGCCGCCCCAATCGCCGCCGTGGGCGGTGAATTCGCGATAGCCGAGCCGGCGCATGAGTTCGACCCATGCGGCCGCGATCTTTTCGATTCCCCATCCGGCGACGGCGGGCTTGTCGCTGTATCCGTAGCCCGGCAGTGACGGGACCACGACGTGGAAGGCCGGTGCGTCCGGATCTTTCGGGTCCGCCAATTCGCCCACGACGTCGATGAATTCGACGATACTGCCCGGCCAACCGTGCGTCGCGAGCAACGGGACCGCGTCGGGGCGCGTGGATCGGCGGTGCAGGAAGTGGATTCCGACGCCGTCGATGACGGTGCGGAATTGGCCGAGGCGATCGAGATGTCGCTCGAAGCAACGCCAGTCGTAGTCGGTGCGCCAGTAGTCCACGACCGCTCGGAGATCGGCGAGCGGAACGCCTTGTGCCCATCGGTCCGCCCCTCGGGCGGAGCGCGGAACGGTTTCGGGTTCCGGCAGTCGCGCGGCGTCCGGTCGTGCGCGCAAGTCATCGAGATCGGCATCGGTCGCGCGTGCTTCGAAAGGGGCGGACCTCGTCGAGGTCGGGAGCGGACATGCAACCTCCTGGTCGTCATGGAGTCGGATCGAGAACCAGCTAAGACGGTTCTAACACGGGCCGGCCTCCATGAGCAACCGGCTATGCTGGTTCCATGCCCGCCGAATTCCCCGACTTCCGCCTCGGCACCGTGCTGGCGACGAGCTTCACGGGAACCTTGTCGGAACGGCACGGCGATCCGGTGGAACGCATTCCCACGCCGCGACGACTTCTCGACTGGCTCGCCGTCTACGGCCTGACCGTAGACACCTGCACCACGGCCCAGCTCGAATCGGCCCGGGAATTGCGGGAAGCGATCCACCTCGCCGCGACGGCGGCGGCGACCAAAGACGCGCTCCCGCTCTCCGCCGTCCAGATCCTCAACGACCGCAGCGCGCACGGGCGGGCGGCGGCCGTTCTGACACCGGACGGCGTTCGCCACTGGCGACTCGGCCCGTATACCGGCATAGCGGATGCCCTCGGTGTGATCGCCGAGGACGCGATCGGCATCATCGCGGGCGAACGGGACGGGCGACTGGCCCTGTGCGCCTCACCGACCTGTCGGGCCGCGTTCTTCGACACCAGTCGCAGTCGCACCCGCCGGTGGTGCGATATGAACACGTGCGGGAATCGCGAGAAGAAGGCGCGCTTCCTCGCCAATCAGAGCCGGAACAACCACTGATCCGCCGACCCCGCCGCGCGGAACTCGACCGACACCTCATATCGGCCCGATGTCGGCGGCGGGCGGGTGCGGCGGCGCATGGAAGTCGGGGTGTGGCGAAAGTCAGGGCGAGTCGGGCTTGTCGAGGGTGATGCGGCCCAGCGCCGCGCGGAACTCAGGGTGCGCGACGATGAATACGAAGCGCTCGTCGTAGATCGGGCGGAAGGTGGCTCGCCGAGAGCTCTTGCCCAGCAGCAGAATCAGCGCCACCAGACCCACTGGGAACGCGCCGGGGAACAGTCCGAGTGCCAGGGGCGGAACGAGGGCGTCGAGATCGGCGACGGCGGCGATCACCAAGGCGACGAGATCGATGACCATCAGCACCGCCAGCGCCAGCGCGAGGAGGCGGTAGCGGCGCGAGATGCGGTGGCAGCGGTCGCATGTCGGCCACTCCCCCGCCAGGATCGTGGACACGGGAGCCGTCGGTCTCGGTCGCAGCAGCACCACTTTGGCCAGATCCCGTTCGAAGGCGGTGCGGTGGTAGCGGGGATGGATATCGGTGTCGTAGAAGCAGGTTCGGGTGGTTTCGCGGGTGAGGGCCGGTTGCCCGTGGGGCGCGCAGACGTCGGGCAGCGGTTGGGCGATTTCGAGTTCGAGCGGTTCGACGCGCAACGGCCGCGAACTCTTCAGCCACAACGCATCTGTGCGGGGCAGCGGTTCGCGGCAGCGGCGCAGTCGGACCGTCGCATCGCTCTCGGCGGTGTCGGGCTGCTGGTAGGTGGCCGGTTCGCCGGGTTCCGGCGGGGTGCCGCTGTTGGGGCGATAACGTTCGCCGATGCGCCTCACCGCAACCACCCCCGCTGGTTGCGGTCCCGGAAGTACCGGTCGTCCTCGTCGTCCTCGTCAGGGGTGACGACGCGGTCCCGGTTCGGTTTGCGGGTGCCCGCGACCACCGGACTCGTGGACGGGTCGGGAGCGCCGGGGACAGGTGCGGCGACCGGGGGCTTCGGGGTTTCGGAAACCGGTTCCGCGGGTGGGGTTTCGGGCTCCTGGTTCCGGTAGCTCTCCAGGATCGCCTCGCCGAGTGCGGCTTTGCGTTCGATCTCCTCGGTCGACAGCGCCGTGGCCCGTTCGACCGCGGGCGGGACGGCCGCGTCGGTGAGGCGAGCGAACGCGTCGCTGCGCATCAGGTCACGGATACTGCCCTGGCCGCGCATGATCTCCCCCAGTTGCGCTTTCAGGTCGGGGTCGACGTCGGGACTGTCGGCGATGATCTTCATCGCCTTCGCCAGATGGCGGGACATGCCGACATCACCGCCCGCGAGGTCGAGCATCGGTTCGTCGCGGTTCATCCGAAGACCCCGGGATGGTCGTAGCTGCCGCCGCCGAGGCTGGGCATCTGGAATTCCATCGCGGTGCCGAGCAGTCCGGTGATCGTGCCGAGCAGGGCCTGGGAGGCCGCGAGCAGGGTCCCCAGGTGCTTGATCGTCTTGGCGACGTTGCTGAGCATGACCAGCAGGATCGCGTTGCAGACTGCCTCGAGCGCCGCGGCGGCGGCCGCGCCGACCCCCGTGACCGCCGCCGCCGCGGCCGCCGCCTGGGTCAACGCCCACTGGGCGGCCCGGTCACCGAGTTCGAATATCAGCGCCTGCACCGTCTGCGCGACGCCGAACGAGGCCCAGGCGAACGCGGCGGTCGCGTTGGCGATCTTGTAGAGCGGTTCGACCTGCGCGTCGACGGCTTCGTTCAGTGTCGCGAAGAAGTCCTGGGCACTGGTTGCCGCATTGCCCTGCCAGGAGGTTTCCAGATCCTTCATGGCCGCTTCGACGGCGTCGCTGTAGGCGGTGTTGTATTCGGCGAGATGTTCGATCGCCTTGGCGGATTCGAGCAGCTTCTGCCAGTCGCCGCCGAAGTAGTTCTGCACCGTCTCGATCGGGTCGAACCCGGTCAGCGAGATGATCAGGTTCAGGTAATAGGAGACGCTGACGGCGTTTCCGAGAATGAAATCCACCACGCTCGCGCCCGTCGACCATCCCTCGGCATCGGGCGTGACGAGTTTCGCGGTCGGGTCGTTCGCGGTGTCGGTCATTTGCCGCCCTCCGCCGAATACGTCCGGTCCAGGGCTTCGGCGCGGGTGCGGTCGAGGTTCCGGTACATCGTCGCCGCCTTCGTCAATTCGGCGGCGGCCCCACTGGTGCGCGTGCCGAGTCGGGTGTAGTTCGCCGCGAATTCGTCACAGGCTTCCTGGAGCACGCCGATCAACGGTTTCAGGACCACACCCGCGTTGCCCTCGAGATCCAGGTTCCGCTTCGCGTAGTCGACCGCTTTCGCACTGCCGGCACCGAGATCGGACAGAATGCCCGCCGCCTCGGCGAGGTCGTCCGGCACGACGTTGAATTGATAGCTCATGACGATGATTCCTGTCGGTCCGCCGAGTGCGAGACATTCCGACCTCTGCGCGTCACCGGTCCAGCCGACAATCACCCACCGCCGTGGTGTCCCCCCTCGTGAGTCGACGTCAGCATACGCCCCGGCCGGATGGTTGCCGAGGCGAGTGCATTCCTCGTTACTGACGACTCGACGAGAATTACTCCACCGTCGGACAGTCGGACCGAAACACGATCGAGCGAGTTCCATGTCGGCATCGTTGAGCAGTGGACGAGTTGATCGAGCGAGTGGACGAATCCGACCGAGTAGTCGGTGTCGTGTACCGGGATGAACAGGGCGACCGGCGATGGTTTGGGAGGCCGCGGGCGCTCGAGCTGCCGTCCTCGGTGAGGAGGTGTCGTGGAACTCCTGACGCGGCACGACGGGACGTTCGAGGCGGTGGTGGAGGATTCCGGGCATTGGCGGGATCTGTCGCGCGAACGGATGCTGGATTTGCGGTTGATCAAGAACGAACTCGGCGCGTTGGTACTCATCGCGGAGTCCGCCGCGATGAGATAGCCGGAGATGCAGCGGTGGTTGTCGATCCGGGACGGGCTGCCCTGAGGCGAATCGCGCGAGGAACTGCGCAGGCTGACCGGGCAGGAACCATGTGACGCGCAGGAGATCGTTGGAAAGTACGCGCGCGACGGGGTTCAGCGGGATCTGCGGCCCAGGCCCTTGGCCATCAAGGCGATGGACGAGGTGATGGTTTCGGGGGTGGCGGTGTGGGGGGTGTCCTTGGTTTCGGTGGAGATCTCGTCGAGGGCGCGGGCGGCTTGGTCGCCGAGGCCGACGGTGAGGATGCGGAGGTTGTCGGCGCGCAGGACGGCGGCGGATTCGATGGCGCGGGTCCGGTCGCCGAGGTCGCCGTCGCCGAAGATGACCACGACGCGGTCGGTGGTGACGGGGCGTTCGCGCAGCCACTTGTGGCAGGCGCGCAGGGTGGGGGTGATGTCGTTGCCGCCGCTGCAGGTCGCGCCGTCGAGGAACGCGGTGAGTTTGCGTTCGTCGCGGGTGGGCGGCAGGGTGTCGCCGATGTCGTGGTGCCACAGGACGATGCCGACGTGGTAGTGGGCGCGCAGGGCGTCGCGGACGAAACGGTGGCCGCCTTCGACGGCTTTTGTGAGGCGGGTGCCGCACATCGACCCGCTGATGTCGATGCACAGGATTACGGTGCCGCCGAAGCGTTCTTGGATCTTGGGCAGATAGGGGCCGACCGGGTGTTGGGTCAGTCCTTCCGCGCCGAAGCTGCGGCGGATCCAGGTGTTCACGGTCGGCCTTTCGAGGGACGGGTCGGGGTTGCCGGATCGAGCGGCCTGCGGTTCACCATTGGATGCGCGTGCCCGCCACGACGGAGCGCTGCCGGTCGGCGTCGGCGGCGTCGATGACGCCTTCGATACAGGACTCGAGGGTGAGCGTGCGGCCGCTCTTCGGTTCCACCGCGACGCAGGTGATCCGGCCGTCGCTGCCCACGGACAAGGCGATGTCGATGGGTGATCCGGCTTTCAGGTCGGGCACGTCGACCAGTTCGCCGTCCAGGACGCGGCGGTTGTGCTCGAGGTCGGGCGAGGCGGTCGCGCCCGCCTGTTCGTAGACCTCGACGCGGATGCGGTCCTGGCCGTCGAGGATGGTGGCGAAGCGGTGTTCGGCGCCGGTGACGGGCAGCGCGGTATTGGCTTCGACCAAGTGGTGCACGATGCGGCGTTCGCCCGCGGGGTCGCGGCTGTCGTGGATGAGGATGCCGAGGGCTCTGGGCAGGACGGTGCGCACGGGGCGCAGCGCGAGGGCGCGGCGGGCGGCGGGGGTGGTCGGGGCGGGCAGCAGGGGGCGGTCGCCGCGGGCGGCCAGCAGGCTCTGGGCGTGCAGGGCCGCGCCTTTCGCGACGGCCAAGTCGGGTTCGGTGAGGCAGACCTCGACGGCGAAGTGGCGGCCCAGCGCCGCGCCGATCATCGGCATGCGGGTGGCGCCGCCGACCAGGACGATGCGGTCGAGTGCGCCGCTGCCGCGTCGGCGGGCGGCCTCGATGGCGCGGTCGGCGACGGCGACGCAGTTCTCGACCAGGTGCGCGGTGGCCCGCTCGAAGTCGGCGCGGGTGAGTTCGACGGTGTGGCGGCGGCCACGGTATTCGAGGACGCAGGAGGCCGAGAGCCGCTGACTGAGAGCGATTTTGGTCTTGTCGGCGGCGGCGGTGAGCTGTTCCTGGAAGTTCTCGTCGTCGGTGGGATCGTCGTCCTCGTCCAGTTCGGCGGCGGCGGCGGTGAAGCGTTCGAGGAGCAGGGCGGCCAGGCGTTCGGACCAGTCGACCCCGCCCAGATGCGATTCGCCCTCGGTGACGAGGACTTCGGGCCCTTCGGGACGGATGCGCAGCACGGTGGTGTCGAAGGTGCCGCCGCCGAGGTCGAAGACCAGGACGGTGCCGTCGATCGCGGTGTCGACGCCGTAGAAGGCGGCGGCCGCGACGGGTTCGGCGACCAGGTCGAGCAGGTCGATGCCCGCGAGCGCGGCGGCCTGCGCGGTCGCCTCGCGTTCGGTGATGCCGAAGTAGGCGGGCACGGTGACCACGGCGGCCACTGCTCCGCGCGGGCGACGCAGGGCGGCGGCGGCGTTGTCGGCGAGGGCTTTGAGGATGAGCGCCGAGATGGTCTCGGGGGTGTAGGTGACGCCGTCGAATTCCAGCGTGTGGTCGGTACCCATGAATCGTTTGATGTGGGCGACCATCCGTTCCGGTTCGACGATGCCCGCGCTGCGGGCGTCCTCGCCGATGAGGACTTCGCCGGTGTCGAACCAGACGATCGAGGGCGTGGTGGGGCGACCCGCGGGATCGGGGATCACCGCGGGCAGTCCGGAGTCGTCGACGTGGGCGACGACCGAGAAGGTGGTGCCGAGATCGATGCCGACCGCGTTCACGAAAACTCCTGTGTCGGTGCTGGTTCGGTCATTCCCAGGGGTAAGGGAGCGCGGTGGACAGGGCGAAGAAGCCGTCGGTGCAGGTCTGCACCGAGTCGAGGAAGACCTCCCGAGCGGAATCGCCGGTGCCGTAGAGCAGCGCCGCGAGGACGAACGCGGTGACGCTCACGCCTACGACGGTGAGCAGGGCCGCGCGCAGCGCGGTGTAGGTGCGGGGCAGGGACGGGTTCACGGCGGGGTCCTATCGGGAGGCGGTGCGCACGGGTCTGCGCGGGACGGCGGTGTCGGGCAGCAGCGACACGCCGACCTGACGGGTCAGCCAGTCCAGGACGTGCACGGGGTGTTCCGGGTTGGTGACCGGCCTGCCCATCGCGTCGGTCAGGAAGTAGCGCACGCGGGCGAAGTCCTGACGCGCGCGGGTGGTGACGTTGTCCAGGCCCTGCGCGACCAGCCAGTCGTGGATGCTCTGTTCGTCGCCCGCGTCGAGTCCGTCGGCGAAGCCGAGCCTGCGCAGGTCGTCTGCCTTGGTGACGACGATGCCGAGGCCGCGGCGCGAGGTGCGCAATCCGTTGGAGCGCAATTGTTCCACGGTCGCGGAGTAGGAGTCCTCCGGGCTGTCGACGCCGACGACGAGGCCGACCGCGGCGGGATCGGGGACCGCGGCGCGCATTTCGGCGGTGGAGAACGGATCGATCACGAACAGCAGGGTTTCCGCGGAGTGCAGGTAGCGCAGCTCCACGGCGCCTTCGCTGGTGGTGAAGCGTTCGCCCGCGGCGTCGAGCAGGTGCAGTTCGACCGCGCGCCGCTTCGGCGGTTCCACCAGCACCCCGAGCGCTTCGGGATTCTCGTCCACGGGCGTCTTGAGCGTGGGCGCGCCGGATTCGATCAGGTCGCGGGCGCGTTGCAGCCGGTCGGCCGAATTGCGGCTCAGCGCGGTCAGTTTCGTGCCGGTGCCCGCGACGCCGAGGTGCAGGCCGACGATCGCGGCGAACAGCAGCCTGGTCTTGCCGACGCCGACCGACCCGAAGGTGGGGATCTGGATGGTCTGGCGACTGCCGGTGCCCTCGGGGAGGTTGTGATCGCAGCTCGGGCAGATGATGTTGCGGCGCAACGCCCATCCGGAGGCGCGCGTCACGGTGGTGGGCAGGACCGCCGAGCATTCGCAGCGCCGGAACAGCACACCGAGTCGACCGGGTCGCAGGTCACGGTGCACGTGGGTGCAGTTCGAGCACTTGTAGCTCGGCAGCGGGGTCAGCTGGTAGCAGGACACGCAGCGCACCGACAGCCGGAAGATCTTGCGCACCGCGAGGTCGAATCCGCGCAGCGCCCCGATGGCGACGAACTGGACCAGCCACACCAGCCCCAGGAAGCCGACGCAGATCGCGGTCAGCACCGCGTAGGCGATCAGGAAGGCCGCCACGAACGCCAGGTAGGGCACCAGGCCCAGCAACAGGAACGTCACCACCGCGGCGATGGTCTTCTTGCCCGACCCGAGTTTGCGGGTGGTCTCGACCAGGAACTGGCCTGCGGCCCGCACGGCGTCCTCGATGTCGCGCCTGGCCTGGAACGGCGCGTAGCGCGGCCACGCCCGGTCCCAGCCGAAGTGTCGGGACTCGCCGCGCGGCGGCCGGTCGAAGAAGCCGTGGTCGGCGACGTCGGCCGGCGTCAAGGTGCGCGCCGGGCGCTGGGCGGCGGTGGCCACGCAGCGCGTGAGGACGACGATCGCGGCGATCAGGCCCGCCACGATCGCGACGGCGACCCCGATCGGGTAGTAGATCATGATCAGCACCGCGAAGACCTTGAGCAGCGTGGCCGCCACGATCCACAGGACGAAGAAGACGGCGGTGACGACGATGACGCCGACGATCAGCGCGCCCGCGATGGCGACGCCGGGATTGTCGTCCATCAGCGACCTCCTCGTTCCTGCTTCCGTGCACGCCGGAAGACGTTGAGATGTTTCTGGTAGCCCGGCACGGCCGAGTCGAAGCGTTGGAGCAGCGCGGACCAGCCCGGCCGGAACCGGGGGTCGAGGCTGCGCTCGATCTCGACCGCGCGCTTCTTGTCGGCCCCGGCCCATTCCTCGAACGCAGCCCACATGCGGGTGCGCACCCAGGCGGGCACGGCCTCGGCGTAGTAGAGGTAGACGAACTGCTCGGCGAAAGTGGCGTGGTATTCGCGCAGGTAGTAGGCGGTGCTGCGGTAGAAGACCTCGGGCAGGTCGGCGGTGTGCCAGAAGTCGAGAAAACTTCCGACGCCCGCCACGTCCTCTTGCAGCAGCAGCAGATCCACGATTTCGCGCCGATGCAGTTCCAGGACGCGCCGGTCGATCCGGCGCAGCGTCGGGATGATCGGGTTGCGGGCGTCGTCGCGGTGGCCCTCGAGGGTGTCGAGCAGACCGGGCATGGTCCCCCGATCCCGCACCAACCGCGCCAGTTCCACGGGCAGGGGGTCGACACCGGCCAGTTGGTCGAGCAGCGCGGTCCCGCCGTCGCGGATCTCCTCGCCGACGGCTTCGTCGACGACCCGCTCGAAGCCCGGATCATCGAGGTCACGCGGCCGGACCGCGACCCAGGTGAGGACCAGTTCCGGGTCGAGTCGTTGCGTGGCGGGGAAGAACAGCGACCAGTTCGGCTCGGCGATCCGCCGCAGATGGTCGGCCAGCAATGCCCCGCGACGGCCGCGCGGCGCGCTGTGCACGATCCGGGCGGTCAGGGCGGATTCCAGCGCGGGCGGCATGGCTCGCGCGCGTGTTCCGTCGGCGCGCAACCAATCCCAGTCGCCGGCGAGGACCGCGGCGCGCGCGGCTTCGTCCCGGCCGGCGATGCGCGCGTCGAGGCGCTGCCACAGCAGCGGTTCGAGTTCGGCGAAGAAGGCCAGCGCGCGAGGGTCGGCGACCGCGCCGGGCTGGGCGGACCAGTGCTCGACCAGGCGCTGTCCGGCTTCGCGCACCGCGGGAAACCCCACCCCGCAGTTGACGGCGGTGACCACGGTGAACAGGGCGGGAAGCGAACCCGTCCGCGCGCCCGCCAACGTCTCGGTGAGCAATTGTTCGGCCCGCGAACGGGATTCGGAATCGAGCCAGCGCGCGCGGCCTGACCCGGTCGCGGCGACGGCGTGCGCCCAGCGCACCGCGTAGCGGTCCGGGTCCAGACGCGCGCCTTCCAGCAGCGCGAGGGTGAGCATCTCGGCGAGGTCGTGGTGGTTGTGGCGGCGCAACACGACCGCGGCGCGGTGCAGCGGCGCGGGATCGTCGGACTCGCCCGGCCGCACCGACAGCAGCGCCTCGGCGAGGGTGCGGCCGTAGTCCTCCAGGTCGTCGGGTTCGCGCTCGGCCAGCGTCGCGAGCACCTCGGCCAGCAGGGGCGGGTCGGCGGGCGGCCGGGAGCGGTCCCCGAGACAGGCGAGGGAGACGGCGGTGATCGTGGTCGCCGCCGACCCGAGGTGCGGTTCCCAGCGGCGACCGATCTCGATCGCGTCGAGCGCGTCGAAGACGTCGTGCTCGAGGAACCAGCGGGCATAGGTGCGGGCCGAATCGGACGGGGTGATCGCCGAGGTGGCCGAGGTCCGCAGGTCGACCCCGTTGAGCGAGGACGGCAGCGAGGTGATCGCGCCCACGGACCTGGTGGTGGCCGGATCGAAGACGGCGACCGCGAGATCGTCGGCCAGCGGGCTGTCGGTGAAGATGCGGAACGACAGACCGAGTGCGTCGCGCGGGTCGAGGAACAGGCTGCCCAGCGCGAGCCAGCGCGCCGCCACGCGCACGTCGTCGGCGGCGACCAGGAGTTTGCGCGGTTCGGCGGCCACCGCCTGCTCGAAGGCGGTGAGCAGGCGCGGCAGGAATTCCTCGACGCCGTCGTGTTCGCGCGCCATCGCGTGCAGCGCCTGCGGTTGATAGTCCTCGGCGACCAGCAGCGGCGCGCTGACCGGCGCGAGTTCGGTGGAAGTGTGCGCGGCCGAGGACCAGGCGTCGGCGCCGAAGAGTTGCGCGGGCCGCATCGGACGGATGTCCTCGGCGTCCGCGGTGACCAGGCAGTGCGTGAGCTGATTGCCCTCGCGCCCACGGGAATCCGTGCCGAGGTAGCGTCCGACCGCGAGGTAGTGCAGGTCGCGCACCCGGCGATAGGCGAACGACAGCGGGTAGTCGGCGACGGGGGCGCGCGCCGCCATCAGGTCCGCGCCGGGCCGGTAGAGCATGTGCGCGACGACGGCCTGTTCCATCTCCGGGCTGACCCCGGAACTCTCGGCCTGGAACTGCATGCCTTCGCGGCCGTGCACCGACGTCTCGACGCGGCATTCGGTGTAGAGCAGCGAATCGAAGGCCATCTCAACGCCCCTTCTTCATCCCGATGATGCCCTTGTCGGCCATCAGCCACAGCAGCGGTTCGCTCACCCGGTGCGGTCGCACGCCGTGGCCGTCGGTGCGGCCCGCGCGGTAGTCGGGTTCGGCGCCCAGCGAGGAGACCGCGAACAGTCGGAACCGCTCGTAGTTGAGTTCGAGGTGACGCAGGATGTCGTCGCCGCCCCACCCGTCGATGAGGCCCGCGACGTGCTGGTGGATGTCGCGGGAGTCGGCGTCGTCGAAGAACGGGACGCCCGGCGACGGCCGCCGGATCGGGCTGTCGGGCGGGATCTGATCGTAGAAGGCGTCGATCTTGGAGACCGCGACCGCCAGCGGCCGGGTGATCTTGCGGTTGTGCTTGACGCCGTCGACCTCGCGCAGCATCTCGGTGACATTGGACAGCACCTGCACCGGATGGTCGGGGTCGAACTTCCCGTCCACCCCGCGGTCGACGGCGCGTTCGGCGTTGCCCGCGATCTGGAACGGGTCGATGACCACGATCAGGCCGTCGGTGGCGGCGAGATACTGCTGGTCCTTGGTCTCGTCGGTGGTCTCCAGGGCCTCACCGGCGGTGTCGTAGAACGACAGCGCCGTGGAGACGATGCGTTTCGGGCCGACCGGCGAGGCGTGTTCCTGCTGCCAGTCGATCACCACCGGCGTCCTGGCCCGGCTGTCCGAGCGGCCGGTCAGACCGGGGACGTTGCCCTCGTCCATACCCCGCCGCCAGCGGCGCACGTCCTCGATCATCGGCGATTCGCCGACGAAATAGGTGGCCGCGCCGAACCGTCGCCGTGTGGGCGCTTGCAGTTCGCTGACCAGCACCGTCAAGTAGACGGTCTTGCCGGAGGCCCGGGTGCCGACCATGCCGAACATCGGACTGCCCGAACCGAACGCCGAGGGCAGCACCGACCGGCAGGCCGGGCACACCCTGGTCCCCGAATCGCCGTCGCAGTCGGGGCAGCGGGCGCGCTGACCGGAGCGGAAGATCCGGTGCGGGGAAGTGAACGACGACAGCACCGGCGTGTTGTCCTTGAGTTCGCGGACGCGCTGCGGGTCGGGTTTCTTCTCGCAGTTGCTCTTTCCGGGCGCGGACCGTCCGGAGCAGCGGAACATGATGTCGTTCAGTTTGATCCGGTAGTAGCAGTACGGGCACGCGGACTTCCCGTTGAACAGCGCGATGCCCATCAGCGGCCTTTCAGAGTGTCGGACGGTGGATCGGTGAGGGTGAGGACGTCGGGTTTCGCGGCGAAGCAGCGCACCCAGAACGGTTTGGGCAGCTTCGGCAGATCCACCTCGACGATCTGCGGTTCGGGGGCCGGGATGTCCAGATCGACGCGCTGAACCACGGTTTCGGGTGTGGCCCGCTGCGGCAGGTAGGCCCCGGCGAACAGGTGGACCGCGACGGCGACCCCGCGCACCGGCCGATCCGCGGTGAACTCGATCCGCAGCGGACCGCGGCCGACGAGCTTGCGCGGCCAGAGGAGGCGGTAGCGGGCCGACTGCGAACTGCCCGCCAGCTCCAGCACGATCTCGGGCGAATGCCATTGACCCTGCGCGGATTCCAGCACGCTGGCCAGCCGGATGGTGGCCGCGCCCGCGCCGACGGTCAACCGCATGCCGCCGTCGCGGACGTATTCGGGCCTGCTGACCCGGGTGCTTCCGGTGCGGCCGCCCGCGGTCCAGTTCGCGCGCACCCGGTAGTCGGCGCGCGGCCACTCCCAACTGACCACCGCGACCTCGCCGAACCGCTCCACCCGCGGATCGCCGACCGGCTCGCAGATCGCCAACGAGGTCGACGCGCCGATGAGCGCGGTCCGGTGGTCGAGGGTGACCGCGACGTAGTGGCGCAGCCCGGCGGGCACCGACGCGGACAACCGCACCCGCGTGCCCAGGCGGCGCACGGTGCCCTGCAAGCGGGAGCCGCCGGAAGACGCCAGCGAGGCGTGGTCGACGCGCGAGCCCGACGCCCAGCCCGGCGCGCTGGGAAACTGCCAGATCTCGACCTCGTGACCGACCAGCGCCGTCCACTCGGCGACCACGTCGGTGCGCTCGCCGCCGAATCCCTCGGGAGTGATCTCGAGGGCTTGCACCGGACTGGCCGCCAGCCGCGGCACCGCGCTGACCCGCACCGGCGCGGAGGTCAGCGTCGATGCCCCGCCGTGGTATTCGGCGATCAACTCGAAGGTGTAGGTCTGCGAGGTGCGCAGCCCGGTCGAGGTGACGATATCGGTGCCGGTCACCGGCACGGCCGTGCGGCGGCCGTCGGGATCGGTGCGCGTCACCGTGATCCGCGCGGCTTCGCGCGGGGTGGTCCAGCGCACGGTGACGCTGGTCGGGTCACTGCTCACCACGACGTCGGCGACCGGCGGCAACAGCGTGATCGTCGCGGTCGTCAGCGGCGAGGGCTCCCCGCCGCGCCGGGCCGCCACCGCGTACCAGATCTGTTCCGCCACCGATGGGTTCGGGTCCACCGCCTCCGTCGCGCCCGCCCCCGCGATCACCGTGCCGTCGCGGATGTCGCGCGGCGCGGAACCGGCTTTGCGGACCACCACGTAGGTGGTGTCCTCGTCGGCCCCGGGACTGGCCGCCCACAGCGCCCGCACGGCCCGACCGGCCCCCGCGGCGGAGTCGGCGGCGACCAGCGACAGCGTCGGCGGGGCCGCCGGGGGCAGCGAGGCGACCAGCCTGCCCAGCGACTCGTCGTCGGCGGCCATCGCGAAGGCGCGGCTGAGCAGTTCGGTGGCGACCGCCACCCGACCGGCCCGCAACGCCTGGTCGGCCTCCGCGCGCCACGCGGTGACCTGCTCCTCGTTCTTCGTCAGCGCCCGTTCCGCGTCGGCCAACTCCGGGGTCCCGGCGTGCGTCTTGCCGGTCGACAGCCCGTTGAACAACGTTCGCGCGGAACGCAACTGGTTGTCCGCGAGCAGGTCGAGCACCCGCTGGGGCGTTTCGCCGCCCGCGTGCACGCTCGAGGCGTCCACGCAGTACATGACCACGCGCGCGGCCTCGGTGCGGTCCAGGCCGCGCTCCACCAACTTCTGGATCGCGAACAGGACGATGCCGCCCTGCAAGGACTCGCGCGCCACCTCGACCAGCTGAACCAATGTCAGCGCGGTGACGTCCTCGCCCTTGCCGTGCGCCTCGTTCAGCGCGTGCAGCAGCTTCTTGACGGCCTCCACCTCGGTGCCCGCCCGCTTGTCGCAGGCGTGCAACGCCTCCTTGATGGTCGCGGCCGTCGGCGCGCGCAACCCCGGCGCGGCGAATCCGCCCAGCAGACGGAACTCCTCGGGCGGCTTCTCGTAGAAGACCGCGTCCAGGTAGGTGCGCAGACCGGTGGTCGCGCCCCACTCCCGGCGCACCGGCTGCGGGATCTCGAGAGTCGGCGGCGTGAACTCCTCCACCAGCCGCAGATCCGGCGCGGACCGCACCATCGCGCTCAGCTCCGCGTCCGACAGTCGCGCGGTGATGCTGTTGGTCGAGGCCGCCGCCCGGATCCGGTCCAGGGTGATCACCCCGAAATCGCGGTACTGGTGCACCAGCATCGCCGCGAGGTCGTCCAGCACCGCCCGCGACTGCTCCACCCGACGCGCCTGCCATTTCGCCCAGAACGCCGCGGTGGTCAGATCCGAATGTTTGGCGCCCAACGCCGTGTCCAGATCACCGCAGAACTTGGCGACCTCCTTGACGCTGCCGCCCAGCTTGTTCTTGTTCCACCACGCGCGGACCTCCCTGATCCGTCCCGCCACGGCGGCGTCGTCCATCCCCGGCTCGATCGCGTAGACCATCGCCAGATCGATCGTGGACGGATACCGCGCGCCGCGGCGCAACTCGGCGATCCCGTTGGTCAGATCGCCCAGATGCGCCTTGCGCAGCGGGATGAGAACGTCGGCCTTGTACTTGGCCGCGTCCAGCTTGCTCTCGGGCAACTCACGTCTCCAGGGTCAGCTGCGAGATGGTCTGCTTGGCCGCCTCGACGTCCTCGTCCTGGAGCACCGCCACCTTGACCTCGACCTTGAGCCGCTTGCCGGAGACAGGCTCGAACGCCTCGAGGTGCGCCAGGCCCTCGGCGTCGATGGTCAGGTGGATATCGATCGGCGAACTGCGCGGCAGCGGCGGCAGATCGGTGATCCGCGCGCCGCCGTCGGGAGTGATCTCCCGGTTGTCCCCCGGCAGTTCGGATTCGATCTCCCCGCCCTGCTCGAAAACCTCCAACGACACCGCCGTCTGGTTGTCCTGGAAGGTGCCCGCCCGGATGGTCTCGCTCAACGGCAACTTGTCGTTCTTGTGCGCGATGAACCCCACGTACATCTCCGGGCTGTCGGCCTTGCCGCGCGCGAACTGGATGCCCACGCCCCTGGGCAGCACATTGCTGATCCGGCGGGTCTCCACCGGCTGACCGCCCGGACCCAGCCGCGGGATATCGGGAGTCGAACGCGACGAGGTGCCCGCCGCGGCCACCCGCGAATCCTCCGGCAACTGCGCGTAGATCGCCGCGCCCTTGGCCACCGACATGTTCGGGTCGGCCAACCGCGAATCCCAGCCGAAACGGTCCTTCAGCATCGCCGCCACCACGGGCATCTGCGAGGACCCGCCCACCAGCAGCACCTCATCGATCGCCAGCGCCGGATTCTTCGCCTTCGCCGCCTCCACGGTGCGGCCGACGATCTCCAAGGTCTGGTTCAGCAGACCGCTGGTCAGCTCCTCGAACTCCGTGCGGGTCAGCTCGATCTTCGCGCGGTGATCGCCGTGCTTGAGCGAGATGACGGCCTTCTCCTTGTGCGACAACGAGATCTTGGCCCGCTCCACCTGCTCGTAGAGGAACTGGGCGAAATAGTCGTCGTCCAGCGGATCCTCGGCCACACCGGTCTCGTCGATGAAGCGCTGGTTCACGTGGGCCACCACCCGCTCGTCCCAGTGCGCGCCGCCGAGTTGGCGGTTGCCGTCGATCGCGACGACGTCCAGTGCCTCCGGGGAGATCTCCAGGATCGTGGTGTCGAAGGTGCCGCCGCCGAGGTCGTAGATGAACACCGTCTTGCGCTCGTCGCGCAACTTCACCCCGTAGGCCAGCGCCGCCGCCACCGGTTCGGTGACGATGCCGACCACGTCCAGACCCGCGATCTCGCCCGCCTGCCGGGTCGCCTCGCGTTCGCGCACACCGAAGTACGCGGGCACCGTGATGACGACCTGCTCCACCGTCACCCCGGTGGCCTCCTCGGCGCTGCTCGCCAACTTCTGCAGGATCAGCGCCGAGATCGACTCGGGCGTGTACTCCTTGCCGTCGAAATCGAGGCGGTACTCCTCGCCCATGTGCAGCTTGACCAGCGTGACGACCCGGTCGGCTTCCACCTTCGCCGCGTTCTTCGCCTCCTGGCCGACCACGACGTGCCCGGAACCGGGCTCGAAATACACCGCCGACGGTGTGGTCGCCGAACCGTCGGCGTTGTTGATCACGATCGGCTGGCCGAATTCGTCGATGCGGGCGATGACGGAATACGTGGTCCCCAGATCGATCCCGAAAATTTCAGTCATGACAGAGTCTCGTCCTCGAGGTGCGCGGTGAGTGGAATGGTCAGGCCCGGGGGAAATTCCACACCGAGACCTTGGCGTAGACGATCGGCTTCTCCGACGACACGTCGCGGAAACCCTGGTGGAAAACTTCTTTGACGCGCCGATGATCGGCTTCCACCGTGGTGTCGACCGCCTTCGTCGGCTGATGGATCCGGCGGTCGAACGCGTCGCCCACCTCGACACCCAGCGAGCCGACGCCGAGCCCGTCCAACGATTCCTCGATCCGGTAGGCGTAATCCTCGAAATCCCGCGCGATCGACGTCGCCGTCGCCGGTTCGTGTTTCTCGCGAACCCGCCGAATACTCCGATGCGCCTCGCCGTGCAATTCGGCCAACGCTTTGACCACCGGACGCAGACTCGCCCGCAGCAGATCACTCTCGAGTTCGGCGATCCGCTCGTGCATCTTCTTGTTGATCGCCTCCAATTTCTCGGCGTGCTCGTGGAAGCGGCGCACTTCCTCGATCAGGTTGCGCAGCGCCTCGTCCGAAGCGGAGGTCGAATCCCGCACCGTGGCAGCGGAGTCCGCCATCGGATCATCGGCGTGCGCCGGTGTGGCGCCCGAGGTGGGATCGCCGACCGGCGGAATCCGCGACCCGGCGACATCGGTCACCGGAACGGGCGTCGCGGCGACGTCGGTGGTCGGCATTCCGCCGGTGGTGGCGGCATCATCGACCTGTTCCGCCGTCCCCGGACCGGCGAAATCACCGGCGGAACGCCACGCGGAGCCTTCAGGCCACGGCGCGCCTGCCAGCGGATCGCCGCTCGCGGCAGTCGAATCCCGGCCCGATCGAGCGGCCGAATGAGAGTGCTCGGTGGTCGCGGTCGAATACGCGGCAGGTGAATGCGCGCCCGAGGGGGGCGGGTAATTGTCGCGGTCGACGAAATACGCGCCCGGTTCGGCGCGATATCCCGGGGACGTGGCGGAACGGGAGCGGTCGTCCGGATATTCGTTCGGGGAAATCGATTCTGGTGCGCCGTGATTCGATTCTCCCGCGACCGATCGCGTGGTGGGCGCTCTCCGGAATTGCTCCGAGGCGTGATCATCCGGCGTCGTCACTTCAACCCTCTCATTCGCGATTGTCGTCACCCCCGGGCGACTCGACCATTTCCGGGCGATCCGCGGCTGGAGTTTCCGGATCGTCAGGTCTCACAACATCTTCCACGAACCCCTCGGCGGCGCAACCGAGCATTCCCGCGGGCGTCGTGACCCGAGCAGATGACTGGTCGTTTGTTCAGAATTGGCGTTACCGAGAGGTGGCCGACGAAATCACGGTACGTACGACGTAAGAGTCGCGCCGATCCTGCGACGATGCGATCAGCAGCCGGAATTTTTCCGAATCGGAGCCCGATCGGCGGGAGTGCGGCCGAGCCGGCACCGCGTTACGCGTGCACGGCGCGCCGCGCGAGACACGCAGATAATTCAGTCGTTTGAATGAATTCGAAATCGTTACCCCGACAACGGGGTTCGCACGCTCGAATCGGTCCGTACGGACCGGTCGGCAAGGGGCGGCTCAGCCGACGTCGCGACGCAGCCAGGTCACCTCGGCGCCGATCTGGTCGACGCCCGAGCGGAACAGTTCCAGATCCTCGTCCCAGGGCGTGCCCAGGGCGCGGTCGATCTCCTCGGCGAGGTCGTAGCCGGTGCGCTTGCCGAGTTCGCGGGAAGCCTGGAGCATGGCGCGCAGGCGCATCTCCCCCAGGGTGACGTCGCCCGCCGCGGAGGTGGAGCCGTGCCAGAGTCCCAGGCTGGGCACGAAGCTGTAGCGTTCGCCGTCCACGCCGTCACTGGGGTCCTCGGTGACCTCGAAGCGCAACACGGGCCAGGAGCGCAAGGATTGGGCAATGCGGGCGGCGGTGCCGACCGGTCCGATCCAGTCGCTGGTTGCGCGCAGTTGGCCGTCGGCGGGTTGGGTGGTCCAGCGCAGCTTCGCCGGGGAGCCGAGGGCCGAGGTGAGTGCCCACTCGACATGCGGGCACAGCGCGGCCGGCGACGAGTGGATCCACACCACACCCGCCGTCGCATCCGCGAACTGACTCGATGCGCGCACCACTAACACCTCCAGCTTCGACGAGGAACGTCTTCCCCAACGACCCATCGAGAGCTGGCGTTGCCCGAGTGTACTGGAGTGCCCGGTGTTACGGGTGTTACTTACCGAGTGTGTCGTGTTCAGCGTGTCGTCTCGGCGACGATGTCGTCGCTGAGGGCGGGCCACGCCGTTCGCGCCCAGTCGCCGAAATTCTCGTCCGCCAACGCGATGCTCGCCACCCCAATGGCCGGATCCACCCACAGAAATGTGCCCGATTGACCGAAATGGCCATAGGTACGAGGCGAATTCGAGGTTCCCGTCCAGTGCGGGGTCTTGCCGTCACGGATCTCGAAACCCAGGCCCCAGTCGTTGGGGCGCTGCGACCCGTAGCCGGGCAGCACGCCGCCCAGCCCGGGAAACTGCACCAAGGTGGCCGCGGCGTGGGTCTGCTCGGAGATCAGGCGGGGAGCCAGGAGTTCGGCGGCGAATCGGGCCAGGTCGGCGGCGGTGGAGCGGGCCGCGTGCCCCGCCGGGCCCGTCAGCGTGGAATCGGCCATGCCGAGCGGGACGAAGACCGCGTCGCGCAGATACTCCCCGAAGGCGATGCCGGTCTGTTCGGCGACGAAGGCCGCCAGGATCTCGAAGCCCGCGCTCGAGTAGATCCGCTTGGCCCCCGGTTCGGCGAGCACGTCGGTGGTGTCGAAGGCGATGCCGGAGGTGTGCGCGAGCAGGTGCCGCACGGTCGCGCCGGGCGGGCCCGCGGGCTGGTCGAGTTCGATCGCGCCTTCCTCGACCGCGACCAGCACCGCGTAGGCAACCAGCGGTTTGGTCACCGAGGCCAGCGGGAAGACGCGCGCGACGTCGCCCGCGGTGCTCGTCCCGGCGGCGGTGACGACCGCGGCCGCCGCGTGACGGACCGGCCACGCGCTGATCTGCTCGAGTGAACGCACACCGCGAGCCTACGAGACGCCCGCCCGCGCACGACATCCGGAGGAGCACCCCGGCACCCCGGCACCCCGGCACCCCGGCACCCCGGCACCCCGGCACCCCGGCACCCCGGCACCCCGGC
>NZ_BAGG01000037.1 GCF_000308695.1 Nocardia takedensis NBRC 100417 | reverse complement strand
GGCTCGACCTGACGAAGTGACGGCGGGCGGGCTGCGACTGGCGCTGTCCTGGCTGACGGTGCTGCCGGTGGGCGGCCCCGACGCGGTCGATCGGACCGCCGCGGGCCGCGCGATCGCCGTGGCCCCGCTGGTGGGCGTGCTGCTCGGCGGCGCGGCGGCGAGCCTGGCCCGACTCGCCGACGGCGCGGGGGCGAGTCCCGCGATCACCGGACTGCTGGTCGTGGCCGCGTGCGCGCTGCTCACCCGGGGCATGCACCTGGACGGTCTGGCCGACACCGCGGACGGTCTCGGCAGCTACGGGCCGCCCGAGCGCGCCCGCGAGATCATGAAATCCGGGTCGGCGGGGCCGTTCGGGGTGGCGGCGATCGTACTCGTGCTCGGCCTGCAGGCGGCGGCCTTCGCCGCGCTGGCCGAGCACCGGCAGTGGTTCGCGCTCGGCGCGGCGGTGGCCACCGGTCGGGTCGTGGTGGTCCTGGCGTGCCGTCGCGGGGTGTCGGCCGCGCCGGGGACCGGTTTCGGCGCGCTGGTGGCCGGGACACAACCGGTCCTGCTCGGTGCGGCGTGGGCGCTGGCCGCTGTCGCGGCGGCGGTGTTCGCGACGCCGGACCGCCCGTGGCTGGGACCGCTGACGGTGGTCGCGGCCGTCGCCGTGACGGTGGCGCTGGTGCGACACACCGTCCGCCGCTTCGGCGGGCTCACCGGGGACGTACTCGGTGCGGCCGTGGAGATCTCGGTCGCGGTCATCGCGGTCGGCTGCGCGCTGCACCCCTGAGCCGCCCCTGCTCGCGCAGCCTGCCGCGCGCGACCCGCCCTCGCGGAAGCGGCGGCGGTCACACCGGGATGCCTACCGTCTCAGTCACGACATAAGGTGAGTTCCATGTCTTCCGAGCGCCTCTACTTCCGCCAGTTGCTGTCCGGCCGGGACTACGCCGTCGGCGATCCCATCGCGACGCAGATGCGAAATTTCGCGTATCTCATCGGGGACCGGGAGACAGGTGAGTGCGTGGTGGTCGACCCCGCCTACGCGGCGGCGGATCTGGTGGCCGCGGCCGAATCCGACGGCCTGCGGGTGACGGGTGTGCTGGCCACCCACCACCACCCCGACCACGTCGGCGGCACCATGATGGGCTTCACCCTCGGCGGCGTGCGCGAACTGCTCGAGACCGTCAGCGTGCCGGTGCACGTGAACGCGCAGGAACTGGACTGGGTGGCCGGTGTCACCGGGATCGCCGCGAGTGAACTGACCGGCCACGCCCACGGCGACAAGGTCTCCGTCGGCGCGTTCGACATCGAATTACTGCACACCCCCGGCCATACGCCGGGCAGCCAGTGCTTCCTGTTCGACGACAGGCTGATCGCGGGCGACACGCTGTTCATCGACGGGTGCGGGCGCACCGACTTCCCCGGCGGCGACTCCGACGAGATGTTCCGCAGCCTGCGCAATCTGGCGGAGTTGGCGGGTGATCCGGTGGTCTACCCGGGGCACTGGTACTCGGATCTGCCCAGCGCGCCGCTGTCCACGGTCAAGGACAACAACTACGTCCTGCGCCCGCAGACCCTCGAACAGTGGCGCATGCTGATGCCCGGCTGAGCCGCCGGGCCGCGCCTCACATCGAGCGCATCCAGCCGTGGATGTCGGCGAAGGTGCCACGCTGGATGCCGGTGAGGGTGTCGCGCAGCGCCATGGTGACCTCGCCGGGTTCGCCGCCGCCGATGGCGAATTCGCCCGAACCCGAGCGCACCCAGCCGACCGGGGTGATGACCGCGGCGGTGCCGCACGCGAAAACCTCGGTGATCTCCCCGGATTCGGCGCCCTGCCGCCATTCCTCCACCGACACCTTGCGCTCCTCGACCGGGAATCCCGAATCGGCGGCCAAGGTCAGCAGGGAGTCGCGGGTGATGCCGGGCAGCAGCGAACCGGACAGTTCCGGGGTGACCAACCGGGCCTCGGAACCGGAGCCGAAGACGAAGAACAGGTTGTTGGTGCCCATCTCCTCGACGTAGCGCCGATCGCAGGCGTCCAGCCACACCACCTGGTCGCAGCCCTGTTCGGTGGCCTGGGCCTGGGCCAGCAGCGAGGAGGCGTAGTTGCCCGCCACCTTCGCCTCGCCGGTGCCGCCGGGCGCGGCGCGCACGTATTCGGTGGACAGCCACACCCGCACCGGCTTGACCCCACGCGGGAAGTAGGCGCCCGCGGGCGAGGCCAGCAGCAGGTACTTGTAGGAGGAGGCGGGTTTCACGCCGAGACCGGCCTCGGTGGCGAACATGAACGGCCGCAGGTACAGCGACTCCTCGCCGCCCGCCGCGGGCACCCAGTCGCGGTCGACCTCGAGCAGTTGGCGCACCGATTCGATGAACAGGTCGTCGGGGAGTTCGGCCATCGCCATCCGGCGCGCCGAGCGCCGGAAGCGGGCCGCGTTGGCGTCGATGCGGAAACAGGACACCCCGCCGTCGCCCTGGCGGTAGGCCTTGAGGCCCTCGAAGATCGCCTGCCCGTAGTGGAAGACCATGGTCGCCGGGTCCATCGCGAGCGGGCCGTAGGGCTCGATGCGGGCGTTGGACCAGCCCTCGCCCTCGGTGTAGTCGATGGAGACCATGTGGTCGGTGAAGAAGCGTCCGAAACCGGGGGCCGTCAGGATCTCCTGTACCCGCTGCGCCTGGGTGGGCGCGGGATGGGAGATGCGGGTGAACTGCGCGGCGACGGTCATGCGCCTGATCCTATCCGGCACCGATTTCCGACTTTTCTCGCGTTGGTCACCTCTGGCGCGGGACTCACGAGGTGCGGGTCCGCACGAACGGCGGGCGCACCACCTCGGCGCGCAAACGTCGCCCTCGCACGTCCACCTCGACCTCCTCGCCGGGTTGCAGATCCCGCTCGGTGTCGAGCAGAGCCAGGGCGATGCCGAGTTTGAGGGTCGGGGAGAAAGTGCCCGAGGTGGTCTCGCCGACCGGTTCGCCGTCACGCAGCACGGCCTGCCCCGGCCGCAGCACACCGCGATCGATCGCCTTGAGCCCCATGAGGATTCGACGCGGGCCGTTCGCCTTCTCGCGTTCGAGGGCCGCCCGACCCCAGAACTCCGGCTTCTTCCAGCCGACCGCCCAGCCGCAGCGGGCCTGCACGGGGGTGATGTCGTGGGAGAGTTCGTGGCCGTGCAGCGGGTAGCCCATCTCGGTGCGCAGCGTGTCGCGCGCGCCGAGACCCGCGGGTTGCCCGTCGGCCGCGCGCACCTGCTCGACCAGCGCGCGGAACAGCGGCGCGGCGTCGTTCCAGCGCGGCAGCAGTTCGTAGCCGTGCTCGCCGGTGTAGCCGGTGCGGCACACGCGCACGGGACCGCCCGCCCACTCGGCGTCGGCGAAGGCCATGTACTCCAGATCGGCGGGGAGGCCGAGGGCGGTGAGCACCTCCACCGAGCGCGGGCCCTGCACCGCGAACACGGCGAAGTCGGTGTGCTGATCCGTCACAGTGACGCCTTCCGGCGCCGCGGCGCTCAACTCCCGCACCACCGCCGCGGTATTGGCGGCGTTCGGCACGAGGAAGATCTCCTCGGCGTCGACGTAGTAGGCGATCAGATCGTCGATCACGCCGCCGTCCGCGTCGCAGCACAGCGTGTACTGCGCCTTGCCCGGCCGGATCCGCGCCAGATCGTTGGTCAACGCCGCGTTCACGAACGCCGCCGCGCCCGGACCGGCGATTGTGGCCTTGCCGAGATGGCTGACGTCGAACAGCCCGACCGTGGTGCGCACCGCCTGGTGCTCGGCCACCGTGCCCGCGTAGGACACCGGCATCTCCCACCCGCCGAAGGGCGCGAAACTCGCCCCGAGCTCGACGTGCACTTCATGGATGGGTCCGCGCCGCGGGTTGGTCTCGGTCACCCGCCGAGCTTAGCCCTCCGCTCCCCCGGCGGGTCGAGCACGCGACCCCGCGCCCACATCGCGGCGACATCGCGGTGAACTGCCGTCGACCGGCGTCGCTCTGCGCTATCGGGGCGCGAGCGCATAGCCTGTGCCCATGACCGCTGTTGCAGATCGCCCGCTCGGACCGGAGCTGGCACGCACCGAATCCCTCGGCCCCGACACCGATGTGCTCGTCATCGGCCTGACGTCCTCGGAGAACGGCCCGGCCATCGTGCCCGAGGACCTGTTCGGTGACATCCTGACCGCGGACCTGCGCGCGGACCTGCTCGATCAGCTCGGCGCGGTCGGCGCGAAGGGCAAGGCCGAGGAGCTGACCCGGATTCCCGCGCCCGCCGCGCTCGCCGGGGTCACCAGCGTGCTGGCGGTGGGTCTCGGCTCGCCCGAGAAGCTCGACGCCGAACAGATCCGCCGGTCCGCGGGCGTGGCGGCGCGCTCGCTCAGCGGCACCGAACTCGTGGTCACGACCCTGTCGGGCGTCGACCTCGGCGCGGCCGCGGAGGGCTTCTACCTGGGCGCCTACACCTTCACGCCGTTCCGCTCGGGCAAATCCGCGCCCAAACCCGACGAACGTCCGGTCGTGCGGGTCGAATTCCTCGTGCCCGACGCCGAGTTCGGCGTCACCGACCTGCTGCGCGCCCAACTCGTCGCCGAGGCCGTCGCCACCGCGCGCGATTTCGTGAACACCCCGCCCAGCCACCTGTTCCCGGCCGAATTCGCCTCCCGCGCCGCGACGCTGGCCGAGGCCGCGGGCCTCGAGGTCGAGGTGCTCGACGAGAAGCAACTGGAGACGGGCGGCTACGGCGGCGTGCTCGGCGTCGGCAAGGGGTCCTCGCGGCCGCCGCGCCTGGTCCGGCTGACCTACTCGGGCGGGCCGAAGAAGATCGCGCTGGTCGGCAAGGGCATCACCTTCGACACCGGCGGCATCTCCATCAAGCCCGCCGCGAACATGGAGAACATGACCTCGGACATGGCCGGGGCGGCCGCGGTCGTGGCGACCACGCTGCTCGCGGCCCGTCTCGGTCTGCCGGTGACGGTCTCGGCGACGGTGCCGATGGCCGAGAACATGCCTTCGGCCACCGCGCAGCGGCCCGGCGACGTGCTCACCCAGTACGGCGGCACCACCGTCGAGGTGCTCAACACCGACGCCGAGGGCAGACTGATCCTGGCCGACGCGATCGTGCGCGCGAGCGAGGACTCCCCCGAGTACCTCATCGACGTGGCCACGCTGACCGGCGCGCAGATGGTCGCGCTCGGCACCCGCACCCCCGGGGTGATGGGCACCGACGCGTTCCGCGATCGGGTGGCCCGGATCTCGCGCGAGGTCGGCGAACACGGCTGGGCGATGCCGTTGCCCGCCGAGTTGCGCTCGGATCTGAACTCCAAGATCGCCGACCTGGCCAACGTCGCCCCGCACCGCTGGGGCGGCATGCTCTCGGCCGCGTTGTTCCTCAAGGAATTCGTGCCCGAGGGCGTGCAGTGGGCCCACCTCGACGTCGCCGGGCCGGCCTACAACACCGGCGGCCCGTTCGGCTACATCGGCAAGGGCGGCACGGGCGTCCCGGTCCGCACGCTGATCGCCGTGATCGAGGACATCGCCGCCGAATGACGGCCGGGGCGCTCGGGTCACGGCCCGGGCGCCCTCACAGGTCGCGCAGATCCTCCTCGAAGGCGCGGCGGCGTTCGACCCGCCGCCGGGCGTCGTGGTCGCGCATCCGCTGCGGATAGCCGGTGCGGCCGACGTCGTGGACGGGGATGCGCAGATCCGCGGCCAGTCGGCGTGCTCCGCGTTCGCCGACGACGCGCCGGGTCCATTCCCCGTCCCCCGCGACGAGCACGACAGTGACATCGGTCACGGTGGTTTTCGGTTCGAGGAACCCCTCCACCCCGGTGCGGGCGCGCACCCACTCGGCCAGGTAGCGGGCATCGGCATCACGCGAGGTCATCGCCCGTGCACGGGGGCCGCCCCTGGTCACGGCGGCACGCACTCGATCCCACAGCCCCATGGGCGTGCACCTCCTTCCGCCCGCGGCGCGAACCTCACCGCCGGTGCCGTCCATCTTGCCGGCCCCGGGAAGATCGCTGCCCTGTGCTACACGCCACGCGGACGAGTGCAAGGATGGTTCGCGGTACAAGAACCACCCAACGATCTCCGGTGCCACACAATGATCAGTGGCTTCAAGGACTTCCACCGCGACCGCGGTGGGTGTCCGCCGCGAGAACAACTGTTGTAGAACCCGTCGAGCAGTCAGAGGAGTCAACTGACATGGCCTTCTCCGTCCAGATGCCGGCTCTTGGTGAGAGCGTCACCGAGGGAACGGTGACAAGGTGGCTGAAGCAGGAAGGAGACACGGTCGAGGTAGACGAGCCCCTGCTCGAAGTCTCCACCGATAAGGTCGACACGGAGATCCCGTCCCCCGCGGCCGGTGTCCTGTCGAAGATCGTCGCCAACGAAGACGATGTGGTCGAGGTCGGTGGGGAACTCGGTGTGATCAGCGACGCCGGTGCGGAACCCGCGCCCGCCGCCGAACCCGAACCCGAAGCCGCGCAAGAGCCCGAAGCCGCCGCCGAACCCGAACCGGAGCAGGAAGCCGAGCAGCCCGCCCCCGCGGCCGAGGCCGCCCCCTCCGACGGTTCCGGCACCCCCGTGAAGATGCCGGAGTTGGGCGAGTCGGTCACCGAAGGCACCGTCACCCGCTGGCTCAAGGCCGTCGGTGACGAAGTCGCCGTCGACGAACCGCTGCTCGAGGTCTCCACCGACAAGGTCGACACCGAGATCCCCTCCCCGGTCGCGGGCACCCTGCTCGAGATCACCGCCCAGGAGGACGACGTCGTCGCCGTCGGCGGTCAGCTCGGCGTCATCGGCAGCGGTTCTCCCGCGGCCGCCGCCCCGGCCCCCGAACCGGAGCCGGAGCCCGAACCGGAACCCGCGCCCAAGCCCGAACCGAAGCCCGAGCCCGCGCCGGAACCGAAGCCGGAACCGAAGGCCGCGGCCCCCGCGCCCAAGGCTCCCGCCCCCGCGAAAGCCCCCGCCGCCGCGCCCGCCGACTCCTCGGGCAACGGCGCCACCCCGTACGTCACCCCGCTGGTACGGAAGCTGGCCGACGAGAACGGCGTCGATCTGAACAGCCTCACCGGCTCCGGCGTCGGCGGCCGCATCCGCAAGCAGGACGTGCTCGCCGCCGCCGAGGCCAAGAAGGCTCCCGCCCCGCAGCCCGCCGCCGCACCCGCGGCCCCGGCCGCGAAGGCGCCCGCCGCCAAGGCCGCCGCGCCCGCGGCCGAACTGGCCCACCTGCGCGGTACCGTGCAGAAGGCCAACCGCATCCGGCAGATCACCGCCACCAAGACCCGGGAATCGTTGCAGACCACCGCGCAGCTGACCCAGGTCCACGAGGCCGACGTCACCCGGATCGCCGCGCTGCGCAACCAGGCCAAGGCCGGTTTCAAGGAGCGCGAGGGCGTCAACCTGACGTTCCTGCCGTTCTTCGCCAAGGCCGTCGTCGAGGCGCTGGGCACCCACCCGAACGTCAACGCCAGCTACGACGAGTCCAGCAAGGAGATCACCTACCACGCGTCGGTGCACCTGGGCATCGCCGTGGACACCCCGCAGGGGCTGCTGTCCCCGGTGATCCACAACGCCAGCGACCTGTCGCTGGCCGGACTGGCCCGCGCCATCGCCGATATCGCGAACCGGGCCCGCAACGGCGGACTCAAGCCGGACGAGTTGGCGGGCGGCACGTTCACCATCACCAACATCGGCAGCCAGGGCGCGCTGTTCGACACCCCGATCCTGCTCCCGCCGCAAGCGGGCATGCTCGGCACGGGCGCGATCGTCAAGCGGCCCAGCGTGGTCACCGACGAGAACGGCAACGAGTCCATCGGCGTCCGGTCGCTGTGCTACCTGCCGCTGACCTACGATCACCGGCTCATCGACGGTGCGGACGCCGGTCGCTTCCTGACCACCATCCGGCACCGGCTCGAGGAAGCGGCGTTCGAGGCGGATCTGGGCCTGTAAATCCAGGAAAGGTCTTCTGTCACGTATGAAGGTCGTGATCGCCGGGTCCTCCGGTCTGATCGGGACGGCGCTCGTCGCGGCTCTGCGCCGCGACGGGCACGACGTGGTCCGACTGGTCCGCCGCCGTGCCGCCGCGCCGGACGAATTCAGCTGGGACCCGGCCCGCGCCGAACTGGACGGGCGGGCGCTGCGCGGCGCGGACGCGGTGGTCAACCTGTGCGGGGCCGGCGTAGGAAGACAACGCTGGAACGGCGGCTACAAGCAGTTGCTGCGCGACAGCCGGATCACCCCGACCGACGTATTGGCGGGCGAGGTCGCCGCCGCGGGAGTGCCGACGCTGGTCAACGCCAGCGGCGTGCACTACTACGGCGGCGGCGCGGGTGACCGGGTCGTCGACGAGACCTCCGACGCGGGAACGGGTTTCCTGGCGACACTGTGCCGGGACTGGGAAGCCGCCACCGCGCCCGCGACCGCCGCGGGGGTGCGCACCGTGCTGGTCCGCAGCGCCGCGGTGCTCTCGCGCCACGGCGGCATCCTGCAAGCGCTGCGCCCGCTGTACTCGCTGGGCCTGGGCGGTCGCCTCGGCGACGGGCGACAGTACTCGCCGTGGATCTCCTTGGAGGACGAGGTGGGCGCGATCGTCTTCGCGCTGACCCACGAGACCGTGCGCGGGCCGATCAACGCGGTCGGACCGGCCCCGGTCACCAACGCCGAGTTCAGCCGGGCCGTCGGCCGGGCGCTGCGCAGGCCGACGCCGCTGGTGGTGCCCGCGTTCGCGTTGCGGGCGGTGGTCGGCGAATTCGCCGACGAGGCCGTGCTGCGCGGGCCGCGCGCCATCCCCACCGCCTTGGAGACGGCCGGCTACCACTTCCGCCATCCCACCATCGGCGCGGCGCTGGCCGCGGTGCTCGGCGGCGACGGGGACGAGCGGTGATCCGCGACGCGCGCGTCGAGGACCTGCCCGCCGTCCTGGCCATCCACAACGCCAACATCGCCACCTCGACCGCGATCTGGGACATCGAGGAGGTCGGTCTCGACGACCGCGAGACCTGGTGGCGCGACCGCACCGCGGCGGGAATGCCCGTCCTGGTCGCCGAGGTCGACGGCGAGATCGCGGGGTACGCCAGCTACGGCCAGTGGCGGCCCAAGGTCGGATACCGCTTCTGCGTGGAGAACTCGGTGTACGTCGCCGAGCGGTTCCAGCGCCGCGGACTGGCCGTCGCCCTGCTGACCGCCCTGCTCGAGCACGCCGAGCGTTCCGGTCGCGTGCACACGATCATCGCGGCCGTCGAATCGGCCAACCTCGGCTCGATCGCCCTGCACGAACGGTTCGGCTTCGTCGAGGTCGGGCACCTCCCCGAGGTCGGTCACAAATTCGGCCGCTGGATGGATCTGACCCTGCTGCAACGCACCATCCCGATCGACCCGGAACGCGCCGACGCGGCTGTGGGCGCGGACACACCACGTCCGCACGGGCGGTGAACGCCCTCGGCGTAACGTCGTGCTGGTGAACGACACGCGCACCGAACGGTCCGCTCGATTCGATACCACCCCGATCGCGATCGACGACCTCGGACTCATCGACTACCACGCGGCCTGGGATCTGCAACGCCGGTACGCCGCCGAACGCGCCGACGGCGTCGGCCCCGACCGTCTGCTGCTGCTCGAGCACCCCTCGGTCTACACCGCGGGCCGCCGCACCGAGGCCGAGGACCTGCCCGTCGACGGCAGCCCGGTCATCGAGGTCGACCGCGGCGGCAAGATCACCTGGCACGGCCCCGGTCAGCTCGTCGGCTACCCGATCGTGCGCCTGGCCGAACCGGTCGACGTCGTGCGCTACGTGCGCCGCCTCGAGGAAGCCCTTATCTCGGTAGTGGCCGGTTTCGGCCTGGACTGCGGGCGAGTCGAAGGCCGCTCGGGGGTCTGGCTGCCCGCCACCGAGGTGTTCGCCGAACGCAAGATCGCCGCGATCGGCGTGCGCGTGCAACGCGGGGTCGCCCTGCACGGCATCTCGCTGAACTGCGACTCCGCCATGGACGGCTTCCAGGCCATCGTGCCCTGCGGCATCCGCGACGCCGGGGTCACCACCCTGAGCCGCGAACTCGGCCGCGACGTCACCGTCGCCGAGGTCAAACCGCTGGTCGCCACCGCGATCGTGCGCGCGCTCGACGGTGAGTTGCCGGTCACCGCGCACGACATCACGCGCGTCGACGGCGCAGGCGTAAGGTCGAACTCGTGACCTCGGCTCAAGCACCTGCGGGACGCAAACTCCTCCGGATCGAAGCGCGCAACGCGGAAACCCCGATCGAGCGCAAACCCGAATGGATCCGCACGCGCGCCACCATGGGCCCGGAGTACACCGAACTCAAGGGCCTGGTCAAGCGCGAGGGCCTGCACACGGTGTGCGAGGAAGCGGGCTGCCCCAACATCTTCGAATGCTGGGAGGACCGCGAGGCCACCTTCCTCATCGGCGGGGAACAGTGCACCCGCCGCTGCGACTTCTGCCAGATCGACACCGGCAAACCCGCCGCCCTCGACCGCGACGAGCCCCGCCGTGTCGCCGAGAGCGTGCAGGCCATGGGTCTGCGCTACTCCACCATCACCGGCGTGGCCCGCGACGACCTCGACGACGGCGGCGCCTGGCTCTACGCCGAGACGGTGCGCGCCATCAAAGCGGTCAACCCGAACACCGGCGTCGAACTGCTCATCCCCGATTTCAACGCCGACCCCGACCAACTCGCCGAGGTCTTCTCCACCCGCCCCGAAGTGCTCGCGCACAACCTGGAGACGGTGCCGCGCATCTTCAAGCGCATCCGCCCCGCCTTCCGCTACGAGCGCTCGCTGGCCGTGCTGACCGCCGCCAAGGCCGCGGGCCTGGTCACCAAGTCCAACCTGATCCTGGGCATGGGCGAGACCCCGGAAGAAGTCACCCGGGCGATGCGCGACCTGCACGAGGCCGGCTGCGACATCCTCACCATCACCCAGTACCTGCGCCCCTCCCCCCGCCACCACCCCGTCGACCGCTGGGTCAAGCCGGAGGAATTCGTCGAACACTCCCGCGTCGCCGAGGAGATCGGCTTCGCGGGCGTCATGGCGGGCCCCCTGGTCCGCTCCTCCTACCGGGCGGGCCGCCTCTACGCCCAGGCCATGACCCACCACGGCCGCGAAATCCCCCCGGCCATGGCCCATCTCGCCGAAGAAGGCACCGCCGCCCAAGAAGCCGGAGCCGTCCTGGCCCGCTACGGCCGCTGATTCGCCGAGCCGCCGAGCCCCGCGCAGCCACACGCCGCGCGGGGTTTCGCCGTTCCGAGCGAACCTTCAGCCATGCCGACACGCGGGAAGACTGGGAAATACTGGACTTCACTGGAAGCTGTGCGTACGTTGCCCGCATGAAGGATTCAGCGGTCGAGCTCGAGGAGCGGATCGCCGGGCTGCGGGCGGAGGTTCGGCGGGCCGCGGCGGGGGGCGATCGGGCGACGGCGCGGCGGTTGCGGGCGGAGTTGCGGCGGGTGGAGAACCAGTGGGAGACGGCGGTGCTCGGTGACGCGGGGGTCGCCGAACCGGTGGTCGTGGTGGAGCGGGAGGTGGTGGCGGTGCGCGATCACGTGCACCGCGCGCTGACGTTGCTGT
>NZ_BAGG01000038.1 GCF_000308695.1 Nocardia takedensis NBRC 100417 | reverse complement strand
CGCCACGATGCTCGACGAGCACAAGGCCGGGCGCTCCGATCACAGCCGCAGGCTGTGGACACTGCTGGTGTTCATGGTGTGGCACGGCATCTTCGTCGAGGACCGCATCAAGCCCGAGATCCAGGAACCGGTCTACCCGGTCTCGCTGTAGTCGCCCGACGCGAACGAAGCCCCCGGACCACCTTCGGTCCGGGGGCCTCGTCGTCTCGCGATGCCGAGAGGTCGTCGTCGAGAGGCCGTCTCAGAGCAGCGGCTTGATCTCGTCCGCCGCCTCGGCGCCGTACGCGTCGGTGAGCCGTTCCAGCGCCTCGTCCTTGTTGAGCGTCCATTCCTGGGTGCCCATGGTCTCGAGCACCAGCACGGCGATCAGCGAGCCCAGTTGCGCGGAACGCTCGATGCTCAGTCCGGCGGTGTGGCCGGTGAGGAAACCGGCGCGGAAGGCGTCACCGACGCCGGTCGGCTCCACCTTCTCCCGCTCGGGGACCACACCGACGCGGGTGACGGTGCCGTCCCGGTCCACGATCTCGACGCCCTCGCCCCCGAGCGTGGTGACCCGGATGCCGACCTTGGCCGCCACCTCGGCCTCGCTCAGACCCGTCTTCTGCAACAGCAGCGCCCACTCGTACTTGTTGGTGAACAGGTAGGTGGCGTCATCGATCAACCGCACGGCGTGGTCGCCGTCGATCAGGGCCAACTGCTGGGAGGGGTCCGCGGCGAACGGGATGCCCAGTTCGCGGCACTCCTCGGTGTGGCGCAGCATGGCCTCGGGGTCGTTCGCGCCGACCAGCACCAGATCCAGGACATTGGACTCGGCGAGTTCGGCGATCGAGATGTCGCGGGCCTCGCTCATCGCGCCGGGGTAGAACGAGGCGATCTGGGCCATGTCGTCGTCGGTGGTGCACACGAAACGAGCGGTCTGGGCCTGCTCGGAGATCAGCACCGTCGAGCAGTCGACGCCGTGCTTCTCGAGCCAGGAACGGTATTCGGCGAAGTCGGGGCCGACCGCGCCGACCAGCAGCGGCGTGCGGTTCAGGATGCCCATGGCGTAGGCGATGTTCCCCGCCACCCCACCGCGACGGACCTGCAGATCGTCGACGAGGAAACTCAGCGACACATGGTCGAGCTGATCGGCCAGAAGCACATCGGCGAACCGTCCGGGGAAACGCATGAGGTGGTCGGTCGCGATGGAAGCGGACACGGCGATTGACACGAGGCTGAGCCCTTCAACGGTTGGCTCCCCCGCCGTTCCGTGGCCCGCCTCGCCGACGATGCGCCGTGCCGAGACGTGCCGAGGTACCGCGGGGGAGCATGACAATGGTCCAGTGCGTTCCCAGCGATCTACCTGATGCGATCTACCTTGATGCGCGAAGCCGGTCGGCGCGCGCGCACGCGCACCGACCGCACGACGGGAACTCAGCCCAGATTAATGGAATTCGACCCCGTTGCGGGGAACCCGGCTCAGTTGAACGAGTCGCCGCAGGCGCAGGAGCCCGTGGCGTTCGGGTTGTCGATGGTGAAACCCTGCTTCTCGATGGTGTCGACGAAGTCGATCGAGGCGCCCTGCACGTACGGCGCGCTCATCCTGTCGACCGCCAGGGTGACCCCGGCGAAGTCGACGGTCAGGTCGCCGTCGAGCGAGCGGTCGTCGAAGAAGAGCTGGTAGCGCAGGCCCGCGCAGCCACCGGGCTGCACGGCGATACGCAGAGCCAGATCGTCACGACCCTCCTGGTCCAACAGCGCCTTGGCCTTGCTCGCGGCGGCGTCGGTCAGAGTCACCCCGTGGGTGGTCGTCTCGTTCTGCACAGTCATGAACTCTCCTAAGGGACAGCTGTGGTCAACCCGTGAACAGCGCACGGCTCCGTGGTCGTCAACACCACCCGGCGGGCTGCTATTCCCCATCTTGCCACTCCCGCCGGAATGGGGTAAGCGCAACCTCCGGCGCGGAGCCCGAGGAGCCGAATTCTCGAGACGCGTCACACAACGACACGTCCGCATTTCCCGCTCGGTATGCCATCGAATAGCCTGGTCGGTGTGAAATTGTTCCGTCGCGGCGAGTCCAGCAGCACCGACGCGACCGCCGGCGACACGGCGGACGCGGGCGATGCGGCGACCGCAGACACCCCCAGAAACACCTCGACGGCGACCCTCGGCAAGGGCCGTCCCACCCCGAAACGCCGTGACGCGCAAGGCAAGAAGCGCGGTCCGGTGGCTCCCGCCCCGCTGACCTCCAAGGAGGCGCGGGCCCGCCGCAAGGCCACCCGCGGCACCAAGGTGGACCGCAAGGCGGCCTCGGCCGAGCGCAAGCTCGCCGCCCAGGACAGGCGCGCCCGCATGCTCGCGGGCGAGGACAAGTACCTGCTGCCGCGCGATCAGGGCCCGGTCCGCGCGCATGTGCGCGACGTGGTGGACGGCAGGCGCAACCTGGTCGGCCTGTTCATGCCGATGGCGCTGGTGCTGATCCTGTCGATGTTCGCCGCGCCCGGCCTGCAGACCATCGTGACGCTGGCGATGCTGGTGATGATGCTGTTCATGGCGATCGAGGGCGTGATCCTGGGCAAGATCGTCAACAACCGGGTCAGGGAGAAGTACCCCAACACCACCGACACCGGCTTCAAGTTGGGCTGGTACGCCTTCGTGCGCGCCTCGCAGATCCGCAAGATGCGCGCGCCGAAACCGCGCGTGTCGCCCGGCGACGCGGTCTGACCTGTTGCACCGTTCGAGCCCTCCGGTCGACGCCGGGGGGCTCGTTCGCGCTCCGGGTCACCGGTGGTGCGCGGCGGAGATGGCCTTCAACTCGACGGTCAGGCGTTGGGCGTCGCGGTCGAGGACCTCGGTCGATCCGATCCGGTCGCGGCCGAGGTAGAGCAGGGCGGCGAACAGGGCCACGAGGGCGAGGGTGAGCAGTGCGATTGTCATGGCAGAAATTTTGCGCTCGTTCATTTCTTGCCGAAAGTGGCAGTTCTGCCGTTGTGCGCAAATATTCGGCCAGCTAGGCTGAGGGCATGCTGTCCAAGGTCGCCGTCGCGCTCACCGAACCGCTGGCCATGTTCGAGTTCGGCGTGGTCGCCGAGGTTTTCGGCCTCGACCGCACCATGGACGGCCTGCCCGGCTTCGACTTCCGGGTCTGCGGCGCCGAACCCGGCCGCCCGCTGCGCTCCACCACCCCCGGAGTCACCCTCACCCCGGAACACGGGCTCGAACATGTCGTGGACGCCGATCTGGTCGCCGTGGCCGCCTTCCACGTCGAGGCGATGGACCACCCGCGCAGCATGCCCGCCATCGAGGCGGTCCGCGCCGCCGCCGCCAACGGCGCGACCGTGCTCACCGTCTGCTCCGGCGCGTTCCTGGCCGGCGCGGCCGGCCTGCTCGACGGACGCCGCTGCACCACGCACTGGAAGTACGTCGACCAACTGGCCGCGCGGTTCCCCTCGGCCACCGTCGACCCCGATGTCCTCTTCGTCGACGAGGGCGACCTGATCACCAGCGCGGGCACGGCCGCGGGCATCGACGCCTGCCTGCACCTGGTGCGCCGCGAGATCGGCACGGCCGCCGCCAACGCCATCGCCCGGCGCATGGTGGTCCCGCCCCAGCGCGACGGCGGACAGCGCCAATTCATCGAACGCCCCGTCCTGGACAGCACCGAGAGCCTCGGCGAGACGCTGCGCTGGATGAGCGAGAACCTGGCCGAACAGCACACCATCGAGGATCTGGCGGGCCGGGCCGTGATGTCCACGCGCACCTTCGCCCGCCGCTTCGCCGCCGAGACCGGCACCACCCCGGTCAAATGGCTGACCAACCAGCGCGTGCTCTACGCCAAACAACTGCTCGAGGAGACCGATCAGGGACTCGAGCAGATCGCGGGCCACGCCGGCTTCGGATCGGGCGCGCTGCTGCGCCACCACTTCCAGCGCCTGGTCGGCATCGCGCCCACCGAATACCGCCGCCGCTTCGGCGCGACCCGCGACGACGGGCGCTCCCCCTCGGGCGCGGTGGCCGGGTGACCGATTCGGGACGGCAGCCGTCGACAGGTCGTCAGGCGCGATTGCCGGTCGACAGGTCGCGACGCGGTGGCCGGTTGATAGATTGCCCGACGTGTCTGCCGCCGCCCATCGCACGCTCGTCCTCGGCGGGGCCCGTTCGGGCAAATCGGCACATGCCGAAGCGCTGGCCGCCGCGGCAGGTCCGGTGCGCTACGTGGCCACGGCGGTCCCCGATCCGGCCGATCTCGACTTCGCCGCGCGGATCACGGGCCATCGGGAGCGCCGCCCGGCGGACTGGCGGGTGGTCGAGAACGCCGATCTCGCTTCGGTTCTCGGCGAGACCACCCACGGCACGACCCTCGTCGACGACCTCGGGACCTGGCTCACCGCGGTGATCGACGCGCGCGACGCCTGGGACGCCCCGCGCGGCACGGTGTCGCCGGACACCGACCGACTGGTGGCGGCGGTCGCGCGATATCCGGGCCGGTTGGTGATCGTGAGCCCCGAGGTCGGGTTGGGCGTCATTCCCGCGACCCGTTCGGGTCGCCTCTTCCGCGACGAGATCGGCACGCTGAACCAGCGCGTGGCCGCGGTCTGCGAAGACGCGGTGCTGGTGGTCGCGGGCCGCACCTTGCGCTTGGATCAGCGCGGCCGGTCAAGCCGCCACAATTTGTGAAACAGACTCACTCCAAAGGTGTTCGCGGCCGGGCTGGGGTCGACCCACCACGACCTCGACACTCGCCACCGACAGCGGCTGGTCGGGCGGTTGGCCGGGGGCGCGGCGGGCGGGGCAAGATTGGTCGGCGAACCACCCTTCGGCGCAGACCTGCCCAGACCGAGAGGCTCGACAGTGACACACGGATTCGGACCGGTTGCTCCCCCGGACCCGCACACGCGCGCGGCGGCCCTCATGCGGCAGGCCCAGCTCACCAAACCCGCCGGCGCCCTGGGTCGTCTGGAGGAACTCGGCAACTGGGCCGCCGCCTGTCAGGGGCAGTGCCCGCCCCGGCAGTTCGAGCGCGCCCGCGTCGTCGTCTTCGCGGGCGACCACGGCGTGGCCCGGCACGGCGTGTCGGCCTACCCAAGCGAGGTCACCGCGCAGATGGTGGCCAACTTCCTCGGCGGCGGCGCGGCCGTCAACGCGTTGGCCGCGGTCGCGGGCGCGACCGTGCGCGTGGTGGACATGGCCGTGGACGCCGACACCGATCCGGCGATCAGCGCGCACAAGGTGCGCCGCGCGAGCGGATCGATCGACCGCGAGGACGCGCTCACCGTCACCGAGGTGGCCGCCGCGCTCGCCGCCGGTCGGGCCGTCGCCGACGAGGAGATCGACGGCGGCGCGGACCTGCTGGTGGTGGGCGACATGGGCATCGGCAACACCACGCCCGCGACGGTGCTGGTCGCGACGCTCACCGACACCGAACCGATCAAAGCGGTCGGACGCGGCACCGGCATCGATGACGCGGGCTGGGTGCGCAAGGTCGCCGCGATCCGCGACGGGATGCGGCGGGCGCGGCGGGTCGCCAAGGATCCGGTGGAACTGCTGCGCGTCGCCTCCGGCGCGGATATCGCCGCGATGGCGGGCTTTCTGGCCCAGGCGGCCACCCGGCGCACGCCGGTCCTGCTCGACGGTGTGGTGGTGACCGCCGCCGCCTTGGTCGCCGAGGACATGGCCGACGGGGCCCGCGCGTGGTGGGCGGCCGGTCACCGCTCCACCGAACCCGCGC
>NZ_BAGG01000039.1 GCF_000308695.1 Nocardia takedensis NBRC 100417 | reverse complement strand
GCGCGGATACACCGGCATCGCCGAGCACTTCACCGTCGACCACCTCGACACCCCGCAGACCTGGCGCGACCGTGGCATGCTCGCGGGGACACCGTTCTCCGCCGCGCACGTCCTCCGCCAGACCGGGCCGTTCCGGCCGCGCAACCTGCCGCGCGCGGTCGACAACGTCGTCCTCGCCGGCTGCGGCACCACGCCGGGTGTGGGCGTACCCACGGTGTTGCTGTCGGGAAAACTGGCCGCGCAGCGCGTCATCGGGGTCGAGGACCACGCTCGACAGGAAACCGGACGCGCCGCCGGGATAGTGTTCCCGGCGAAGCATTAAACTGATCGCCGACCTATTCGCTCGCGGTTGCGACCGCCGACCATCCCGGGGGGACCGACACCACATGCCACCCCCCGAGACGCGCGCTTCCGCCCCGGCCCCGGCCGCTGTCGCGCCGCACCAGACGAGCACCGACGCCACCCCCGCATCGTTCCCGGACGGGTGGCGTTCCCGACTGCACACCTACGCCGACTTCGCCCGCAGCCCCGAAGGACACGCCGCGCTGCTCGGCTTCTTCGGCGCGCTGATGATCACCTGCGGCGGACTCGGCGCGGGCAGCGTCCGCCGCCGCGACCCGCTGCTCGAGGACATGCACCTGTCCTGGCTGCGCTTCGGCCACGGCTATGTGCTGTCCACCATGGTGATCTGGGTCGGCGTGCTGCTGATGATCACGGCGTGGGTCCGACTGGGCCGCACCACCCTCGGACTCGGCGACCGCGCGGGCGCGGGCGTCACCCTGAACGAACTGCGCGCGATCGTCGGCATCTGGATCTTCCCGCTGCTGTTCGCCGTACCGATGTTCAGCCGCGACGCCTACTCCTACCTCGCCCAAGGCGCGCTGCTGCGCGACGGATTCGACCCCTACCAGGTCGGACCGGTCGCCAATCCCGGTGTGCTGCTGGACAACGTCAGCCCGGTGTGGACCACCACCACCGCCCCCTACGGCCCGGTGTTCCTGCTGCTCGGCCGCGCCATCACGGCCCTCACCGGCGACAACGTGGTAGCGGGCACGATCGCGCTGCGATTGGTCATGCTGCCCGGCTTGGCACTGATGATGTGGGCGGTGCCCTACCTGACCAAACACCTCGGCGGCAAACCCACCGTCGCGCTGTGGCTGGCCGTACTCAACCCGCTCGTACTCATCCACCTCATCGGCGGCGTGCACAACGAAATGCTCATGGTCGGGCTCATGTGCGCGGGCATCGCGCTGGTCCTCGAACGCCACCACGTCGCGGGCATCGTCGTCGTCGCCATCGGCGTCGCCATCAAAGCCACCGCCGGAATCGCGCTGCCGTTCCTGGTATGGATCTGGATGCTGCACGAAAAAGAACGCCGCGCCGCCCAACGCGCGGGCCTCCCACCCGACCAGGTCACCGACTCCGAACACGACGACGCGGCCAAACCCACCCAGGACATGCCCCACCCGTCCCTGATGTTCGCCAAGATCGCCGGACTCGGACTCAGCGTGTTCGCCGCCGTCTTCGTCGCCGCCTCGGCCATCGCCGGCGTCGGCATCGGCTGGCTGACCGCGCTGTCCGGCTCGAAGAAGATCATCAACTGGCTCTCGCTGCCGACGATCATGGCGCACACGGTCACCTGGATCACCCCGTTCGGCACCGACCCCGTCCTGGCCGTCACCCGCGCACTGTGCGCCTTGGCGCTGGTCGCCGTCCTCGCCTGGACATGGTGGCGCTTCCGCCACAGCGAACGCGAAGCCGTCCTCGGCATCCTGATCGCCTTCGTCGCCATCGTCATCCTCTCCCCCGCCGCACTGCCCTGGTACTACTCCTGGCCGCTGGCCCTGGCAGCCGGCTTCGCGCTCTCGACCACCACCCTGATGGTGCTGGTCGGCCTGTGCACATGGCTGATGCTGGTGTTCCAGCCCGACGGCTCCATCGGCCTCTACAACTTCTGGCACGTCGCCGCCGCGACCTTCGTCGCCGTGGTCGCCGCACTGTCACTGCGCACCGTCGATCCGCTGCGGTTGCGCTCCGCGCCCGCGGGTGAGACGTCCGTGGGCGAGCCCGCGAAGGCTTGAGCGGTCGGGTACTGCCGGGCGTCCCAGCATTACCTGCTTTTTCGTACGTCCTCGCTCGAGGGGGAGGCTGCGGTGGGGTGATTGGTTGGGAGTTGATGGAATACGGGTCTCAGGGCGGTGTGCCCGGTGTTTGTCTGGCCGCGACTTCGTCGCGGCGTGTTCGCGGCCCCTTGTGTCTCGTCGGCCGGCGGGCGAGACTCGCGCCTTCGGCGCATGCGCTTCGCCCACCGGCCGACGAGACGGCCGCGAACGGCGCTCGTAAGACTCGCACCCGAGCGGGGGACGTGGGGCGGTGATGTTGCTTGGGGGGTGTACCGGGTGGTTACGTTCGGGTGGCCGTCGCCCTGTGGGAACGTCAGGTGGTGATGTTGCTTGTGGGTTTGCCCGTGGAGGAAGCGGCAGCCGGGGGCTCGGTTGCCGCGGCGCTCCAGTGCGGTCAGAAGGGTTCGGCGGCGGCCCTTCGGACGACCTCGCGGGCCAGGGGGCCGTGTAGGGCGTCGACGGGTTTGCCGGGGAGGGTGTCGTCGTCGGTGTACATCCAGCGCAGGATTTCCTCGTCGGTGTACTTGCCGTCCTTCATGACGGTGATCAGGCCGGGCAGGGACTTGACGACCGCGCCGGTGTCGTCGAAGAAGTCGGCGGGCACTCCGATCACTCCGTCGCGGCGCACGGCGAGCAGGTGGTGGTCGCGCAGCAGTTGGTGCACGCGGGTGACGACGAGGCCGAGGCGGTCGGCGACGTCGGGCAGCGGCAGCAGGGTGACGGTTTCCGGGAGGACGTCCGCGGCGTAGGGAATGGCGCTCACCGGCACAACGGTAGACGGTGCGGGCGACAGGGTGCGGCAGACCCGGTGGGCGGGGGCGGCACGGCTACGATCGTGGTGGCCGCAACCCGCGGCTGTTCGCTTGTCGCTATCGGCGAGGGGTGAGAGTTTTGTGATAGCCGGAGGACATCACTTGATCGGCCAGATGCTGGAAGGGCGCTACCGGATCGACGCGCCGATCGCGCGCGGCGGGATGTCGATGGTGTTCCGCGGCGTCGACACCCGGTTGGATCGTCCGGTCGCGATCAAGGTGATGGACCCGAAATTCGCCTCGGACCCGCAGTTCCTCTCACGGTTCGAGTTCGAGGCGCGCGCGGTCGCGAAACTCAAGCATCCGTCGCTGGTCGCGGTGTACGACCAAGGCGTCGACGGTGAATACCCGTTCCTGATCATGGAGTTGGTCGAGGGCGGCACGTTGCGCGAACTGCTGCGCGAGCGCGGCCCGATGCCGCCGCACGCGGTGCGCGCGGTCGCCGAACCGTTGTTGGCGGCGATCGGCGTCGCCCACGCGGCGGGTCTGGTGCATCGCGACATCAAACCGGAGAACGTGCTGATCTCCGACGCGGGCGAGGTGAAGATCGCCGACTTCGGGTTGGTGCGCGCGGTGGCGGCGGCCAACACCACCTCGGCCAGCGTTATCCTGGGCACGGCGGCGTACCTGTCGCCGGAACAGGTGACGGCGGGTACGGCGGATTCGCGCAGCGACGTCTACTCCTTCGGCGTGCTGATCTACGAGTTGCTGACCGGGCGGGCGCCGTTCACGGGCGACAATTCGCTGTCGATCGCCTATCAGCGGGTCGAGAAGGACGTGCCGAGCCCCAGCGCGTCGATCAGCGGCGTGCCCGCGGAGTTCGACGCGCTGGTGGCGCGGGCGACGAACCGTGATCCGGCGCGGCGTTTCGCGGACGCGACCGAGATGGCCGCCGAATTGCGCTCGATCGCGGCGGCGCTGCGGTTGCCGCCCTACCGGGTGCCCGCCCCGAAGGAGTCGGCCGAACATCTCAGCGCCGGTTTCCAGTCGGTGGCCGCCGATCGCGCGCAGGCCCACGCCCCTTTCCCGCCGCCCTCGCAGCAACCGCAGCACACGCGGATGGTGACCACGCAACGTCCCCGCGAGGAATACGCGCCGGTCCCCGACCACAACGCGCAGGTCGGGCACCGACACGCCCCGTACCAGGATTTCGGCCCCGACCCGAACCGTTCCCGACGCACCTCCCTGGTGTGGGTGGCGATCGTCGCGGTGCTGACGCTGGTCGTCGGCGTCGGCGGATGGTGGCTCGGCTTCGGCCGCTACGAGACGGTGCCGCCGATCGCGGGTCTGACCAGCGAGCAGGCCACCGCGAAACTGGCCGAGGCCGGTTTCGAGACCGAACTGCGCCAGCGGGCATCGGACACGATTCCGGTCGGCGGGGTGGTCGGCAGCGACCCGTCGGCCGGTGCGAAGGTGACCGGCGGTTCCACGGTGGCGGTGCTGATCTCCAGCGGCAAACCGCGGGTGCCGGACGTCCGCGCGGGCGATCAACTGGCGAAGGTCAACCAGTTGATCAAGGACGCGGGCCTGCTCCCGGTGGACGCGGGCGAGATCGGTAGCCAGTCACCGAAGGGCAGTCTGGCCAAGGTTGATCCGGCCGCGGGCACCGTCCTGCCGATGGGCGCGCAGGTGAAGGTGTACCGCAGCAACGGCGCGCAACCGGTGAAGGTGCCCGACGTGCGCGGCAAGACCACCGAGGAGGCGATGGCCGCGCTGACCAAGGCGGGCATCGAGGTCCGTGAGACACGCACCGAATACGACAAGCAGATCGACGCCGACCAGGTGATCGGCACCGATCCGGCGGCCGGGACCACCCTCAGCGCGGGCGACGGCGTCACGCTGCTGGTGTCGAACGCGGTGAAGCTGCCGTTCCTGGTCGGCCAGAGCGTCGGCGACGCGCGCGCGAAGCTGTCCGCGCTGGGATTGTCCGCGCAGGTGCAGCAGTTGACGCCCTCGGAGAGTTCGGTGGTGATCGGTCAGAACCCGGGCGCGGGCACCAAGGTCCAGCCCGGCACGACGATCAACCTGACCGCCCTGCCCTGACGACGGCGACCGCGGCGGTCTACCCGGCCGCCGCGGTCGTGTCGGGTCTCAGCGCAGCATCTCCGCGACCAGGAACGCCAGTTCCAGCGACTGCTGGGTGTTCAGGCGCGGATCGCAGGCCGTCTCGTAGCGGCTGTTGAGATCCAGATCGGAGATGTCCTGCGCGCCGCCCAGGCATTCGGTGACGTTCTCGCCGGTCAACTCGATGTGCAGACCGCCGGGGTGGGTGCCCAGCGCGTGGTGCACCTCGAAGAAGCCCTGCACCTCGTCGACGATCCGGTCGAAGTGGCGGGTCTTGTATCCGGTGGACGCCTCGTGGGTGTTGCCGTGCATCGGGTCGCACTGCCAGATGACCTGGTGGCCGGTGGCCTGCACCTTCTCCACGATGGGCGGCAGCACCTCGCGGATCTTGCTGTTGCCCATCCGGGAGACGATCGTCAGCCTGCCCGGCTCGTTGTTCGGGTCGAGGCGTTCGACGTATTCGACGGCCTGGTCGGGCGTGGTGGTCGGGCCGATCTTGAGCCCGATCGGGTTGGCCAGCAGTTCGGCCAGCGCGATGTGCGCGCCGTCGAGTTGCCGGGTGCGCTCGCCGATCCACAGGAAGTGCGCGGACAGGTCGTAGAGCGCCGGTTCGCCGGTGGTCGGGTTCTCGCCCAGGCGCAGCATCGCCCGCTCGTAGTCCAGGACCAGGGCCTCGTGACTGGCGTAGATGCGCGCGGCCTGCAAGCTGGGATCGTTGACGCGACAAGCCGTCATGAACCGCAGACCGCGGTCGATCTCCTCGGCCAGCGCCTCGTAGCGGGCGCCCGCGGGCGACTGGGCCACGAAATCGCGGTTCCAATCGTGCACCTTGTGCAGGTCGGCCATGCCCGCACCGGTCAGCGCGCGCACCAGGTTCATCGCCGCGCTGGCGTTGGCGTAGGCGCGCACCAGCCGGGACGGATCGTGTTCGCGCAGCGCCGCGTCGGCGACCAGCGAGTTGACCATGTCGCCGCGGTAGGACTTCAGCCCCAGCGAGTCGACGTCGGAGGAGCGCGGCTTGGCGTACTGGCCCGCGATCCGGGCCACCTTCACCACCGGCAGGCTCGCGCCGTAGGTGAGCACCACGGCCATCTGCAACAGCGTGCGGATGTTGCCGCGAATGTGCGATTCGGTGTTGTCGGCGAAGGTCTCGGCGCAGTCACCGCCCTGCATGAGGAACGCCTCGCCCCTGGCGACCTCGGCCAACCGAGCGCGCAGTTCCTCGACCTCGGCGGGCACGCAGATCGGCGGCACGCTCTCCAGGACCGCGCGCATGCTCGCGGCCTGCTCGGGATCCCAGGACGGCTGTTGCAGGGCGGGCTTGGCCAACGCGCTGTCCAGCCGTTTGCGCAGCTCGGGCGGCAGCGGCGGCAGTTGCGGCAAGCGGTCGATGGGTACGTCGACGGTCCAGTTCACGACTTCAGAATACGGACCGGGTGGTCACCCGGAAACCACGAGGTAGGGATGGTGCGCCCGCACCCGGGTGGCGACCTCGGCACCCCGGGGGGCCTTGTGTCCGGTCCCCGCTTAGGGTGGGGACGCGGCGTCCGCCGCCACGGCAGCCGAACACCGGGGAGAGGTCGATCTCGCTGAGATATTTCTACGATTGCGAGTTCATCGAGGACGGCGTGGTCATCGACCTGGTGTCGATCGGCGTCGTCTGCGAGGACGGTCGCGAGTACTACGCGGTCTCCACCGAATTCGACGCCGCCAAGGCGGGCCCGTGGGTCCGCAAGTACGTGCTGCCGCAGTTGCCGGATCGTGGCTCGCCGCGCTGGCGCACCCGCGCGCAGATCCGCGAGGACCTGTACCGCTTCCTGATCCCCCGCCCGACCGTGCAGCCCGAGCTGTGGGCCTGGGTCGGCGCGTACGACCACGTCGCGCTGTGCCAGCTGTGGGGGTCGATGATCGACCTGCCCACCACGCTGCCGCGCTACACCAACGAACTGCGTCAGCACTGGGAGGTCAACGGCCGTCCCGACCTGCCGCCGGTCCCGCCCGACGCGCACGACGCACTGGCCGACGCCCGCCACAACCTCGCGAAGTTCGAGGCCATCGAGGCGGCGCGCAGGCGCTGAGACCAGCGGCGCGCAGGCGCTGAGACCGGCCGCGCGCGGGCGCTGCGCATTCCCGGGAAACGGGCGAGGCCCCGAGTCGATGTCGACTCGGGGCCTCGCTCGTGTGGTGGGTCAGTGGTCGGAGTGACCGTTGCGCGACTGCTCCTGGACCTTCTGCAACACCTGGAGCTGCTTGTGCTCCTCGGCGTGCTCGATCCGGAAGTGCTCGTCGGACTCCTCCACCGGATCGGCGCGCAGGAAGCTGCCGGTGCCGGGCTTGCCCGCCGAACCGAGGCGGTTCATCTTCTTGGGCACGGGCGCGCCCTGGTACTCCAGCGGCAGCGGGTGGCCGTGATCGTCGACCGGGCCCAGCGGCTGGTGCACCTCGATGTACTCACCGTGCGGCAGACGCTTGATCACGCCGGTCTCGATGCCGTGCTCGAGCACCGCCCGATCGCTGCGCTGCAAACCGATGCAGAACCGGTAGGCGATGAAGTAGGCCAGCGGCGGCACCACCAGCAGACCGATACGGCCCATCCAGGTGGTCGCGTTCAGCGAGATGTCGAATTTCAACGCGATGATGTCGTTGACGCACGACAGCGTCAGCACCACGTAGAACCCGATGGCCATCGCGCCGATCGCGGTGCGGACCGGCACGTCGCGCGGACGCTGCAACAGGTTGTGCGGGGCGTCGTCGCCGGTCAGGCGTTTCTCGATCCACGGGTAGGCGATCAGCACCGTGAACACCAGGCCCATGATGAGCGCGACCCAGAAGACCGCCGGGATCGTGTAGCGGCCCAGATAGATCTCCCACGGCGGCATCAGACGCGCCATGCCGTCGGTCCACATCATGTAGAAGTCGGGCTGCGAACCGGCCGAGACCTGGGACGGGTTGTACGGGCCGAGATTCCAGATCGGGTTGATCTGCAGGACGCCGCCCATGATGCCGACGATGCCGAGGGTGAAGGCGAAGAACGCGCCCTGGTCCGCGGCGAACACCGGCACGATGCGCGCGCCGACCACGTTGTTCTCGGTGCGGCCCGGCCCCGGGAACTGGGTGTGCTTCTGGTACCAGACCAGCGCCACGTGCGCCGCGATCAGCGCCAGGATGATGCCGGGGAACAGCAGCACGTGCGCGATGTAGAGGCGCGGGATGATGATGTCGCCCGGGAAGTCGCCGCCGAAGATCAGCCAGTGCATCCAGGTGCCGATGACCGGGATGCCGATGGTGATGCCGGAGAACGCGGCGCGCAGGCCGGTGCCGGAGAGCAGGTCGTCGGGCAGCGAGTAGCCGAAGAAGCCCTCGAACATCGCCAGGATCAGCAGCAGGCAGCCGATGACCCAGTTCGCCTCACGCGGCTTGCGGAACGCGCCGGTGAAGAAGATGCGGAACAGGTGCACGATGATCGAGGCCGCGAACAGCAGCGCCGCCCAGTGGTGCACCTGGCGGACGAACAGACCGCCGCGCACCTCGAAGGAGATGTTCAGCGCGGTCTCGTAGGCCCGCGACATGCCGACGCCGCGCAGCGGCTGGTAGGCGCCGTCGTAGGTGACGTGCGCCATCGACGGGTCGAAGTACAGGGTCAGGTACACACCCGACAGCAACAGGATGATGAAGCTGTAGAGGGCGATCTCACCGAGCAGGAACGACCAGTGGGTCGGGAAGACCTTGTTGATCGACCGCTTCATGAACGCCGCGGCGCGGTACCGCTCGTCCATTCCGTTGGCTTGGGTTGCCACAATGCTCATGATCGACGCTCCCAGAAGGCCGGACCGAGCGGCTCGATGAAGTCACCGTTGGCGACCAGGAAGCCCTCGGAGTTGACGGTGATCGGCAGCTGCGGAAGTGCGCGAGCAGCGGGACCGAAGACCGGCTTACCCCATTCTGTCGCAAGAAACTGCGATTGGTGGCAGGGGCAGAGAATTTTGTTCGTCTGCTGCTCGTAGAGCGAGGTCGGGCAGCCGAGGTGGGTGCAGATCTTCGAGTAGGCGAAGTAGTCGCCGAAGTTGAAGCTCTCCTGGCCCTTGCGCTTGATCGCCTTCTGGGCGTCCTCGGTGCGCAGACGGATCAGCATGACGGCGTTGCGGATGCCGCGCAGCGACTGCAGGGTCGCGTGCTCGTCGCCGCGCCACGACTCCTTCCACGGGAAGACCGTCTCCATCGAGCCGGCGTCCAGATCCTCGGGGCGCACCAGCACGACATCCTCGATGCGACCGGTGTCGCGGCGGATGTAGATGGTCTCGCCCTCGTAGTCCGGGGTCCATCCCGACACCCACAGCGGGGACTTGTCGCCCTTGGCCCACGGGTTCTTGATCATGCCGCCCGCGAAGACCAGCAGCGCGCCGATGCCGAGCACGCCCACGCCCGCGCCCGCCGTGCGGGTGATCATCTTGCGACGACCGAGGGTGGAGGTCTCGCCCGCGTCGGAGAGCTGCGCGACCAGGGTGCGGCGCTCCACCTCGGGCGAAGGCCCGTCGTGGCGCTGCTGGATCGACAGTTCGGCGGGGATGAACTTCTTGCGGATCAGCACGGCCGCGATACCGATGGCCAACACCGAACCGCCGAAGGCCAGACCGATCAGCGGGGTGTAGAGCAGGTAGGCTCCGTGCTCCTGCTTGCCCTCGCCCTTGAACTCCCAGGGCCAGAACAAGTAGACGCCGATCAGCACCGCGCCCAGCAGACCGGAGATCGCGAACCAGAAGGTGACCTCGCGTTCGGCCCGCTTCTCGGCACGGGTGCCGGGAACCGGGAAGCGCTCGCGCCGGTAGGCGACGTCGACGCCGTCACGGGCGGTGCCGAGCGCGACGAGTTCGTCGCGCGACATCGCGTCGAGCTCTTCCTCGGTGGGATCGACCGGGGCGGCGTGCCCGGCGGTGTTCGTCTTCGACAACTCCACGTCGTCGTGGCCCTCGTCCGGGCGACCCATGTCGTTTGGCTCCTTGTCCGTCATGACCTCGATCCGATCCACATCGCACCGCCGACGACCAAGGTGATGCCGACGACCCAGATGGCCAGGCCCTCGGTCGCGGGACCGAATCCGCCGAGGCCGTAGCCGCCCGGGGTGCCCTCCTCCTCGGCGTTCTTGATGTAGGCGATGATGTCGCGCTTCTCTTCGGTGGTGAGCTGCCGGTCGGAGAACTTCGGCATGTTCTCCGGGCCGCTCAGCATCGCGGTGTAGATCTGCTGCTCGCTGGCCTCGTTCAGCGGCGGGGCGTACTTGCCCGAGGACAGCGCGCCGCCCTTGCCGGTGAAGTTGTGGCAGGAGGCGCAGTTCATGCGGAACAGCTCCGAGCCGCGGCCGATGTCGTCACCGCGCAGCGACTCCTGGGCGATCTCGCCGTTGGCGTCGCGCACCACGCTGGGGCCGCCGCCGTTGGAGGCGATGTAGGCCATCAGCGCGTCGGTCTGCTGGGCGTCGAACTTGACCGGCTTGCGCGGGGCCTGGGACTGATTGAAGGCCAGCGGCATGCGTCCGGTGGAGACCTGGAAGTAGACGGCGGCCTCGCCGACGCCGATCAGGCTGGGGCCGCGGTCGTTCACACCTTGCAGGTTCGCGCCGTGGCAGGTGATGCAGGAGGTCTCATACAGCTGTTTGCCCTCGCGGATCAGCGCGGACTGATCCTCGTGGGCGGTGGCGACCTGCGGTTCCGGGGTGAGCGCCGTGGCCAGGAAGCCGGCGCCGAACAGGCCCACCAACAGCGCGAGACCGCCTGCGATGCGCCGCCGAGTGCGTCGCTGCCTGCGAATCCGGGCGGCCTGGCCGACCTCGTCGGCGGGGCTGGACGCCGCGCTCGGGCCTGCGGGCTCTGGCGCTGACGGGGGCGATGAACTCATCTGTGTCCCTTTGGAGTAGACGGAACCGACTTGTGCAAATGCTGGGGGGCGCGGACCGGGATCAGCGCACGAAGTAGATCGTCGCGAACAGGCCGATCCAGACGATGTCGACGAAGTGCCAGTAATAGGAGACGACGATCGCGGCCGTGGCCTGCGCGGGAGTGAACTTGCTGAGCGTGGTGCGCACGAGCAGGAACACGAAGGCGATCAGACCGCCGATGACGTGCAGACCGTGGAAACCGGTGGTGATGTAGAACACCGAGCCGTAGGCGCTGCCCGAGATCGAGGTGCCCTCGTGGACCAGGTGGTAGTACTCGTAGCCCTGACCCGCGACGAAGAACGCGCCCATCAGCAGCGTGATGACGTACCAGCGGCGCAGACCGAACACGTCGCCCTTCTCCGCGGCGAACACGCCCATCTGGCAGGTGAACGAGGAGGCGACCAGCACGGCGGTGACCGGAACGGCGAGGCCCAGGTTCAACTCGGTCGGCTCCGGCGGCCAGTCACCGTGGGCCTGGGCGCGCGCGACGAAGTACATCGCGAAGAGGCCGGCGAAGAACATCAGCTCGCTCGACAGCCAGATGATGGTACCGACGCTGACCATGTTGGGCCGGTTCAGCGAGTGCACACGCTGGGTAATGGCCGATCCTGGGGTCCCTACTGCGGTCGTCACCCGGTAAGTATGACTCGTCGTAGTACGACAGGAGTAGCCGGGTGCGGAACTTCTCGCTCCGTGTCGGAATTCGCTCGCGGACACGGGATCGGGACGCGCACGGCGGGTGTCGGCGTTTGCCCAGTTCGAGCGGGATCGGGAGTCCGCGCCCCGGGCACCGACCCACTATGACAGCCTCGGGTGAGGAGAAGCTGAGAGAGAGGCGACCGGCGTGCGGCGACTGTGGTGGCGACTGTTCGGCGGCGGGGACGACGCGCTCGATCCGACCCGCGCCGATCTGGTGGTGGTCGCGTCGAGTTTCGACGACGCGGAAGCCTGCTCCACGGCGCTGGCCCGCGCCGAGACCCTGCTGGCCGAGCGCCCGGTGGTGTTGCGGCACCATCTGCGCGTCCCGGCGGACGCGATCGCGGCGGTGTGCGCGATCGCCGCCCAGGACGGGTACGAACCCGCCGAAGCCGAGAACACGGGAAACACGGGGAACACGAGCCTCCGGGGCGAGAACGCGCGCGAATCCGGGAGCACGGCCGGGTCCGAGAACAGCGGCGGGGTCGAGAACGCGGGCGAGCCGGAGGACGCGGCGCGGTTGCGTCCGCTGGTCCTGCGGCGGGTCCAACTGCTCGACGCGCTGCACTGTTCGCAGGAGCGTTCACGAATGGCCGGACTGGCCCAGCGGCACGACGGATTCGCCGACGGGTGGGACGCGCTGCAACCGCCGCCCGCCGCGCGGCCCTGACCGCGCGATGATCCCCTGGCCCACTAGGCTGCCGCACGACACACTGGTGCGCGAACAGTGGTGACGGGAGAATGTGGACATGACCGTGCGGAGTTGGCCCGGGGTGCTCGGAACGCTCGCCGACGGCGGCGATCTGGCCGCCGAGGACACGACGTGGGTGATCGACGAGATCTTCACCGACAACGCCACCCCGGCGCAGATCGCCGCGTTCGGCGTCGCGATGAAGATCAAAGGCCCCACGCCCGCCGAACTCGACGGGATGGCCAGGGGCATGCTCGGGCACGCCCGCTTGGTCCACGTCGACGGTGACGCGGTCGACATCGTCGGCACCGGCGGCGACCGGTCCGGGTCGGTGAACATCTCCACGATGTCCTCGATCGTGGTGGCCGCGGCGGGTGTGCCGGTGGTCAAGCACGGCAATCGCGCGGCCTCCTCCAAGAGCGGCGGCGCCGACACCCTGGAGGCGCTCGGGGTGAAACTGACGCTGGGTCCGGCGTCGGTGGCCCGTTCGGTCCGCGAGGTCGGCATCGGTTTCTGCTTCGCGCCGCTGTTCCATCCCGCGCTGCGCTTCGCCGGGCCCGCGCGCAAGGAGATCGGCATCCCGACGGTGTTCAACGTGCTCGGTCCGCTGACGAATCCGGCGCAACCGCGCGCGGGGTTGATCGGATGCGCGTTCGTCGACCTGCTGCCCGTCATCGCGGGCGTGTTCGCCGAACGCGGGGCGAGTGCGCTGGTGGTGCGCGGCGCGGACGGACTGGACGAGATCACCACCTCCGATGTCACCGCGGCCTGGGTGGTCTCGGGCGGACGGCGGCGCGAGACGGTCATCGATCCCACCGTGATCGGTATCGAGCGCGTCGACCTGGACGCCCTGCGGGGCGGGGACGCCGAGGTGAACGCGGCGGTCGCCCGCGACGTGCTCGCGGGGACGAGCGGCCCGGTGCGCGATGCCGTGCTGGTGAATTCGGCCGCGGCGCTGGTGGCCTACGGGCTCTCGCGGGGCGAGGTCGAGTTCGACGCCGACGTCCACACCGCGCTGGCGGCGGGCGTCGAGCGCGCGGCCGCGGCGATCGACAGCGGGAAGGCGGCGGCGCTGCTGAAGGACTGGGTGGCGCTGACCGGAACCCTCGGCGAGGACTGATCCGGCGATGGCTTCGCCGGGTGATTCCGGCGAAGCCCGGTGCCGTCGGCCGGGTGCTCGTCGCGGGCTAAAAAAACAAACCGACCGGTCTCCCGGAGAATTTCTCCGCCGTTCTGTTGCACAATCCTGGTTACGGCCGAGAACCCGTCCCGCGAATGCCCGAGGGATTCCGCCGCGACCGCGAGGGACGTCCACCGCGGAACCACCCTCGAGGGAGCACGAGCATGACGCGCGCGGCTACCGGTGCGCCGGTGACGAACAGATGGACCATCGGCGGCTCGATCGTCTCCGGTTGTCTGCTCGCGGGCGCGATCGTGACCGCCCCGACCGCCGCCGCCGCACTCGGCAGCGTCGTGGTCGACGGGTCGGTGCACCGCGATCCGGGCGGCTGCCTGGAAGTCGGCGGCGGCCCCGTGCCGCTGGCCGTGGAAAACCACACCGACACCACCGTCACCGTCTTCAACCGGCCCGGCTGCCGCGGCGACGCGACCGTCGTGCTGAATCCGAGCGACAGCGCGACGGTCCCGGGCTCCTCGGTGCACATCCCCTGAACTACTCCCCCAGGGAGAAACCGGCCTCCACGTCCGCGCGCGAATAGGACTTGAACGCGATGTGGGTGACGGTGCGCAGCACGCCGGGGGTCTTGTCGATGCGACCGGTCACCACCTCGGCGATCCGCTCGTGGTCGCGCACCCGCACGATCGCGATCAGATCGACGTCCCCCGCGCACGAATAGACCTCCGACACCCCGTCGATGTCGGCCACCGCCTGCGCGGTCTCCGGAATGCGGCCGTTGTCGGCCTGGATCAGCACGATCGCGTTAATCATGGGTGTCAGCCTAGGCGGCGCGCCCATCCCGGGGTGGGCGCCGTGCGCGTCGGTTCGCGGCCCGGACCGGCGCTGGCCGCCACGTAGTCCGCGCCCTCGTGCGGGGCGCGCGCGGCGGCTTCGGCGATCTCGGCCCAGCCCAGCCAGCGCGCGGCCCCGAAGATCGGCTCGCCGTAGCCCTCGGTCGTGCGCACGATCCGCACGCCCGGTCGGGCCAGCCAGCGCAGCACCAACCCGACCTCCTCCGGTGGCGCGCCACGCAGCGGCGGTGCGGCGGCGGGAAGGTGATGGGCCGACGGATCGCCGGTGTCCGCGCCCTCCGGCAGCACGGTCTCCGCGGCGGCGACCAGATGGTCGACCACCGGCATCGGCGGGGTGCCGCGCGGCGCGACGCCCGCCGCCGCGAGTCGGCCGAAGCGGATCACCGCGAACTCCCAGCCGCCCGCGCCGTCGGGATGCGCGGCGATCAACTCCGCCGGCGCGGCGACCGCGGCCAGTCGCTGGGTGCGGTGCAGGGCGCGCACCACCGCCGCGGCGCGATCGCGCCACCGCGCGGCGGCCTCGAAATGTTCGGCGCGCGAACAGATGTCGATCCGCTCGACCATGCCGCGCAGCAGATCGTCGCGGTGGCCGCGCAGCAGCGCGCGCACCGCGGCGGGCGCGGCGGCGTAGCGGGCGGCGTCGACGGGATCGTCCGCCGCCGTCGCGGCCGGACAACCGCCGACCGGCGCGGGCGGGCAGTCGTGCACCGAACGCCGCGACAGGCGGGTGGTGCAGGTGCGCAGACGGGCGGATTCGGCGACGGTGGCCGCCAGGTCGAGGGCATCCTGCCGGGAGTGGAAGGGGCCCAGCGCATCCGCGACGGGCACGCGGACCACCGCGAAGCGCGGAAAGGGTTCGTCGGTGAGGGTCAGCCACCAGACCCGCTTGGGAAATTTGGAGCGCCGGTTGTAGGGCGGGGCGTGCGCGACCAGCAACCGCAGTTCCCGCACGCCCGCCTCGAGTCCGTGCGCGCACACCACGTGGTCGACGCGGGTGGCCAGCGACACCATCTCCTTGATCCGGCCGCGGGTCTCCGAACCGGTGAAGTAGGAGCGGACACGGCGGCGCAGGTTCACCGCGGTGCCGATGTAGAGGACTTCCTCGCTCGGGCCCCGGAACAGGTACACCCCGGGGGCCTGCGGCATGTCGGTGGCCAGCACCCGTTTGGCCCGCTGACCCGAGCTCACCCCGGGCAGGTAGTCCATCAACTCGGTCAGGCTGTGCACGCCCTGGTTGCCCACCCGCGCGATCAGGGCGTGCAGGACGTCGACCGTGGCGCGCGCGTCGGCCAAGGCGCGGTGCGTGGGTTCGGTGCCCGCGCCGAGCACCCGCGCCAGCACCCCGAGGCGCACCGACGGGGCTTCGTCGCGGGTCAGCACCCGGCGCGCCAGCTTCACCGTGCACAGCACCACCGGATTCGGCCAGGGCGTGTCGGCCCGCTCGGCGGCGGCGCGCAGGAAGGCGGTGTCGAAGCGGGCGTTGTGCGCGACCAGCACCGCGCCCGCGGCGAATTCCAGGAAGCCGGGCAGCACCGCCTCGATGGACGGCGCGGCGTGGACCATGGCCGTGGTGATCCCGGTGACGTGCACGACCGCGGGCGGGATGGCCCGGCCCGGGTTCACCAGCGTGGCGAATTCGCCGAGCACCTCGCCGCCGCGCACCTTGACCGCGCCGATCTCGGTGATCGCGTCCTGGTCGGGACTGGTCCCGGTGGTCTCGAGGTCGACGACGACGAACGTTGTGGCGTGCAGCGGGGTTTCGAGTTCGTCGAAGGCCAGTTGTCCGGCGCGGGCCGGTGGCGAGGCGGGATCGGGCACGGCGTGCAGCGTAGGGCGCGGGTACGACAGGATCGCGGGTCACGGACCTCGCCCCGCCGCCCCGGGGCGGCCGGTCGCGGGCACGACGGAGAACCCGCGAAACAGGGATCAAGATCGCGAGGATTTCATTTCGTTGCCCGCTGATCGATCCGGTACACCAGAAAGTGACCCGGATCATATTCATGTGAATATCGCATCGCCGGACCGGACGGGCGAGGACGAGTTGTGACAGTTACCTGAACTCGCGGTCACCATAACCCCCTCTATTGGACAGGTGTCCGAAACAGACCGTACGGTACCCCCTGGTTCCGGTGCCGGAACTGGCGAAACGTCGCCCATGGGGTCGGACGGGCGCGCACGACGCACCGGGCCGCACTCGGCGATCGCGTGGGCGCGCCCCGAGAGAAACGGCCATCGTTATCTTTTCGTGATTCGTGTGAGAAATATCCCAGGTGGTCCGGAGCCATTTCCGGGCTCCGACCCGAATCGCATCGACGCAGCTTTACAAACCACCGTGATGTGTTCGTAACCTTTTCGAGACCTCACGGAGTTCCGCCGCGACCGCGGTGGACCAGAGTCCGATCGCATCACCCGGTGCGGCGTCGTGGGGCAGATAGGAAGTACGCATCATGGCGTCCAACACCGTCAAGCGACAGGCGCGGCTCGCCGTCGCCGCCGGCGCCGTCGGCGCTGCCACCATCGGCGCGATCCTCCTGCCCGCGGGCGTCGCCTCGGCGCAGCCGGTCACCATCCCCGGCGTCGGCACCTTCGAGGTGCCCAACGAGATCCCGATCCCGCCGAACATCCCCGGCCTCGAGGTGCCCGGCGCGCCGCTGCCGTTCGTCGCGCCCAAGAAGAGCCTCGGCGAGGTCGCGCTGGACGCCGCGATGACCAAGATCGGCGCGCCCTACGTCTACGGCGCGGCGGGCCCGGACGCCTTCGACTGCTCCGGCCTGGTCCAGTGGGCCTATCGCGAAGCGGGCATGGAGTTACCGCGCACCAGCGGCGCGCAACTGTCCGCGGGCGCCCCCGTCTCGCTCGAGGATCTCCAGCCCGGCGACGTGGTGTCCTTCTACGGCGGCGGCCACTCCGGCCTGTACGCGGGCGACGGCAACGTCATCCACGCGGCGACCTCCGGCACCCCTGTGCGCATCGCCCCGATCTCCTCGATGCCGTTCGCGGGCGCGCGCCACTTCTGACCCCTCCCCCGCACCGCCGTCGGACCGCACCCCTCGCGGCCCGACGGCGGTGCGGATGTGACCGTTCCGTGCTCTGCTGGACACGACACGGGGCGTTCCGTAACCTAACCGAGACCTATCCGGGTTGCGGGGTCGCGTGACTCCCCTGACGGCCCCCGTCCGGACTCCATCGTCGATCGAGAGAACGGGGCAGCGCGGGCCGTGGCAACAGATCGAAGACAGTCGAGAAAACGTCTGGTGGCGGGGGTTCTCGCGGCCGGTGTCCTCGTCACGTTGCCCTACGGCGCGGGCCCCTCGCTGGCCGATCCGGTGGCGATGCCCGCCACCGCGAGCGAAGCCGTCCAGCGCATGATCGAGTTGTCCAGGGCCTCCGATCAGCTCAACCAGCAGGCGCTGGAAGCTCAGTCGGATCTGGACGCCAAACTCGCCGTCCAGAACGACGCGGAGGCGCTGCTGGCCGCCCGGACCGACGCGGTCAACGCCGCGCGCGAGGAGGTGCGTCGGTTCCAACCGGTCATCGACCGCACCGCCATCGCCGCCTACCAGGGCGCGCGCACCAACCGGATGTTCGCCGTGCTGGTCAGCGATTCCCCGCAGCAACTGCTCGACCAGATGTCCACGCTGGACGTCGTCGAATCGCAGACCACCGAACAGCTCAAGCACTTCAAGAAGGCCAACGACGCCGCCCAGGCCGCCGAGACGGCCGCGCGCTCCGCCGCCGACGCCGCCCGCGAAGCCGCCGACCAGGCGGGCCGCGTCCGAGCGCAGGTCGAGCACAAACAGAACGAACTCGGCGGCGCGATCAGCCAGGTCATCGAAGCCTGGACGGGGCTGTCGGTGGGCGACCGGTCCACGCTGGCCGGTCCGCTGTTCCCGCCCGGCTTCGACCGCGACTCGCTGCTCGACGGCCTGGTGCCCGGCAGCGGCACCAGCGCGCTGGCCGCCGCGCTGACCCGCACCGGCGACCCGTACGTGTGGGGCGCGACCGGCCCGCGGCAGTTCGACTGCTCGGGCCTGGTGCAGTGGGCGTTCAAGCAGGTCGGCAAGGACGTGCCGCGCACCAGTTCGCAGCAGGCCCGCTACGGCACCCCGGTGCCCAAGGACCAGATGCAGCCCGGCGACGTCATCTTCTTCTACAGCGACATCTCCCACGTCGGCATCTACGCGGGCAACGGCCTGATGGTGCACGCCTCCACCTTCGGCGTTCCCGTCGCCGTGGCCCCGATCAATACGACGCCCTTCCACTCCGCCAGGCGATACTGACCGTTCATGCGGACAAGTGGGTTCCGGGCCTGGTGCGCCGAACGCGGACGCGCCCGGTTCGTGGTCACCGTGGCGTTGATGGTCGCGTTCACCCTCGCGGGCGGTGCGCTGCTGCTCGTGCCGAATGTGGCGCTGCCCCGGATCACCGCCGCCCAGCCCGGGACGACGGCGTCGCCGGTCGACCTCGCCGATCCGCGTCTGGAACCCGTGCGCCGGACCATGGAACCGTTCGGCCCGCTGGTCGCCGAACGGTTCGACGCGGGCGCGGGACAGGAGGCGGTGGTCGTCGGGCACGAGCCCGCACGAGCCGATATGACGGTGCTGGGCATGGAACTGGCGTCCTCGGCCGAGGCGATCAGCGCGGTGTGGGGTGCGGACTGGTCGCGGGCGCCGCTGATCGTGATCGCCGCGAACCCGTCCGAATTCGCCGGGCTGACCCGGTCGACGGCGCTGCACCCGGAGCAGGTCGCCGCCGTCACCGTGACCGATCCGGTCCCGCCGGGTGTCGCGCCCGTCCAGCGGATCGTGTTCGGCCCCGAGGCGGGCGCCCGACTCTCCGACGCGGGCCTGCGCACGCTGCTGCGGCACGAACTGACCCACGTGGCCACTCGCGCGGCGACCGTCGACGGGGCGGCGGTCTGGCTCACCGAGGGGTTCGCGGAGTACGTCGCGCACCACGTCCGCCCCGTCCGTTTCGCCGACGTCGCGCCTACGGTCGCGGCACGGACGAAGCAGGGCGTGCTGCCCGCCGATCTGCCGCCCGCCGACGCCTTCGCGGGCGCGGACGCCGCCGAAGCCTACGAATACGCGTGGGCCCTGTGCGCCTATCTGGCCGACCGCCACGGTCCCCCGGCGCTGCTCGCCCTCTACCACCGACTCGCGGCGGTCCCCGCCGACCCCGCGGGCGAGGACGCGGCCTTCGCCGAGATCCTGCGCGTCACCCGCGCCGACCTGGTGGCCGACTGGCAGCGGTGGCTGACCGCGCGGTCCGACGCGCATTCCTGACCCGGCGAGGCCCACGCGACGCGTGGGGCGCACGACCCACCCGCTAGGTTGATTCCATGGCTCGAACTCTGCTGGTTACCAATGATTTCCCGCCGCGGCCCGGGGGTATCCAGTCCTACTTGCAGGCGTTGGCCGAGCAGTTGCCGCCGGATGATCTGGTGGTCTACGCGCCGCGGTGGCGCGGGGACAGTCATCTGAAGTTCGACGCCGCGCAGAAGTTCCAGGTGGTCCGGCACCCGACGACGCTGATGCTGCCGACGCCGCTGGTGGCGCGCCGCGCCGAGCGACTGCTGCGCGACGAGAACTGCGACACCGTGTGGTTCGGGGCGGCGGCCCCGCTGGCCCTGCTGTCCCCGGTGCTGCGGCGGGCCGGGGCGGAGCGGATCGTGGCCAGTACGCACGGTCACGAAGTCGGGTGGTCGATGCTGCCCGCGGCGCGCCAGGCGTTGCGGGTCATCGGGTCGAGCACCGACGTGGTGACCTACGTCAGCAAGTACACGCGGGGGCGCTTCGCGTCGGCGTTCGGTCCGAAGGCGGCGCTGGAGTACCTGCCGCCGGGTGTGGACACCGAGGCGTTCCGGCCGGATCCGGCCGCGCGGTCCGAGTTGCGGGAGCGCTACGGCCTCGGTGATCGCCCGACGGTGCTGTGCCTGTCGCGGTTGGTGCCGCGCAAAGGGCAGGACGCGCTGATCGTGGCGATGCGCGAGGTGCGAGAGAAGATCGACGGCGCGGTGCTGGTGATCGCGGGCGGCGGACCGTACGAGGAGAAACTGCGCGCGTTGGCGGCCTCGTCGGGGTACGCGCAGGACGTGGTGTTCACCGGACGGGTGCCCGCGGCGGAACTGGCGGCCCACCACACGGTCGCCGACGTGTTCGCGATGCCCTCGCGCACCCGGGGCGCGGGCCTGGACGTCGAGGGCCTCGGCATCGTCTACCTGGAGGCGTCGGCGACGGGCGTCCCGGTGGTGGCGGGCCGTTCGGGCGGCGCGCCGGAGACGGTGATCGAGGGCGAGACCGGACGCGTCGTCGACGGCCGGGACACCGGGTCGATCGCGCGAGCGCTGGTGGAGATCCTGGCGGATCGGGACGCGGCGGCGCGGATGGGCGCGGCGGGCCGGGCGTGGGTCGAGCAGCGGTGGCGGTGGGACGCGCTGGGGGTGCGCCTGCGGCATCTGCTGCGCTGATCGACGCCCGATGAGCGCGACGTATGCCCATGTCGCGGCATCTACTACGCTCAGCACTCGTGAGCAGTATTCAGGTCGCGGACCAGACGTTCGTCGCCGCCGACGGCGCGGCCGTCGCCGAGGTGCTGGGCGGCGAGTCGCGGTGGCGTCAGTGGTGGCCGGATCTCACGTTGCAGGTGCGGGAGGACCGCGGCGACAAAGGGATTCGCTGGACCATCGCCGGCGGTCTGACCGGCACCATGGAGGTCTGGTTGGAGCCCTCGCTGGACGGGGTGATCCTGCACTACTTCCTGCACGCCGAACCGCCGGGCGCGGAGAAGATGTCGGCGCGCGACCTGCTCGCCGCCAATCGCGCGCGCCGGGTGGCGGGCAAGACCATGTCCTTCGAGATCAAGGCGCGCTTGGAGGCCGGTCGCGCGGCGGGCGTCGCGCCCGGCGCCTGATCCGCCGTGATCCACCCGCCGTTTTTCGTCGTCCCGGTGTCGGGGCGAGTGTCGTCACGGGAAAGGAACCGTTGACCACCATGGCCGACCGGACGCAGAGGTCGATCCTCATCGAGGCTCCCCCGCAGCGGGTGATGGCCGTCATCGCCGATCTGGAGTCCTATCCGGAGTGGGTGTCGGCGGCGAAGTCGGTGGAGGTGTTGGAACGCGACGCGCGCGGCCGCGCCGGCACGGCCCGTTTCGTGCTGGACGCCGGTGTCGTCAAGGACACCTACGTGCTGTCGTATTCGTGGCGGGCCGACGAGCGCGCGGTGTCGTGGCGGCTGGTCAGCGGCGAGTTGCAGAAGGCCCAGGACGGCACCTACGAACTCATCGAGCAGGCGGGCGGCGGCACGCGGGTGGTCTACGAGCTGACCGTGGACCTGAACATCCCGATGATCGGCATGTTCAAACGCAAAGCCGAGAAGGTCATCACCGACACCGCGCTGAAGGAACTGAAGAAACGGGTCGAAGGCTGACCGCGCGGCGGACCCGGTTGTCGCTGTTCATCGGCAAGGGCGGGGTCGGCAAGACGACGTTGGCGTGCGCGACCGCGCTGGCCCATGTGCGCGCGGGTCGACGGGTGCTGGTGGCGTCGCTGGATCAGGCGCATTCGCTGGGCGACGCGCTGGGCTTCCGGTTCCCGCACGATCCGGGTACGGTGCCCGGCGTGTCGCGGGTGGCCCCGGATCTGGATGTCGTGGAACTGGATTCGCTGGCGCTGCTCGAGGACCGGTTCCGCGAGGTGGTGCGGGTGCTGGCGGGATCGGGTCACGACCACGGCATCGATCCGACGGCGTTGGACCCCGCCGAACTGACCGGACTGCCCGGCGTGCAGGAACTGTTGATGCTGGTGGAGGTCGCGCAACTGGCGGCCGAGGACGACTGGGACCTGATTGTCCTTGACTGTCCGGCTTCGGCGGACGCGCTGCGCATCCTGACCGCCCCGGACACGCTGCTGGGCTACGTCGAGCGGATGTGGCCGCCGCACGCGCGGGCGATGAGCGCGGTGGGCACGGACCTGCGCCGCGCGGTCCTGGCGGCGACGACCGATCGGATCGTGGCCGCGGTGACCGAGGTGCGCGACCTGCTGGCCGATCACCGGCGCACGAGCGCGCGCCTGGTGACCTCGCCGGAGTCGGTGGCGGTGGCCGAGGCCCGGCGGGTGCGTTCGGCGGCGGCGCTGCTGGGTCTGCGACTGGACGCGGTGGTGGTGAACAAGGTGCTGCCGCCGGTGCCGCCGCCCGGTCCCGAGGACCATCCCGCGGTGCGCTGGTATCTGGCGCGGCGCGAGGAGCAGTTGGCCGTGGTCGACCGGTTGCGCGAGCGGTCGGAGGGTGTACCGGTGCGCGTCATCGGGCATACCGGTGAGGAACCGGTGGGCCTGGAGAACTTGTCGGACCTGTCCTACGCGGTGGACGCCTCCGCCGTGCTGAGCGACAATCCGGCGGAGGTTCGGGCGAGTTCCGGGGAACCGGTGGTTCGATTGGAGTCGGGGACCGGTCTGCGTTCGGAGTACACGATGCGCATGCCGCTGCCCGTCGCCGATCCGGCGACGCTGCGACTGGGACGAGTGGAGGACGATTTGATCGTGGGAGCGGACGGTGTCCGGCGTCGTGTGCGTCTGGCGCCGGTGTTGCAGCGGTGCACGGTCGAGACCGCCGAACTCGACGGCGGAATCCTGGTCATCCGTTTCCGCCCCGATCCCGCGGAATGGCCCCGATGACCCGCGAGGGGCGGCCGCCCACCGCCGACGGTCTGGCTGAGTTCACCGAGGAGCTCAAGCTGCTCGCCGAGACCGTGCTGGAGCGGGTCGAACCGGTGCTGCGGCACGCGGCGGCCGAGGGCGCGGCGGAGTGGGCGAGTTGTTCGTGGTGTCCGGTGTGCGCGGCGGCGGCGGTGCTGCGCGGGGAGCACCACGAGGTGATGGCGGCGTTGGCCGAGCACGGCACCGCGATCGTCACGGTGTTGCGCGAGGCGCTGGCCGGTGTCCCGGTGGAGCCGGTGATGCCCGAGGGCGAGCCGGAGACCGACTCCGAACAGGCCGCCCCGCACCGGCATTCGCCCACCGGGTCGCGGCGGGCGGCGGCCGCGAACGGTGACCGGCCGCGCCCGAGCTATGTCGGCATCCCGGTGACGATCAAGGGATGACCGACCGGTTGGCCGCCTCCGCACCGCTGACCGTCGGGATCGACGTCGGCGGCACCAATATCCGCGCGTCGGTGGTGGACGCCGACGGCGAGGTCCTCGACACCGTGCAGGCCCCGACCCCGCATTCGGCGCGCGCTTTGGAGGACGCGCTGGAACTGGCGGTGCGCGAACTGCTTCCGCGGCACCGGATCGGCGCGGTGGGTCTGGCGGTGGCGGGTTTCATCAACGCCGACCGTTCGACGGTCCGTTTCGCCCCGCATCTGCCGTGGCAGGACACGCCGGTGGCGCAGCGACTCACCGAACGCCTGGATCTGCCGGTGATCCTCGAACACGACGCCAACGCGGCGGCGTGGGCGGAGTACCGCTTCGGCGCGGCGGCGGGCGGTCACAACGTGGTGTTGATCGCGATCGGCACCGGGATCGGCGCGGCGCTGCTCATCGACGGTCGGCTCTATCGCGGGAGTCACGGGGTGGCCCCGGAACTGGGTCACCTGCAAGTGGTTCCGGGCGGGCGGGCCTGTCCGTGCGGCAAACGCGGTTGCTGGGAACGCTATTGCAGCGGCACCGCGCTGGCCGAGACCGCGATCGAACTGTTGGCCACCGACCCCGCGCCCGCGACGGTGCTGGCCCGCGAGGTGGCGCGGGATCCGGGTTCGCTGACCGGTCGCCGGGTGGCGGGCGCCGCGCAGGACGGCGATCCGACGGCGGCGCGCGCGATGGCCGATTTCGCGCGCTGGCTGGGGCTCGGGCTGGCCTTCGTCAGCGATATCTTCGACCCGGATCTGGTGGTGATCGCGGGCGGGGTGAGCAGTTCGGCTCCGCTGTTCCTGGACGCGGCGCGCGAGGAGTACGCGCGGGCGGTCACCGGGGCGGGCCATCGGCCGCTGGCGCGCATCCGCACGACCCAACTCGGCGAGGCGGCGGGCATGATCGGCGCGGCGGAGTTGGCGCGCGCGGTGATCGCCGACGCCGATCACGTCGCGCGGTCCGGTCGGTGAATCTCACACGTACGTTCGAATAACGCACGGCGTCAAGGGGTCTGATGTCCGTCTCGCGCAGGACGGCTCGCCGTGACTGGGTGAGATACGCCGCCGTGGTTGGTCGCGACCTCCTACCGGCGGTAAAGTCGGCATCAACGCAGGTTGCCCGCTTTCTATCCCGGTCGGTCGGTCCCGGGGGAAGGACATCATGTTCTACTGGCTGCTGAAGTACGTGCTGCTGGGACCGCTGATGCGGGTCTACAACCGGCCGACGGTCGAAGGCGTGGAGAACGTCCCCGCCGAGGGGGCCGCCATCATGGCGGGCAATCACCTCTCGATCGCCGACTGGCTGTTCGCCCCGCTGACGAGTCCGCGCCGGATCAACTATCTCGCCAAGGCCGAATATTTCACCACTCCGGGCCTCAAGGGCCGCCTGAAGAAGTGGTTCTTCACCACCACCGGCCAGTACCCGATCGACCGCACCGGCGCCTCGGCCGCGGAGGACGCGCTCAGCGCCGCCCGCCGTTTGCTGGACCAGGGCAAGCTGGTCGGTCTCTACCCCGAGGGCACCCGCTCCCCCGACGGCAGGCTCTACAAGGGCAAGACGGGCATGGCCCGCCTGGCGCTGGAGACCGGGGTTCCCGTCATTCCGGTCGCGGTGATCGGCACCTACGAGGTCTCGCCCCCCGGCCCGTTCCGCTGGAAGCGGCGCAAGGTGACGATCAAGTTCGGCGCTCCTATCGATTTCTCCCGCTACGACGGCATGGGCGGTAACCGCTTCGTCGAGCGCGCGGTCACCGACGAGGTCATGTACGCCCTCATGCAGCTCACCGGGCAGGAGTACGTCGACGTCTACGCGCACAGCCTCAAGAAGGGCGTGCCGTCGGGCAGCGCCCCCGACGCGGCCCGGATCCCGGAGTCCGCGGCGGGCTGACACCTCGCGTTCACCGAGCCCCCGTGCCGACCGGCACGGGGGCTCGCGTGTTTTCGACCGGTATGTCCGAAATGAGGTTGCTCACACGCCAAGCCGATGGCAAGGCGTTCTTATGCGGGGCCGGACAGACTCTCGGACATGTTCAGGAAATTGCTGGCCGCCGCGGGCGTCGGCGGCGCCGAGGTCGAGACCGAACTGTTCACCCCGGGCGTCCAACCGGGCGGTGTCGTCGAAGGCGTCATCCGACTGCGCGGGGGCGCTGTCGGACAGGACATCTCGCGGATCGCCGTCGAATTCGTCACCCGGGTCGAGCACGAATACGAGGACCACGAAGGTCATCGCGACACCGGTTTCGGCTGGACCCACGTCCACGGCCCGCTGCACCTGCCCGCGCAGGCGCCGCTGGAATTCCGCTTCGCGGCGCGCGCGCCGATGGAAACACCCATCACCTTCTACAACGGCAGGCAGTTGCCGGGCGCGTTCGTCGCGGTGCGCACGATCGTGGAGATCCAGGGCGCGGTCGACGCCGCGGACACCGATCCGATCGGGGTGGGCGCGCTGCCCGCCCAGCACGTGCTGCTCGAAGCCGTGGAGCGTCTCGGCTTCCACCTGCGCAGCGCGGACGCCGAATCCGGGCACATCCGCAACACGCCTCAGCAGTTGCCCTTCTACCAGGAGATCGAATTCGGCGGCTCGCACCACTACCCGAAGCTCAACCAACTCGAGGTCACCTTCCTCGCGGCCGAACACGGCATGACCGTGGTCCTCGAGGCCGACAAGCGCGGCACCTGGCTCTCCGAGGGCAGCGACGTCTTCGAATCGCTGTGGGTCGACTACGCGACGCTGGGTCAGCGGGACTGGGCGGGCGAACTGCATCACCGACTGCTGGGCATGTCCTCGCGGCACTGAGGGGTCGCGCGGTGCGGGACGCACGATTCGGGATCGATCTCGCCGTAACCCGACCGTGACCCGAACCGCCGGGGCACAATCGGGGGGTACGTCTGCCCGGGTCCGGAATCCGCGGGATGTCGGCGGACTCGCAGCACCCGATGATGTCCCGCGCCACGAGCGAGGGGCCGTCCGTGTCCGAAAGATCGCCCGATCTGCTGTTGTCGCTGGCCGTGGCCGCCGCGCACCAACTGGGCTACACCTGCCGGGTCGAGGCGCAGGACGACATGGTGTTGTCCGGCCCGTCCGGTCAGGTGCTGGTCGAACTGACGAATCTGCGGCGGATGGCGGCGGGCGAACCGCGCGAGCAGTGGCCCGCGCTGGTCGCCGACTACCTCAGCACCGGGTTGATCGAACTGGACGTCGCGCACGATCCCCTCGACACCGGCGATTTCGGGTTGATGCGCGCGCTGTTGCGCACGCGGTGGTATTCGGCCGACGCCGATCCCCGCGACGCGGTGTGGCGCGCGGTGGCGCCCGGACTGGCGCAGCGGTTGCTCGTCGACCAGGTCCACACAATGGCGCCGGTCACCCGCGCGATGACGCGCGCGTGGTCGGTCGCCGAGGAGGACCTGTTCGATCTGGCCGAGGCCAACACCCGCGGTGACGGCCCGCTGGACCTGGTCACCCACCCGTTCGAGAATCCGCACGCCGACCGCATCGATATCGCCATGCTGTGCGGGCAGTCGGACTACATCACGGCGCACGCCCGCTGGTTGGGCGAGGACTACCCGGTGGCGGGCCCGGCGGGCGTGGTGTTCGTCGTCCCGTCCCAGCGCCACATCTACGCCTACCCGGTCGCCGACGCGCGCATCCGGCGGGCCACCACCCTGCTGGCGCAACTGGCGGTGCTCGAGTACACCGAACGCCCGTGGCCGGTGAGTCCGGACATCTACTGGTGGCACGAGGGCAGGATCGAGTTGGCCGCCGCGTTCCGCCGCGAGCGGGATCAGTTGCTTCTGCATCCGTCGGACCGTTTCCGCGCCGCCACCGACGGCTTTCCCTCCTGAGCGCGGACACCCGTCGCCGGCGATCCTTCGGCAGCGCACGAAATCTCGCGCCCGCGACCGTTCGGCATCGGGGTTCGGCGGCCCGCGCGCATTGGTAGCCTGGGGCCGCACGAACGCCGAGTCGCGCACGACCAGGATGCGCCGCCTCGGGGGGCGCGAGGCGAGGTGAGCATGGTCCGCCGCGACACCGGTGGTCGAATCTTCCAGTTACCCGCGCGGATTCCGGTGTCGCACACCGGCGGGCCGCCGACGGGTCGGGTCGTGCGCGGCGCGAAGATGGCGGCGGTGCCGGTCGCGTTCGCGGGCCGTCGGGTCGCCGGGGTCGGCAAACGCGCGCTGGGCCGCCCGGCCGAGGAGGTGCGCGCCGAGATCCGGGCAAGGACCGCGCAACACATGTTCGCGGTGCTCGGCGAACTCAAGGGCTGCATCGCCAAATTGGGTCAGGTGCTCGCCGTCTACGAATTCGTGCTGCCCGAGGACGTCGCCGCCCCGTACCGCGAAGCGCTGGGCCGCCTCCAGGATTCGGCCCCCGCGATGCTGCCCGCGACCGTGCACGCGGTGTTGGCCGACCACCTGGGACCGCGGTGGCGGTCGCTGTTCCGCGAATTCGACGATCGGCGTCCCGCCGCGGCATCGGTGGGCCAGGTGCACCGCGCGGTGTGGCACGACGGTCGTCCGGTCGCGGTGAAGGTGATGTATCCCGGTGCGCGGCAGGCGATCCACGACGATCTGGTCACGCTGCGGCGGTTGAGTCCGCTGTTCGGCGCGCTGCTGCCGGGCGCGGACGTGCGGTCGGTCATCGACGCCCTCAGCGCCTACATCCGCGAGGAACTGGACTACGCGCTGGAGGCCGACCATCAGCGCGCCTTCGCCGCGGCCTACGCCGACGATCCCGAATTCGTCGTGCCGCGGGTGGTGGCGCAGTACCCGGACGTGCTGGTCAGCGAATGGCTCGAGGGCGTATCGCTGTCGCGGGTCATCGCGGGCGGCGCACCGCTGGAACGGGATCGGGTGGGTCTGCTGGTCCTGCGGTTCCTGTTCTCGGGTCCGGCCCGCGCCGGGCTGCTCTACGGCGACCCGCACCCCGGCAACTTCCGGATCCTGCCCGACGGGCGGTTGGGAGTCGTGGATTTCGGCGCGTGCGCGCCGTGGCCGCCCGGATTCCTGGACATGATCACCGATATCGCGCCCGCCCTGTACTCCTGCGATCCCGAACGCCTCGACGCCGCGATTCGGCGCAACGGTTACGTGGCGGCGGGGCAACCGTTGGACGCCGAGATCGTCGCGGCGCGCCTGGCCCCGGTGCGCGACGCCGTCGTCGCCCCGACCCTGGACCTGCACCCCGGGTGGCTGCGCACCCACCTCGGCGTGCTCACCGAACTGCGGGTCACCAACGTGGTGCGTCAACTCACGATGCCCTCCCCGCACACCACCGTGGCGCGCACCGCGGTCGCTGGTCTGGGGCTGCTCGGCCAGTTGCGTACCACGGTGCCGGTGGCCAAGGAGTTCGCGCGCTGGTTCCCGGAGGTCGCCGCCGTCCTCGAGACCGTGGATATGCGGCGGAACGACGCCGGATCGGAGGGTATCGCGACCGGGCGTGTCGCCGGTCGCGGAAACCAGCCATAGCCCCCGTGGCGGCTCACAACGTCGCAGGTCAGCGGGGGTGGAGTGAAAGCGACCCGAGTTCGGTTCTGTTCGGGTGCACACGGAGCCCGCGGCTGTGGTTAGCTTTGCTGCCATGAGCACGCCGCACACCGTCTCCGCCGAAGAATTCCTCCCTCGTGACACCGCGGATGTCGTTCGCACCGTACGGGATTCACGGGGGCGCGCGGAACGGCTGACGGTGGTCGGCGGCGAACCGCTCGACGACGGCCTCGCGCTGCCCGACCACCGGGCCGTGGTCTCGCTGCGCCGGATGAACGCCGTGCTCGACATCAATCTCGGCCGCCGCACGGTGCGGGTGCAGGCGGGCGCGAAACTGTCCGACATCGACCGCCGCCTCGGCGCGCACGGCCTGGGCCTGCCGATCGTCGGCGACCACCGCGACATCACCGCGGGCGGCTTCGCCTCGGTCGGCGGCGTCAGCAGTGCCTCGCACCGCTACGGCCTGTTCACCGACCAGATCGTCGACCTCGAGTACGTCGACACCGACGGTCGTATCGGCACCTGCGGACGCCACCACCACACCGACCGGTTCCACCGGATCCTGGGCGCGGGCGGGCGCGCGGGCATCATCACGGCGCTGACCCTCGACGCGATCGACATCGACAAGGACCACACCTGGCTCACCACCGACGCCAACCGGTTCCTGGACTTCGACTCCTTCGTCGAACACGCGCACGCGGAGATCCTGCGCCCCGGCAACGCGGCGCTCCAGGTCGGCCGCTGGGTGGACACCGCGCCGCTGAAGGTGTCGCGGCCGGTCGGCACCGGTCAGGTCCAACTCGGCACCGTGCGTTTCGGTCAGTGGTCGAGCCTCTACCCGACCACGCCCACCCGGTCGCTGCGCGCCCGCCGCGAGGTCGGCACCAGGACGCGCAAATCGCTGGGCGCGATCGCCTCGGCCGCGAGCGGGCGTGCGGGCATGCCGGTGCGCAACGCCGCCGCGGGCGCGCTGATGTTCGCCCCCAAGGTGCTGACCCTGCGTGACGCGGAGTACCTGGCCGACACCGTCATCAGTTCCTCCGAGCGCGGTCCGGCCTATCGCGTCGGCATCTTCGCGCCGCTGTCGAGCTACAGTTCGGTGTTCTACCGCTTGCACGACCTGTTCTCCGGCCACCGCGAGCGCACCGGATGCTTCACCGTCATCTCCGCGATGACCTACGGCGTGCGCTCGGCCTACCTGCGGGCCGAGGCCGATGCCCGCCACCTCCCGGTCGAGGACCACGGCCTGATCACCTTCACCTGCCGGTTGCGCCCCTCCGCGCTGCCCTCGGAACTGCTGCGCGACATCGTCGCGGGCATCGACGACATCTGCGTCTCCGAGCACGCCCTGCGCTACGAATCGGAGGACTAGCCCCCAGCGACGAGAAAGCCCCACCGGATATCCGGTGGGGCTTTCTTCGGTCGTTACGGGCGGCTCAGTGCTTCTCGGGGCCGAGGTAGTACTCGAACACCAGGCCCGCCGCGGCGGCCAGGACCAGCACCACGCCGATGCCGATCAGCCAGAACTGGAAGAAGGCCAGGCCGAGGGCGGTGACCGCCGCCGCGCCCGCGAGCAGGATGGGCCAGAAGCTGCCGGGCGAGAAGAAGCCCAGGTCGCCCGCGCCGTCCACGATCTCGGCGTCCTCGTAGTCCTCCGGACGCAAATCCAGACGACGCGCGACGAAGCGGAAATAGGTGCCGATGATCAGCGACAGACCCGCCGTCAGCACGATGGCGGTGGTGCCCGCCCATTCCACGCCGGTGCGCGACTGTCCGGTGAAGAAGCCGTACACGACCGCCACGATGATGAAGAACACCGTGAGCAGCTCGAAAATCCGCGCTTCGATCCTCATGTCAGATCAGTCCCTCTACTTTGCCTCGGTCGCGGTCTTGGTGGTGCGATCGGTGTTGAAGGGCCTGGTCGAGGTGGCGACCTCGGGCTCGCCGATCGCGCGCAGCGCCTCGGCGTTGGTCAGCCCCTTCTTGCGCGCCTCGATGTACTGGGTGAACCGCTCCGGCGCGACCGCGCGGACCTCGAAGTTCATCATCGAGTGGTAGGTGCCGCACATCTCCGCGCAGCGGCCGACGAAGGCGCCCTCCCGCTCGATCTTCGAGATCTGGAAGACGTTGTCGGAGTTGTTCTCCTTCGGGTTCGGCATCACGTCGCGCTTGAACAGGAACTCCGGCACCCAGAAGGCGTGGATGACGTCCATGGCGGCGAGCTGGAACTCGATGACCTTGCCGGTCGGCAGCACCAGCACCGGGATCTCACCGGAGTTGCCGACGGTCTCGATCTGGTTGTAGTGCAGGTAGGACAGGATGTCGTTGGCGGGCTTGCCGTGCACCGGGCCCGGCTGCGGGTGACCGTCCTCGGTGCGCTCGGCGTACTCCTCGAGCTGGGCCTTGGCGGCTTCTTCGCGCTCGGTGTCGACGCCGTCGTAGCGGTAGCCGGTGTCCTTGAAGTCGATGCCGCGGTAACCGAACTTCCAGTTCCACTGGAAGGCCGTCACGTCGACGGTGACGTCGGGGTCGGCGACCTTCTCGTGCACGTAGTTCTGCACGACCACGGTGAAGTAGAACAGCACCGCGATGATCAGGAACGGGATCGCGGTGTAGGTCAGCTCCAGCGGCACGTTGTAGCCGGTCTGGCGGGGGAACTCCGGGGAGTCCTTCTTCTTGCGGTGGAACACGATGGTCCAGAAGGTCAGACCCCAGACCAGCACGCCCATCACCAGCGCGGCGATGACCGACCAGGTCCACAGCTCGCGCATGCGGGTGGCCTGCGGGGTGACACCCGAGGGCCAGCCGAAGCGCAGCCAGACATTGTCGATCGAGCAGCCCGAGACGAGCAGCGCGGTCATCCCGAGGGACACCGCCAGCCCGGCCCGCCGAAGAATGCGGCCCCGAACCGGGGACCGTCGTGCCCCGATCTCATCGCTCGCCTTGTGCGCCACGCTCACGCCTTCCTGGTCGCCACACATTCCGACATATGCGCCGCCGGGGTGCGATCTCCCGGCGACACGGTCCAAGCACGTTTCGGGCCCTTCGTCGGCGGGCGGCGGCGAACCGCACATGCCAGCTGAGAACGACCTGAGTACTACGCAGCGTAGACCAAACTCGCGCAGCTCATGTCGTCGGGTCGGCTTCAACACACGGAGCAGGCGTGTGCGGCATACTCGGACACGACATTTCGGCCGCTCCGCGACGGGAGGGCCCCTAACGGAGAGACGAGGTTGCCGACACCGTGTGCGGACTGCTCGGATTCCTGACAGCTGACGCGGCGACGTCGGAGGTGGTGGACAAGGTCTACGACGCCCTGCACTGCATGCGTCACCGCGGACCGGACGAACGCGGGACCTGGCACGACGAACATCTGATCGTCGGCTTCAACCGGCTCTCGATCATCGACATCGAGCATTCGCACCAGCCGCTGCGCTGGGGGCCCGCCGACAATCCGCAGCGCTACGCGCTGACCTTCAACGGCGAGATCTACAACTACCTGGAGTTGCGCGAGGAGATCGCCCGCGAGCACGCCGCGGAGTTCCCCGACGGCGCTGTCTTCGCCACCGAGGGCGACTCCGAGGCCATCGTGGCGGCCTTCCACTACTGGGGCGCGGACGCGGTGAAACGCCTGCGCGGCATGTTCGCCTTCGCGATCTGGGACACCGAGACCCGCGAGCTGTTCCTGGCCCGCGACCCGTTCGGCATCAAGCCGCTGTTCCTGGCCACCGGCCCGGGGGGCACCGCCTTCGCCAGCGAGAAGAAGAGCCTGCTCGACCTGCTGCCCGCCCTCGGCCTGTCCGACGCGCTGGACCCGCGCGCGCTCGAGCACTACACGGTGTTGCAGTACGTGCCCGAGCCCGAGACGCTGCACGCGGCGATCCGACGGCTGGAGTCGGGCACCTACGCGCGGGTACGCGCGGGAGCCGAACCCGAGGTCACCCGCTACTTCCGCCCGGATTTCCGGGCGAAGCCGTTCGCCGAGGGCGAGGCCGAGCAGCGCTACCGGGAGATCGCGGCGGCGCTCGAGGACTCGGTCGCCAAGCACATGCGCGCCGACGTCACGGTGGGCTCGTTCCTGTCCGGCGGCATCGACTCCACCGCCGTCGCCGCGCTGGCGATGCGGCACAACCCGAAGCTGATCACCTTCACCACCGGTTTCGAACGCGAGGGCTACTCCGAGGTCGACGTGGCCGCCGAGAGCGCCGAGGCGATCGGGGCGCGCCACATCGTCAAGGTGGTCTCCCCCGCCGAATTCGCCGCCGCCATCCCGGAGATCGTCTGGTACCTGGACGACCCGGTGGCCGACCCGGCGCTGGTGCCGCTGTACTTCGTGGCCAAGGAGGCGCGCAAGCACGTCAAGGTGGTGCTGTCCGGCGAGGGCGCCGACGAATTGTTCGGCGGCTACACCATCTACCGCGAACCGTTGTCGCTCAAACCGTTCGAGTACCTGCCGCGCGGTGTGCGCAGGCTCGCGGGCAAGCTGTCCGAGCGCATCCCGGACGGTACGCGCGGCAAGAGCCTGCTGCACCGCGGGTCGCTGACCCTCGAGCAGCGCTACTACGGCAACGCCCGCAGCTTCAGCGACGCCCAGTTGCGCTCGGTGCTGCGCGAGTTCCGCCCCGAGTGGACCCATCAGGACGTGACGGCCCCGATCTACGCCCAGTCGGCGGGCCTGGACCCGGTGGCGCGGATGCAGCACCTGGACCTGTTCACCTGGCTGCGCGGCGACATCCTGGTCAAGGCCGACAAGATGACGATGGCCAACTCGCTGGAACTGCGGGTGCCGTTCCTGGACTCCGAGGTGCTGAAGGTCGCGCAGGGCCTGCCCTACGACAGCAAGATCACCAAGGAGACCACCAAGTTCGCCTTGCGCCAAGCGCTGGAGGGCATCGTGCCCGGCCACGTGCTGCACCGCGCGAAACTGGGCTTCCCGGTCCCGCTGCGGCACTGGCTGCGCGGCACGGAACTCTACGACTGGTCACGGGCCCAGATCGCGGATTCGCAGACCGACCACCTGCTCGACAGAGCCGCGAT
>NZ_BAGG01000040.1 GCF_000308695.1 Nocardia takedensis NBRC 100417 | reverse complement strand
CGGGTGGACCCGGCCGCGATGAGGGGTGCCGGGTCCACCCATCAGGTAACGGAACCATTGCTGTCCCGGTGGTTCGGACGCAGAAGTACCGGCCACGCCGGGTGCGGCGGATTACCGTTGCCCCATGACGCGCCGTGCCCGCTGCCTGCGCGCGGCCGTTCTTCCGGTCGCCGCGATCACCCTGTTCTGCACGTCGAGCTGCACCTATTCGGATTCCAATGAGGCCAGACCGTCGAGCCCGCCGGGGACGTCGGCCGCCGCGGTACCACCCAACCAGGTGTCGGGAGTCGCGCTGCCGGAGCGGGCCGTGGAGGTCGCTGTCGGTGAACTGGACGGCTTGGCCGAATCGCTGATGCGCGAATCCGGCATACCCGGAATGGCGGTCGCGGTGGTGCACGGCGGGAAGACCGTCTACAGCAAGGGTTTCGGCGTGCGCGAGGCGGGCCGCGAGGGCCGGGTGGACGGCGACACCGTCTTCCAACTGGCCTCGGTCTCCAAATCACTGGCCGCCTCGGTGGTCGCGCACCAGGTCGGGACCGGCGCGATCGGCTGGGACACCCCCGTGGTCTCGGCCCTGCCGTGGTTCGCCCTCGACGATCCGGCCGTGACCGCGCAGGTCACCGTCGGCGATCTGTTCTCGCACCGCAGCGGACTGCCCGATCACGCGGGCGACCGTTTGGAGGATCTGGGCTACAACCGCACGCAGATCCTCTCGCGACTGCGCCTGGAACCGCTCGACCCGTTCCGGATCAGCTACGCCTACACCAATTACGGACTGACCGCGGGCGCGGAGGCGGTGGCCGTGGACGCGGGCGTCGACTGGGAGCAGTTGTCGCAGGACACCCTGTACGGCCCGCTGGGCATGACCTCCACCAGTTCCCGGTTCGCCGACTACCAGCAGCGCCCCGACCGGGCGGTCGGCCACATGTCGGTCGACGGAGGTTGGGTGGCGAAGGCGGTGCGCGATCCCGAGGCCCAGTCGCCCGCGGGCGGGGCCAGTTCCTCGGTGAACGACATGGCCCGCTGGCTGACGATGGTGCTGGGCGAAGGGACGATGGGTGACACCGTCATCGCGCCGGCGAAAGCGCTGTTGCCCGCGCTGTCCCCGCAGGCGGTCTCCTCGCCGCCCGCGAATCCGTCGGCGCGCGCGGGGTTCTACGGCCACGGCTTCAACGTCTCCACGACCTCGGCGGGGCGGACCACGCTGAGTCATTCGGGCGCGTTCGAACTCGGCGCGGCGACCTCGTTCCTGGTGATCCCGTCCGCCGACGTGGCGATCGTCGCGCTGACCAACGCCTCGCCGATCGGCGTGCCGGAGACCTTGACCGCGGAATTCGCCGACATCCTCCAGTACGGCGAGGTCCGCGAGGACTGGCGCGGCCTGTACCGCGAGGCGTTCGCGGAGATGGATCAGCCCGAGGGGGCATTGGTCGGCGTCAGCCCGCCCGCCGATCCCGCTCCGGCGCGCCCGGCCGTCGACTATGTCGGCAGTTACGCCAACGACTACTGGGGGCCCGCGACCGTCACCGAATCCGACGGCGCGCTGACCCTCACGCTGGGTCCGGCGGGTCTGCGCCTGCCGCTGAAACACTGGAACGGCGATGTTTTCACCTTCACGTTGGAGAACGAGAACGCCCCGCCCGGCACGATCTCGCAGGCGTCCTTCGACGGCGACGCCCTGACCCTCGAGTACTACGACGAGGACGGGCTGGGCACCTTCCGGCGCTGATCCCACGCTTCCCGGTAGCCGATTGCTATGGTCGCTGGTGACCAGGGACCGGGGTTGGCGAGTCGGAGGAGCTCGGGTGGTGCCGAAGCGAGGTTCGGGCAAGGTGTTCCGTGTGGCGTCGGTGGTCGCGGCGGCGGTGATCGTCGCCGCGGGACTGGCGGTGAGCGCGTCGAGAACCGAGGACCCGGATCTCGCGGTCGCCTCGGCCCGGGAGTGGACCGCCCTGCACGACGGGCCGCAACCGTTCGCCGAGGTGCGCATCGAATCCGACGTGCCGATCACGATGAGCGACGGAACGATCCTCAAGGCCAACGTGTACCGCCCGGTCGACCAGGCGGGCGCGCCGCCCGCCGAACGACTCCCGACGATCGTCACGATGACGCCGTACACGAAACTGTCGGCCAACTTGATCGATTCGGCGCTGGCGCTGCCGGGCCTGCAACGACTCGCCCTCGACTTCGCGCGCGGGTTGAACCTGTCCGGCACGCCGATCAGCGGTTTCGGCGATCTGGTGCGCGCCCTGGACAGCGGCACCGTGCAGACCATGCTGGGTGTGGACCGCCAACTGATCCGCAGCGGCTACAACCTGGTGATGGTGGACGTGCGCGGCACCGGATTCTCCCAGGGGGCCTGGGACACCCTCGGCGCGCGCGAACAACTCGACACCCGCGAGGTCATCGGCTGGGCGGCCGAGCAGCCCTGGTCCAACGGGGCGGTCGGCATGAGCGGCGGGTCCTACGCGGGCATCAACCAGTTGCGCGCCGCCGAGGACGCGCCCGCGCCGCTCAAGGCGATCTTCCCGGTGGAACCCGGCAGCGACCTGATGCGCGACGTGGTCGCGCCCGGCGGCGGGGTGGGCCTGACCTTCCTTCCGCTGTGGCTGAATTCGGTCAACCAGGCGAAGTTGATCCCGGACATGGCCTCGATGCTGCGCGGCGAATTCGACTGGAAGTGGTTGAACGAACGGCTGTCCGATCCGATGACGAACGTGGATCTGCTGGTCCAGTCGCTGACCACGACGAGTCTGGACGGCATGCCCGACACCTTGACCGCGGCGCTGGACGAGACCAGCGCCTTCCGACAGGGCATCCTCGGCAGGCCCGAGCGGGTCACCGTCCCGACCTTCGTCTACGGCGGCTGGCACGACATCTTCGCCAACAGCGCCACCACCCTCTACAACGCGCTGCCGCTGCCCGCGGGCACCACCGCGCCGCCGCCACCCGCACCCGCCCCGGCCCCGGCGGGCACCGGAACCGGCGCATCCGAAGGCGCGGGCACGCAGGGGGCGGGCACGCCGACCGCGGCCCCCACCGAACAGGCCGCACCCGCACCCGTCGCGCCGCCGACCAGTCGCCCACCGCTGGTCTCCGAGGTCGCGGCCCCGGTCGCCTCCGAAGCGCCCGCCCCCGCGGTCGTCGGCGCTCCCCGCGCGCCCGCCGGTTTCGCCATGAAGAAACTGCTGGTCGGCGACACCTACCACGCCAATCCCGGCGCGGGCACCGGACTCGCGGGCGCGCCGCCGCGACTCGACGTGCTGCAACGGGTGTGGCTGGACTACTGGCTCAAGGGCATCGACAACGGCGTGGACGAGTTCGGTCCGGTCGTCGTCCACGAACAAGGCGGCGACTGGGCGACGTTGCCGAGCTTCCCGCAGCCCGGGACCACCCACCGCCGCGTCCACCTCGCGCCCGAACCCAGCGGCAGCACCGAGCACAGCGTGCACGACGGGTCGCTGACCGCGAACCCTTCCCCCGTCACCGAGAAACTCACCGTCGCACCGGGTCTGACCACGCTGTGCTCGCGCGACGCCGCGCAGGGATCGGCCGGTCTGCTGTCGTTCCTCGACGTCTGCGCCAAGGATTCGCGCATCGCCGAGACCGGCGCACTGACCTTCACCAGCGCGCCGATCACCGAGGCGACCGTCGTGTCCGGCCCGATCAACGTCCACCTCAACACCGTGCACGACGCCACCGACGGCTACTGGAACGTCACGATCAACGACGTCGCCCCGGACGGCACGTCCACGGTGCTCAGCACCGGACAGCTCACCGCCTCGCTGCGCGCGATCGACGAGACGCGCAGCACCCGCTCGGCCAACGGCGATCTCACCGCGCCGGTCAACCCGATCACGCTGGCCTCGCACAGTCCGGTGCGGCCCGGCGAACCCGTCGCCCTGGACATCGCGGTCATCCCGACCCAGGCGGTGCTGCGCCCCGGCCATCGACTGCGCGTCGACGTGTTCGCCGCCAACGTCCCCAAAGCGCTGGCCTTCCGGCCGATGCTGGACGCGAGCGAGTTGCGGCCCCAACACCTGCTGCTCGACCCGGCCGCGCCCAGTTTCGTCAACCTGCCGACCGACCGTCCGCTCCCCTGAGGCCGCCGTGTCCAAGACCGGTAAACGCGTCCTCGCCTACCTCGCCGTCCTGGCGATCCTCGCCGCGGCGGTGCAGTACGGCCACACCGAGGGCCGCTCCGCGGTCGCGGTGCTCGCGGCGGTGCTCGTCGCCTTGGTCGTCTTCGAGGCCACGGCCCGCCGCGGACACGGCGGGTGAGCGCTCAGGCGTCGCCGAACAAGGTCGCCATCCGCCGGTCCATCTCGTCCGGCGGCACGTCCTCGACATGGGTGGCCACCGTCCAGCGATGCCCCCACGGATCGACGAACGCGCCGCTGCGGTCGCCGTAGAACTGGTGGGCCATCGGCGTCACCTCGCGAGCGCCCGCGGTGAGCGCCGCCTCGTAGGCGGCATCGGCGTCGGGGACGTAGATGTGCAGGCTGACCGGGGTCCCGCCGATGGTCTTGGGATCCAGGAACTCCATCTCCGGATCCGGGTCGCCGAGCATGATGACCGAACCGCCCACCAGCAGTTCGCAGTGCGCGATTTTGCCGTCCGGGCGTGGCATGCGCATCCGTTCGGTGGCGCCGAACACGGATTTGTAGAAATCGATGGCGGCGGCGGCGCCGTCGACCGCCAATCCCGGCGACACCGCCGGGTAGCCCTCGGGAATCGGGTCGACATCGGACATCGGAGACCTCCGATCGGGAGATTGTCGGGTACGGCCGATACCGAGCCTATTCCCGGAATCCGCCCGATCGCGAGAATTCGACCGATCGAGCCCCCGGGTCGCCTACATCAGGTTCCCGACAGCCGGCGCACCTGCGCGGCTGTCAGGTCCGACAGCACGCCCGGGTCCACCGACTCCGGGGCGGTCACCGAGATCTGGGCCAGCGTATTGCCGACCTGGACCAGCCCGACCAGGGCGACCAGAGTCAACCCTTCGCTGGTCAGACGCAGTTGATAGGCCGTGGAGGCATCGCCCGCCGCCGGTTGGGCCAACCCGCCCAGCCGGTACTCGATGACCGTGGCGTCCGCGTCGGTCCCGGAATAGCGGGTGCATCCGCGCAACGTCTGCTGGAATTCCGCGAACGCGGCGGACAGTTTCTCCGACGGATAGGTCGCGGCGTCGATATCGACACTGGAGAAATTCGGGCCGTTGAATCCGACGGCGCTTCTGGTCAGCGCGTCGGGACGTTGGCGGGCCAACGGTTGCAACACCTCGGCGCAGGCCGCCGGATCGGTGCTCGCCGCCCCGACCGTGGTCGTGGACTCCGCGTCCGAACGGGGCGCGGCCTCCATCCCCGCGGGCAGGTCCTGTTCGTCGAGCAGCAGCGCGGCGAGTCGCTGGGATTCGGTGATCGGCGGGCCCGCCGCCGCGGCCGCGGGCACCACCGGTCCGAGAGCGGGCAGCGAGGTGTCCTCCTCGGTGCTCGCGTCGGACCCGCACCCGGCCAGCAGGACCGTGCCGACGGCGGCCAACGCCACCCCGCCGCGCCTCACTCGGTCCACGTGACCTGCGTCGTGATCGTCTGCTGGAGATTGCTCGCGCTGCGCGGATCGCGGTAGGCCTGATGCCCGCCGACCGTGATCGCGCCCGACACCGGCAGCGGCAGACCGAGATCGACGGTGATCGTGCCGGTGCCCTCCATCGTGTAGTCCTCGATGTCGAGGGTGCCCGCGCCGTTGGGCAAGGTCCACACCGAGGCCTTGGGCGACTGCGTGACGTGCAGGTCGATGGTCAGTCGGTCGCCGTCGACGCCGGTGAGCGTGGCGGTGGTGACCTGATCCAGGGTGACCCCGCCGTCGACCTCTTGGTGCACCGTCCAGACCGCGCCCTCGCCGATCGGCTCGTCGGGGAACATGATCGAACGGTAGACCGCTTGGTAGAACGCCTGTTCCAGCGCCGCGCGCGCGTCGTTGGAGGTGTCGGGCGACGGGGCGATGCGCATGGCGGTGATCGCGCCGTCGTCGCTGAAATCGAAGCCCGCGTGCGATCCGCCCGCCGCGGTGAGCGCCTTGTTCAACGACGGATCGGGGGTGGTGACCTTGCCGAGGGTCAGGTCGACGCCGTCGATGCCCGCCTGCGCCGTCATCGGGATCGTCAGCGCGGGCGTCGAGAAGTCCCGCGCCGGTTGATCGTTGATCTGCTGTTCGATCCGGTGATCGGTCTTGAGCGTCACCTGCTGGCGGGTGCCCTCGGGATAGCGGGGCCGCAGCAGCGCCCTGGGCTCCGAACCCGGCGACACCACTGTCGCGGCCGCGACCGAGATCGGCACCGTCACTTCCTTGCCGATCCCCAGCGGCTCGGTCCCGTCCACGGCGACCGCCGTGTCGGCGTCGTCGCCGCAGCCGACGCCGAACGCCGAGAGCCCTAGGGCGAGCATCACCAGCATCGCGCCCGAACGCGCGAAGCGAGGTACGTGGGGGGAAGACAACACCGTCACACGGCACAGCGTACGACCGCTTCCTGAGTGCAGGCTGGGACATACCGGTCACCACGCCGCGCCGAGGGCCCGACACGCCACACCCGGAGTCGCGGTACCGGCGCTTTCGCCCTCGAGAGATGATGATCGGCGTGAGTGACGACCGGCCGACCGAAGAAAGCCCCGAGAATCCCGCGGCGACCGCCGACAGCGCGGCGCCCGACGGCGCGGCGGCCGGGGAACCGACGGCGACCCGACCACCGCTACGCCTGAAGATCCTGCTGCTGGTGGCCGTCGTGCTCTACGGACTGGACCTGCTCACCAAGACCATCGCCGTGGCCAACCTGACCCCGGGCGACCCGGTGGAGATCATCGGCGACCTCGTGCGGTTGAGCCTGGTGCGCAACCCGGGCGCGGCGTTCTCGATGGCCACCGGCATGACCTGGCTGCTGACCCTGGTCGCCGCGGCCGTGGTGATCGGCGTCATCCGGATCGGCAGCACGCTGCGCTCGCTGTGGTGGGCCATCGGCCTGGGCATGGTGCTCGGCGGTGCGCTCGGCAACTTGACCGACCGGATCTTCCGCTCGCCCGGCCCGTTGCAGGGCCACGTCGTGGACTTCGTGGCCGTCGGATGGTGGCCGGTGTTCAACGTCGCCGACTCGGCCATCGTGTGCGGCGCGATCCTGCTGGTGGTGTTGACGGTCTTCGGATTCGAGCCCGACGGCACCCGGTTGGGTCGCGAGGAGGAGATCGAGATCGATCAACCGGCGGCGAAGCCGGATCTCGCGAAACCCACCGAGGACGCGACCGGCGCGGACGACGAGCGCACCGGGCGGGGGAACGCCGCGTGAGGGAGACCAGGACCATGCCCGTCCCCGACGGGCTCGACGGCATGCGCGTGGACGCGGGCCTGTCGCGACTGCTCGGGCTCTCGCGCACCGCGGTCGCGCAACTGGCCACCGAGGGGTCGGTGCACCTCGACGGCGCGCCCGCGGGCAAATCCGATCGGCTGGTCGCCGGTGCGTGGCTCGAGGTCGAATTCCCCGAACCCGCCCGCGAGCTGACGGTGGAGGCGCTGCCCGTGGAGGGTATGCGCATCCTCTACGCCGACGACGACATCGTCGCGGTGGACAAACCGGTCGGCGTCGCCGCGCACACCGGGGTCGGCTGGTCGGGGCCCACGGTGGTGGGCGGTCTGGCCGCGGCCGGCTACCGCATCTCCACCTCCGGCGCGCACGAACGTCAGGGCATCGTGCACCGCCTCGACGTCGGCACCTCCGGGGTCATGGTTGTCGCGCAGTCCGAACACGCCTACACCGTGCTCAAGCGGGCCTTCAAACAGCGCACCGTGGACAAGCGCTACCACGCGCTGGTGCAGGGTCATCCCGATCCCAGCAGCGGCACCATCGACGCGCCCATCGGCCGCGCGCGCGGCAACGACTGGAAGTTCGCGGTCACCGCCGACGGCAGGCCCAGCGTCACCCACTACGACACCGTCGAGGCGTTCCAGGCCGCGAGCCTGCTCGACATCCACCTGGAAACCGGCCGCACCCACCAGATCCGGGTGCACTTCTCGGCGATCCGGCACCCCTGCTGCGGCGATCTCACCTACGGCGCCGACCCGCGCCTGGCCGAACGACTCGGCCTGGAACGCCAATGGCTGCACGCTCGTTCGCTCGGCTTCCACCATCCGGCCGACGGCCGCTGGCTCGAGATCACCAGCGACTACCCCGACGATCTCACCCACGCCCTGGCCGTCCTGCGCGATGCCTGAGCTTCCCGGCGGGGAGGCGGAGCCGAATCGGGACACGACGACCCCGGCGGCCCCCGAGCCGGCCGGACGGGAAGCGGGCCGCAGCGTGGCCGGATCGGGGACGCCTCCGGGACCGGCCGACGCGCTGTCGGGCCCCGACGCGGAGTCACGTCGGGGTCCGACCGAGCAGGGGACGCCCTCGAGGCAGGCTGCCGAGCGGGCAGCCGTGCGCGCGGCGGCGATCGCCGAGGAACAGCACCGACCCCGTCGTCGCGGCCTGCTCACCGTGCTCGCGATCGTGGGCGCGGTGGCGCTGGCGTTCGCGTTCGGGGCGCTGAATCCGGAACGGCCGTCGGGGATCTCGACCGATCGGCTCGGGCCGGAGACCGGGGAACCGGTGGCGGACTATCTCGACGGCGCGCGGGAATCGTTGCGCGGCACGGACACCGACCCGCGCTGGGCACTGGTGTCGTTCACGACCGAAGCGCGGCCCGAGCAGATCCCCGTCGTCGGCGCGGGCACGCGGATCGGGCAGGCGCTGTACCGGGTGCCGATCCCCGATGTCGCGACCCCGTTGGTCGCGGTGCCGCTGCCCGAAGGCGACGCGGTGGCCGTCGCCTCGGCCGACGCCGCCGCCGGACAACTCACCGGACAACTCGAGCACACCGTCGACCAGCGGTACCGCCGCGTCCTGACGGTCTCGGCCGCGCGCCTGCGGGCGCACTGCGCCTGCCTCGTCGGCCTCGTGGTCCGCGCGGACCTACCCCGATTGAACGCGCTCGCGGCCCTGCCCGGGGTGCGCGCGGTGCAGGCGCTGCCCGCCGACGCGGTATCGGGCGGTTTCGGAATAAATCCGCTGCTGCCCGCCCAGACCGACCGAGCCCTCCCCGGCCCCGACACCGGCCCGGTCCCCGACTCCTGAAACCCGCTCCCCCGAGCCGGAACGCCCGCGTACCGACACGGCCCGAAACCGTGCGGGCTATGCCGCTCCCCTCGAGCTGATCGACCGCGCGCCGCCACAGCCCGAAACCGTGCGGCCCGAAACCGTGCGGCCGTGCCGCTCCCCTCGAGAACGGAACGCCCGCGCGCCCCACAGCCTGAAACCGACACGGTCCGGAAGCATGTGGCGGTAGTGCTCGGCCCGAGGCGCTCCCCGCTCGGAACTCGTTCCGCGCGCGACCGACTCGCCACCGCGGTCAGCCGATGGCGGCGCGCAGCAGGAAGAACCCGCCGATGACGCAGGCGAGCACGATGAAACCGTCGTAGCCGTCCGAGTGGGCGTAGTCCCAGGTGGACACGATGACGATGATCGTGCAGAGGACAATCAGCAGACGCTTCATCGGTTCCCACTCCCGCCCGTACCTTGCCTCCAGGTTACGAGATGCGGAACCGGTTGTGCCACAAATGAACTTGTGATCTCGCGGGCGCGCGCGAGGACGCGCGGGCGGCGGGCGCGGCTAGGCTGGCCGCATGAAGGTCCGACCGCTGCGCCGGGTGTACCTGGCGGCCGAGTACGCCGCGCTGTTCTTCGGCGGTACCACGCTCTACCGGGCGGTGGCGCGCGGCCGTTCGCCGATTCCGGCGCTGCTGGTGCTGGCGACCGGGGCGACGGTGTACCTGCGCCGGTCGGCCGATTTCGACCGGGCGGCGCTGTGGCGCAGCGACGCGCTTCCCGCGCAGGGCAGGTCGATGGCGGCGGGCGCGGGGGCGAGCGCCCTGGCGCTGACCGCCGCGGTCGCGGTGACGCGCCGCGAGGACCTGTTCGACCTGCCGCGCCGGAGTCCGCTGCTGTGGGGCGCGGTCATGGTGTTCTATCCGCTGCTGAGCGTGTACCCGCAGGAACTGGTGTTCCGGTCGTTCCTGTTCCACCGCTACGCGCCGGTCTTCGGCGCGGGCCGCGGCATGGTCGCGGCCAGCGCGGCCGCCTTCGCCTACGTGCACATCATCTTCGGCAGTTGGTTCTCGGTGGCCGCCAGCGGAGTCGGCGGCTGGATCTTCGCCGCCCGCTACCTGCGCACACGGTCGCTGTTCACCGCCTCGGTCGAGCACGCGGTGTACGGGATCCTGGTGTTCACCGTGGGCCTGGGCCGGTACTTCTACCACGGCGCGGACCGCATCGCGTCGCGCGGCCTGCCCGCCTGAGGCCACTCAGCCCGCGTCGGGCAGGGTGATTCAGCCCGCGTCGGGCAAGGTGATTCAGCCCGCGTCGGGCAAGGTGACTCAGCCCGCGTCGGGCAAGGTGACTCAGCCCGCGTCGGGCAAGGTGACTCAGCCCGCGTCGGGCAAGGTGACTCAGCCCGCGTCGGGCAAGGTGACTCAGCCCGCGTCGGGCAAGGTGACTCAGCCCGCGTCGGGCAAGGTGACTCAGCCCGCGTCGGGCAAGGTGACTCAGCCCGCGTCGGGCAAGGTGACTCAGCCCGCGTCGGGCAAGGTGACTCAGCCCGCGTCGGGCAAGGTGACTCAGCCCGCGTCGGGCAAGGTGACCACGCCGTCGAGGTAGCGGCGGCACCGCCCGGTGAGCAGCACCCGATCCCCCGCCAGCGCACAGCGCAGGGTGCCGCCGCGCCGCGACAACTGCCGCGCCAGCAGGTCCGCGCGACCGAGTTCGCGCGCCCACAGCGGTACCAGTTGGGCGTGCGCGGAACCCGTTACCGGGTCCTCGGGGACGCCGAGGCCGGGCGCGAAGAACCTGGACACGAAGTCGACTTCGTCGCCCGGCGCGGTGAGGATCGCGCCGCGCGACAGGGGCGGAAACGCGCCGAGCAGCGGACGGGCCTCGCGCACCTGGGCCTCGGAGCCGACCACGATCACCTCGTCGGCCCCGGACCAGGCGCGCACCGGGTCCACGCCGAGCGCGGCGATCAGCGCGGGCGCGGGGTCGACCTCGACCGAGGCGACGGCGGGCAGGTCGAGCACGTATTCGTCGTCGTCGGTGCGGTCGACGAGCAGCCAACCGCTGCGGGTGTAGAAGCCGACCGAGTCGAGGCCCGGATACACGTCCTCGAGGATCTGCGCGGCCGAGGCGAGGGTGGCGTGTCCGCACATGTCCACTTCGGCGACGGGGGTGAACCAGCGCAGGTGGAAGACGGGCCGTCCGTCGGGGGCCGCGCCCGCTTCCGGGGGCAGCAGCGCGGTGTAGAAGGCGGTCTCGGCGAGGTTGTTCTCCTCCGCGAGGTCGCGCAGCAGGTCGTCGGGCAGCCACCCGGGCAGCGGCATGACCGCCGCCGGGTTGCCCGAGAAGGGGGCGTCGGCGAACGCGTCGATCTGGTGCAGCAGTACCTCCATGACATCAGAAGGTACTCCCACGGTGAATGACCGCTCCGCACAAACGTTTTCGCGGCGCGGCGGGTCGGGTGACCAGTTGCTCGCGCCGCGCGGTCAGGCCCCGCCGCCCGGCGAGGCCGGGATGAGCTTGTGCTCCTCGCCGCGCAGCGCCGCGCTCACCCACCACGCCGCCTCGACCAGCACGATGCCGACGCCGCCGCAGAGGAACGCCGCGGTGGTCAATCGCACGTTGGACGGGTCGAGCAGGAAGAACTCGCGGGTGAACGGCACCGTGAACAGGATCAGGTAGGCCAGCACGGACGCGCCGATCAACACCACCTTCCACCACACGTAAGGACGCGCGACGATGGCCAGCACCCAGACCGCGATCATGATCAACGTGATCAGCGCGGTGGTGCCCGCCTGCACCTTCTGCGTTTCGGTGGCCTCGGGCCCCTGGTAGGCGATCAGGTAGGCGATGAAGGTCGCCACGCCGATCACCACGCCCGAGGGGATCGCCAATCGCATGACGCGCCCGACGAATCCGCTGCGCGCCCGCTCGTTGTTCGGCGCGAGCGACAGGATGAACGCCGGGATGCCGATGGTGAACCAGGCCGCGATGGTGACGTGCCGGGGCAGGAACGGGTAGCCGATCGGTTCGTAGTCGAAGATCTGCGACCCGACTCCCGCCAGGCCGACGAGGAAGGCCAGCAGCACCGAGTAGACGGTCTTGGTGAGGAACAGGTTCGACACGCGCTCGATGTTGCCGATCACCCGCCGTCCCTCGCCCACCACGTAGGGCAGGGTGGCGAACTTGTTGTCCAGCAACACGATCTGCGCCACCGCGCGGGTCGCCGGACTGCCCGACCCCATCGCCACGCCGATGTCGGCGTCCTTGAGCGCGAGCACGTCGTTGACGCCGTCGCCGGTCATCGCGACGGTGTGGCCGCGTGACTGCAACGCCGCCACCATCGCGCGCTTCTGGTCGGGACGCACCCGCCCGAAGGTGGTCTCGCGGTCCAGGACGTCGGCGAGTTCGTCGCGGTCCTCGGGCAATTCGCGCGCGTCCACCGCGTGCTCGCCGCCCGTGAGGCGCAGCGAGGAGGCGACCGCGCCGACCGAGACGGCGTTGTCGCCGGAGATCACCTTGATCGCGACGTTCTGGGCGGCGAAGTAGTCCAGGGTCTCGCCCGCGTCGGGACGGACCTTCTGCTCCAGCACGATCAGCGCGGCCGGTTCGACGACCCCGGGCGCGCCGGGCGCGTCCACCGGGCGGTCGCCGCGCGCGAGCAGCAGGACGCGCAGTCCCGATGACCCGAGTTCCTCGGCCAGGCGGGCATTTTCGGATTCGGGGTCGAGCAGCACGTCCGGCGCGCCCAGCAGCCAGTCGCCGTGGTCGCCGTAGGAGATGCCGCTCCACTTCTTCGCCGAGGAGAACGGCGCGACGGCCGTGCTCGACCACCCCGGCCCCGCGCCGAGCCCTTCGCCGATGGCCTGCACGCTGGCGTTGGGCCGCGGGTCGTCGGCGGCCAGCGCGGCGGCGGCGGTCCGCACCGCGGCGTCCTCGAAGCCGTCGAGGGTCCTGATCTCCGACAGGCGCATCCCGTTCTCGGTGAGCGTGCCCGTCTTGTCCGCGCAGACCACGTCGACGCGGGCCAGGCCCTCGATCGCGGGCAGTTCCTGCACCAGGCACTGGCGGCGACCGAGGCGGACGACCCCGACCGCGAAGGCGACCGAGGTCATCAGCACCAGGCCCTCGGGCACCATCGGCACCAGCGCGGCGACCATGCCGGTCACGGCGGGCCGCCAACTCTCCCCGCTGGAGACCAACTGGTTGTAGATACTCAGCGCCCCCGCCGGAATGAGCAGGTAGGTGATGACCTTGAGGATGGTGTCGATACCGCTGCGCAGTTCGGATTTGACCAGCGTGAACTTGCTGGCCTCCTCGGCCAGGCGCGCGGCGTAGGCGTCACGGCCGACCTTGGTGGCGCGGTAGGCCCCCGACCCGGAGACGACGTAACTGCCGGACATGACCTGGGTGCCCACGGATTTGTCGACCGGGTCGGCTTCGCCGGTGAGCAGTGACTCGTCGACCTCGAGCAGCGCGGACTCCTCGGTGACGCCGTCGACCACGATCTGGTCGCCGGGCCCGAGTTCGATCAGGTCGTCGAGCACCACCTCGCGCGGCGCGACCTGGATCGAGCGGCCGTCGCGGCGCACGGTGGGCCGGGCCTGGCTGACGATCGCGAGTTGGTCGAGGGTGCGCTTGGCGCGGATCTCCTGGATGATGCCGACCGCGCTGTTGGCGACGATGAGCAGGCCGAACATGCCGTCGATGATCGATCCGGTGGCCAGCACCAGGATGAACAGCACGCCGAGGATCGCGTTGATCCGGGTGAAGACGTTGGCCCGGACGATGTCGCGCACCGATCGACTGGCCCGGTCGGGCACGTCGTTGGTCAGTCCGTCGCGGCGACGTTGCTCGACCTGTTCGGTGCTGAGTCCGCTGGCATCGGATGCCTGCACGGTGATCGACATGCAGCCAGCCTAGATCCTCACGCTCCCGGCCCGGTTCGGCAGGCGAGCGGTAGCGCGCGGGTCGCCCGCTATAACAGACCGGGCGGTCTGTCGGGTTCCTCCGCGCGCAGTAGTCTGAGCCCGGTGCGGCGAATCACGGCGGTGCCCGGTGTCGCGTTCGGAACGAGCGCCTATCTGATCTGGGGACTGTTCCCCGCCTTCTTCGGGTTGCTGGCCTTCGCCGACCCCGTGGAGGTCGTCGCCCAACGCATCCTCTGGACCCTGCTACTGGTGCTGATCGTGTTGATCGCGGCGGGCCGGTTGCGCGAGATGCGCGGCATCGACGCGCGCACCTGGTGGCTGGCCGCCGCGGCCTCGGCCGCCCTGTCGATCAACTGGGGCGTCTACGTCTTCGGGGTGATCTCCGGCCACGTCGTCGAATGCGCCCTCGGCTATTTCGTCAACCCACTGGTGACGGTCACCTTCGGCGTGATCATCTTCCGCGAACGTCTGCGCCGCGCGCAGTGGGCGGCCCTGGGGTTGGGCGCGCTCGCCGTCGCCGTGCTGACCGTCGACTACGGCCGACCGCCGTGGATCGCCCTGGCGCTGGCCTGCTCGTTCGCCTGCTACGGCCTGGTCAAGAAGGTCATCCGACTCGACGCGCTGCGCGGCATCGCCGCCGAGGGCATCGTCGCCGCGCCGGTCGCGCTCATCCTGCTGGCGGTGTTCGCGCTGCTGGGCCGCGGCGAATTCCTCTCCAGCCCCTCGCACACCGCGCTGATGATGGCGACGGGTCCGGTCACGCTGGTGCCGCTGCTGCTGTTCGCCGTGGCCGCCCAGCGGGTCACCCTCTCCACCATGGGCATCCTGCAATACCTGACGCCCGCGTTGCAGATGGTCTGGGGCGTGGCGGTGGTGCACGAACCGATGCCCGCCTCCCGCTGGGTCGGCTTCGGCCTGATCTGGGCGGCCCTCGCGGTGTTCACCGCCGACGCCCTGCTGCGTTCGCGCCGGGCCCGCGCCGTCCCCGTCCTCGTGACCGAGGGCGGGGCCGACGCCGAACGGGCGCCTACCAACCCACGTTGATCAGGCCGGGGCTCCACCAGCCGGGATGGTCCTTCTCGACCACCACCGGATCGGCGGGCACGGCGTCGGGATCGCGGCGGGTGAAGCGCTGCAACTCGCCCCAGTCGCGGTCCCAGTCGTCGGCCAGGTAGGTCGCCAGCGTGCTCGACTCGAGCAGCAGCGGCGTCCACCCCAGCGGTCCGCCGCCGTCGTGGTTCTGCCACAGCGTGGTGTCGTGGGCGCCCACCCGATCGGGCAGGATGCGGTAGCCGGGGATCTCGGCGATGCCCTCGCGGTGGTCGAAGGGCCGCTGGCACGGGAACTGGAGTCCGACCGCCCAGTCCAGCAGCACCGGGTCCGTACTGCCCACCACCTGGTTCAGCGTGCTGGTGCGCGGCACCCGGGGCGGGGTGAAGGCCAGCCACTGCTCGGGATCGCGGTCGCGGTCGGAGGCGACGATCCGGATCAGATCGACCTGCGCGGGAATTCGATCCATCGGCACCCGCAGGTTGCGCCACGACGGCGCGGGACCGATATCGATCGGGGTGACCCGGCCCGCGGGCTTCGCGACACCGTCGACCAGCGTCGCGAACTCGACCTCGAGCGGCTGTCCCGCCGAGACCACGCCGTCGGCGTCGACCGAGCGGATGCGTCCAGCGGCGCTGATCGAGACCAGGCCCGCGCGCTCGGCGGGCAGGCGGTACCACCCGGTGGTGATCGAGGCGGGCTCGGTGGCGCCGTCGGTGCCGAGCACCGGGGTGGCCGGGTCGAGACCGAACGGCAGCGCCGATCCGGAAGTGCCGGTCTGGGTCTCGGCGCCGGGGGTGCTGTCCACCGATCCGGCGATCGCGGCGTCCGCGCCCTTCTCCGCGTCGGCGCTGAGATCCTGGGCCACGCCGGTGGGAGTGAAGCCGGTTCCCGAACCCGCCAAGGCGGTGGCCGCGTCGCCTTCCAGCGGCGTCAACATGCCCGCGTTCGGGTCCGTCTCGACCAAGACGTGCTCGGCCAGGCCGCACGGACTGCCCAGTACCGCCTCGACATTGGACCGCGCCAGCGAGAACGACTCCCCCTGCGCCATCGCGCCCTTGGCGAAGGACAACACCTCGAACAGCACCAGCGCGGCCGCGGCCAGGGTCAGCGGCGGAATCGTGGCGAAACGCCACCCCAGCCGCGAGACCCGATGCGACGAACCGGGTTCCGGCGCGCGCACATGCCACCACGCGGCCAGCGCCAGCAGCGCGACCGTCGCCACCAGGAACAGTTGGTTGACACCGAACCCGGCCAGCGACGGACGCTTGTCCCACCACGGAATGCTGTAGGCCGAGACGTACCACCAGCCGTTGGGCCCGGAGAACACCAGCGCCAGCAAGAACGCCACCCCGGCCGCGAACAAGGCGCGGTTGCGCGGCGCGCGCATCACCCGCGGGCCGACCGCCACCGCCGTGAGCACCGCCACCACACCGGCCAGACCGGCGAACACGCCCAGGTGGTGGGTCCACTTGGTCGGCGTGGTCATCATGAGCAGCACCGCGCCGACCGTGACGCCGATGATGCGCTGGGCGGGACCGACCGAGGCGGTCGGAATCCGTCCGCCCTTGCGCAGCAGCACCAGCAGGCACACCACCAGGCCGGCCAGCATCACGAAGATGCCGAAGCGGCGCGCCACCGACCCGTCCACGGTGCTCATGAACAGGTACTGGTAGCGCAGATATTCGTCGTACCACTTGACGTCGGGACCGGCGAGTTGGTGCACCCGCCGCATCTCCAGCATCGCGGTCGCCGGTTGGTCGGCGAAGGCGACCGCCAGGATGACCACACCCGCCGCGAACAGCGGGGCCAGCAGCGGCAGCCACCCGACCGTGCGCGCCCGCGCCGCCAGGATGTGAACCATCGGCCGCAGGCCGGCCAGCAGCGCCGCCACGCAGATCAGGCCGTGCGGACCGACCGTACAACTCAGCGCCGCGACCAGGATCGCCACCGCGAAGGGCAGCAGCCTGCGCGTGGCGATGCCGCGTTCGACCGAACACCAGGTCAGCAGCACGCCCAGGGCCACATACGGTTCCGGCCGCAGACCGTTGTTGTAGGGCAGCCACACCGCCAGGAACACCAGCGCGCCGGTCCACAGCGCCACCCGGTTGCGACGCACCGCCACGCCCAGCCGCGGCACCACCTCGCGGCTGATCACCAGCCACGTCACCATCCCGGCCAACAGCGCGGGCAGGCGCATCCACGGACTGGCGGTGGACACCTGCGACAGGAAGCCGAGCAGGTCGTAGTAGGGCGTGCCGATCGGCGTCTCCGGGACGCCGAAGTAGCGGAAGTAGTTCGCCATGTAGCCCGAGGCGAGCGAGGCGCGGCCCATCCCGAACTGGTAGCCGTCGTCGGAGGTCGTCGCGCCGATGAAATGCCAGAGCACCAGCGTGCCGAACACCACACCGTCGGGCAGGGAGAACGTCCACCAGCGCTGCGGCAGGATGCGGCGGGCCCCGCGCCGATCCAGGCGGTCCAACCGGAACAGCGCGGCCAGCGCGATCACCGTCGCCGCCAGGGCGGTCCAGATCGCGATCCGCTTGATCGGGGTGGGACTCGAATAGAAGCGGGTGTCGAGTTCGGCGGTGACCTTCGTCCCGTCGGCGACCGTCAGGTCGCTGAAGATCCCCACCATCTGCGGACGCAGATCACCGGTCAGATTCACCGGGTCCGCGCCGGTCAGCGTCGCGGTGGCCGCTGTGGACTCGGCGTGCACGGTGAACACGCAGTCCGGGGCCAGTTGCTCCACCGGCAGGTCGAACAGCGCGCGGTTGCGCAGGACCGCCTCGAAGCGGGCGGGCGCGTCGGCGGTGGCCGGGCGCACCCGGGCCACGAAACCGTACTTCTCCAGGTCCGGCGCACCCGTGGGCGCGGTCGCGGCGAGCAGGCCGCCCGAGGAGGCGAGCGAGGTGATCGCCGGACACGGCACCGTGGCGTCGAAGCTGGTGGGCGCGTACGCGATCAGCGGCGCTTCGACCGCACTCGTCGCGCCTGCTTGCGGCCACGACAGGGTGGCGGCATCCACCCGCACCGGCAGCAGCGGCACCGCGAGCGCGCACAGCGCCCCGATGACGGCGGCCAGCAGCGCGACCGGTCTGGCCCATCCGCCGCGCGTATCACGCTGGGCCGTACCGGATTCGGATTCCACCGCGGACGGCCCGGCCGCCCGTTCCATCGTGTCGGACACGGGGGGTGATAGTAACCGGACTTCCTGAGAACGAACTCCGCGCCCGTTTCAGCCGGTCGGTATCAGGCCCGTGAGCGGGATGTCCCCGGGAATCCGAACGCGGATTCCCAGGGTGGCCGGCTCAGGCGCAGGCGGTGGACTGCTGGCCGAGCGTGGTCAGAATCTGGCAGGCCCACGCCTTCTGGACCTTCCACTGGCCGTTCTCGGCGACGAACGGCACGTCGGCGATGTTCTCCTGGCCGTTGAGCACGATCTTGGCCTTGGCGTTGATGGTGTCGCCGAAGGCCGTCACCTCGGTGACCTCGACCGTGGCGCCCGCGCCCTTGTAGGCCTCGGCCAAGCGGCCCGGCAACTCCGGATCGGCCTCGGCGCCCTGCACCATCTCGAGCTTCTCGGAATTGGGCACCGCCGGGTCGAGCGCCTTCTGCAACTGCGCGTTCAGCTCCGCCACGGTCGGGACCGCGGGCAGGTTCGCCGCGGCCGTGGCCTTGGCGCTGGTCGTCGCCTTGGTCGGCTTGGCGGTGTCGCTCGAATCGTCCCCACCGCAGGCGCTCAGGCCCAGCGTGGCGACGACGGCGAGGCCTGCGATCGCGATGCGTCCAGTCTTACGAAGCTTCAACTGCTCGTCCTTTGCGTCGTGTAGGCGGATACGGAGATCCCGGTAGGTCCGCGCGGCGTCCACCCCACCGGCGGCGTCGCACGAAGCACAGGCTACCCGTCAGGCCAGACTGCCCAGCGGGTCCGCCCGGGACAGACCGGTGTCGTCCGCGCCGAAGGTACGCGCCGGACCCGGACCTGTCGAACTGGTCTCGAACCGTACCGTGACCACGCCGTGGCCCGCGCCCTGCACCCACCCGTGTCCGAAATCCGGGTGGCTGACATCCATTCCGGGATACCAGCCCGTCCTGTCGTCGCCGCGGGTGCGCGACGGAGCGACCTCGGGTTCGACACTCGCCTCGGCCGAGGGTTCCGCGACGGGCGTGCGATCCAGTTCCGGGAACAGCGATTCCTGACGCACCGTGGACAATCCGCCGAAACCCACGCCCACCAACCGGATCGGGCCCAGTTCCACCGGATCGATCGCCGAACGCTGCGCGGCGGTGGCCAGGGTAGGCAGGTCGGTGGTGGCGTAGGGCAGGGTGAACGAGCGCGTCACGATGCTCATGTCGTTCTTCCTGAGTTTGAGCACCACCGTGCGCGCCGCGCGCCCGTCGCGTTCCAGGCGCGCGTGCGCGGCCGCCGCCATCGCCTCGATCGCCGGACGCAGCCGGTCGAGGGTGACGATATCGCTCTCGAAGGTGGTCTCGGCGCTGATCTGCTTGGCCTCGGTCCGTTCGGCGACCGGGCGATCGTCGATACCGCGGGCCAACCGGTGCAGCGCCGCGCCGACGCTGCCGCCCAGCAGCGACACCGCCTCCTGTTCGGGCAGCGCCGCGAACGCGCCGACGGTCTCGATTCCCAGTGAGCGCAGCCGGGATTCGGCGACCGGGCCGATCCCCCACAGCTTGCGCACCGGCAACCGGGCCAGCAGTTCGTCCTGTTCGGCGGGCGAGACCACCCGGATGCCATCGGGTTTGGCCAACCCGGAGGCGATCTTGGCCACCTGCTTGCCGGCGCCCGCGCCCACCGAGGCGACCAGTCCGGTCCGCTCGCGCACCGATTCCCGTAACTCCGCGCAGAATTCGCGCACCCGTTCGGCGCTCGCCCCGACCAGGTCGGCGGGTTCGCCGAACGCCTCGTCGAAGGAGAGCGTCTCCAGGACCGGGATGCGGCCGCGCAGCACGTCGAAGACCCGCCCGCTGAGGACCCCGTAGACCGCGCCGCGCGGCGGCACCACCACCGCGCTCGGCCCGACCAACCGCTTGGCCTGATGCATCGGCATGGCCGAGCGCGCGCCGAACACCCGCGCCTCGTAGCTGGCCCCCGCCACCACACCCCGCCCGCCGGTGCCGCCGACGAGCACCGGGCGGCCCCGCAGCGTGGGACGGGTCAACTGCTCCACCGAGGCGAAGAAGGCGTCCATATCGATGTGCAGCACCCATCGCCGCGCGGTGCTGTGCGCGTGTTCGGGCGGGTAGGGCGGCCTGCTGTTCACTGTGGTTTCGCCGAGAATTTCCCCGCGGCGCGCGCGGGCGTGTCCGCCGCGGCGGCCGACCCCGCGCGCGACCTCACGCCCACCCCCGGTCCCGACTGCCCATGGCACGGAATCTACGCCGACCCACCGACAGGTCCGCACACCCCGCGAACAGCGCCGGAACCCGTGCCGCCGCCCGCTCCGTGCCCCGCCGCCGAGCCGCCCTTCCGGTGTGGCGAGACCGCACGACCGCGCGTGTCCGCGCCTGTGCGACAGCACGGAGGTTGCTGCGGGTCCGCCGGGGATGCGCTGCCGCCCGCGTGCCGACCGACCGCCGCGTCATACCCCTTGACCTGCTCGGATGCCGACCTGGCAGGTACGCCACGCGGGGCCGGGGAACGAACCTGCGGTCGGTATCGGTATGTGATGATCGGACGATGAAGATCCGCAAGGCCGTCATCCCGGCCGCCGGAATCGGCTCCCGGCTGCTCCCCCTGACCAAGGCCACCCCGAAGGAGATGTTGCCGGTCGGCGACAAGCCGGTCATCGAACACACCGTGCGCGAACTGGTCGCCTCGGGCATCACCGACATCACCATCGTCGTCAGCGGCGGGAAGTCCTTGATCCAGGACCACTTCCGCCCCAACCCCGCCCTGGTGGCCCAGTTGCGCGCCGACGGCAAGACCGCCTACGCCGACGCCGTGGAAGAGGTCGGCGAACTCTCGCGCCTGGGCCACATCACCTATCTCGACCAGCACGGGCCCTACGGAAACGGCACCCCGGTGCTCAACGCGGCCCGCAACGCGGGCGAGGAGCCGATGCTGGTGCTGTGGCCCGACGACGTGTTCGTGGCCGAGGTCCCGCGCGCCCAGCAGTTGATCCACGCCTTCGAGGCCACCGGCGCGCCGGTGCTGGCCCTGATGCCGATGGACCCGTCGGAATCCCAGCGCTACGGCGTCCCGGTGGTCGCCGACGACCGCGGCGACGGTCTGCTGCGCATCACCGGCCTGCGGGAGAAGCCCAAGCCCGAGGACGCGCCCTCGGCCTACGCCGCGATCGGCGGCTACGTGGTCACGCCCGGCATCGTGGAGGAACTGCGTCGCCAGACCGAGCGCTGGTACGAACACCGCGAGGGCGAGGTCTACCTGACCGACGCCATCAACGTCCACGCCGCCGAGCACGAGGTCTACGGACAGGTCATCCGGGGGCGCTGGTACGACACCGGCAATCCGGCCGACTACCTGGTCGCCCAGTTCGCCTCGGCGCTGGCCCACCCGGAGTACGGACCGCGACTGCGGCAACTCGTGGACGAGGGCTGACCGAAACGAACGGCGCGGAGCAGGCCCGAAGGCCGCTCCGCGCCGCGCGCGCCCCTCAGAACCGGCGGATGGTGTAGATGTCCCAGTAGCTGAGCGGGGTCAGCCCGACCGGGACGCCCCAGTCGAAGGCGTTGAGCACCTGTCCGCCACCGGCGTAGATACCGACGTGCGAGCCGTCGTTGTTGAGCACGATCACATCGCCCGGGGACAGCGCGCCGAAGGGCACCTGAGCGCCCACCTTCGCCTGCTGCCAGGTCGTGCGCGGCAGGCTGACGCCGACCTGCCGGAAAGCCCACTGCACCAGCCCGGAGCAGTCCCACGAGTTCGGCCCGACGCCGCCCCACTCGTAGGGCTTGCCGACCTGGGTGGTGGCCGCCGCGAGCGCGCCGAGTCCGGCGACGCTGGGCAGCGGCAGAACCGCCGATCCGCTGGAACTGCCCGAACCCCCTGATCCGGTGCCACCGCTGAGGGAGGAACTGCCGGTGTCGGAGAACGCGGGTCCGGCCAGGACCAGCGTCGCCGCCAGGGAGATGACGAAGCCGAAGAGGCTTCGGCGCAACGGTTTCCTGTTCACGTGCTCGCCCTTCACTGTCGGCCCAGCTGTCGGCCGCCGTGAGGGCGGCCCGGCTAACTCGCAGCATCATCCTTGCCATCGGAGTGACACTGCCGACCACAGCGCGTACTGCACCCGGCCACGGACCGGGACAACGCGGTTCACACAGGGAAAATCTCGTTGAACGGCTACTGCGACACCAGTAGCACTATCGGTATCACCAGTAACACCAAAAATTGTGCCGGTCGGTACGAAATCTCGGCACGGTTTTCAGCTAACCTCCAGCATGTGATTCGAATCACAGGATCGAGTGAGGTTGGCCTACTCCGGGTATCGCCGGAGGTCGCGTCGGGACGGGCGGGCGCACCCGCCCCGACGCGGTCCTCATGCCTTGACGACCGACACCCGGACCCCGCCGACGATCTCGGCGGCCTCGGGCCCCGGCTCACCGAAGCTCAACTCCGTCGCCAGGATCTCCCCGGCGATCAGGTCGCGGTGCGTCGCCGCCCAGGCTGCCCGCTCCTCGGGCACCGCCAACACCACCGAGATCCGGTCCGAGACGTCGAGCCCCAGCGACTTGCGGGTCTCCTGCAAGTCACGGATCAGGTCGCGGGCCCAGCCCTCGGCCTCCAACTCCTCGGTCACCGCCGAATCCAGCACCACCAGACCGGCATTGCCCGGCAGCGCCGCCGTCGAATCCGGCTCGGCCGCCACCAACCGCTGCGAGTACTCCTCGGGCAACAGCGCGATCCCGGCGGCGCTCACCACGCCGTCGGCGTCCTCGGACCACTCGCCCGCCTTGACCGCCTTGATGACCGTCTGCACGTCCTTGCCCAGGCGCGGACCCGCCGCCCTGGCGTTGACCGCCAGCTCGAAACGGCCGTGCACGGCCACATCGGTGGTCAGGTCGACCTTCTTGACGTTGACCTCGTCGGCGATGATGTCGGCGAAGGGGCGCAACCGCTGCGCGTCGGCCGCCGCGATCGTCACCTCCGCCAACGGCAACCGCACCCGCAGGTTGCGCGCCTTGCGCAGACCGAGCACCGTCGAACAGACCGTGCGGACCTCGTCCATCGCGGCCACCAACTCCGCGTCCTCGGGCACCTCGCCCTTGTCCGGCCAGTCGGCCAGATGCACCGAACGTCCGCCGGTCAGCCCGCGCCAGATCACCTCCGAGATCAGCGGCAGCAGCGGCGCGGCCAGACGCGTCACCACCTCGAGCACCGTGTGCAAGGTGTCGACCGCGTCACGGTCCTCCGACCAGAACCGCGAACGCGACCGGCGCACATACCAATTGGTCAGCGCGTCGGCGAAGCCGCGCAGCTCCTCGCAGGCGCCCGCGATGTCGTAGCTCTCGAGCGCGTCGGTCATCACATCCCGGGTCGCGGCCACTTTGGCGAGGATGTAGCGGTCCAGCACGTTCGGCGAATCCGTACGCCACGTCCCCGGCGTCGAGGCGTAGAGCTGCAAGAAGGTCCACGCGTTCCACAGCGGTCGCAGCGCGTGGCCGATCCCCTCGCGGATGCCGCGCTCGGTGACGATGAGATTGCCGCCCCGCAGGATCGGCGAACTCATCAGGAACCAGCGCATCGCGTCCGAGCCGTCCCGGTCGAACACCTCGTTCACATCCGGGTAGTTGCCCTTGGACTTCGACATCTTCAGCCCGTCCTCACCCAGGACGATGCCGTGGGCGGCGACATTGGAGAAGGCCGGACTGTCGAACAGCGCCGTGCCCAGCACGTGCAGGGTGTAGAACCAGCCGCGGGTCTGCCCGTTGTACTCGACGATGAAGTCGCCCGGGAAGTGCGAGTCGAACCAGTCCTTGTTCTCGAACGGGTAGTGCACCTGCGCGAACGGCATCGAGCCCGATTCGAACCAGCAGTCCAGCACCTCGGGCACCCGACGCATCGTCGAAGCGCCCGACGGATCGTCGGGATTCGGGCGGGTCAGCTGATCGATCATCGGCCGGTGCAGATCGTCCGGGCGCACGCCGAAATCACGCTCGAGCTCGTCGAGCGAGCCGTAGACGTCCACCCGGGGGTAGGCCGGATCGTCGGAGACCCAGACCGGGATCGGACTGCCCCAGTAGCGGTTACGGCTGATGTTCCAGTCGCGCGCGCCCTCGAGCCACTTGCCGAACTGACCGTCGCGGATGTGCTCGGGCACCCAGTTGATCCGCTTGTTCAGCTCCACCATGCGGTCGCGGAACTCGGTCACCGCCACGAACCACGACGGCACCGCCATGTAGATCAGCGGCTGGCCCGAACGCCAACTGTGCGGATACGAGTGCTCGATCGTCTCGTGCCGCAGCAGCTTTCCGGCGGCCTTGAGATCCTTGATGATCACCGGGTTGGCGTCGAAGACCATCAGGCCCTCGTAGGGGGGCACCATCGAGGTGAACTTGCCGCCCGGATCCAACGGCTGCACGATCTCGATCCCGGCGGCCGAGGCGACGTCCATGTCCTCCTCGCCGAAAGCCGGCGCGAGGTGGACGACGCCGGTACCGGAATCGGTGGTCACATAGTCGGCCGTCAACACCCGGTGCGCGTTCGGATGCCCCAGGAAGAAATCGAACGGCGGCGCGTAGGAGAGCCCGGCCAGCGCCGCGCCGTCGAACTCGCCCAGAACCTGCGGCTCCTCGCCGAATTCGCGCGTGTAGTGCCCCACCCGCTCGGCGGCCAGCACATAGCGCTTGCCGTCGGCGGCGCGCAGGTGCACGTAGCGCACGTCCGGGTGCACGGCGATCGCCAGGTTGGACGGCAGGGTCCACGGCGTGGTGGTCCAGATCAGCGCGTTCGCGCCGTCGAGCGCGTGCAGCGGGTGCTCGGCCGCGACGGCGAGCACCATGTCCACGGTGACCGCCGGATCCTGACGCATCTTGTAGGCGTCGTCGAGGCGGGTCTCCTGGTTCGACAGCGGCGTCTGCTCGTACCAGCTGTAGGGCAGCACCCGGAAGCCCTGGTAGATCAGGCCCTTGTCGTACAGCGACTTGAACGCCCACATCACCGACTCCATGAAGTCGAGATCCAGGGTCTTGTAGTCGTTGTCGAAGTCGACCCAGCGGGCCTGCCGGGTCACGTAGTCGCGCCATTCTCCGGTATACCGCAGTACCGAAGATTTACAGGCGGCATTGAATTCGGCCAGCCCCATGGCGTCGATCTGTGATTTGTCCGTGATACCGAGCTGCTTTTCGGCTTCGATTTCCGCGGGCAATCCGTGGCAGTCCCAGCCGAAACGCCGCTCGACACGCTTACCGCGCATGGTCTGGAAACGAGGAATCAGATCCTTGACGTATCCGGTGAGCAGGTGCCCGTAATGCGGCAGACCGTTGGCAAACGGCGGTCCGTCGTAGAAGACGAACTCCTGACCCGGCCCGGACCCGTCGGCCGGGCGGTTGTCGATGCTCGCTCGGAAGGTGTCGTCGGCGGCCCAGGCGTCGAGCACACGCCGTTCCATCTGCGGGAACGAGCCACTGCTGCCCGCGCCGAGATCGACGCGGGGATAAGCGCTGCTGCTGTCGTCCGCCATCGCGGATAGGTCTCCTCGTGCCACGCGCCCCGCGGCGCGTTCGGTGTCGGCACGGGGACGACACCGGCGCACGTCACGCCGAAACCGCGGTACCACCCCGCTTGTCCGGCAAACGATCGACCGGACCTCTCGTAGGAGCTGTGACGGGCTCGACCCGTTCGGTTCTACTGGACGCGGGCAACCCGCGCCGTTCTTCCGAAGGCTCCCCGGTGATAGCCGGATCCACGCCGTGTTCTTCGATTCTAGCCGGCCCCGTCAACCGAATTCGGCGCGGCCCGACTCGCGGACCGCGCCTTGTCGGACGCCTAACGACGAACGTGTCGCCGCGGTGGTTCCGGGCCGTCCCCGTCCGGACGCCGAATCGACAACGCGCTCACCAGCAACAGCACAGCGCCGACGACGCACACGATGATGCAACCCCATGCCCACAACACCGAGCCGGTGGTGAGAGCGGTCACCAGCAGCGCGAATCCGATGGCGGCGAGAACGAGCGTCACGACGAGCATGGTGACCCCCAGGGTAGCCCAGGCGGCTCTACAGCACCGTCGGCTACCTTCTGGACAACTCTCGTCCCGGCAGCCGACGGCGCGACGATGCGACGCACCGCATCACACCCGGTGTTACTTGCCGCCCTTGGCGAACGACGCGGGAGCGAGGCTGCCGGTGTTGGTGTCGAAGGGCTCGCCACCGTCCACCGGGACCGCCGAACCACGGTTCTCCAACTCCTCGAGCTGCGATTCCAGGTAGGACTTCAGCCGGACGCGGTACTCCCGCTCGAAGGTCTTGAGCTGCTCGATCCGGCTCTCCAGCACACTGCGCTGCTGGGTGATGGTGGCCATGATCTCGGTGTGCTTGCGCTCGGCGTCGGCCTGCAAGGCATCGGCCTTCTCCTTGGCCTGGCGCAACTGGCTGTCGGAACGGTTCTGGGCGTCGGACAGCATCGCGTCGGACTTCTGGCGGGCGTCGGCGATCATCGCCTCCGACCGGGTGCGCGCGTCACTGACCAGTCGCTCGGAGTTCGCCCGCGCGTTGGACAGCAGGTTCTCCGACTCGGACTTGGCATCGCTGGTGAGCCGGTCCGCCATCTCCTGGGCGAGGCTGAGCACCTTGGCCGCCTGCAGATTCGCGTCCGCGCCCGGTGCGTCCTTGGGAGCGGGCGCCGCCACCGGCATCGGGGCCGGCGGCGCTTGCTGGACCGGGGGTTTGATCGGTTCCGGAGGGGGCGGAGGGGCCTGCTGGATGGGAGCCTTCACCGTGGCGGGGGCCGCCGAGCGATTCTTCTTGGCATCGGCCAGCTCGGCGTCCAACTCCGCGACCCGCTGACGCAGATCCGCGTTCTCCTCGATCAGCCGCGAGAGCTCCTGCTCGACGAGGTCCAGGAAGGCGTCGACCTCGTCCTCGTTGTAGCCGCGCTTCCCGATCGGCGGTTTGCTGAACGCGACGTTGTGCACATCGGCTGGAGTCAGCGGCATGGAAGGATCCCTTCACGCGTCTTTTGGAGATCTAGCAGATCTGGCACGGTATCTTCGCCCATTCTGTCACACCGGAGCTACCGGTTGGCCGAGCCTGCTCACGATCGACATCAGGATGAAGACGATGAAAAGCAGGACCATAATCGACAGGTCCAGGCGAATTCCCCCCAGGGACACCGGTGGTATCAGCCGCCTCAGCAGTTTCACCGGGGGATCCGTGATCGTGAAGATGACCTCCAGGACCACGACGACGACGCCCGTGGGACGCCAGTCACGGGCGAAGCTACGCACGAACTCGACGATCACCCGGCTGATCAACAACAGCCAGAAGATGAACAGTACGAAGTACAGCACCGCGAACAAGGCCACGGAGTTCACTCTGCCCGAAAATCCGCCTCGCGCAAAATGACCACACCGCCCCGCCCCCGACCGGACCACCCCACCCCCCGCATCGGACCCCTATTTCTGGTTGTAGAAGCCCGTTTCGGCGATGCGGCGGCGCTCCTCGGCCGATACGTCGACGTCGGCCGGTGAGAGCAGGAACACCTTCGTCGCGACCTTGTCGAACGAACCGCGCAGGGCGAAGGCCAGTCCGGCGGCGAAGTCGACCAGGCGCTTGGCGTCGGCGTTGCTCAGATCGACCAGGTCCATGATGACCGGGTTGCCCTCGCGGAAGCGCTCACCGATGATGCGGGCCTCGCTGTAGTCGCGCGGGCGCAGCGTCGTGATCTTGGACAAGGGACCTCCGTCCTCGAAGATCCCTGGCCTGCGGGCGACAGCGGGCTCCGGGCGCATGCGCTCCTCCAGCCGTCGCTCCTCGGCGTCGGGATCCACGGCGAGCGCACCGCGGGTGGCTCCTCGCAGCATCGGCGCACCGCCGCCCGCCCGGAAACGCGCGCCCGAGGAGGGCGCGGCATCGATCCGGGTGGGGCGCCGCGGAACCTCGTAACGGTCCTCGCCGTACGGCTCCTCACCGTAGTCGCGCCCGGGCGGGTACCCCGCCTTGTAGGGCGACTTGTACGCGGGCTCCGGGTAGTCGGGCTCGTCCTCGAACCGGTCGGGGCCGAAGCGCTCGGGACCGAAACGGTCCACGCCGTAACGATCCTCGGCGTAGCGGTCGGCACCGTACCCGGCCCGGTCGGAGTAGCCGCGGGGCCGAGCAGCGCCGCGCTCGCCGGCCCCACGGGGGCCGCGATCGTCGACGTAGTCGTCTTCGTAATCCTCGAGAGGAACCATGCCGAAGTACGCCTTGAACTTGTGCAGCGTGCTCATTGGTCGACCTTCCTTCGGCCCCGGTGGCGGCCGGGTGTTGAAGTCTTGCTCAGCCCCTCGTCCGTCCCAAGCATATGTGTCGAATGTGACTGATGAGGTTTCTTTGCTACGCCGAGGTTATCGGCCTCGGACCCATCAGGGCGGTACCGACACGCACACATGTCGAACCATGTTCGACCGCCTGCTCGATATCGCCCGACATTCCTGCGGAAAGCTCGGTCGCCCCGGGATGTCGGCCCAGCAGCGACGTGTGCAAACTCGCAAGACGCGCGAACGCGCTATCGGCGTCGGCGTCGAGTGGCGGGATGGCCATCAGGCCCCCGAGCCGCAGCGACGCCGATTCCGCGACCCCGTCGGCCAAGCGGTCCAGCTCCTCGGGAACCACTCCGCCGCGTCCGGGATCGGCGTCCAGGCTCACTTGCAGCAGCACCCGCAACGGTTCGGCGCGCTCCCCGGCGTCGAGGGCGGCGCGCGCCCCCGCGTCAAGGGCCGTTGCCAGCCGCTCGCTGTCCACCGAGTGCACGGTGTGCGCCCAGCGGGCGACCACCCGCGCCTTGTTGCGTTGCAGGCGACCGATCATGTGCCAGGCGATGGCCGAATCGGCCTCGTCGGACGATGCGAGCGCGCGCAGATCCGCGACCTTGGCGGTGGCCTCCTGCTCGCGCGACTCGCCGAATTCCCGGCGGCCGAGCCGATACAGGATCTCGATGTCGCGCGCCGGGAAGAACTTCGTCACCGGCAGCAGACGCACCGACCCCGGTTCGCGACCGGCGGCCACGCGCGCCGCCTCGATCCGCGCCAGCAATCCGTCCAACCGCGCGGACAACTCCGCCGTCCGCGACGCCACCGTCGACTCCGCGATCCCGTTCACCCGACCCTCACTCTCCCGTCGGCCACCGATCGCGCGGGGTTACCGAATGGCTTGGTGAACCCGTCGTGCCGGTGCCGAACCGACACACGTTGCCTCACGTACCCGCTTGCATCCAAATCACACCTGCGAGTCGCCCGGTCGGCGCGCCGCGTCGATGGCTGAACAACGTCTTGTCCTCGATGGTGCAGCGCGGGTCGACCGCGACCCCGCCGACACCGGCCTCGGTCAGCTGCCGACGGATGCCCGCGCGCAGGTCGAGCGACGGCGTGCCGTGCACGGTGGTGGCCGCGCTGCCCGGCAGATGCCGCTCCACGTCCTCGCGCATCGCCGCGGGCACCTCGTAGCGCCGCCCGGAGGCGGCCGGGCCCAGGAACGCGCCGATGCGGTCCATCCTGGCCCCCACCGATTCCATCGCCGCGAGCACGGCGGGCACGATGCCGACCCTGGCGCCGATCCGTCCCGCGTGCACCGCGGCGATCACCCCGGCCTCGTCATCGGACAGCAGTACCGGCACACAGTCCGCCGACAGGGTGACCAACGCCAGGTTCGGGACGGTCGTCACCACGGCGTCGGTGGCCGGGACCGGTTCGGCGCGCGGACCGTCCACGATGGTCACCGTGCGGCTGTGGATCTGCTCCATCCACACCAGACGGTCGGGGCTCAGGCCGATGCCCTCGGCCAACCTTTCGCGGTTGCGCCGCACCGCCGCGGGATCGTCGCCGACGTGATCGCCGAGGTTGAACGAGTCGTAGGGCGGGGCCGAGAATCCGCCCGCCCTGGTCGTCGTCACCCGTCGCACGGTCAGAGTCGGCGCAGCAGTCATGGATTCGAGCCTAACGGCCGCCCCGGCGCGACGCCGAAACCGCAGGCTCCCGACACACCAAGAGAGGCCGACCCGCGGTGCGGATCAGCCTCGTCGTGCGCGAAGGAGCCTCAGCGACGCATGAACGACGGCACGTCGACGTCGTCGTCATCGTCGTCGATGTCCGGCGGCGGCTGCATGTGCGAGCGCGCGGCCGAGGAATCCAGGCGGGCCCGTTCGGCTTCCTGGTAGCTGGGCACGGTGCCGCGCGTGGGTGTACGCGGTGGCGGCGCCGCGGTATCCCCTCTGGCGGTGACCTCCGCGGTGCGTGACCCGCCCAACTCCCCCGCGCTCGCCCGGCCGATGGTCCCCGGTCGCTCGAAAGTGCGCCGCGCCGGTCCGCCGCCGTCGAATCCGGCCGCGATCACGGTGACGCGCACCTCGTCGCCGAGCGAATCGTCGATGACCGTACCGAAGATGATGTTGGCCTCGATGTGGGCGGCCTCCTGCACCAGCGAGGCGGCCTCGTTGATCTCGAACAGACCGAGGTCCGACCCGCCCGCGATCGAGAGCAGCACGCCGTGCGCGCCGTCCATGGACGCCTCGAGCAGCGGGGAGTTGATCGCGGCCTCGGCGGCCTTGACCGATCGGCCCTCGCCGCGCGCCGAGCCGATGCCCATGAGCGCGCTGCCCGCGCCGGACATGACGCTCTTGACGTCGGCGAAGTCGACGTTGATCAGACCCGGGGTGGTGATCAGGTCGGTGATGCCCTGGACACCGTTGAGCAGCACCTCGTCGGCGGAACGGAAGGCGTCCATGAGACTGACGGCCGCGTCGCCGAGTTGGAGCAGGCGATCGTTCGGGATGACGATGAGGGTGTCGCAGGATTCGCGCAGCAGGTTGATGCCCGTCTCGGCCTGTCCGCCGCGGCGCTTGCCCTCGAAGGAGAACGGCCGGGTGACCACACCGATGGTGAGCGCGCCGAGTTTGCGGGCGATGCTGGCCACGACGGGCGCGCCGCCGGTGCCGGTGCCGCCGCCCTCGCCCGCGGTCACGAACACCATGTCCGCGCCCTTGAGGACTTCCTCGATCTCGTCCTTGTGGTCCTCGGCCGCGCGGCGTCCGACCTCGGGGTCGGCGCCGGCGCCGAGGCCGCGGGTGAGTTCCCGGCCGACGTCGAGTTTGACGTCGGCATCACTCATCAGCAGGGCCTGCGCGTCGGTGTTGACCGCGATGAACTCGACACCTTTGAGTCCCTGCTCGATCATCCGGTTGACGGCATTCACACCGCCGCCGCCGATACCGACGACCTTGATCACCGCAAGGTAGTTGTGCGGGGGCGTCATGGGCTCTCGCCTTCCTTCGATCTAAAGCCTGTCGTTTCCGGATTCGAGACATCTCGCCGCGCGCCGGCCCGCGCCGCCGTGCTCCGCGGTCCGGGTCGGTTCCGACCGTTCGGGCCAACCCTCAACCTCAACCATAGGGTTAGCGTTATGTCAAGTATCCGACTGGTGCGGAACGCTATTCGCAGCCGCCGCGATACGCGCGCAGGCGCGCCGAGACGAGTGACAGAATCTTGTGTGATCCTTCTCGTCTCGCCGCGAAACACGTCGTATCGTGGACGTTTGCCCCCGGTCCCCTTCTCGGTGGCACCGAAAAAACCCTGGGCACAATGGGTGTGGATCACTTTACCGTGACCAGATTCGGACTCGAAACGTCGAACACCGTTCCCTCACGTGTCAGCAGCGGCAACACCACCTGCGCTTTGCGCTCGGCGTCGGCCGCTCCACCCCACAGTACCTCGCGTCCGTCCTTCAGACTCAACGAGATGTCCGAAATCGACCGTGCGGCAACCTCGCCCACCTGGATCGTCAAGGCGGGTGGCAGGGCGTTCAGCACGGCGACCGCGGCCTGGGTGACCGGATCGGCGGCGCTCGGGCGCTCGGCGAGCAGTTTCGGGACGCCGATCGGCGCCTGCTCCACGGCGAACTCCACCCCGTCGGCGTCGAGCAGATGCGCGCCCTGCGGGCTGTCGAAATAGAGCACCGCCTCGCGCTCCTCCACCGTCACCCGCACCGTCGAGGGGAAGACCCGCTGCACCCGGGCGCTGCGCACCTTCGGGATGTCGGCCACCCGCCGCGCCACCTCGTTGGTGTCCAACCGCAGCATCGACAGACCCGACGGGATCCGCAACTGCTCCTCGACCTGCGCCTCGGTCACCTTCACGGTGCCGCTGATCTGCACGGTGCGCACCGACAGCGCGGGCGTGAACCACGCCAGCAGCACGACCACGGTGAGCACCGCCGCGCCGAGCAGCGACCACAGCCGCACCCGGCCCGGGCGCACCGACCGCAGGCGGGCGAGCAGTTCGGCTCCCCGCTCGGCCACGCGCCCCGCGAACGGCGCCCGCATCCGGGTCACCGACCGTACTGGGGCCGTGCCCGCAGGCCGTCGAGGATCTGGCTGCCCAGCATCGTCACATCGCCCGCGCCCATGGTGATCACGACGTCACCGGGCAGGGTCAGGCCGGCGACCTGGCGGCCGACCCGCGACATGTCCGGCTGATAGTGCACCGGCGCCGTCACCGCCTGGGCGACCAGCGCGCCGTTCACACCCGGCAGCGGTTCCTCCCGCGCGCCGAAGACGTCGAGGACGACCACTTCGTCGGCCAGACTCAGCGCCGCGCCGAATTCGGTCGCGAACGTGGCGGTGCGGCTGTAGAGGTGGGGTTGGAAGACCACGATGACCCGGCCCTGGCGCGACCGCGCGCCGTCGCGGGCCTCCTGCTGCACCAGTTCGGCGGCGGCACCGAGCACCGCGCGCACCTCGGTCGGGTGGTGGGCGTAGTCGTCGAAGACGCGCACGCCGTTCTCCCGGCCGACGAACTGGAAGCGGCGATGCACCCCGCCGAAACCTTCGAGCCCCTGCACGATCTCGTCCGGGTCCGCGCCCGCCGCCCGCGCGGCCAGCAGCGCGCCCAGCGCGTTGAGGGCCATGTGCCTGCCCGGCACCGCCAACCGCAGCGTGCGCGGGCCGGGTTCGTCGGAGAGCTGGAACTGGGCTACGCCGCCGACGTCGCGCGGCTCCCAGTTGTGCAGTCGCACACCGACCGGGACGGGCGCGTCGGTGAGATCGCCGGAGCCGTAACCGAGCACGCGCACACCGCGCGCGGCGAGGCCGGGGCCCACCCGCTCGGCCAGCGCCCGCGAACCGGGATCGTCCAGGCACACCACCAGCAGTCCGCCCGCGGCGAGGCGTTCGGTGAAATCGTCGAAGACCTGGACGTACGCCTCGTCGGTGCCGAAGAAGTCCAGGTGATCGGACTCGATGTTGGTGACGACCGCGACATCCGGGTCGTACTGCAACAGCGAACCGTCGCTCTCGTCGGCCTCGGCCACGAAGATGTCGCCGGTGCCGTGGTGGGCGTTGGTGCCCGCCTCGTTGAGCTCGCCGCCGACCGCGAAGGACGGGTCGAGGCCGCAGTGCTGCAACGACACGATCAGCATCGAGGTGGTCGAGGTCTTGCCGTGCGTACCGGACACCAGCAGGCTGCGGTGGCCGCGCATCAGCGAGGCCAGCACGGTCGGGCGCAGCAGCACCGGGATCTCGCGCCGATGCGCCTCGACCAGTTCCGGATTGGTCTTCGGGATGGCGGCGTAGGTGGTCACCACCACGGTCGGGCCGCCGGGCAGCAGGTCCAGCGCGTTGGCGTCGTGACCGATGCGCACCTGCGCGCCGCGCGCCCGCAGCGCCAACACCCCGCGGCTCTCCTTGGCGTCGGACCCGGAGACCGCGCCGCCCCGCGAGAGCAGGATGCGCGCGATCCCCGACATGCCCGCGCCGCCGATGCCGACCATGTGCACCCGCTGTAGTTCGGCGGGCAGTTCCGAACGATCCTCGTCACTCACGACCGGCCACCTCCACAACGATCCGCGCCACTTCGTCGGCGGCGTCGCGATGTCCGGCGCCCGCGGCGGCGCGCCCCATCTCGCTCAGCCGTGCCGGGTCCGTGAGCAGCGGTATCACCTCGTCGATCACATATTTCGGGGTCAGTTCCGAATCGGGGACGATTCTGCCACCCCCCTTGGCGACCACCGGTCGGGCGTTGAGTTCCTGTTCGCCGTTGCCGTGCGGCAGCGGAACATAGAAGGCGGGCAATCCGACCGCGGACACCTCGGCCACCGTCATCGCGCCCGATCGGCACACCACCGCGTCGGCCGCGGCGTAGGCCAGATCCATCCGCGACAGGTACGGCAGCGCGACGTAGCGGGACGCGCCGTCGCGTTCGGTGACCTCGAGGGTGTTCTTCGGTCCGTGCGCGTGCAGCACCGAGATGCCCGCGGCCGCCAACTGCGGCGCCGCCGAGGACACCGCCTCGTTGAGGGTGCGCGCGCCCTGCGAACCGCCGAAGACCAGCAGCACCGGTCCGTCGGGGGGCAGGCCGAATTCGTCGCGGGCCGCGGCGCGCAGCGCGGCGCGGTCCAACGTGGTGATGGCCGCGCGCACCGGGATGCCGACGACCTGCGCGTGCGAGAGCCCCGAACCGGGCACCGCCGCCAGTACGCGCGCGGCGCGGCGCGCGCCCACCTTGTTCGCGATGCCCGCCTTGGCGTTGGCCTCGTGCACCACCACCGGCACCGCGCGACGCCGCCGGGTCAGGCCGCGCCCCGCCGCCAGATACGCGGGCAGCGCGACGTAACCGCCGAATCCGATGACGACATCGGCCTGTACGGCGTCGATGACCTCGCGAGTGCGGGCCACCGAGGCGCGCACCCGGCCCGGCAGGCGCAGCAGGTCGGCACTCGGCTTGCGCGGCAACGGGACCGGCGGGATGAGCTCCAACGGATATCCGCGCTCGGGCACCAGCGTGGTCTCCAGGCCACGCTGGGTGCCGAGGGCGGTCACCCGAATCGTGTCGTCGAGTCGGCGCAGCGCGTCCGCGACGGCGAGGGCGGGTTCGATATGTCCCGCGGTACCACCACCCGCGACGATCACCGAAAGCCCGGACCGCACGTCACTCACCTGGATCTACCCCGTTCTCTAGCATGTGGCATCGGATAAGTCGGTTCCCACGCGCGGGTGGCGCGCAGCGAACTGGTGCCGCGGCTCTCGGCCGAGCGGCGGCGTGGTTGTTGTTCGGGCGGGCGGCGACGCGGGGGCTGGCGACGCGCGGGCGGCGGCTGACGCCTGCCGTCCTGCGGCGCGCGGCGCGCTCGGGCCGACTGCGCTTTGGCCGGCGAGTACACCTCGGGTTTGGGCAGGCGCAGCAACCTGCTGACCCGCCCGTCCTGACCGGCGTGCAGCGCCGAAACCGCCTCCGGTTCGTGGCGGGCCGCGTTGGCGATGATGCCGAACATGAACAGCGTGATCGCCAGCGACGAGCCACCGGCCGACACCAGCGGCAACTGCAAACCCGTCACGGGCAGCAATCCGACCACGTAGCCGATGTTGATCAGCGCCTGGGCGGTGATCCAGGTGGTCGCGGTCGCGGTGAGCAGGCGCAGGAACGGGTCGACCGAACGCGCGGCGATCCGCAAGCCGGTGTAGACGAACAGCGCGAACAGTCCGAGCACCAGCGCGCAGCCGAGGAAGCCCAGTTCCTCGCCGATGATGGCGAAGATGAAGTCGTTGTGCGAGTTCGGCAGGTAGCTCCACTTGGCCCGGCTCTGCCCGAGGCCGCGGCCCCAGATCCCGCCGTCGGCCAGCGAATACAGGGCTTGGCGGGCCTGGTAGCCGATGCCCTGCGGGTCGTCGCCGGGATTGAAGAACGCGCGCATCCGGTCCGAGCGGTAGCCGGCCGAGAGCGCCAGCACCGCCGCGGCGATGACGCCGGAGATCGCGATCGTGATGAACAGTCGCACCGGCAGTCCGCCGAACCACAGCAGCGCCGCCAGCACGATGCCGAGCGCGATCGTGGTCGACAGGTTCGGCTGGAGCACGACCAGCAGACAGACCAGCAGGCCCGCGGGCACCAGCGGCACCAGGATGTCCTTGAGTCCGGCCCGTTCCGAGCGGCGCGAGGCCAGCAGGTGCGCGCCCCACACCACCAGCGTCACCTTGACGATCTCGGAGGGCTGCACCGAGATCGGCCCGAGCACGAACCAGCGCCGCGCGCCCTGCACCTCCTCACCGATGCCGGGGATCAACACCAGCAGCAGCGCCAGCACCGAGGCCGCGAACAGCGGGAACGACCACTGCCGCAACCGGCGCAACGGAATCCGCAGCGCCAGATAGAACAGCACGCAACCGATCGCGGCGAACATGGCCTGCTGGATGAACAGCGAATAGGCCGAACCGCCCACCGCGTAGGCTTCCACGCTCGACGCCGAGAGCACCATCACCAGGCCCAGCACGGTGAGCAGTGTCGCGATGGTGACGATCAGGTGGAACGAGGCCAACGGTCGCGCCAGCCAGGCGCCGAAACGGGTGCCGCCGCCGGCGCTCTCACCGCGCGCCGCCTTGCGTGCTTCCCGTCCCCGTGCCGCCGTGGTCACAATTGCCGCCCGATGTCACCGTCTTCCAGCGCGTGCACCGCGGCGGCGAAACTGCGTCCGCGGTGGGTGTAATCGGCGAACATGTCCAACGAGGCCGCCGCGGGCGCGAGTAGCACGGTGTCGCCGCGACCGGCGAGTCCCGCCGCTTCGCGCACGGCCCGCGCCATCAGCGCGTCGGCCTTGTCGGCTCTCGACGGATCGTCCTGCATCCCTGCATCGTCTCCCGCGCGGACCTCCACGACCGGGACTTCGGGCGCGTGTCGCGCCAACGCGGCGGCGATCACCGGCGCGTCGCTGCCGATCAGCACCGCGCCGACGAGTCGTTCGGCGACCTCCTCGACCAGATCCTCGACGTGCGCGCCCTTCAACTGCCCGCCCGCGATCCACACCACGTGCGGATGGGCCAGGATCGAGGACCGCGCCGCGTGCGGGTTGGTGGCCTTGGAATCGTCGATGAAGTCGACGCCCGCGACCTCGCGCACGAACGCCGCGCGGTGCGGGCCGACCTTGTGCTCGATCAGTCCTTCCCGCACGAACTGCGGGGCGACGTCGATGGCCCTGGTCAGCGCGGAGGCCGCGAGCGCGTCGGCCACACCCGCGGGCCCGGGCGGGCTGATGTCGCCGACCTCGGCCAGGATCGCGGCCTTGGTGAAGGCCCGATCGAGCAGTTTGCCGTCCACGACGCCGAGTTCGCCGTCGGCGGGCACGCCGACGCGGAAACCGATGACCCGGCGGGCCTTGGCCTTGCGCGCCAGCGAGGCCGCGACCGCGTCGTCCAGGCCGACCACGCCGACCCGCCCGTACAGGGCGCGCGCCTTGGCGGCGGCGTAGGCGTCCAGGCCGCCGTGCCAGTCCAGGTGATCCTCGGCGACGTTGAGCACCACGCCCGCCTCCGGGCGCACCGACGGCGCCCAGTGCAGTTGGAACGAGGACAGTTCCACCGCGAGCACCTGCGGACCGGGGGTGCGGCGCAGCGCGTCCAGGATGGGCAGCCCGATGTTGCCGCAGGCCACGCTGGCGATGCCGGCCGCGCGCAGGATCGCGTGCGTCATCTGGGTGGTGGTGGTCTTGCCGTTGGTCCCGGTGATGACCAGCCATTTGCGCACCGGACCGTAGATCCGGGCCTGATCGACCCACCAGGCGAATTCGACGTCGCCCCACACCGGGATGCCCTCGGTGACCGCCGCCGCCAGCACCGGCGAATCCGGCCGCCAGCCCGGACTGGTGATGACCAGCGCGAAGCGGGACAGACCGCGCGGCTCACCGGGCGGCGTCGATTCGAGGTCGGCGCAGGCGGCCACCTCGAGTCCGAGTTCGGCGGCCTCGGCCAGCGCCTTGGCGCCCGCGTCGGTGACCACCGGATTGGCCCCGATGTCGCGCAGCGGTTCGATCAGGGACCGTCCGGAGACGCCCCAGCCCGCGACGAGCACGTCGCGGCCGCGCAGGAATTCGAGCATGGGCCCGGGAGAGCGCAGGGCCCGCGGAGAATGTTCGACCATCGCTTGTGTCACCCGACCGCGGAGAGATATTCGCTGTAGAACAGACCGAGCCCGACCGCGGAGGCCATCGCCGCCAGCAGCCAGAACCTGATGATGACCGTCGTCTCCGCCCACTTGCTGAGCTCGAAGTGATGGTGGAACGGGGCCATCTTGAACAACCGGTTGCGCGTGGTCCGGTAGACCGCGACTTGCAGGATCACCGACAGCGCCTCGGCGACGAACAGCGCCGCCAGCACCACCATGAGCAGTTCGGTGCGGGTGGTGATCGCCATCCCCGCGAGCAGACCGCCCAGCGCGAGCGAACCGGTGTCGCCCATGAAGATCTTGGCGGGCGCGGCGTTCCACCACAGGAAGCCGATACACGCGGCCGCGCCCGCGGCCGCCACCAGGGCGAGGTCCAGCGGATCGCGCACGTTGTAGCAACCGGCCTCGGGTTTGGTGGCGCACGCGTGGTAGTACTGCCAGAACGTGATGATGACGTAGCCGCCCATGACCAGACTCATCGAGCCCGCGGCCAGACCGTCCAGACCGTCGGTGAGATTCACCGCGTTCGAGGTGCCGACCACGATCAGACTCACGAACAGCAGGAAGAAGATCACGCCCATCGACACCGTGGTGATGTCGCGGACGTAGGAGATGTGCTTGCTGGCCGGGGTCAGGCCGTAGTCGTTGCGGAATTGCAGCGCCAGCACGCCGAAGACCACCGCCGCCGTCAACTGGCCGATGTACTTGCCCGCCGCGGTGAGGCCGAGATTGCGGCCCTTGCGGATCTTGATGAAATCGTCGACGAAGCCGACCGCGCCGAGCGCGGTGGTCAGGCCGAGCACCAGCAGACCCGAGGCGGTCGGCCCTTCGGCGTCGTAGCCGATGCCGATCAGGTGCGACCCGAGGTAGCCGGCCCACAGGCCGATCAGGATCGCGACGCCGCCCATCGTCGGCGTGCCGCGCTTGGCCTGATGACTGGCCGGGCCGTCGACGCGGATCTCCTGGCCGAACCCCTGCTTGGCGAAGAATTTGATCAGCAGCGGTGTCAGCAGGATGGACACCGCCAGAGCGATGGCCGCCGCGAATAGGATCTGTCTCACTGCGCTGCCTCCGTGCCGTTCCCGCGATCGTCCGCACGGTTGCCCGTCAGATGTTCGGCGACCTCCCACAGGCCGACCGACTTGGACGCCTTGACCAGCACCACGTCACCCGCCTCGACTTCCGCGTCGAGCAGGGCGATGGCCGCGCCGATATCCGGGACGAGGAGGGATTCCTCGCCCCACGAGCCTTCCATCACCGCGCCCTGGTGCATCGCCCGGGACGGCCGATCGGTGCCGACCACCACCAGGCGGTCGACGTCCAGGCGCACGGCGAGCCTGCCGATGCGGTCGTGTTCGATCACCGATTCCTCGCCCAGTTCGGCCATCTCGCCGAGCACCGCCCAACTGCGCCGCGGTGTCTCGCCCGCCTTGGACATGGTGACCAGCGCCTTGAGCGCGGCGCGCACCGAATCGGGGTTGGCGTTGTAGGAGTCGTTGACCACGGTGACGCCGTCCCCCGTGGTGCGCACGTCCATGCGCCGCGCCGACGCGGCGCGCGCGCCGGAGAGCGCCTCGGCGATCGTCGTGAGATCCGCGCCGCAGGCACGGGCGACCGCGGCCGCCGACAGCGCGTTGCCGACCTGGTGTTCCCCGTGCACGGCCAAGCGGATCTCGACGCTGCCCTCGGGGGTGTGCAGGGTGAATCGGGCGCGGGCCTCGTCGTCCAGGCGCACGTCGGTGGCCCGGATCCGCGCCCCCGCCGCCTGACCCACGGTGACCACGTTCGCCTTCGTGCGCGTGGCCATCGCGGCGACCTGCTGATCGTCGGCGTTGAGCACCGCGACACCGTCGACGGGCAGCGCCTCGACCAACTCGCCCTTGGTCTGGGCGATCGCCTCACGGCTGCCGAATTCACCCAGGTGCGCGGTGCCGACGTTGAGCACCACGCCGATGGCGGGCGGCGCGACCGCGGCCAGCGCGGCGATGTGCCCGGGGCCGCGCGCGGACAGTTCCAGCACCAGGAAGCGGGTGGACTCGTCGGCGCGCAGCGCCGTCCACGGATGCCCCAGTTCGTTGTTGAACGAGCCGGGCGGGGCGATGACCGACCCGAGCGGGGCCAGCACCGCCGCCAGCAGATCCTTGGTGGAGGTCTTGCCGGAGGACCCGGTGACGCCCACGACCGTCAACCCGTGCGTGTCACCGACCGAACGCGCCGAGAGCCTGCGCACGCTCTCGCGCGCCAACGCCGCGAGCGCGGCCAGCACGGCCGCGCCGGACCCGTCGGAATCCCCGGCCAGCGCCACCGAACTCGCGGGCACCGTTCCGGGTTCCGGGGTGACCACGACGGCGGGCACGCCCACCGGGCGCGCGGCCAGCACCGCCGCCGCTCCCGCGGCGACGGCCGCGGCGGCGAAATCGTGCCCGTCCGAGCGCTCGCCCGGCAATGCGAGAAACAGACCACCGGGACCGATTCGCCGCGAATCGAATTCGACCGAACCGGTCACCCGCGCCTCCGGGTCGGAGACGTCGTGCAGCGTGCCGCCCACGACGTCCGCGATCTCCCGCAGTGTCATCTCGATCATGAAATCGTCAAGTCCTCCGCGTCCGTACCGTGCGGACTTCGCGAGTGGATAGTGTGCGCTGTCCCCGCCACCCGCCGGACCGCGGCGGCGAGCACCTCGCGGTCGTCGAAGGGCTGTTTGACGCCGTCGATCTCCTGGCCCGTCTCGTGGCCCTTGCCCGCGACCAGCACCACGTCACCGGGACGCGCCCACTCGACCGCCGCCGCGACGGCCGCCGCGCGATCGCCGATCTCGCGCACCTCGGCGCGCTCGGCCTCGGGCACCTCGAGCGCGCCCGCGCGCAGCGCGGCGCGGATGACGGCCGGGTCCTCGGTGCGGGGATTGTCGTCGGTGATGATCAGCAGGTCGGCGCCGCGCGCGCCCGCCGCGCCCATGAGCGGGCGCTTACCCGCGTCGCGGTCCCCGCCCGCGCCGACGACCACCGCGAGCCGACCCGGCGCGGCCGGATTCTCGGCACGCAGGTGCGCGCGCAGCGTGGCGACCACCGATTCCACGGCGGCCGGTTTGTGCGCGTAGTCGACCACGGCGAGGAAATCCTGCCCCAGATCGATGCGCTGCATCCGGCCGGGGACGTCCACCTCGGCCAGTGCGGGCGCGGCCACGGCCGCCTCGACACCCGCCGCCGCGCACACCGCGACCGCGAGCAGACCGTTGGCGACGTTGTAGCGACCGGGCAACCGCAACCGCACCGGCACCTCGCCGTCTGGGCCGTCGGCGGTGAACCGCTGCTCACCGCCGTGCGCGTCGACCGCGCCGGCCACTTTCCAGGTCGCGGGCGGGGCGGTGGGGGACGTCGCAGGCGCGGCGGTGGTGGACACCGTGACCGGACCCGCCAGATCCGCCGCCAACCGCGCACCCCACTCGTCGTCCACGCAGACGACCGCGGTCCGCGCCGCCACCGGTGAGGACGGGTCGAACAGCCTGCGCTTGGCGCCGAAGTAGTCGTCGAGATCGCGGTGGAAATCCAGGTGGTCCTGGGACAGATTGGTGAACGCGCCCACGGCGAACCGGACGCCGTCCACGCGGCCCAGGGCCAGCGCGTGGCTGGACACCTCCATCACCACCGCCCGCACCCCCTGTTCGACCATCAACGCGAACATCGCGTGCAACTGCGGGGCCTCGGGGGTGGTCAGCGCGCTGGGCACCCGCGACCCGCCGATACGGGTCTCGATGGTGCCGATCAGCGCGGTGGACAGACCCGCCGCGGCCAGACCGGCCTCCACCAGGTACGAGGTGGTGGTCTTGCCCGAGGTGCCGGTGATGCCGATGACGCGCAGCGCGCGGGAGGGATTGCCGTACAGGGCGGCCGAGAGTTCGCCGAGCACCTCGCGGGGCCGCTCGCGCACCAGCACCGGCACGCCGAGATCACCGATCGACTCCGCGCCCTGCGCGTCGGTGAAGACCGCGACCGCGCCGCGCGCCACCGCGTCGGCGGCGAAGCGCGCGCCGTGCGCCTTGGCGCCCGGTAGTCCGGCGAACAGATCACCCGGTAGAACCGCGTGCGACCGCTGCTCGATACCGGTCACCGCCACGCGCGCGGGGTCGAACCCCGAAGCCTGTACGGGCTGCGCGCCGGTCAGTTCCAGCACGGTGGTCAGCGGCGTCGACGGCGGGCCGGCAGGCCGCAGCGCGTGCGGACTGGACTGCGCGGGCACCTTGCTCCTCTCCGATCGGGACATAGATATAAGGAAACGCTTCGTGCGACGACGAGTCAGGTTACCGACGTGGATGCACCGGCGGTGCACGCGCCTCGGTGTTGCGGGATCGACGCGACGCCGTGCGCGTCGCTCACATGCCTGCCCGCAGGACGAACTGCCGCGCCGGACCGGGCGAAGGCGGGATGCGATCGCGCTGCAACGCCCAGGACGCGATGCTGTGGAACAGCGGCGCGGCGGACTGGCCGCCGCTGCCGTCGGAGCTGCGCACGGGGTTGTCGAGCATCAAACCGACCACGTAGCGCGGGTTGTCGGCCGGCGCGATACCGGCGAAGGTGATCCAGTAGCTGGAACTGGAGTAGCACTTGCATTTCGGATCGATCTTCTGTGCCGTACCGGTCTTCCCGGCGATCTGATATCCCTCGACCGCGGCGGGCCACCCGGTGCCGGTCTGCGCCGAATCCATCCGGTCACGCTGCACGACGGCCTGGAACATCGTCTCCAGAGTGTCGGCGGTGCTGGGACTGACCACCCGCACGGCCTCGGGTTGTGGTTCTTCCGTGCGGGTCCCGTCCTTGGCGACCGTGGCGCGCACCACCCGCGGCGGAATCCGCAGACCGTCGTTGGCGATGGCCTGGTACATGCTCGTCATCTGCAAGGTCGACATCGAAAGACCCTGCCCGATGGGCAGGTTGGCGAAGGTGCCGCCGGACCACTGGTCGCGCGCGGGCACCAACCCGGCCGTCTCGCCCGGCAGGCCGACGCCCGTGCGCTGCCCGAGTCCGAAGCGCTGCAACATGTCCGCGTAACGGTCCTCACCGACCCGCTGGGCCAGCATCAGCGTGCCGACGTTGGAGGACTTCCCGAAGATCCCCGTCGTCGTGTACGGCTCGACGTCGTGCTCCCAGGCGTCGCCGACGGTGACGCCCGCCATCTTGATCGACCCGGGCACCTGGTGGATCTCGTCGGGCTGGGTCAGGCCGTACTCGATGGCCGCGGCGGCGGTCACGATCTTGTTCACCGAACCGGGCTCGAACGGGTCGCTGACCGAGGGGTTGTTGGTCTTGAGCGTGCCCCAGTTCTGCGGCCCCAGCGCCGGATCGAAGGTGCTGTCGTTGGCCATCGCCAGGACCTGCCCGGTACGCGCGTCGAGCACCACCGCGGACGCGCCCTGCGCGCCGGACAGCTCACGCGCCTGCTGCACCTGCTGCTGCACGTAGTACTGGAGGTAGGAGTCCAGGGTGAGTTCGACCCCGTTGCCGTCGACGGCGGGCTGTTTGTCACGCCAACTGCCCGGGATGACCGCGCCGTCCGAACCCCGGTCGTAGGTGACCGACCCGTCGGTGCCCGCGAGCACCGAGTCCAGCGAGGACTCCAGCCCGATCAGACCGTGGCCGTCCCAGCCGGTCGCGCCGATGATGTTGGCGGCCAACGACCCGCCCGGATATTCGCGCAGCGGTTGCGCCTCGGTGCCGACCTCGCGGAAACGCTCCTTGATCTCGGCCGCGACCCGCGCGTCCACATTGCGCGCCAGGTACACGAACGGCTCGTCGCTGTGCAGCATCCCCAGCAGGTCCGCCTCGCTGGGCGTCGGCCTGCCGAGTTTCTCGTGCACCGTCTTCGCGATCGCCTTCAACCGCTCCTCGGGATCGGGAGCCTTCTGGGAGTCCGCGCGCGCCTGCTCGAGTTCCTCGCGGACCCGAACCGGTTGGAAGGTCAGCGCCTTGGCGATGGTGGTGAACGCCATCGCCTCGCCGTTGCGGTCGGTGATCGGGCCGCGGATCGCCATCTCCGGTTCGCGCGTGGTGCGCTGGCTGGCCGCCTGGGCCGACAGGTCCGGCGCCGAGATCGACTGGATCCACAGCAGTTGCAGCGCGACCACCGCCAACGCCACCAACATGACGATGCGGCCCACCCCGAGCCGCAGACGCACCGGACGATCCGAGGCCGCCGTGCGCGCCCGCGGCGGCCCAGCAGGCCGCGAACCGCGCCGCGGAGGCGGCGCGGACCGCGACCGGGTCATCGGCCGTCCGTCCCGGGCAGTGGGTTCGCCGGGCTGAGGCCCGCGTCCTGCGGGAGCGAATCCTGGTCCTGGCCGTCGGTATTCGAGGTGCGGCCGGGTGCGGCCACGTCCGACGACGTTTCCGGCGACACCGCTGCTTCCGGCGACACCGCTGCTCCCGGTGGCACCGCGCCCGGGACGGTCCCCGTCGCGGGCGGGACCGGCACCCCGGGGATCGGAGCGGCGGGCGTCGCGGTGTGCGCCTGCGCGCCGTTGACGTACTCGGTGTTCGACGGGGCCTGCGCGGTCGGCTGGCGCACCGAACTGACCGGCACCACCCGCTCCCCCTGCGCCTGGGCGTGACCGGGCGCGTTGGGCGGCGGCTTCGGCGTGCCGTTCAGCGGCGGGGCGGGCGGACCCTGCGCGGGCGTCGGCTCGCCGATCACCGTGACGGCACCGTCCGGCGCGACGATCAACCGCGCCGGATCCTTGGCCGGGATCATGCCCAGTTCGCGGGCGCGCGCGGCCAGTTCCGGCGCGGAGTCGGCGGCCGCGACCTGCCGCTGCAGGGCGGCCCGCTCCTCGGAGAGCTTGCTGTTGAGGGCGCGCGCGTCACCGAGTTGGTAGCTGTCCTCGGCCGCGCGGGTGGTCAGGAACAGCGTCGAGGCCAGCCCGCAGCCCAGCAGCGCGATGATGGCCGCCACGAACGGAATACGCCCCGCCATCACCGAACGACTCGGCAGGGCGGGCAGATCCGGCCGATCGGCGCGATTGCGCCGCTTGGCGTACGCGCGCGCGGCGGCGCCGGATTTCACCCGTTCGGCGGCCTGGACCCGCCGGGCGACCCGACCCGGCGCGGGCACGGCGCGTGTGCGAGTACTCATGCTGTCCCCTCCTCTACTCCGCGGGACCGCCCGCTGCTCGACCACCGCGTGCCGCTCACGCCACCGCCTGGATACGTTCGGCGGCGCGCATCCGCACCGGGGTCGCGCGCGGGTTCTCGTCGATTTCCTGCTCGGTCGCCTTCTCCGCGCCGCGCGTCAACATCCGGAACTCCGGCCCCATGCCGGGCAGTTCGACCGGCAGGTCCACCGGCGTCCTGGAGACGATGCGCGGTGCGAACTCCTGCTTGACCACGCGATCCTCCAAGGACTGGTAGGACATGACCACGATGCGCCCGCCCACCCGCAGCGAATCCAGTGCGGCGGGCAGCGCGGCGCGCAACGAGTCGAGTTCGGCGTTCACCTCGACCCGCAACGCCTGGAAGGTGCGCTTGGCCGGATGACCGCCGGTGCGACGGGCCGCGGCGGGGATGGTGGCGTAGAGCAGTTCCACCAGTTCGGCACTGGTGGTGAACGGGCGCTGCTGCCGCCGCCGCACGATCTCCGAGGCGATCTTGCCCGCGAACCGCTCCTCGCCGTAGGTCTTGAGCACCCGCGCCAGATCACCGTGGCTGTAGGTGTTGAGGACGTCGGCGGCGGTGCGCCCCGTGGTCGGGTCCATCCGCATGTCCAACGGCGCGTCGACGGAATACGCGAAACCCCGGTCGGCCTCGTCCAACTGCATGGAGGAGACCCCGAGGTCCATCAGGACGGCGCTGACCGAGCCGGCCGCGTCCAACCCCGCCTTCGCCAACGCCTGGGCGATCCCGTCATAGCGGGTGTGCACCAAGGTGATCCGGTCCGCGAAAGGACGCAGCCGTTCACCGGCCAGTTCGAGGGCGGCGGTGTCGCGGTCGAGTCCGACCAACCGCGACTGCGGGTAGGTGGTGAGGAAATGTTCGGCGTGCCCGCCCAATCCGAGGGTGGCGTCGACGTAGACGGCGCCCGGTTCGGTCAGCGCGGGCCCGAGTAGCTCATCGGCTCGCCGCAGGAGCACCGGCACATGACGGGGGCCGGGCTGTGCACGGTTCACCTCGACCTCCCGGATCCTGCCTCGCATCGTCGCCTGCACGGATTGCCCCGCTCCACAGCGCATTCGGTGCCCGATGCGCGTCGACCACGGACCTCGGTCCCGAGCTGCCATGGTCCTGAGCTGCCGCGTTTCTGAACTGCCGTGTTCTCGGAGCTGCCCCCGAGAAGACGAATGCCGCGGGGTCTCTGACCGAATTCGACACCTGGCGTCGGGGAAGTACGTCAGGGTTCGCCTCCGGGCAGAGGCCGCGTGGCACTCGTTCCGTCGGGGCTAGAAGATTCCGCCCAGCGACTCGTCTCTCGCTTCCGCGTAATCCTCCTCGTGCTCGGCGAGGTAGGAATCCCACGCCTGCTTGTCCCATATCTCGAGGAAGTCGACCGAACCGATCACCACGCAATCCCGATCCAGGTTCGCGTAGCGGCGATGTTCGGCGGACAACACGATCCGGCCCTGCCCGTCCAGACGTTGTTCATCCGTACCGGCGGCGAGTGCCCGGACGAACGCGCGTGCCCGCGGATTGCTCCGGGACGCGGCCGCCGCTCGCCGGGCGAGTGCGGTGAACTCTTCTCTGGGGTAGACGGCAAGGCTGTGGTCCTGACCCTTCGTGACCATCAACCCTCCCGCCAGATCGTCTCGAAATTTCGCGGGCAACGTGAGCCGCCCTTTGTCGTCCAGCCGTGGTGTGTAGGTACCGAGAAACATCCCGATACCTCCTGTGGATCAGGACCCCGCCGGTGCGGGGAGAACGATCACCTCGGATGTACGACTCTCCAGTAGTGCGCGCTCCACATTACCCCACTTTCCCCCACTTTCAATCGAAACAACAGGTGATCTCCCTCCCCGCCCCGGAGATTCCGCAGGTCATCCCAGCTATCACACAGTGGAGAACTTTTTCGGTGTTCCGCCGACACGCCTGGCGGGCCGGGACGCGGCCCCGGAAACACCCAGCAAACCCCCGGGAGGCCGGGATTCGGGCCACCCTTGACGTGTCCAGTGACGCAGGGCCTCGCTACGCACGGCTTTTGTCACGCGGGCGGTTTGCCGAGCGCGCTCCGGCGTGTCGCGGCGGAGTTCGCGGAGGGCGCGGCATCGGCCGGATCACGTGGTCGACAGGGACCGGTGGGGCACGGTGGGGTATCGCCGTGGGGCGGAGTGGGGAGTGCCGGAAACAGGCAGCCCGCACAGGAGAAGACGACGCCGCACCTCACAGGTGCGGCGTCGCCCGATCTGTCGCTGTGTGCCGGCGCGGGGTGCGCGTCCGGTTACTCCTGCTCGAATCGTCTACGGAAGCGGTCTTCCATGCGTTCGGAGAAGCCGCCGGACTTGCGCTGACGGCCGGAACCGCCCGCGCCGCCGCCCGAACCGCCCGAAGGCGAATCGGTGGTGCGTCCGCCCTTGCCCACGCCCTTGGAGCTGCCGAGCAACAGCAGCACGCCGGCGCCGAACATGACGATGAAGCCGATCAGGCTGATGATCGGGAAGCCGCCGGGCTTCACCGGAGCGGCGATGCCGGCGACCAGTAGCAGCAGGCCGAGGACGAAAAGGGCCGCGGCCTGGAGTCTGCGGCGACTCGAGGTCGAGCGCAGGCGTCCGACGCGGACGGACGAGGCGAACTTCGGATCCTCAGCATAGAGCGCGCTCTCGATCTGTTCGAGCATGCGCTGCTCGTGCTCGGAGAGTGGCACGGTACCTCCCCCGGCACTAGGACGTGGCTGTCGCCTCCGGGTAGGCGACAGATAGCCGACCTTGGCGGCTATCTGTCACCAATGATACGAGTTCGATGAAGGCGGTACCACCTACTCGCTCATAACTAAGCGGTCATGCCGTTCGACAGGCCCCGCGGCGGTCGCAGACGAGACGCCGTGTCGAGCAGATCCTCCACGTCGTGCAGGAATGCCCCCACCCGCGAGCAGAACTCGTCGGCGGTGCGTTCGTCCACCTCGCGATCGAATCCGGCCTCCAGCGCGGCGCGCAGTTCCGAGCGCGCGCTGAAGTAGTCGGCCCACATCACGAACTCGGGCATGGCGCGTTGCAACAGCACCCACGCGTTGCGCGAGCGGGCGCGCGGAGCGGCGTCGGCGCCGGTGAACGCGAGCACCGCGCCCGCGCCGCGCAGCGCCGCCAGGTAGGCGGTACGGAACCGTTCGCGCGGATCGGACTCCCCCGCCGCCTGCATGAGCAGGCCGTCGGCCTTCTTCAACAGACCTCCCGCTCGACCGGGCTGTCCGGACTGTTCGATCCGACCAGGCATGAGCCGTCCCTCCATGTCGTACACCCCGGGCTCCGCGGGCGGTCGGACCCACCGCGCGGACCGAACAGGTATTCGAACGTTTGAATTGAGCTTCAATATAGGGACACCCACCGACAACTTTCCGCGTCCGCGCGGCCGACGAGAGCCATGACAGCCGTCACGCCGAATCACACTCCCGCCCCCGTCGTCGTCGACCTGTCGATCACCGACATGCGATACCGGTTGCACGACGCCCTCTCGGTCTACGTCGCGGCCATGGACTATCCCCGCGGCACCGAGAACCATCGCGCGCCCATGTGGAACGAGCACACCACCCGCGCGGGCTGGCAGGCCGTCGCGGCGCTGCTGCCCGACGACCGCGGTCACGTCGACGCGCGCACCGCGCCGCTGGTCGCGATCGCCTACGGCTATCGCGGCGCGCCGCACCAGTGGTGGCATCAGCAGGTGCACACCGGGATGCGCCGCTCCGGCTGGCCGGAGCAGTCCGCCCGCGCCCTGCTCGCCGACTACTTCGAGTTGACCGAACTGCACGTGCACCCCGCCGCGCAGGGCCGCGGCATCGGGGAGATCCTGCTGCGGCGTCTGCTGCGCGGCCGCGAGGAAGGCGCGGTGCTGCTGTCGACCCCCGAGGTCGCCGCCGAGGACAACCGCGCCTGGCGGCTGTACCGGCGCGAGGGTTTCGGCGACGTGGTGCGCCAGTTCGTCTTCGCGGGCGACACCCGTCCCTTCGCGATCCTGGGACGACGATTACCGCTGTGAGGGTCCTGTGACGGTTCTGATTGTCGGCTCGGGGCACAACGCCCTGGTCGCGGCCTGTTATCTCGCGCGCGCCGGCGAGCGGGTGCGGGTGCTCGAGCGGGACGAGGTGCTCGGCGGAGCGGTGTCGACGGTCGAGCGCTTCCCCGGCCACCTGGTCGACCGCGGATCCTCCGCGCACATCATGATCCGCCACACCGGCATCGTCGAGGACCTCGAACTCGACCGGTTCGGCCTGCGCTACATCGACTGCGATCCGTGGGGATTCACTCCCGCCCACCCGGTCACCGGCGCGCCGCCGATCGTGTTCCACCGTGATCTCGACCGGACCTGCGATTCGATCGCGGGCGCGTGCGGCGAACGCGACGCCCTCGCCTACCGCCGTTTCGTGACGGTCTGGTCCGAGCGCAGCGCGCGGGTGATGCGCGCCTTCGGGTCCGGTCCGACTCCCGGTCACCTGCTGCGGTCGTTCTGGGGATTGGACGCCTCGGCGGGCGGTAGCGCGCTGTCGCGGGAATTCCTCCAGACCGGTGACGCGCTGCTGGACGCCACCTTCGACGACGAGCGCCTCAAGGCTTCGCTGGCCTGGTTCGGCGCGCAGTCCGGTCCGCCGATGTCGGAACCCGGCACCGCGCCGATGGTCGGTTTCGCCGCGCTCATGCACACCCTGCCGCCGGGGCGGGCCGTCGGCGGCAGCGGCGCGCTGACCCGGGCGTTGGTCGCGCGCCTGCGGGCCGACGGCGGCGAGGTCACCGCGGGCGACGCGGCGGTGGAGATCGCCCGAGCGCGCGGCGGGTGGCGGGTGCGCACCGCGGGCGGACAGGAACTGCGGGCCCGCTCGGTGATCGCGGGGACGCACGTGCTGACCACCTTGGATCTGCTGCGGGTGGGCGGATTCGACGCGGACGTGCTCGACGACTGGCGGCGGCGCATCCGTGTGGGGCCCGGTATCGGCATGGCCGTTCGACTCGCCACCGGCGAACTGCCGCGCTACCCGGGCGCGGCCGATCGTGAGTCGGCGCGCGGCTTGCAGTTCCTCGTCTCCGACCGCGCGCAGTTGCGGCGCGCGCACGGCGCGGCGCTGGCCGGCGACCTGCCGCCGCGTCCGGTGGTGCTGGCGATGAGCTTCAGCGCCGTCGACCCGAGTGTCGCCCCACCCGGACAGCACCAACTCTCGCTGTGGGCGCAGTGGCATCCCTACCGACTCACCGACGGCTCGGACTGGGCGGGGCACGCCGAACGCGAGGCCGACCGGATCGTCGCCGAGGTCGACGCGCACGCGCCGGGTTTCGCCGACTCGGTGCTGGCCCGCCATGTGCAGACCCCGGTGGACCTGGAACGCGAACTCGGCCTGCGCGGCGGCAACATCATGCACGTGGAGATGTCACTGGACCAGATGATGATGTGGCGGCCGCTCCCGGAACTGTCCGGGCAGCGGGTGCCGGGCGCGCCCGGCCTGTACCTGACGGGCGCCTCCACCCACCCCGGCGGCGGGGTGTCGGGCGCGAGCGGACGCAACGCCGCCCGCGCGGTGCTGCGCGACCTGCGGCGCGGGCGATTCCCGCTGCCGGGCCGCCGATGATCCGCGCGCTGCGGGCCCATCCCGTGCCCGCCCTGTGCGCCGCGCTGTGGATCGCCGCGCAGATCGGCTACCCGCTCACCGAAGGCGCGGCGCGCGACCGACTCACGGTGACGGTGGTGCTGCTCTCGGCGGCGACCGCGCTCACCCACGCCGCCGTCACCCGCGGACCGCTGTTCGCGGCGGGTTTCCTGGCGGCGGTGGCGGGGCCGGGTCTGCTGGCCGAAGTGCTGGGCACCGCGACCGGATATCCCTTCGGCTGCTACGCCTACGCCACCGACCGCATCGGCCCCGCCCTGGCCGATGTCCCCCTGCTGGTGCCGCTGGCGTGGGCGGGTGGCCTGTACCCGGTGTGGATCGTGGCGGGTGCGCTCTTCGGCCGCGGACTGCCGCGGATCGCGGCCACCGCGATCGGCGGGGTCGGCTGGGATCTGTTCCTCGACCCGCAGATGGTCGCCGACGGGCAGTGGAGTTGGTGCGTCACCGACGCGGGATTGCCGGGAGTGGAGGTCATCCCGGTGACCAACTACCTGGGGTGGTTCGCCGTGGGACTGGTGATGGCCGCACTGCTCGAGGTGCTGGACCGGTCGACCCCGGCCGCCGAACACCGAATCGCCGGAATCGGAACCACCGACGCCGAATCCACCGCAGGCCGCGGGCGGGCAGCCGCCGACCCCGACCGTCTACCGACCGACGCCATCGGCCGCGCTGACGCGACCACCAACTGCCGCGAAACCAGCGGTGAGCCCGCCGCAACCGGAACCACGGGCGATGGTCGATCCATGGGTCGCCCCGTAACGAGCGCCCAGCCCGCCGGTCGGCCCGTGCGAATCGGCGGACCCACGGCCGGACATGTGACCGAAGCCGTGCGGATGGTGCCGGATGTCGAGAGTTCTGGCCTCTACAGCGCGGCGAACGCCGTGCCGATCGTCGTCTACCTGTGGACGTGGTTGGGCTCGACCCTGGCGCACGCGGTGTTCCTCGGCCTGCCCGCCTCGGCGGTGTACGGGGCGTTCGGGATGGCGGTGGTGGGGGTTCCGCTGCTGGTGGGGCTGGGGCGGCAGGTGCGATCGGCGGGCTCGCGGGCGGGGTGAGTCGACTCGCCGGGAGTCGCGCCGCGCCGTGCCGCGTGCGGATGCGCCCGGCGCGTGGCATTCTCGCCCACCGGCCTGGCACGATGTGAGCCGTGCGATCACGTCCGATGCCCTCGTCGTCCGATTCACCGGTCCCCTCGCGCCGCGCGGGACGGCGGATAGTCGCGACCGCGCTGCTCGCGGCACTGCTGGTCCCGCTGCTCGCGGGTTGTCTGCGCGTGCAGGTCTCGATGGGCGTGTCGTCCAACGACCGGGTGTCGGGGCGGATCGTGGCCGCGGTGGTGCCCGCGAGCGCCGACGACAAAGGCCCGCAGCTCGAAGTGCCGGAGTCGCTGGCGACGAAGGTGCGCGTGGAGGAGTACAACCAGGACGGCTACGTCGGCAGCAAGGTGTTCTTCGAGGATCTGTCCTTCGGGGAGATCTCGCAGTTGGGGCAGTTGTCCGAGCAGACCCAGGGCATGTTCCAGCTCCAGTTCGTCCGCACGGGCGACCTGGTCAGCCTCAACGGGCGCGTCGACCTGAAATCGGTGCCGCCGCACGGGTCGGACGTGCAGTTCACGGTGGCGTTCCCGGCGCGGGTCGCCAAGACCAACGGCAACCGCGAGGACGATTCGACGGTGTCGTGGAAGCTGCCGCCCGGCGATGTGTCCACCTTGCGCGCCGAGGTCAGCTACGCCGACCCGAACACCCGCTCGTTCGCGGGCTGGGCGGGCATCGTCGGCGGCATCACCTTGGCGGTCGCCGCGATCGTGGCCGCGATGGCTTTCATGGACCGCAATCCCGCTTCCCCGCACGCCCCCGAAGTCGGTTTCTCGTTGAGCCGCTGGTGGCGGCTGGTCCGCGAAGGCCACTGAGCCCGGGCGGGACCGATCGGGTGCGAATGGTGAACGTGGTGGGACCGACCGTGCGCGACCTGCTGACCCGGACCGTGCGAGCGGGGGCCGGACTGGCCGGGCTCGGCTGCGGGGTGGCGCTGGTCAATCTGGTGACGGCGCGGCGGTTGACGGGCCCCGCTGCGGTGATCGAGCCGATCACCGTGTGCGTGCCCGCCCGCGACGAGGCCGAACGGTTGCCCGGGCTGCTCGCGGATCTGCGCGCCCAGACCGGGGTTCCGCGCCTGCGGGTGCTGATCCTGGACGACGCGTCCACGGACGGCACCGGTGACCTCGCGCGCGAGATCGTGGGCGAGGATCCGCGATTCCTGATCGTGCGGTCGGACGTGCCGCCGCCCGCGGGCTGGACCGGGAAGGCGGCGGCCTGCGCGCGGTTGGCCGACCTGGCCGATACGGCGGTGCTGGTCTTCCTCGACGCCGACGTCCGGTTGGCTCCCTGGGCGATCGCGGCCGCGGTGACCAGGCTGCGCGGCGGGGCCGGTGCGCCCGGACTGGTGTCGGTGTGGCCGCGCCAGGAGTCGGGGTCGGTGACGGAGGCACTGGTCCAACCGCTGCTGTGCTGGTCGTGGGCCGCGACGTTACCGCTGGCGGCGGCGAACCGGAGTCTGCGCTCATCGACCGCGGTGGCCTGCGGACAATTCCTGGTGTTCGACACCGCCGCCTATCGGTCGGCGGGCGGGCACGCGGCGGTGGCGGGGAGTCCGACCGAGGATCTCGACATCGCGCGGGCGCTGCGCCGCGACGGACGCCGCACCGTGCTGGTGACGGCCGGGCCTGCGGCGCGCACCCGCATGTACCCGGACGCCGCCGCACTCGAGCAGGGGTACACGCGGTGGCTGTGGTCGGCCTACGGCGGGTCACCCGTCGCGGCCGCCGCGGTGGGCGTCCTCACCGCCCTGGCCTACCAACTCCCGCCCGCGGCCGCGCTGTTGGGGCGCGGACCGCTCCGCCGCGCGGGCATCGCGGGCACGCTTCTCGCGGTCGCCGGTCGGCTACTGGCCCGCGCCACCGAGACCCACGCGCCACCCACCCGCTCGGACCTGCTGTCGGCGCTCGCGCACCCGGTGGGGGTCGCGGCCTATCAACGACTCTCGCTGCGGTCGCATCTGGCCCGCCGTCGCGGCGCGCTCACCTGGAAATCCCGGCCGCTGGTCGCCGAGGGCTGAGCCCGACACACCCCGCTCGTGACCGCCCTCCCGAAAGCGAGGTCGCTCATCCCGACGCGACCGCCCGTGACCGCGCCGCCGAGAGAGCGAGAGCGCTGATCCCGGCGCACCCGCGCGCGTCACACGCGCGCGGGTGTATCGGTGGGCCGCGCGTTCAGGGAACGGAGGTGACTCCGACGGTGGGCAGGAAGTAGCAGGAGCGGGCGCCGTTCTGCACCGACCCGAAGACGGCGGCGAGCACGGTGCCCTTGCCGGTGTCGACGGGGACGGCGCGGATGCCGCCGAGTGGAACCGAGGCCAGGAAGAAGTCCCGGATGGCCTTCTCGGCGGCGGGGCGCAGTTCCGCCGGAACCTGGGTGGGGACCATCGCGGAGACGACGTCGCCGATCGGGCCGAGACTCGCCGTACCGGAGCGACCGGTGGACAGGTTGAGCCACACCACCCGCATTCCGGAGGCGCTCGACTTGTCCGGGGAGATGCCGTAGGGCACGAAGGTGAACATGGTCTGGCCCGCGTCGACGGCGGTCAGATCCAGTCCGGGCACGGCAACGGTGGTCTTGGGCCACGGGCCGGGCACCGCGCCCGCGACGGCCGGAACCAGTCCCATCGTCGCGCTGTCGTTGCAGAAGGCCGCGGCCGTCGGGTACAGGAACGGGTCCATCCCGAACTGCTTCAGCGCGTTGAGATTCGACTCGTAGGCCCCCAGCAGATCGCCCGGCCCCGCGACGGCGGCCGGTCGATCGCCGGTGAGCGCCGGACTGCCGAGGGCCGCGCCCGCCGGGGCGAGCAGGACGGCGAGGGCACCGACCGCCGAGGCGGCACAGGTGGTGAGACGGCGCACTGCGGGCACTTTCGAACCTCCTCGTCGTGGGCACGATCGAGGAGGACGGTACTCCGGCCAACCCGGTGAACAGCCTGATTGCGGTATGGCTATCTTCCGGCGCGTCGCGTGATTCCCACGACGCGCCAATTGTCTGCGCGCCCGCGAGCAGTCGGAAGACCTGTGCTCACCCTGATTTCTACCCTTGTTCCGCGCGCGCTCCGATCGCATGCTGTGTCGGCTCGACTCGTGTTCCCGTGGCGCCGTGCCCGCGGAATCGCACCATCCAGAGCGACCGAGAGACCTGGCTCGTAGACGTCGCAGCAACCCCCCTCGAGGGTGCGGGTGCTTCCGCCGGGACCGATGGAGGAACCAGTGATCATCCGCAGCAGAGGCCACCGCCGAGGTCGTCGATGACCGCGCCGCCCGCCCCTGACGCCGCACCCGCGGTCGCCGACGACACGCCGCCGGTCGAATCACCGCGCATCGCGACCCCGCGTCATCCGCTGCGCTGGGTGGTCAGTGCGCTGGTGCTGATCGTGGTCGCGCAGTTCGTGCACGGCCTGGCCACCAACCCCGGTTGGGACTGGCCCACCTTCGGCCAGTACTTCGCGGCGACCTCGGTGTTGACGGCGCTGAAGATGACCTTGGAACTGACCCTGTGGGGTACGGCGCTCGGATTCCTGCTCGGCACCCTGCTGGCCATCGCGCGACTGTCGAACAACCCGGTGTTGCAGGTGATCTCGTGGACCTACATCTGGGCCTTCCGCTCGATCCCGCTGATCGTGCAGCTGCTGTTCTGGTTCAACATCGCCTACCTGTATCGCACGCTGAGCATCGGCATCCCGTTCGGGCCGGGCTTCCTCGAATTCGAGGTCAACGGCGTGATCAGCGGTTTCACCGCCGCGGTGATCGGTCTGGCGTTGCACCAGGCGGCGTATTCGGCCGAGATCATCCGCGCCGGGCTGATCTCGGTGGACCAGGGTCAGCTCGAAGCGGCCGCGGCGCTGGGTATTCCGAAGCTGCGCCAGTTCCGCACGGTGGTCGCGCCGCAGGCGATGCGCTCGATCCTGCCCAACGCCGCCAACGAGGTGATCAGCCTGTTCAAGGGCACCTCGATCGTGTCGGTGATGGCGATCGCCGAGCTGTTCTACCAGGTGCAGGTGATCTACGGCCGCAGCGGCCGGGTCGTGCCGCTGCTGATGGTGGCCACCGTCTGGTACATCATCCTGACCACGGTCCTGTCGGTGGCGCAGTACTACATCGAACGCCACTACGCCAAGGGCGCGCAGCGCGAACTGCCGCCGACCCCGTGGCAGCGGGTGCGACTCGAGATCAGCGAGATCACCGCCGCGCCGCGAGGAGCCACCCGATGACGACCACGACCCCCGAGATCCCGCCCGCCACCGCCGAGAAGGTCGCGGAGCAACCCCGGACCGAGCAACCGCGCCCCGCCGTGCGGGTGCGCGGTGTGCGCAAGTCCTACGGCACGAACGAAGTGCTGCGCGGCATCGACCTGACGGTGCGCCCCGGCGAGGTGGTGACCGTGCTCGGCCCGTCCGGGTCGGGCAAATCGACGCTGCTGCGGGTGATCAACCACCTCGAGGCGTTGGATTCGGGCACCGTGCACATCGACGGCGAACTGATCGGCTACCGCCTGCGCCGCGACGTGCTGTACCCGCTGCCCGACCGCGAGGTACGCAAGCAGCGCTCGCGCATCGGCTTCGTCTTCCAGCAGTTCAACCTGTTCCCGCATCTGACCGCGTTGCAGAACGTGACGCTCGCGCCGCTCTCGGCGCAGGGCCGCGACCGCGCCGAGGTCGAGCGCGAGGCGCGCGAACTGCTGACCCGGGTCGGGATCGGCGATCTCGTCGACGCCTATCCGCGCCGCCTGTCCGGCGGCCAGCAGCAGCGGGTCGCGATCGCGCGGGCCCTCGCGCTGCGGCCCCGGGTCATCCTGTTCGACGAACCGACCTCCGCGCTGGACCCGGAACTGGTCGGCGAAGTCCTCGACGTCATCCGCGATCTGGCCCACGGCGGCACCGCGCTGGTGATCGTCACCCACGAGATCGGGTTCGCCCGCGAGGTCGCCGACCGGGTGATCTTCATGGACGCGGGCGTGATCGTCGAACAGGGACCGCCGCACGCCGTACTCGACAACCCAGAACACCCCCGTACCAGGGCATTTCTCGCCCGGGTCCGCTGAGCACCAGGACGCACACACGATGAACAGGCACATCAGGAAGTTCTCCGCGCTGCTCGGGGCCGTGGCCGCCGCCACGGTCCTGGTCACCGGATGCGGTGACCCCGAGGCCGAGGGCACGAACACGCCCGCGGGCTCGGTCGAGTTCGACCTGTCTCCGCAGCAGACCAGCCGGATCAGGACCGGCAAGGTCGACAGCATCGCCGCGCAGGTCCCGCAGGCGATCCGCGATCGCGGCAAGCTCGTTGTCACCGGCGCGTCGGGGTCGGCGCCGCCGCTGCGCTTCTACGCCACCGACGACAAGACCACCGTCGGCTCCGAAGTCGATTTCGCCCAACTGGTCGCCGACATTCTCGGACTGCAACTCGAGGTGACGGTGGCCGACTGGTCGCAGAACTTCGTGCGGATCGACTCCGGCGAGGTGGACGCGTTCATCTCCAACGTGACCGTCACCGAGGAGCGCAAGGAGAAGTACGACTTCGCCACCTACCGCACCGACACCGTCGCCCTCGAGGTGCCGATCGACAGCGATCTGGAGTACAAGGACCGCAAGAGCCTGTCGGGCAAGCGGATCGGCATCGGCAGCGGCACCAACCAGGAACAACTGCTGGTGAAGTGGAACGAGCAGAACATCGCCGAGGGCTTGGCCCCGATCGATATCGCCTACTACCAGCAGACCACCGATTACTACCTGGCGCTGGCCTCCGGTCGTCTCGACGGCTACATCGGCCCGAACCCGACCGGCATCTACCACACCGCCACCGCCAAGCAGACCAAGCTGGTCGCGACCTTCTCCGGTGCGGGCGAGCAGTTGCAGGGCCTGATCGGCGCGCTGACCAAGAAGGACAACGGCCTGATCGGCCCCATCCACCAGGCTCTCCAGCACGCCATCAGCAGCGGGCTCTACCAGCAGGTCATCGACCGCTGGGGGCTCAAGACCGAGACGGTGCCCGCCTCGCAGCTCAACCCGCCCGGCCTGCCGAAGAAGAAGTGACCCGGCGCGTGCGCATCCCCACCGATCGACCCTACGAAACACCTGGAGCAACACCGTGATCCGTTCCCGCCACCGTCTCGCGGCCGCCGCCGCGGCCGTCACCGCGGTCGCGACCCTGGCGGCCTGTGGCAGCGACACGGCGAACACCGGGGCCGACGCCGGGCCGCCGCAGCCCGGCGGCACCTTGCGCTACGGCCTCTCCCAGGCTCCGACCTGCTCGGACCCGGCCCAGGCGGGCACCAACCAGACCATCTACGTGGCCCGGCAGATCGTGGACTCGCTCACCGACCAGGATCCGGCCACCGGCGAACTGAAGCCGTGGCTGGCCCGTAGTTGGGAGGTCAGCCCGGACGCGAAGGTGTTCACCTTCAAGCTCGCCGACAAGGTCACCTTCAGCGACGGCACGCCGTTGACCGCCGACTCGGTCAAGCGCACCTTCGATTCGATCCTGGCCCTCGGCGCGGCCAAGACCCAGTTGGGAACCAGCTATCTGACCAACTACGTCGGCACCACCGCCGTGGACCCGCTGACGGCGCGGGTCGAGTTCAGCAAGCCCAACGCCCAGTTCCTCCAGGCGTCCTCGACGCCGCAGTTGGGCATCCAGGGCGAGGCCACCACGTCCAAGACCGCCGAACAGCGGTGCGCGGGGCAGAACATCGGCAGCGGTCCGTTCACCTACACCGGGTGGAAGCAGGACGCCTCGGCGAGTCTGGCCAAGCGCGCGGGCTACGCGTGGGGCTCGGACGTGTTCGCGCACAAGGGCGAGGCGTACCTGGACGGCATCGAATTCACCGTCGTCCCCGAATCCGGGGTGCGCACCGGCAGCCTGTCCTCCGCGCAGCTCGACGCGATCAGCGACGCGCTGCCCCAGGACGTTCCGTTGCTGGAGGCGGCGGGCGGTCGACTGCTCAGCGCGGCCAACCCGGGCGTGCCGTTCGGGTTGCAGCCCAACGTGACCCGCGGACCGCTGCGCGATCGGGCCGTCCGGCTGGCCCTGCTGCCCGCCCTGGACCGGCAGCAGCTCGTGGACACGGTGCTCGGTCCGCAGTTCAAGACCGCGACCAGCGTATTGGCCGGCACCACCCCCGGCTACCAGAACCTGTCGGCGAAACTCGGCTACGACCCGGCGGCGGCGCGCACCGCGCTCGACCGCGCGGGCTGGGTGCCCGGCCCCGACGGCATCCGGGTCAAGGACGGGCAGCGGCTGAGCTTCGCGGTCCTGTTCAGCCAGGTGTTCGGCGGCAACAAGGCGATCCTGGAACTGGTGCAGCAACAGCTGCGGCAGGTCGGGGTGGATCTGGTGCTGGACCTGGTGTCGGCCCCGGAGATGACCGCGCGACAGAACGCCAAGGACTTCGACCTGGCCTACTACAACACCACCCGGGCCGACGGCGACATCCTGCGCACCACCTTCAGCGTCGACGGCCGCAACCTCAGTGCCCGCGAACGCATCCCGGCGATCGACGACGTGCTCGACGCCCAGTTGGGCGCGGGCGACCCGGCCGCGCGGCTGGAACTGGTCCGCACCGCCCAGCAGCGTGTCCTCGACGAAGGTCTGTGGATTCCGACCGTGGAGCTCTCGCAGGCCATCGGCGCGGCGGGCAAGGTGCAGGATCTGAAGTTCGAGGCGTCGGCGCGGTTGCAGTTCTTCGACACCTGGTTGAGCGGGAACTGAGATGGCGCGGTATCTGGCCCTGCGTGTCCTGCAAGCCCTCTGGGTGCTGTGGGCGGCGTTCACCATCTCCTTCGTCGTGCTGTTCGCGCTGCCGTCCGACCCCGTGTCGATCGCGGCGGACGGCGCGGGGCCGGGTACCCCGGTGGACAAAGCCGCCATCGCCGAGATGCAGGCGCGCTACGGGCTGGACAAACCGCTGTGGGACCAATACGTCACCGCGCTCGGCAATGCCGTGCGCGGTGACCTGGGAATGTCCATCGCGACCGGTCAGCAGGTGCGCGACGCCATCGGCGACGCGATTCCCAGCACCCTGGCGCTGACCGGCCTGGCGCTGCTGTTCGCCGTCGCGGGCGGCGTCGGGCTCGCCTTCACCGCCTCCTACGCGCGGCGGCCCTGGTTGCGCGACGCGCTGGCGGCCCTGCCGTCGGTGGGCGTCGCGGTGCCGACCTTCTGGACCGGACTGCTGCTGCTGCAACTGTTCTCCTTCCACTGGCGGCTGGCCCCCGCGTTCGGCGGACAGGGTTTCGCGGGCACGGTGCTGCCCGCGCTGACCCTCGCGCTGCCCGCGGGCGCGGTCATCGCCCAGGTGCTCACCGCCGGGTTGGAGACGACCTGGCGTCAGCCGTTCGTCGACGTCGCCGTGGCCAAGGGCGGCTCGCGGTGGTGGGTGCAGCGCGTGCACGTGCTGCGGCCCGCCTGCGTTCCGGCCCTCACCATCGCCGCGGTCCTGGTCGGCAACATGCTGGCGGGCGCGGTGGTGGTCGAGACCGTCTTCGCCCGCGCCGGACTGGGCCGCCTGACCCAGACTTCGGTGCTGGCCCAGGACATCCCGGTGGTCCAGGGCATCGTGCTGGTCTCGGCGCTGATCTTCGTCACGGTCAACCTCGCGGTCGATCTGATCTACCCGCTGCTGGACCCGCGGATCACGGCCGGGGCCGCACGGGTGGCCGCGGACACCTCCACCGACGGTGTGTCCGCCGACGCGGCGGCCGAGGCTGACCCGTCCGCCCCCTCGCCCGCGCGCATCGCGGAGGTGGCGGCCCGTGGTTGACCTGTTGCGCACCCGCACCGCGACCGACCGGAGCGACGCGGACGCCGACGCCCGCCCGGTCCGCCCCCGGTGGCGGAATCTGGTCGGCAACCTCGGCGTTGTCCTCGCGGCGCTGATCGCGGTGGTCGCGATCGGCTGGGCGCTGTTCCCCTCGGTGTTCGCCGGCGGTGATCCGCTCGCGGGCATCCCGGCCGAGAAACTGCGCGGCCCGAGCGCCGAACACTGGTTCGGCACCGACAACATCGGCCGCGACCTGTACACGCGGATGGTGCACGGCGCGGGACTGTCGCTGACCGCCACCCTCACCGCGGTCGCCATCGCGCTGGTCGCGGGCACGCTGCTGGGCCTGCTGTCCGGCGCCGTGGGCGGGGTCGTGGACGCCGCGATCATGCGGGTGGTCGACGTCCTGCTGGCCATCCCCACCCTGCTGATGTCGCTGGCGCTGGTCACCGCGCTGGGCTTCGGCACCCGCAACGTCGCGATCGCGGTCGGCGTCTCGCTGGTCGCCAACTTCGCCCGCGTCATGCGTTCGGAGGTGCTGCGGGTCCGGCAGGCGGCCTACGTCGAGGCCGCGCACGCGAGCGGGGTCCGCTGGTACACGGTGCTGCTGCGGCACATCCTGCCGAACTCCTACCAACCGGTGCTCGCGCTGGCCGCCGTCGAATTCGGCATGGCCGTCCTCGCGGTCTCCGCGCTGAGCTTCCTCGGCTACGGCGCGAAACCGCCCACCCCCGAATGGGGTTCGCTCATCTCCGAGGGCCGCGACTACCTCGCGACGGCCTGGTGGATGACCACCCTGCCCGGCCTGGTGATCATCGCGGTCGTGCTGGCCGCCCAACGCCTCGGCCGCGCCGCCGGAAGGAGAGTCGAATGACCGGCGACCAGGCGCTGCTGCGGATCGAGGACCTGCGCGTCCGGTATCGCGGGAGCACCGAATCGGTGACCGCCGTCGCCGGGGTCTCGCTCGAGATCGCGCGCGGTGAAGTCGTCGCGCTGGTCGGGGAATCCGGGTCCGGCAAGTCGACGCTGGCGCAGTCGGTGATCGGTCTGCTCGGGGCCGACGGCGAACTCACCTCGGGGTCGGTCACCTTCGACGGAACACCGCTGGACCTGGGCGACGAGCGGGTGCTGCGCCGGTTGCGCGGCGCGCGCGTCGGATTCGTGCCGCAGGATCCGGGACTCTCGCTCAATCCGGTGCTGCGGGTCGGCGACCAAGTCGCCGAGACGCTGCGCGTGCACGGCCTCGCGGATCGGCGCACGGCCCGCGCGCGTGCGGTCGAACTGCTCGCCGACGCGGGACTGGACCGGCCCGAACTGCGCGCGCGGCAGTACCCGCACGAACTCTCCGGCGGCCAGCGCCAGCGGGTGCTGATCGCGGCGGCGCTGATCGCCGAACCGGACCTGGTCATCGCCGACGAACCGACCAGCGCCCTGGACGCCACCGTCGCGCGCCGGGTGCTGGACCGGTTGGCCGCCCAGACCGCCGCGCGCGGCACCGCGGTGCTGCTGATCACCCACGACCTCGCGATCGCGGCCGAACGCGCGGACCGGGTGATCGTGCTGCACGAGGGCCTGATCGTGGAGTCCGGGCCGAGTTCGACCGTGCTGAGCAAGCCGCGGCATCCGTACACGCGGCGACTGCTGGCCGCCTCGCCCAGTCTCGCGCCGTTCGAGGGATTCCGGCCCGCGCGGACCGAGACCGGTCCCCCGCTGCTGGCGCTGGACGGCATCCGCAAACGGTTCCGCGCGCGCGGCGGCGGCGCGGTGACGGCGGTCGCCGACGTCGGGTTCGAGGTGGCGCGCGGGCAGACCCTGTCGCTGGTCGGCGAATCCGGATCGGGCAAATCGACCACCGCGCGGATCGCGATGCGGCTCACCGACGCCGACAGCGGCACCGTCACCTTCGACGGCACACCGCTGCACCGCCTGCGCGGCAACCGGTTGCGGGCACTGCGCAGACGCTTCCAGATCGTCTACCAGAACCCCTACGCCTCCCTGGACCCGCGCCTGCGGGTGTCCGCGATCGTGGACGAACCGCTGCGCGCGTTCGGGGTCGGCGGCGCCGCCGAACGGACCGAACGGGTCACGGCGCTGCTGGAGCAGGTCGCGCTGCCGGGCCGCTTCGCCCAGCGCCGTCCCGCCGAACTGTCCGGCGGACAACGCCAGCGGGTCGCCATCGCCCGCGCGCTGGCCCTGCACCCCGACCTGCTGGTCCTGGACGAACCGGTGTCCGCGCTGGACGCCTCGGTGCAGGCCCAGATCCTGGAACTGCTGGAGCGACTGCAAGCCGAACTCGGCCTGGGCTACCTGTTCATCTCCCACGACCTGGCGGTGGTCCGGCGCATCAGCGACCGCGTCGCCGTCATGCGCGCCGGGCGCATCGTCGAATCCGGTTCCACCGCCGAGATCTTCGACAACCCCCGGCACGAGTACACCCGCGAACTGCTCGCCGCCATCCCCCGCCCCGGGCGGGAACCGTGAAGCGGCCCGATCCGGAAGGTGGTTCCCCGATGCACGATCCGCACGCGAACTCCCGCGCCCTGGGACCGGACGCCGAGACCGTCGCGCTCGCGCTGGGACCGTCCGGCCCGATCGAACCCGACCCCGGGAGCGTCGGCCGAGTCACGAATGCCACCGCCACGTCACCCGCGCCCCGGCCCGGGAGCGCCGGTCGAGTCGCGGAGGCCGCAACCACGACGCCTGCAGCCGGGGCGGTCCGTTCCTGGCTGCCCGCCCGCCTGCGCGCCTACGCCCGGTCCAAGTTCGCCACGGGCGCACCGCGTTCGGGCGTGCCCTGGTACTGCGCCGCCGGTCTCGCACCCGACCTCGCCGAGACCGCGGGGCCCGTCGCAGCGCGGCTCATCGACTGGAAGGGCCTCTCGTGACCACCGCAACGGCGGTCCGGCCCACCTGTCGACCGGAGAGCCCACGCGGCCCCGACTCCGCGCGCCGCGGCGCGGCCACCCAGGACCACCCATCCCGATCCGACGATCACGAAGGAGCCCGAGCATCATGACCGCTACCACCGCAACGCATTTCGAGACCGAGTGGGCCCAGTGGCACCGCGATCGCGAGGACGACCTGCGTGACCCCCTCGGCTTCTTGAGCCTGACCGGCCTGCACTGGCTAACCGACCGGCCCGAACACCTCGACGCCGTGCCGGGCACCTGGTGGGTCACCGACAACAAGGTGTTCATCACCGCCAAACCCGCCGACCGACTCGACTTCGACGGCGAGCGCATCGCCGGGGTGCAGATCATCGCACCGGTCGAGGGCGCGCCGGGCCTACACGTGCGCCACGAGCGCCGAATCCTGGAGGTGATCCGGCGCACGGGGCGCTACGCCGTGCGCGTGCACGATCCGGCGGCGCCATCGCTGGCCGCCTTCGCCGGGATCCCGACCTACTCCCCCGCCGCGAAATGGACGGTGAACGGCCGATTCACCGCCTTCGACGCCGCGCGCACCGTCACCACGGGCGCGGTGGTCGAGGGTCTGGAACACCACCACGCGGCCGCGGGCACCGTCGAGTTCACGATCGGCTCGGTCACCGAACGCGTGGTCGCCTTCGGGACGCCGGACGATCTGCGGATCCTGTTCACCGACGCGACCAGCGGGGTCACCACCTATCCGGCGGCCAGGTCGCTGCGGATCGGCGCGGCCGCCGCGGACGGGACCGTCGTCCTGGACTTCAACCGGGCGGCGAACCTGCCGTGCGCGTTCACCGACTACGCGACCTGCCCGGTGGCCCCGGCCGAGAACCGGTTGCGGATCGCGATCGAAGCGGGCGAACAGGATCCACGCCTGAACGGCGGCCGGGCATGAGCGTCCCGCTCTCGATCCTGGACCTCGCCCCGGTCAGCGCGGGCTCCACGCCCCAGCAGGCGATCCGCAACACCGTCGACCTGGCCCGGCGCGCCGAGGACTGGGGATATCACCGGTACTGGCTGGCTGAACACCATTTCGTCCGCGTCGCCAGTTCCTCGACGATCACCCTGCTCGGACTGGTCGCCGCCGCCACTTCGCGGATCCGGGTCGGCTCGGCGGCGGTGCAGGCCGGATACCACACGTCCTCCGCGATCGTGGAGGCGTTCGGGACCATCGACGCCCTGCACCCCGGCCGCATCGATCTCGGCCTGGGCCGCTCGGCGCACCGCCGCGCGGAATTCGGGGGCGCGCCCAGCGGGCGGACCCCGGCGAAGCCCGCCGACGCGCCGCCGCGTGAAACGGTCGTGCGCGACGGCGTGGTGATCCCGCCGCCGTTCGAGTTCGCCGAATTCGGCGACCGCTCGAAGTACCTGGCCGCGCTGCACGCGCTCTACCACCAGGGGGCCACCCCGCCCGATTTCGCCGACCAGGTCGAGGAGATCCTCGCGCTGCTCGACGGGACCTACAAGACCCCGGACGGCGTCGCGCTGCACGCGGTGCCCGGCGAAGGGGCCGACGTGCAGGTGTGGTTGTTCGGCAGTTCGGGCGGCGAGAGCGCCGAACTGGCCGGACGGCTCGGTCTGCCGCTGGCCGCGGCCTACCACGTCGCGCCCGGCACGGCGCTCGACGCGGTGGCCGCCTATCGCGCGGCGTTCCGTCCGTCGCGGTTCCTGCGCGAGCCGTACGTGGTGGTCTCCGCCGACGTGGTGGTGGCGGCCGACGACGCCGGCGCGCGAGAGCTGGCGAGCGGCTACCCGCACTGGGTACACAGCATCCGCGCGGAAGGCGGCGCGGTCGACTACCCGGACCCGAACGGGCTCGCGCCGTTGACCGACGAACAGCGCGGCGTGGTCGAGGACCGCCTCGCGACCCAGTTCGTCGGCTCGCCCGCGACGGTGGTCGAGCGGCTGAGGGCGCTGCAACGCCTCACCGGCGCGGACGAACTGCTGGTCACCACGATCACCCACGGACACGAGGACCGGCTGGAATCGCATCGGCTGCTCGCCGAGGCGTGGGGCCTGCGCGCGGCGCGGGCCGCGTGACCGACGCGGGTGGTCGCGGGGCGACCACCCGCCGGGTCAGGCGCTGACCGGCGCGGCCGTCACCCCGTAGCCGAGATTGCTGAGGACCTCGCTGGTCGCCTTGGCGAAATTCAACGTGATGAAGTGCAGGCAGGGTGCGCCCTCGTCGATGAGCCGCTGGGCCATCTCGGTCGCGATCTCGATCCCTTCGGCCCGCACCGCGGCGCGATCCTCCTCGGGGCCCGGGCCCGCCGCGCGCAGCAACCGCTCGCGGACCGCGTCCGGCAGCGGACGCCCGGACAGTTCCTCGGCGCGGGCCACCGTGCGCAGCGAGGTGACCGGCATCAGTTCGGGAATGATCGGCTTGGCGCCCTCGACCGGGTCGTGGGCGACCAACCGGTCGCGCAACCGCAGGTAGTGCTCGACGTCGAAGAACATCTGGGTGATCGAATACTCCGCGCCCGCACGCAGTTTCGCCGCCAACTGGGCGGTGTCGTGGTCCAGGTCGGGCGAACGGTGATGGCCCTGCGGGAACGAAGCCACCCCGACGTGGAAATCGCCGAGATCGCGCACGATGCGCACCAGTTCCTCGGCGTACTCGACGCCCTCGGGATGCCGGTGCCACTCGCCGAGCGGATCACCCGGCGGATCGCCGCGCAGCACCAGGATGTTGCGTATCCCGGAATCGGCGTAGGAGCCGACCAGCGAGCGCAGTTCGGCGATGCTGTGCCCGACCGCCGTCAGATGGGCCACCGGCAGCAGGGTGGTCTCCTGGGCGAGCTGACCGGTGACGCGGACCGTGCGGTCTTTCGTCGACCCGCCCGCGCCGTAGGTCATCGACACGAAGGCGGGATGCATCCGTTCGAATTCGCGCACCGCGCGCCACAGCCTGGCCTCGCCCGCCTCGTCGCGCGGCGGGTTGAATTCCACCGAGAACGGCACCGCACGGCTCGCGTGCCTGCGCAGACTCTGCACGACCGACGGCGTCCCGGGGACGCTCGGCGGGGTCGCCGAGGCGCGGCGGGAGGTCGGGCCGGGCCGTACGGAATCGAAAGTCACCGATCCAGTGTAGAGGCCGATGTGCGCCGGTCGGGGCGCTGTCCCGCGCGCGGGCGCGCGATAGTGGGGCCGGCGCGCGAACCCGCCGCGGCACCCGCGTATCGTGGACAACTGGGCAGTATTCTCGCGGCATTCCGGTTCCACGCACTCGGTGCGACCACGGCCCGGCGCGATGTGCGTCCACCGGCATGCCCCGAGCACGACGAGCCTCGTCACCGCGCTTCCGGGCGCGGCCCCCACCGAACGCACGACCCTGGAGGTTGTCCTGTCCGCCGGACCCGGTACTCCGACGCGCATCCCGTCGGCGGCTGACCACGGCGCCGCCGCCGCGGCCGGGGCATCCTCGCCGACGCTCGCTCCCGCCGATTTCGTCGCCGCCACCGAGGCCGCGCTGACGGAATTCTTCGCCGACCGCGCGGCCGCGGTCGAACCGCTCGGGCCGACCTTCGTCGAATCCGCCGAGGCGCTGCGCCTGTTCGTGCTGCGGGGCGGCAAACGCACCCGGCCCGCGTTCGCGTGGACGGGCTGGCAGGGCGCGGGCGGAGATCCCGACGGTCCGCAGGCCGCGGCGGTCGCGCGGGCCTGCGCGGCGCTGGAACTGGTGCAGGCGTGCGCGCTGATCCACGACGACATCATCGACTCCTCGCGCACCCGCCGCCGGTTCCCGACCGTGCACGTCGATTTCGAGCAGCGCCACCGTGATCGCGGCTGGGCGGGCGATCCGGCCCAGTTCGGCGCCGGCGTGGCCATCCTGGTCGGCGATCTCGCACTGGCCTGGGCGGACGACATGGTGCACGCCGCGGGTCTCGACCCCGCCGCCCTGGCCCGGTTCGCGCCGGTGTGGGCGCTGATGCGCACCGAGGTGCTCGGCGGACAACTGCTCGACATCACCGGTCACGCGGGCGGCGACGAATCCGTCGAGGCCGCCCTGCGCATCAACCGGTACAAGACCGCCGCCTACACCGTCGAGCGCCCGCTGCACCTGGGCGCCGCGCTGGCCGACGCCGAGCCCACGCTGATCGAGGCCTACCGCAACTACGGCACCGACATCGGGATCGCCTTCCAACTGCGCGACGACCTGCTCGGCGTGTTCGGCGACCCCGAGGTCACCGGCAAACCCTCCGGCGACGATCTGCGCGAGGGCAAGCGCACCGTGCTGCTCGCCGAGGCCCTGCGCCGCGCCGACGAGAACGACCCGGCCGCCGCGAAACTGTTGCGCACCACCGTCGGCACCGAACTCGGCGCCGAAGAAGTCGAACGTCTGCGCGCCGTGCTCACCGAACTCGGCGCCGTCGACGATGTGGAACGCCGCATCGCCGAATTCACCGACCGCGGCCTCGCCGCCATCGAGAAGAGCTCGGCCACCCCATCCGCGAAGAAGACCCTGCGCGCGATGGCTCTGGCCGCAACCAGGAGGACAGCATGAAAGCCGTCATGGGACCAGCCGACCGCGTCATCGCCGTCGGCGCAGGCCCTGCGCCCCGCAACCCCGGCAAGCGCCGGGGCCGCCCCGCCGTGCAGACGGAACGGCGACTGATCATGGGCGCGGGCCTGCCCGCGCGCCGTGCCATCCGACTACCGCGTTCGTGCGCCGCGACCCCCGCCGAGCCGACCTACACGGCCGAGGACCACGACACCGAGACCGAGTGAGCGCGCGCGGCCGGGACACGGCCGCGCCGACACCTCGGGGCGGGAGCCGCGCGCCCTCGATCCGCCCCCGCACCGCCGTCGAATCCATCGTGCGCGTGGTATCTACGCGTGATCGAGGAGTGCGATGAAGACCGTCACCGGACCGACCGAGCGGATCGTCGTGGTCGGCGCCGGACTGTCCGGTCTGGCCGCGGCGCTGTACCTGCGCGGCGCCGGACGCACCGTCACCGTGCTCGAACGCGACGACCATCCCGGCGGTCGGGTCGGCCGCTACCGCGGACCCGACTACGAGATCGATTCCGGCGCCACGGTATTGACCTTGCCGGAACTCATCGACGAAGCCCTGGCCGCGGTCGGGCACACCCGGGAGACGGTGCGTCCACCGTTGCGCGTGCACCGCCTCGCCCCCGGCTACCACGCGCGTTTCGCCGACGGCGCGACCGTGCGCGTCTTCGCCGACCCCGACCGCACCGCCGCCGAGATCGACCGCGTCGCGGGCCCCGAAGCCGTGCGCGGCTATCTGCGCCTGCGCGACTGGCTGGCCCGCGTCTACCGCGCCGAATACGGCGAATTCATGGACACCAACTTCGACTCGCCGCTGGACATGATCCGCCAGCCCGCCAAACGCGCCGCACTGCTCGACCTGATCCGACTCGGCGGCTTCGGCAGACTCGGCCCCACCGTCACCCGATACCTGCGCGACCCGCGACTGGTCCGACTGTTCACCTTCCAGGCCCTCTACGCCGGCATGCCGCCCGCCGAAGCGCTCGCCGTGTACGGGGCGATCCCGCACATGGACACCTCGCTGGGCGTGTACTTCCCCGAAGGCGGGATGCGCGCCGTCACCGCCGCCATGGCCGACGCCTTCACCGCGGCGGGCGGCGACCTGCGCCTGAACACCGAAGCCGTCGGACTCGACTACGACGGTCGCCGGGCGCGCCGGGTCCGACTCGCCGACGGCGGTTCGGTCGACTGCGACGTCGCGATCCTCACCGCCGACCTCGGCGCGCTGCGCCGGTTCGGGCTGCGCCGCCGACGCCTGCGGGCCTCCCCGTCCGCGATGGTCGCGCACGGCACCATCCCCGCCGACGTCACCGCGGACTGGCCGATCCGGGCCCACCACACGATCGACTTCGGCGCGGCCTGGGAGAGCACCTTCGCCGAAATCGCCGCGCGGCGCGGCAAGGGATCGCTGATGAGCGACCCGTCGCTGCTGCTGACCCGCCCCGCGCTCACCGACCCCACCCAGTACATCGACCGACCCGACGGCCGCCACGAACCGTTCTCGGTACTCGCGCCCTGCCCGAACCTGGACGCCGCCCCGCTGGACTGGCCCCGCCTCGGCCCCGCCTACCTGCGCGAAGTGCTCGGCGTCCTCGAACA
>NZ_BAGG01000041.1 GCF_000308695.1 Nocardia takedensis NBRC 100417 | reverse complement strand
CCTGTCCAACGCCGCCACCCAGATCCTCTACGAAGGCACCCCCAACCACCCCGACCAACACCGCCACTTCCAGATCATCGAAAACTACCGCGTCACCACCTACTACACCGCTCCCACCCTCATCCGCACCTTCATGAAATGGGGACGCCACATCCCCGACACCCACAACCTGTCCAGCCTGCGACTGCTCGGCTCGGTCGGCGAACCCATCAACCCCGAAGCCTGGCGCTGGTACCACACCGTCCTGGGCAACAACACCACCCCCATCGTCGACACCTGGTGGCAAACCGAAACCGGCGCCATCATGATCACCCCCCTCCCAGGCATCACCCACACCAAACCCGGCGCCGCCATGACACCCCTGCCCGGCATCAGCGCCGAAATCGTCGACGACAACGCCCAACCCCTACCCACCGGCACCGACACCACCGGCTACCTCGTCCTCGACCAACCCTGGCCCGCCATGGCACGCGGCATCTGGAACGACCCCCAACGCTTCACCGACACCTACTGGACCCGCTACCAAACCCAAGGCTGGTACTTCGCCGGCGACGGCGCCCGCCGAGACACCGACGGCGACCTCTGGATCCTCGGCCGCATCGACGACGTCATGAACATCAGCGGCCACCGCATCTCCACCGCCGAAGTCGAATCCGCCCTCGTCGGCCACTCCGGCGTCGCCGAAGCCGCCGTCGTCGCCGCCACCGACACCACCACCGGCCAAGCCATCGTCGCCTTCGTCATCCTCACCACCCACACCCAAACCACCCACAACACCACCGAACTCACCACCGAACTCAAAAACCACGTCGCCACCACCATCAGCCCCATCGCCAAACCCCGCGACATCCACATCGTCCCCGAACTCCCCAAAACCCGCTCCGGCAAAATCATGCGCCGCCTCCTCCGAGACATCGCCGAAGGACGCCAACTCGGCGACACCAGCACCCTCGTAGACCCCACCGTCTTCGACAACATCCGCGCCCACAACGCCTGAACACGG
>NZ_BAGG01000042.1 GCF_000308695.1 Nocardia takedensis NBRC 100417 | reverse complement strand
CCATCAGAACCAGCAAACAACCGGCCATTCAGTGAGGCAACTTTTCCAGCTTAGCCCAGCCAACCACCCGAAACCAAATCCGAGTATAAACCGAACCAGTGTGATCGCCAGGCGCTCTCGTACTACCTCGTTTCCCAGGCCCCGCCGAGCCTTTCGGCTCTGCGTCTCGGCTCCGGGTCGGTGTCCGTGTCGCTCTGACTTGGACAAAGTTACGTAGTCGTGTGGACGATGTCAAATCCCCTGGTAAACGACCATGATTCGCTCTCGAACCACCCCGGCGCCGCGGCCCGGAAACGATCTCTGCGCCATTCCCCCGCGCCCTCGGGAACGACGCCCACGATCTCCGCTGCGCTGACCCGCGGCAGATCGACGCGATTGCACGACGCGGCCAGATCCGGTGCGGTCGGCCAGGAGCCGATGACCAGACCCGCGCACCGCACGCCTTCGGCCCGCAGCGCGCGGGTCGTCAGTTCGGTGTGGTTGAGGGTGCCCAGTCCTGCGGCGGTGACCACGACGACCGGTGCGTCCAAGGCGCGCGCCAGATCGGGCAGGGTGAACTCGCCGAGTCGGACCAGCGCGCCGCCCGCCCCCTCGACCAAGGTCAGATCGGCGTCGGCGACGCTTTCGATCGCCGCGACGGTCTCCCGCAGGGTCAGCAAGGGCTGTCCGCAGCGGCGCGCGGCCGTGTCGGGGGCCAGCGGATCGGGGTAGCGGGCCAGTTCGAGGGTCGGCAGCGGTCCGGCGAGCCGTTGGACCTCGGCCAGATCGCCGGGTTCACCCGCGGCCACCCCGGTCTGCGCCGGTTTGCAGACCGTCACCGACAGCCCTTCGGCGAGCGCGGCGGCGGCCAGTGCGGCGGTGACCACCGTCTTCCCGACGCCGGTGGAGGTCCCGGTGACCAGCAGCACGCTCACGCGGGCACCGCGTCCCGGCCGCGCGCTTCGGCGAGCACTTTCCCCAGCACCGCGGCGATGGTGCGCATCTGCTCGGGGGTGAGATCGGCGCGGGCGGTGAGGCGCAGACGTGAGGTGCCCGCGGGAACCGACGGCGGCCGGAAACAGCCGACCTCGAGGCCCAGTTCGCGACAGCGCAGCGCGGCGGCGTGGGCCACCGACGCCGCACCGAGGATCACCGGGACGACCGCCGAGTCGGGGACGCCGACCCGGGTGATGTCGGCGAGGTCGGCGGCGCGGTCGAGGACCAGGCCCGCGCGTTCGGGTTCGCGTCGCAGGACTGCCAGCGCCGCGCGGGCGGCGCCGACCGAGGCGGGGGCGAGTCCGGTGTCGAAGATGAAGGTGCGCGCGGTGTCGATCAGGTGCGCGCGCACGCGTTCGTCGGCGAGCACCGCCCCGCCCTGGGCGGCGAAGGCTTTGGACAGCGTGGCGGTGACGATCAGATCCGGCTGTCCGGCCAAGCCGAGTTCGTGCACCAGGCCGCGTCCGCCCGCCCCGCGCACGCCGAGGCCGTGTGCTTCGTCGACGATCAGCACCGCTCCCCTGGCCCTGCTCACCCGGTGCAACTCGGCCAGCGGCGCGAGATCGCCGTCGGCGCTGAACACCGAATCGGTGAGGACCAGGGCGCGTTCCTCGGTGCGGGTGGCCAGCAGGTGGTCGACGGCGGCGACGTCGCGGTGCGGCGCGATCTCGACGCGGGCCCGGGACAGCCGGCAGGCGTCGACCAGCGAGGCGTGACTGCCCGCGTCGGACACGATCAGCGCGTCGCGGCCGGACAGGGCGGTGACGACGCCGAGGTTGGCGGCGTAGCCGGAGGCGAAGACCAGCGCCGAGCGCGCGCCGGTGAACTCGGCGAGTTCGTCCTCGAGTTGTTCGTGTTCGGCGGTGGTGCCGGTGACCAGTCGCGAACCGGTCGATCCCGCGCCCCAGCGGTGCAGCGAGTCGGCGGCGCCCGCGAGCACCTCGGGATGCCTGCTCAGGCCGAGGTAGTCGTTGGAGGCCAGGTCGATCGAGGGCGAATGCGGCGGCCGTGGCCGCAATCGACGGCGCAGACCGTCGCGGTCGCGCTCGGCCGATCGGGCGTCGAGCCAGCTCAGCGGATCGGTAGTCACAGCTCGGGAGCTTACTTGAACACCGTTCAAGGCGCGATCCCCTCAGTACTCCTGGGCGGTGACCGCGGCACGCATGGCGGCGGTGACGACGGCGATGTCGGCGCTGTCGCTGATGAACGGCGGCATGCAGTAGACGAGATCGCGGAAGGGGCGCAGCCACGCGCCCGCGGCCACGGCGGCCTCGGTGGCGCGGCGCATGTCGACCGGTCGCGCGAGTTGCACGACCCCGATCGCGCCGAGGACCCGCACGTCGCGGACACCGGGCAGGTCACGCACGGGTTCGAGTCCGGCGCGCAGGTCGGCCTCGATGCGCGCGACCGAGGCGCGCCAGTCGCTCGCGAGCAGGGTCTGGATCGAGGCGACGGCCACCGCGCAGGCCAGCGGATTGCCCATGAAGGTCGGACCGTGCATGAGTCCGCCGTGCGCCGCGCTCACCGTCTCCGCGATGCGCGCGGTGCACAAGGTCGCGGCGAGGGTGAGATAGCCGCCGGTCAGGGCCTTGCCCACGCACAGCACATCCGGTCGCACGCCGGCGTGGTCGGCGGCGAACAGCGCCCCGGTACGGCCGAAACCGGTGGCGATCTCATCGAAGATCAGCAACACGTCGTGTTCGTCGCACAGGCGACGCAGATCGGTGAGATAGCGCGGGTCGTGCCAGCGCATCCCGCCCGCGCCCTGCACCACCGGTTCCACGATGACGGCGGCCAGTTCGTCGGCGTGCGCGGCGATCGTGCGGGTCAACTCGGCGACGTAGTCCTCCCGGTAGTCGCGCGGCGGCGCGGAGACGAACACCTGCGGGGTCAGCACGTCGGACCACAGCGCGTGCATGCCGCCCTCGGGATCGCACACGCTCATCGGGGTGAAGGTGTCGCCGTGGTAGCCGCCCCGCCAGGTCAGCAGCCGATGTTTGGCCGGGCGGTCGCGGGCGCGCTGATATTGCAGACACATCTTCGCCGCGACCTCCACCGACACCGAGCCGGAATCGCAGAGGAAGACTTTGTCGAGTCCGGCGGGCGTGAGCTCCACCAGGAGCCGCGCGAGTTCGGCGGCGGGCTCGTGGGTGAGTCCGCCGAACATCACGTGACTCATCCGGCGCAGTTGGGTGAGGGCGGCGGCGTCGAGGGCGGGATGCCGGTAGCCGTGGATGGCCGCCCACCAGGAACTCATGCCGTCCACCAGGACGCGCCCGTCGGCGAGGGTGAGGGTGACGCCGCTCGCCTCGGTGACGATCAGCGGCTCGGTGGTTGCCGGGAAGCCGCCGTAGGGATGCCACAGGTGTGCCGCGTCGACGGCGGCGATCTCCTCGGGGGTTGGTGTCACGGCTGTCCTCACCACTCGTCCGGTCGCCTCCCGACCGACTTGAACAGCGTTCAAGTTACCATCGCCCGCGACCGCCCGACCGCGGCGGGCACCGACCGCACCGCCATCACGACCCGCGCTACCTCGGTCTACCGGATGCGCGCGCCCGCCCGCGAGAGCGAACCCCGCGCTGGCGCTACTGTCGTTGCTATGTCTGAGCCCGACCCGTCCGCAGGCGACCTCACCCCACTCGGCGTGTGGCCGGGCACCCCGTACCCGCTCGGGGCCACCTACGACGGCGCGGGCACCAACTTCTCGGTGTTCTCCGAGGTAGCCGAAGCGGTCGAGCTGTGCCTGATCGGCCGCGACGGCGGCGAGACGCGAATCCCGCTCGAGGAAGTCGACACCTACGTCTGGCACGCCTACATCCCGACCGTCGCGCCGGGGCAGCGCTACGGCTTCCGAGTGCACGGGCCCTACGATCCCGAACGCGGATTGCGTTGCGACCCGAGCAAATTGCTGCTCGACCCGTACGGCAAAGCCTTCGACGGCGAATTCGACAACGACCCGTCACTGCACACCCACGGCCTGGACTCGTTGGGCCACACCATGACCTGCGTGGTGATCAACCCGTTCTTCGACTGGGGCGCGGACCGCCCGCCGAACCGGCCCTATCACGAGACGGTCATCTACGAGGCGCACGTCAAGGGAATGACGATGACGCACCCGGAGATTCCCGACGAGCTGCGCGGCACCTACGCGGGCATCGCGCACCCCGCGATCGTCGGCCACCTCAAGGGGCTCGGCGTCACCGCGATCGAACTCATGCCGGTACACCAGTTCCTGCACGACCAGGTCCTCATCGACCAGGGGCTGCGAAACTACTGGGGGTACAACAGCTTCGGCTACCTCGCCCCGCACAACGGGTACGCGGCGAGTCCGCGCGGCGGCGCGGCGGTCACCGAATTCAAGGCGATGGTGCGCGCGCTGCACGCCGAAGGCATCGAGGTCATCCTCGACGTGGTCTACAACCACACCGCCGAGGGCAACCACCTCGGTCCCACCATCGCCTTCCGCGGCATCGACAACGCCGCCTACTACCGCCTGCTCGACACCGACCCGTCGCTGTACAAGGACTACACCGGCACCGGCAACAGCCTCAACGTGCGGCATCCGCACACCTTGCAGCTGATCATGGACTCGTTGCGCTACTGGGTGCTGGAGATGCACGTCGACGGGTTCCGCTTCGACCTCGCCGCGACCCTGGCCCGCGAACTGCACGACGTGGACCGGCTCTCCACCTTCTTCGACCTGGTCCAGCAGGATCCGGTGGTCAGCCAGGTCAAGCTGATCGCCGAACCGTGGGACGTCGGAGAAGGCGGCTACCAGGTCGGCAACTTCCCCGGCCAGTGGACCGAATGGAACGGCAAGTACCGCGACACCGTGCGCGACTACTGGCGCGGCGAACCCGCCACCCTCGGCGAATTCGCCTCCCGGCTCACCGGTTCCTCGGACCTGTACGAGGCCACCGGCCGCAGGCCCAGCGCCAGTATCAACTTCGTCACCGCGCACGACGGTTTCACGCTGCGGGACCTGGTGTCCTACAACGAGAAACACAACGAGGCCAACGGCGAGGACAACCGCGACGGCGAGAGCCACAACCGCTCCTGGAACTGCGGCGTCGAGGGACCGACCGACGACCCGGACATCCTGGCGTTGCGCGACAGGCAATCCCGCAATCTGCTCGCCACTCTGATTCTGTCCCAGGGCGTTCCGATGCTCGCGCACGGCGACGAGATGGGCCGGACCCAGCACGGCAACAACAACGTCTACTGCCAGGACTCCGAACTGGCCTGGATGGACTGGTCGCTGACCGAGACCAACGCCGACCTGCTCGGGTTCACCCGCAACGTCATCGCGTTGCGCACCGACCATCCCGTGTTCCGCCGCCGCCGATTCTTCGCCGGCGGCCCGGTGCGCGCCAAGGACACCGCGCGCGACATCGCCTGGCTCACCCCGGCGGGCGAGGAGATGACGACCGCGGACTGGGACAGCGGTTTCGGCAAATCGCTGACCGCCTACCTCAACGGCCTCGGCATCCCCGAGCCCGGCCCGCGCGGGGAACGCATCACCGACGACTCGTTCCTGCTCTGCTTCAACGCCCACGACTCCGCCCTGGACTTCGTCCTGCCCGACGCCGACTTCGGCGCCGAATGGTTCGTCGCCCTGGACTGCTCGGCGCCCGACGGCCGCTCCGAGGCCGCCTACACCGCCTCGGCCACGGTCGAGGTGCCGGGCCGCTGCCTACTCGTCCTCCGTTGCCCCGCCTCCTCCGCACGCCCATGACCACCGCACAGACACCGCATCCCGGCACCCCCGCACGCGACACCGATCCGGCCCCGCTCGGACGTCCACGCACCCGCCCGACCCCGGTGCGCAGCACCTACCGGCTGCAACTGCGGCCGGACGCGCTGACCTTCACCGACGCCCGCACGATCGCCGAATACCTCCAGCAACTGGGGATCTCGCACCTGTACCTGTCGCCGATCCTCACCCCGATGCACGGTTCGACGCACGGCTACGACGTCGCCGACCCGACCACCGTCTCGGCCGCGCTCGGCGGCCCCGCCGGCCTCAAGGCACTCGCCGACGAGGTGCGCAGTCGGGGCATGGGGCTGATCGTCGACCTGGTTCCCAACCATGTCGGCGTCGCCGATCCGCGGCAGAACCCGTGGTGGTGGGATGTGCTGCGCAACGGCCGCGAGTCGGCCTACCAGCACTTCTTCGACATCGACTGGAGTTCGGCCAACGGCGCGGGCGGGCGTCTGGCACTGCCGGTGTTGCAGAGCGACAACGACCCGGCGGCGCTGACGGTGGACCGGACCGGACCGGAACCGATGCTGGCGCTGCACGACCTGCGGTTCCCGATCGCGCCCGGCACCGACGGCGACAACGCGCTGCGCATCCACGACAAACAGCACTACCGCCTGGTCTCCTGGAAGGCGGGCGTGTGCACCTACCGGCGGTTCTTCGCCGTCAGCAGTCTGGCCGCGGTGCGCCAGGAGGACCCGGAGGTCTTCGAGATCACCCACCGGGAACTGGCCGCCTGGTGCGAACACGACCTCATCGACGGCGTGCGCGTCGACCATCCCGACGGCCTGTCCTATCCGGCCGCCTACACCGCCCGCCTGCGCAGGCTCATCGGCCCGCACCGACTGCTGCTGGTGGAGAAGGTGCTCGCCAACCGGGAACCGCTGGACGCCACCCTGCCGGTGGACGGCACCACCGGCTACGACGCGCTGGCCGGGCTCGGCGGGGTGCTCATCGACCCCGAGGGCGAGCACGCGCTGACCGAACTGTCGCGCCGCTTCGCCGGACACGGCAGCGACCGGGCCTGGGTCGGGGAGACCGAACACCGCATCAAACGCGCCGTGGCCGAAAGCATTTTGGCCCCCGAGGTGCGACGACTGGTGGCCGCGATCAAACGCGACGCCGCCGCCGAGAGCTTCGACACCCTCGCGCTCACCAACGCCACCATCGAGGTGCTGGCGTTCATGCCGGTCTACCGGGCCGACTACGCGCCGCTGGCCGGAATGACCGGCGCGGTGGTCCGCGAGGTCGAGAGACGCAACAGCGAACTGACCGTGCCGCTGTCGGTGCTGGTGGCGGCGCTGGCCGTGGACGGCGAGGCGACGCGGCGCTTCGGGCAGGTGTGCGGGGCGATCACCGCCAAAGCCGTCGAGGACACCATGTTCTACCAGGGCGCGCGACTGGTCTCCCTCCAGGAGGTCGGCGGCAACCCGGCGCGGTTCGGCCACTCGCTCAACGAATTCCATCTCGCCAACACCGAGCGCGCCGAACGCTGGCCCGCGACCATGACCACCCTGTCCACCCACGACACCAAACGCGGCGAGGACGTCCGCGCGCGGATCGGCGTGCTGTCGCAGGCCGCGAGCGACTGGGCCTCGGCGGTGGAGTCGTGGCTGGAACAGACGCCCGCGCCCGACGGGGCGACCGCGCTGTTTTTGTTGCAAAACATGTTCGGGGTGTGGCCCGCCGACGGGCGGCCCGCGTCCTCGGTCCCGAATCTGCGCGAACGACTGCACGCGTTCGCGGAGAAGGCCATTCGCGAGGCGGGCACCCGGACCTCTTGGGAAGAACCCGACGCCGAATTCGAATCCCAGGTGCACGGGTGGATCGACGCGGTCATCGACGGACCGGTGGGCAGCGAGATGAGCGATATGGTGCACGATCTGGCCCCGCACGCCTGGTCGGATTCGCTGGCGCAGAAACTGCTGCAACTGTGCGGCCCCGGCATTCCCGACCTCTACCAGGGCTGCGAATGGTGGGAGGATTCGCTGGTCGACCCCGACAACCGCCGTCCGGTGGATTTCGCCGGCCGCACCGGCATGCTGCAATCGCTGACCGGCACGCCCGCGCTGGACACCTCGGGCGCGGCCAAGATGTGGATCGTGGCCTACGCGCTGTGGCTGCGTCGCGAGCGGCCGGACTGCTTCGTCGGCGGCGCCTACCTGCCGCTGTTCGCGACCGGCGACCACGCGAGCAGGCTGGTCGCCTTCGCGCGCGGTCGACGCGGCGAAGCGCCCGAGGTGATCGTCGCCGCCACCCGCCACAGTCTCGGGCTGGGCGAATCCGGCTGGGGTGACACGACTCTCGACCTGCCCGCGGGCGTGTGGACCGATCGTCTCACCGGGCACACCTTCCAGGGTCGGGCCGCGCTCGACACGCTGTTCGCACGCCTACCGGTCGCCCTACTCGTGCGCTGACACCTGGTGCGCCGGACTGTCGGTCGCAGAGAGCCCATGCGCCGGGCAGTCGGTCGCCGAGACTTCGTGCGCCGGGGCGGCGGGGGCCGAGATGTCAGGGGTCGCGGCCTCTTGCGCCGGGACGGAGTCGATGTCCTCGAACAGGTCCTCGGGGAACGATCCGCCGAAGGTGTCGGCGCGCCACCGTTCCAGGTTGGGCGGATGGTATCCGGGCGTCGAGAGGACGGCCGAGGCGAGTTTGACCCCGCTGTCCGCGCCGCCGCGGCGGCGCGGGGCCAGCCGCCGCCACGAGTCGAGGTGGAACCGTTCGCTGCGCGGCGCGCGCAGGGTGCGCAGCAGATTCAGCGCGCGGTAGGCCGGTCGTAGCGAGTCGTGCCTGGTCAGGTGGACCTCAGGGGTGCGCGGGCACCGCCGGGCGAGGGTGTCGAGGCGGTCGCGATCGAAGACCAGTCCCGCGTCGGCGGCCTCGCGCACCATCCAGCGCAGTGTCAGATCCGACAGCCCGCATTCGGGATAGCCCCCGCCGATATCGGTGTGCACGCCCGCGAACCACACCTGCTTGACGCGCGCGACGTCGCGGCGGTACTTCACCTCGGGTTCCACGGGCACCTCCCACAGGCAGGGCTCGAACGCGCGACGACGCTCATCGATGGCCAGGGCTTGGCGCGCGCGGTGCACGTTCGGCGAGAGGCGCACGTCGTGGAAGCGGTGGCGCAACGCGGTGAGACCGGGAACGCCGAGCGCGCCGACGGTGTCGAAGACGCCTAGGAAATCGATGCGCGCGGGATGGCGGCAGTGCTCGGCGCGGAAACGTTCCCACGACGGCGGGGTGGACCCGTCGACGGGCGGTGGCTGTCGGTAGAGGGCCAGCGCGTCGGGGTAGCGGCCGTCGATCATGGCCGCCGGGGTGAGCAGCCCGATCCGGCTGATCAGGCCCGCGAGGCTGCGGGCGGTGAACGCGCCGCGACTGAAGCCGAAGAGGTAGATCTCGTCGCCGGGCTCCCAGTTCAACGCCAGATGCCAGTAGGCCGAGGACAGGTTGGCCTCGAGTCCGAGGCCGAACGCGCCGCCCACCATCCGGTCGGTCAGGAAGCCGCGGGCGCCGGGGCCGGAGACGTAGCTGACCCACTGCGGGATCACGGCGCCGTGCGGACCCGGCGCGGAGACGCACACCGTCTGCGCGATCTTCACGATGTTGGAGACCGTGCTGCTCGATTCGGCCTTCCACGTCCCGTCGCAACACACCACCAGGCGCTTCATGGGGGAATTCTCCTTCGGCGACCGCGACGACACGCGCGTAGTCGACTACTCGGATCGGGACAGCACGGCGCCCCGGCACGGGACCGGGGCGCGCGCGGCGGGCGGATCAGAGCCAGGTGGAGTCGCCGAAGACCGCGCCGGAATCGTCGGTGTCCTCGGATTCGAGGTAGACGTAGGTGTACTGGCGCAGGGTGACCGGACCGGTGCAGGAGTTGACGCGGATGTGGTAATCGCGGACGCCGAGGTTGATCTGCTTGCCGGGCACCATCGTCTTCTCCATCATGGCGACGTCGGTGACCTGACCGGGGTTGAGGTTGAGCGTGGCGACCGGGGCGATGGCCAGCGGGTCGTTGTTGCCCGGATCGAGGTCGGGGTCGTAGTAGTAGAAGTTCGGGGTCACGCCGATGGTGCTGCCGCCGATCTCGACCGCGCAGCCGACGTGGTAGCCCACCCGCAGTTTGCCCGCCGTCCCGCCGTCGAGGCGACCGTAGGCGACGCCGCTGACCAGCGCTTCGCGCGTGGTGCCCATCATGTTCAGCGGCGGGATCCGGTTGATGGTCTCGTCGCGGTTGCCGACCATGAACGAGATCCCGTTCGGGGAGACGAAAGTCTTCTCGTGCGGTGGCATGGGTACGATCTCGGCGGTCGCCCGCGGCGGTGAGGCGAACAGCGGAGCACAGGCCAGGATCGCACCGAGGGCGATCGCGGCCGCTCGTGACAGGTTCGACGGCATGGCCCCAGACTGTAGTAGCACGTCGCTATGCGAGTGACGCGTGACACGACGGGGAGCGCCACCCGGTCAGCGCGGGGCGAGCACCGATTCCCGGCCGGTGACCTCGGACGCGCGCCGCGCCGCGAACGCGCCGAGGGACCAGCGCGCCGCGGCCACCGCCGCGCCGGCCAGGACGGCGAGTTGCGGGGAACCGACGATCATCGCCAGGACGACGAGGGTGATCAGCCCCGCGGCGAGGGCTTCCAGCTTGTACACCGGCCACGCGGAACCCGCGAGGTCGATCGTCTGGGGCCTGGCCCGGTGCACCGTCGTCATCTGCTCAGGATAGCCGGACACAGGAGTTCGGGCCACCGAACTTTTCCGTACGGGAACAGTCGCGCGGCCGTGGGCGTTGGGCCGGATATGCCACTGACAGGAGAGTACGCACCCAGCACCTCGGACTGGGCCAGGGAACAGGCCGAGACCTACGAGAACTCCGGCGGCACCACCGGCACCTCGCTCAACGGCAAGCCGGTCATCCTGCTGACCACCCGCGGCGCGAAATCCGGCAAACTCCGCAAGACACCGCTCATGCGGGTCGAGCACGACGGCGAGTACGCCGTGGTCGCCTCGCTGGGCGGCGCGCCGAAGAACCCGGTCTGGTACTACAACATCAAGGCCGACCCGCACGTCGAACTGCGCGACGGCACGGTCACCGCCGACTACACCGCCCGCGAGGTCACCGGCGAGGAGAAGGCGGCGTGGTGGGAGCGGGCCGTGGCGGTCTGGCCCGACTACGCGAACTATCAGACCAAGACCACCCGCGAGATCCCGGTCTTCGTGTTGACCCCGCGCCCGGCGGGCGAGTAGCCGATCTCCGCCACCCGCCGTCCGGGAACGAAACGGCGGGTGGCAGCATATTTCGGGTGTCCGATCCGCTAGAGGTACTCGACGACCTGTCCGCGACTCGTCCCGCGTTGAGCGCGGACGAGATCGATGCTGCCGCCAAGCGAATTTCCGACATCATCGACCCGACCCCGCTCCAGTTCAGCCCGAGACTGTCGACATTGACCGGCGCGCAGGTCTATCTCAAGCGCGAGGACCTCACCGCGGTCCGCTCCTACAAACTGCGCGGCGCCTACAACCTCATCGTCCAGCTCACTCCCCGCGAACGGGAGGCGGGCGTCGTCGCGGCCAGCGCGGGCAACCACGCGCAGGGCGTCGCCTACGCGTGTCACGCGATGGGAATCCGCGGCCGCATCTACGTGCCCACCACCACCCCGAAGCAGAAACGCGACCGCATCCGCGTGCACGGCGGCGAATACGTCGAACTGATCGCCGTCGGCGAGACCTACGACGCCGCGGCCGCCGCGGCCGCCGCCGACGTCGAACGCACCGGGGCCACCATGGTCGCGCCGTTCGACGACACCCGCACCGCCGCGGGACAGGGCACCATCGCCGCCGAGATCCTCGAACAACTCGACGGACCGCCGGATCTGGTGGTCATCCCCGTCGGCGGCGGCGGCTGCCTCGCCGGCGTCGGCACCTATCTGCGGGAACGCGCGCCGCGCGCGGGCATCCTGGGCGTCGAGCCCAGCGGCGCCGCCTCGATGACGGCGGCCTTGGTCGCGGGCGGCCCGGTCACCCTGCCGACGATCGACCCGTTCGTCGACGGCGCCGCCGTGCGCCGCATCGGCCGGGTGCCCTACGAGGCCGCCGCGAGTTTCGGCGGCCGGGTGGTCTCGCACGCCTCGCTGCCGCTGCTCACCGCCACCGAACCGCCGGAGGGCGCGGGATCGTTCCGGGTGATGCACGTCGACGAGGGCGCGATCTGCACCACGATGCTCGACCTCTACCAGAACGAGGGCATCGTCGCCGAACCCGCGGGCGCGCTGGCGGTCACCGGCTTGTGCGAACTCGAGGTCGAACCCGGGTCGACGGTGGTGTGCCTGGTCTCCGGCGGCAACAACGACGTCTCCCGCTACGGCGAGATCATCGAGCGCTCGCTGGTGCACCGCGGGCTCAAGCACTACTTCCTGGTGGACTTCCCGCAGGAGCCGGGCGCGCTGCGGCGCTTCCTGGACGAGGTGCTCGGCCCCGACGACGACATCACCATGTTCGAATACGTCAAGCGCAACAACCGGGAGACCGGGTCCGCGCTGGTCGGCATCGAACTGGGCAGCAGGGCCGGGCTGGCCCCGCTGCGGCAGCGGATGGACGAATCGCCCATCCGCTGCGAACGGCTCGAGCCCGGCTCCCCCGCCTACCGCTACTTGACCTGACCCGACGCGCTCAGGCGGCCGCTTCCCGACGGATCTCGGGGGCGGGCCGCCGGGCGGCGCCGCGCAGGCAGTTGACGATCAGCGGGAGCAGCCACACCGCGGCCATCTGGTCGCCGGTGATCTGCGGTACGCCCATCCGGTTGTGCACGAACCCGACGGAGAGTCCGAGTCGGGGTTCGGCCCAGCCGAAGGAGCCGCCGAGGCCGATGTGGCCGAGCCCTTCGTGCGCGTAGGGCATCGGCATCGAGTGGTAGCCGAGGTGCCACATCATCGGGAAGTAGAACAGCGCGTGATCGAGTCGGTAGGAGCGGATGCGGCGCAGTTCGGCGATGGTGCGCGCCGACAGGTAGCGACGTCCGTCCGACATGCCGCCGTTGGCGAGCACTCCGTACATGGTGGCCAGGCCGGTGGCGGTGCACACGCCGTTGCCCGCGCCGAGTTCGGTGTTCAGGATCGGCGGGTTGGGGCCTTCGAGGAAGGTGTCCACGCCGGGCATGAACAGCGCGCGGGCGGCGGCGCCGGGCGCGCCGGGGAAGCCGAAGGTGCGGGCCAGCAGGTAGCCGCCGACCGGGCCGCCCAACAGCCGCAGGTGGTTGCCCGCGATCGGCGCGAAGTCGACGGTGGAGCCGCTGGGCGGCAGGCCCAGGTGGATGCCGTCGATGCCGAGCGGTTCGGTGACCTCGGCGCGGAACAACTCGCCGAGGCCGCGGCCGGTCACCCGGCGGGCCAGACCGGCCAGCAACCAGCCGTAGGTGAGCGCGTGATAGGTCGGCACGCCGAGCAGCCGGTCCGGTTTCGCCGCGGCCAGCCGCTCCTCCATGAGCTGGTGGTCGAGGACTTCGGTGATGTCGGTGGCCAGCGCGCCGAGCCCGGACAGGCCCGCGCGATGGGTCATGACCTGCGCGACCGTGATCGAGCCCTTGCCGTTGGCGGCGAATTCCGGCCAGTATTCGGCGACCGGTGCGTCGTAGTCGATGAGCCCGCGGTCGGCGAGTCGGTGGATGACGGTGGCGGTGACGCCTTTGGTGGCCGAGAAGACGATCGCGCCGGTCCGACCGGTCCACGGCTTGCTACCGCTGTGCGTGCCGACCCAGATGTCGACCAGTGGCTGTCCGTGCAGGTGCACCGCGAGCGCGGCCCCCGCCCCTTTTCGCCGCCCGTAGGCCGCAGCGAATGCCCGCACCAGGGGGGCGAATCCGGGGGCGACGCTACCGCCGACCCCTCCGGGTAGGTCCGCGAGATCTCCGGACGAAGCCACATTGCTCATCTTTCAACGGTAATGGCGTCATCGGATCCCGGCAATCCCCGTATCACCAGGTGAGGCCACGATCGGATCTCGAGGCGGGTCCTCGACGACGGCGAAGCAGTGTCCGGGCAGGGTGGGGTGACCGGAGACCGGATCGAACTCGGGTTCGACCCAGGCCAGCACCGTGGCTCCGGTGACGGGAATCCGGACCGGTTCGGCGGACAGGTTGCACAGCAACCGCAGCGGTCCGCGGGTGACCACGATCCATCCCTGTCGCTCGTCGTAGTCGACCTCGACCCCGGACAGCCACGGATCGGTGATCTCGGCGCGTTCGCGGCGCAGCGCGATCAACGCTCGGTAGCAGGCCAGCAGGCGCGCGTGCGACGCCGAATCGGGCTCGGACCAGTCGATCTTGGAGCGCAGGAAGGTCTCGGGGTCCTGTGGATCGGGCACGTCCTCGCTCGACCAGCCGTGTTCGGCGAATTCGGCCTTGCGCCCGGTGGCGGTGGCCGCGCCGATGACGGGGTCGGTGTGCGAGGTGAAGAACAGGAACGGGGTGCGCGCGCCCCACTCCTCCCCCATGAACAGCATCGGCGTGAACGCCGATAACAGCACCAGCGCGGCCTTGATCGCCAACTGGCCGTCCGCGAGGTAGGCGCTGGGCCGGTCACCGATCGCGCGGTTGCCGATCTGGTCGTGGGTGCAGGTGTAGCCCAGCAGGGTCGAGGCGGGGATCAGGGCGCGGTCCAGCGGTCGGCCGTGCACGCGTCGGCGGAAACTCGAATACGTGCCCGCGTGGAAGAACCCGTGCCGCAGCGTCCGCGCGAGGGTCGCGAGCGACCCGAAATCGGCGTAATACCCCTGTCGCTCACCGGAGACCGCAGTGTGCACGGCGTGGTGGAAGTCGTCGTTCCACTGCCCGCCCAGTCCGTAGCCGCCCGCCGCGCGCGCGGTGATCAGTCGGGGGTCGTTGAGGTCGCTCTCGGCGATCAGGGTCAGCGGGCGGCGCACGTGGGCCGACAGGGCGGTGGTCGCGTCGGCCAGTTCGGCGAGCAGGTGGGTGGCGGTCCGGTCGACCAAGGCGTGCACGGCGTCCAGGCGCAGCGCGTCGATGTGGAATTCGCGCAGCCAGCGCAGCGCGTTGTCGAGGATGTGCCCGCGCACCGGACCGGAGTCGGGTCCGTCCAGGTTCAGGCTCTGCCCCCAGGTGTTGCGGCCCTCGGTGAGATAGGGGCCGAAGCGCGGCAAGTAGTTGCCGGACGGGCCGAGATGGTTGTAGACGACGTCCAGCGCCACGGCCAGGCCGCGCGCGTGGCAGGCGTCGACGAACCGTTGCAGACCGTCCGGCCCCCCGTAGGGTTCGTGCACCGCGTACCAGAGCACGCCGTCGTAGCCCCAGTTGTGCGTGCCGTCGAAGGCGTTGACCGGCATGATCTCCACGACCGTCACACCGAGGTCGACCAGGTGGTCCAGGCGGTCGATCGCGGCGTCGAAGGTGCCCTCGGGGGTGAACGCGCCGATGTGCAGTTCGTAGAACAGCGCGCCCGCCAACGGGCGACCGGTCCAGCCCGCGTCGGTCCAGCGGTTCGGATCGAGGACGTGCACGGCCGAGCGAGCGTGCACACCCTCCGGCTGACGCGCGGAACGCGGATCGGGCAGCACCGTCGGATCGTCGTCCAGCAGGAAGCCGTAGCGCGCACCGGATTCGGCGGCCCGATCGACCCGCCACCATCCCTCGGACGCGCGGGTCATCGGATGGACGTCGCCGTCGAGATCCAGCCGTACCCGCTCCGCGCGCGGAGCCCACACCTCGAACGCCGTCATCGGCCCAGCATCGCACGGGTCGCCCGATCCGGCCCGCCGCGCGCATCCATGCCCGAATGCGCATATCCGGGTACCGGAATGTTACGCGACGATCGGGGAGGACGATCGGGGATGTCACTGATGCGCCGCGCCGGGAAAAGCGGGACAGTGGTGGGGTGGGATTCTACGGAGACCGGATCGTACCCAGGATCATCGACCTCGCCTGCGGGCTGAAGGGCAACGATCCGCATCGCGTGCGCGCCTGCGCCGACCTGCACGGCCGGGTCGTGGAGATCGGCTTCGGCTCCGGACTCAACGTCCCCTTCTACCCCGCCGCCGTCGACGGGATCAGCGCCGTCGAACCGGCCGACCTCGGCTGGCGTCTGGCGCGGGAGCGCCTCGCGAGCGCCACCGTCCCCGTCGAACGGGCCGGACTCGACGGACAGACCCTGCCCTTCGCCGCGGACAGCTTCGACTGCGCGCTGTCCACCTGGACCATGTGCACCATCCCCGACGTCGCCGCCGCGCTCGCCGAACTGCGCCGCGTCCTCGTCCCCGGCGGCACCCTGCACTTCGTCGAACACGGACTCGCGCCCGACGCCTCGGTCCGAACCTGGCAGAACCGGCTCAACCCGATCCAGAAGGTCGTCGCGGGCGGCTGCCACCTCAACCGCGACATCCGCGCGATCGTCGAGGACGCGGGCTTCCGCATCCGCGACCTCGACGTCTTCTACGCCGAGGACATCCCACGCCCGATGGGCGCGCTGTCGCTGGGCGTGGCCGTCACCCCCTGAGCCCGGGCCGCCTCAGACCGCGAGACACCCCGGACCGAGCAGCGCCTTCAGATCGCCCATCAGCGCCGAGGACGGCGAGACCCGCAGGCTGTCGTCCAGTTTCAGCAACGTGGTCTTCTCGCGCGCGCCCACGTGCCGCACGTGCACGTCGGCGGTGCCGGGATGCCGCGACAGCACCCGCTTGAGCTCCCCGATCTTGTCGGGGGTGCACATGCGCGTGGTGACGATGACCGCCAACGGTTTCGCGACGCCGATCGCCGAGAGGTCGGGGACCACCAGATCGTTGGCGATCAGTGAGATCCGGTCGTCGCGCACCGAGACACGAGCCTTGACCAACACCACCGCGTCCTCGACCACGTCCATGCCGAAGACCTGATAGGACTGCGGGAAGAACAGCACCTCCACGCCACCGGTCAGATCCTCGAGCTGCGCGGAGGCCCAGGCCAGACCGTTCTTGTTGATGCGCCGGTTCACCGAGGCCAGGATGCCGCCGATGGTGACCTGCGCGCCGTCCTTGACATCGCCTTCCAGGATGGCCGGGATCTGGGTGTCGACCTGGGCGGCCAGCACGTGTTCGACGCCGTTGAGCGGATGGCCGGAGACGTAGAGGCCCAGCATCTCGCGTTCGAGGGCGAGTTTGTGCTTGCTCTCCCACTCCTCGTCGGGCACCGCGACGTTGAACACCGAGGCCACCGACTCGTCGGCGTCCATGCCGCCGAACAAGTCGAACTGGCCGATCGCCTCGGCCTTCTTGGTGGTCATCACCGCGTCGATGGCGTCGGAGTGGATCAGCAGCAGACCCTTGCGCGGATGACCGAGCGAGTCGAACGCGCCGGATTTGATCAGCGATTCGGTGACCTTCTTGGTGCAGGCGATGGCGTCGATCTTGTTGAGGTAGTCGGAGAAGTCGGTGAACTTCGACTTGTCCTTGCGCGCCTGCAGGATCGAGGCCACCACGTTGGCGCCGACGTTGCGCACCGCGCCGAGACCGAAGCGCACGTCCGTGCCGACCGGGGCGAAGTTCAGCTCGGACTCGTTGACGTCGGGCGGCATGACCGTGATGCCGAGCCTGCGGCAGTCCGAGAGGTAGACCGCGGCTTTGTCCTTGTCGTCGCCGACGCTGGTCAACAGGGCGGCCATGTACTCGGCCGGATAGTTCGCCTTGAAGTAGGCCGTCCAGTAGGAGACCAGACCGTAGGCGGCGGCGTGCGATTTGTTGAACGCGTAGCCGGCGAACGGGAGGATGGTGTCCCACAGCGCTTTGATGGCCTCCTTGGAGTAGCCGTTGGCCTGCATGCCCGCCTCGAAGCCCTCGAATTCGGCGGCCAGCACCTCGGCCTTCTTCTTGCCCATCGCGCGGCGCAGGATGTCGGCTCGACCGAGGGAGTACCCGGCCACCTTCTGCGCGACGTGCATGATCTGTTCCTGGTAGACGATCAGACCGTAGGTCTCGCCCAGGATCTCCTTCAGCGGTTCGGCCAGTTCGGGGTGGATCGGCTTGACCTCTTGGCGGCCGTTCTTGCGGTCGGCGTAGTCGTTGTGGGCGTTCATGCCCATCGGGCCGGGCCGGTACAGCGCGCCGACGGCGACGATGTCCTCGAACGCGGTGGGCTGCATGCGGCGCAGCAGATCCCGCATCGGCCCGCCGTCGAGCTGGAACACCCCGAGGGTGTCGCCGCGGGCGAGCAGGTTGTAGGTGGCCGGATCGTCGAGCGGCAGCGTGTCCAGGTCGACCTCGACGCCGCGGTTGAGTTTGGCGTTGTCGATGGCGTCGCCGAGCACCGTCAGGTTGCGCAGGCCCAGGAAGTCCATCTTCAGCAGGCCGATGGCCTCACACGACGGGTAGTCCCAGCCGGTGATGATCGCGCCGTCCTGGGCCCGCTTCCACACCGGGATGGCATCGGTCAGCGGCTCCGAGGACATGATGACCGCGCAGGCGTGCACGCCCGCGTTGCGGATCAGCCCTTCCAGGCCGCGCGCGGTCTCGTAGATCTTGGCGATGTCGGGGTTGGTGTTGATCAGTTCCCTGACCTCGGCGGCTTCCTTGTACCGCTCGTGGTCGGGATCGGTGATCCCCGAGACCGAGATGTCCTTGGCCATGATCGGCGGCGGCAGGGCCTTGGTGATCTGGTCGGCGATCGCGAAACCGGGCTGGCCGAACAGCACTCGCGCGGAGTCCTTGATCGCGGCCTTGGTCTTGATGGTGCCGAAGGTGATGACCTGGGCGACCTTGTCGGTGCCCCACTGCTCGGTGGCGTAGCGCACCATCTCGCCTCGGCGACGATCGTCGAAGTCGATGTCGATGTCGGGCATCGAGACGCGCTCCGGGTTGAGGAAGCGCTCGAAGAGCAGACCGTGCGGGATCGGGTCGATGTTGGTGATGTGCAGCGCGTAGGCCACCAGCGAACCGGCGGCCGAACCGCGGCCGGGACCGACCCGGATGCCGACCTCGCGGGCGTGTTTGATCAAGTCGCCGACGACGAGGAAGTAGGCGGGGAAGCCCATCTCCAGGATGACGCCGATCTCGTAGTCGGCGCGGGCCAGGTAATCGCGGGGGACGCCGTTGGGGAAGCGCAGGTCCAGACCGCGCGCGACCTCCTTGCGCAGCCAACTGCCCTCGGTCTCGCCTTCGGGCACCGGGAACACCGGCATCCGGTCGCGGTGCTGCCAGACCTCTTTGTAGGACTGCACGCGTTCGCCGATGAGCACCGTGTTGTCGCACGCGCCGGGCACTTCGGCGTCCCACAGGGCGCGCATCTCCTCGGCGGACTTGAGGTAGTAGCCGTCACCGTCGAATTTGAAGCGGGTCGGGTCCGACAGCGTCTTGCCGGTCTGGATGCACAGCAGCGCTTCGTGATTGGTCGACTGGTCCTTGGTGACGTAGTGGCAGTCGTTGGTGGCCAGCGGCGGGATGCCGAGTTGCTTGCTGATGTCGAGCAGGCCCTCGCGGACCCGGCGCTCGATGGACAGCCCGTGGTCCATGACCTCGAGGAAGAAGTTCTCCGGCCCGAAGATCTCCTGCCATTTGGCGGCCGCCTCCAGCGCTTCGCGCTCGTGGCCCAGGCGCAGCCTGGTCTGCACCTCGCCCGACGGGCAGCCCGTGGTGGCGATGATGCCCTCGGAGTACTGGGCGATGATCTCCTCGTCCATGCGCGCCCACTTGCCGAGCTGACCTTCGATGGAGGCCAGCGACGACAGTTTGAACAGGTTGCGCAGACCGGTCGCGTTCTCGGCGACCATCGTCATGTGGGTGTAGGCGCCCGAACCGGAGACGTCGTCGCCCTTCTGGCTGGGATCGCCCCACTGCACGCGTTTGGTGTCGAAGCGCGACCCCGGCGCGATGTAGGCCTCGATGCCGATGATCGGCTTGATGCCGGCCTTCTCGGCGGAGTTGTAGAACTCCGAGGCGCCGTACATGTTGCCGTGGTCGGTCATCCCGACCGCGTTCATTCCCAACCGATTCGCCTCCGCGAACAGGGGCGAGATCTTGGCCGCCCCGTCGAGCATGGAGTACTCGGTGTGGTTGTGCAGGTGAACGAACGATCCGGACGAGGCCAAGTCGGTCCTTCCTCCCAAAGTCGGAAAAGGGGTTGGCCCTGGACGCCGAACCACGCTGCTCGATTCTAGGCACGCGGGTCCGACATCTTTTCGGAGGCTCGCGCGCCGATCCGGGTCCGCCCAGGAGCCCTCGGCGTGTCGGTGGCCGAGATCACCGGCGCGTCCGGTAATGCCCCTTCTGCGCATGTTCGTCCGAAGCTTCCGAACCCACGACAGAGGTGCCGATGCTCCCGATCAGAACACGATCCGCCGTCTCCCCTCTCTTCACGGCCTGCCTGCTGGCCGCCGCGGGCCCGCTCGCGAACGCCGCCCCCGCCGCGGCGCAACCGGGCGGTCCCTTCCCGACCCTCTGGTCGCTGACCCAGGGGCCGTGCGTCGCCCAGGTCGACGCCGTCGTCGACGGCGACGCGCCACCGGGCCGGGCGGCGTTCACCGTCATCACGATGATGCACGGGGCGGCGCCGGTCGGTGACTGCGCGCTGCCGGTCACCCTGACCTGGACCGAGGTGAACTCCGGCGCGACCGGAAGCTACGTCACGACGGCGTGGGGTCCGGGCTACTGGAGCAACAGCGGGCCCGCCGCGGTGTTCGCCCCCGGTCCCGGCGTCTACGAGGCAAGCGTCGCCATCGGCGAGGCGCACGCCCCGGCGTCGGGGGCGATCCGATTCACCGTCGGCGGTCGGTGACGCGGTGCGATGATCACCGGATGCCGCACCGATACCGGTTCCCGTGACCACGACCGTCGTCGCGATCGTCGTGGGCGCGGCGCTGATCGCGGGTGCGCTGCTGCTGTGGCCGCGCACCCGCCGCTCGGTGACCACCCCCGCCGAGCGCGCGGTGCACACGGCGCTGCACACCGCCTCGCTGGCGGCGCGGCCGCTGCGGGCCGGACTCACCGAGGACGCCGCCAGGGAGGCGGCCCCGCATCTGCGCGCGCTCACCGGCGGTGACGCCCTCGGGGTCGCCGACGCCGAGGGCGCGCTGCTGGCCTGGGACGGTCCGCACGCCGAGGTGGCCGAGCGGTTCGCCGAAGCCGCCGCGCGCGCGATCGCCGAACAGCGGCCCGTGTTGGCCCCGATCGCGGGTCGTCCCGACCAACCCGCGCGCACGCTGATCGCCCAGCCGTTGCTGGTGGAGAACGCGGGGGTTGCCGGGGCGTTGGGCGTGGTGGTCACGGGTCGCCCCGGCCCGGGCGGGCTGGGGGCGGTGGCCGAGGTGGCGCGCTACGTGTGCGGCCAGGTGGAGTTGGCCGAACTCGACGCCTCGCGCGCCCGCCTCGACCGCGCCGAGGTGCGGGCGCTGCGCGCGCAGATCAGCCCGCATTTCATCTACAACGCGCTCAACACCATCGCCTCGTTCGTGCGCACCGATCCGGACCGGGCCCGCGAATTGATCCTGGAATTCGCCGACTTCACGCGCTATTCCTTCCGCACCGCGGGCGAATTCACCGTGCTCGCCGACGAACTGCGCAACATCGAACGCTATCTGGCGTTGGAACGCGCGCGCTTCGGCGACACCCTGGAGGTGCGATTGCAGATCGCGCCGGAAGTACTCGGCGTGGTGCTGCCGTTCCTGGCGCTGCAACCGCTGGTGGAGAACGCGGTCCGGCACGGACTGGCCGGTACCAGGCGCGGAGTGGTCACCATCGTCGCCGACGACGCGGGCACCGACTGTGTGATCAGCGTCGAGGACGACGGGGTCGGCATGGATCCGGAACTGCTGCGCTCGGGCGCGCTGGACGCGGTCGCCGCGGATTCGGCGGGTCCGGCCGAATCGGCCCACGTGGGACTGGCCAACGTGGATGATCGATTGCGCGCCGCGTTCGGCAACGACTACGGACTGGTCGTGGAAACCGCTCCGGGAGCGGGGACCAAGGTGAGTCTGCGAGTTCCGAAATTCCGCGCGGGAATTCGGGCCTGAACACCCGGGACGAGAGCGCGCGGCGGATGCCGGAGTCGGCGCGCCGGACCCTGCGCTTAAGATTGAGCGATTGTGACACGCACCACCGACACGCCGATGACCGCCCTGCGGGTGCTCGCCGTCGACGACGAGAAGCCCGCGCTGGACGAACTGGTCTACCTGCTCGGTGCCCGCGCCGAGGTCGGCGAGATCCACCGCGCGGGCGATGCCACCGAGGCGCTGCGGGTGCTGCGCGCGCGTCCGGTGGACGCGGTGTTCCTCGACATCAACATGCCCGGCCTGGACGGCATGGAACTGGCGGGCATCCTGTCGGAATTCGCCAACCCGCCCGCGGTGGTGTTCGTGACCGCCCACGAGGACCGCGCCGTGGCCGCCTTCGACCTGGGCGCGGTGGACTATCTGCTCAAACCGCTGCGCGAGGCCCGTCTCGCCGAGGCGGTGCGCCGCATCGTGGGCGCGCGCGGCGCGCCCGAACCCGAACCGACGCCGCGGCGCGCCGACCCGAACGAGGTCATCCCGGTGGAACTGGGCGGGGTGACCACCCTGGTGCACCGCGCGCACGTCAGCTGGGTCGAGGCCGATGGCGACTACGCCCGCCTGCACACCAGCGCCGGGTCGCATCTGGTGCGCATCCCGCTCTCGGCGCTCGAATCGCGGTGGCAGGACGCCGGTTTCCTGCGCGTGCACCGGTCGTATCTGGTGGCGTTGCGCCTGGTCACGGGGTTGCGTCAGGTCGGGAACGCCACGGTGGTCTGCTTGCGCGCCGACGGCGCCGCGGCCGCGGTGGAACTGCCGGTGAGCAGACGGCAGGTGCGCGAACTCAAGCAGCGACTGGTGCACGGACCCCGCCAGACCTGGACCGGCCGGTGACCGGCCCGGTCCGTCCGGCGCGCGTGCGGGTGGTGCTGGCCGAGCGGCGCGGGGCCCGGCGGGTGCGGACCCGTGTCGAGGTGGCCGAACAGACCGAGATCGGCGAGGCACTGGTGGCGGGGCTGATCCGCGCCCAACTCGGGTTGGCGTTGCGGCTGGCCCTGGTCTCGGTGCTGGCGCTGTGCGCGCTGCCGCTGCTGTTCCGGATCGAGGCGGTGGCGGCGACGGTGGTGCTCGGGGTCCGTCTGCCCTGGCTGCTGCTGGGACTGGCGGTGTATCCGGCGCTGTACGCGGTGGGGCGGATCTACCTGCGCTTGGCCGAACGCAACGACCAGGACTTCCTCGACCTCGCCGAGGACTGAGCGATGGACCCGGTGGACTCGCCCGCGCTGACGGTCTGTGCCCTGCTGCTGGCCGCGATCGCCACGGTCGCGATCGGGGCCTACGGGGTGCGGATGGCGCGGACCACCTCCGATTTCCTGGTCGCCTCGCGCAGTGTCGGCCCGCGCTGGAACGCGGCCGCGATCTCCGGGGAATACCTCTCGGCCGCTTCGTTTCTCGGTGTGGCCGGATTGATCGCGAAGTACGGCGCGGACGCGCTGTGGTACCCGGTGGGCTTCACCGCGGGCTACCTCGGACTGCTGCTGTTCGTGGCCGCGCCGCTACGGCGCTCGGGGGCCTACACGGTGCCGGATTTCGCGGAGTTCCGCCTCGGTTCGGTGCGGTTGCGCCGACTCGCCGCGGTCGTGGTGGTGCTGATCTGCGGCGTGTACCTGATCCCGCAGTTCCAGGGCGCGGGGCTGACCCTGCGCATCCTGCTGGGCGTGCCGAGTTGGGTCGGCGCGCTGGCCGTCGGCGCGATCGTGGTCGCCAACGTGGCGGGCGGCGGGATGCGTTCGATCACGCTGGTGCAGGCGTTCCAGTACTGGCTGAAACTGACCGCGGTGGCGTTGCCCGCGCTGGTGCTGCTCGGTCATTTCCTGGCCGAGGACCGGCCGCTGGGGTTGCCCGCGCCACCGGTGGTCACCGAGCGCACCACCGTCGACATCAGCACCGACGTCCTGGTCAACGTGTCCGCGCCGCAGTCGGTCTCGCTCACCGGCACCCTCGACGACCGTCCCGTGGACGGACGGGTCGAGCTGGGTCCGGGTACCCACGAACTCGCAACGGGAACACGCCTGGTCCTGGACGCGGGGGCGGCGGTGCCCGTGGTCGCGGGCGCGCCCGCCGACGGGTCGAGTTGGCTCACCCCCGGCGGCGGCTTCGGCGGCAGACACCCCACCTACCAGGTGTATTCGCTGATCCTGGCGACCTTTCTGGGCACCATGGGTCTCCCCCACGTCCTGGTGCGCTTCTACACCAATCCCGACGGCCGGGCGGCGCGCGCGACCGCGCTGGCGGTGATCGCGCTGGTCGGGGTGTTCTACCTGTTCCCGATCCTGCTGGGGGTCTTCGCCCGGCTGTACGTGCCGGAACTGCTGATCACCGGCACCTCGGACGCGGCGGTGGTGCTGCTGCCCGGCGCGGTGCTGAGCGGTCTGCCCGGGCAGTTGCTCGCGGCCTTGGCGGCGGCCGGGGCGATCGCGGCCTTCCTGTCGACGTCTTCGGGCCTGCTGGTCAGCATCGCCGGGGTGCTCAGCACCGATGTGCTGCGCGGGCGCATCCGGGACTTCCGGTTGGCCGCGCTGGTCGCGGGCCTGCTGCCGCTGGCGCTGTCGATCGCGGTGACCTCGCTGGACCTGTCCAGGACGGTGGCGCTGGCGTTCTCGGTGGCCGCCTCGACGCTGTGTCCGCTGCTGGTGCTGGGGATCTGGTGGCGCGGGCTGACGGCGGCGGGCGCGGCCTGCGGGCTGATCGCGGGCGGACTCGTCTCCGGCACGGCCACCGCGATCTCGGTGACCGCGGGCGTCTCCGACGAGGTCGGCGACGGGTGGCCCGCCGCGCTGCTGGGGTACCCGGCGGCGATCAGCGTGCCGTTGGCGTTCGCGACGATGGTGGGGGTCAGCCTGGTAACGCGCGGTCAGGACGAGCGCGCGACCGGCCGGGTGTTCGTCCGGATGCACGCGCCGGAGCGGTTGGGTATGGGCGCCGATCGCGAGGGCGGGCTGCGCGCGGGCTGACCGCGAGCGCCGAAGGGGCCTGCGCGCGGGGCGTTTCCGCCGGTGAACATACCTACCGGTCGGAGTCGACACGACCGTTCGTCGCGACGCGCCGACCGCTCACCGCACAGAACACCACCCCCACCGAGTGACCCGCGCCACAGCATTCTGGGGAGCGGGCCCTGCCGTTAGCGTCAGCGAGGTAAGCCACGTCACATGCTAGGACACCCCGGATGACAAGTATCGACCTCGACAAGGACGGCGGGGCGCCGCGACCCACGCCCGGTCCCGAGGAATTCGCCGCCGTATACGCGAGCCCGCAATTCCAGGAACTGCGCACCCGCCTGCGCCGCTTCGTGTTCCCGATGGCCGCGGTCTTCCTGATCTGGTACCTCACCTACGTCCTGCTCGGCGCGTACGCGCACGACTTCATGGCCCGCGAGGTGTTCGGCAACGTCAACACCGGACTGCTGCTGGGCCTGGGCCAGTTCCTGACCACCTTCGTCATCACCGCGGTCTACGTCCGCTTCGCCAACAAGCAACTGGACCCGCGCGCCGCCGCGATCCGCGCCGAACTCGAGGACCGCGCATGAGCACGCACCACCTGGCCGCGGGCACCGTCGGCGAACCGGTCGCCAACATCGCGATCTTCGCGCTGTTCGTGGCCGTCACGATGGTCGTGGTGATCCGCGCCAGTCGCAACAACGCCACCGCCGCGGACTACTTCACCGGCGGACGCGGTTTCTCGGGCCCGCAGAACGGCATCGCCATCGCGGGCGACTACCTGTCGGCGGCGAGCTTCCTCGGCATCGCGGGAGCGATCGCGGTCTACGGCTACGACGGATTCCTGTACTCCATCGGCTTCCTGGTGGCCTGGTTGGTCGCGCTGCTGCTGGTCGCCGAGATGTTGCGCAACACCGGCAAATTCACCATGGCCGACGTGCTCAGCTTCCGACTGCGCGAACGTCCGGTCCGCACCGCCGCGGCCCTGTCCACCCTGACGGTGTCGCTGTTCTACCTGCTGGCGCAGATGGCGGGCGCGGGTGGCCTGGTCGCCCTGCTGCTCGATATCGAGTCCAAGGCAGGCCAGTCGCTGGTGATCGCGGTCGTCGGCGTGCTGATGATCGTCTACGTGCTGGTCGGCGGCATGAAGGGCACCACGTGGGTGCAGATCATCAAGGCGGTGCTGCTCATCGCGGGCGCCGCGCTGATGACGGTGATGGTGCTGGCCAAGTTCGGCTTCAACCTCTCCGACATCCTCGGCTCGGCCCAGCAGGCCGTCAGCGAGTCGACCAACAAGGCCGTCGCGAGCCGCGACGTGCTGGCGCCCGGCGCGCAGTACGGCGCGAACGAGACCTCCAAGCTGAACTTCGTCTCGCTCGGTCTGGCGCTGGTGCTGGGCACCGCGGGTCTGCCGCACGTGCTGATGCGCTTCTACACCGTGCCCACCGCCAAGGAGGCGCGGCGCTCGGTGGTGTGGGCGATCGGCCTGATCGGCGCGTTCTACCTGTTCACCCTGGTGCTGGGCTACGGGGCGGCGGCCATCGTCGGACCGGATCGCATCCTCGGCGCGGCGGGCGGACAGAACTCCGCGGCCCCGCTGCTGGCCTTCGAACTCGGCGGTGTGGTGCTGCTGGGCATCATCTCAGCGGTCGCCTTCGCCACCATCCTCGCGGTGGTCGCGGGCCTGACCATCACCGCGTCGGCCTCCTTCGCCCACGACATCTACGCCAGCGTGCTCAAACGCGGTCAGGCCGACGAGGCGGCGCAGGTGCGGGTCTCGCGCATCACCGCCGTGGTGATCGGCGTGCTGGCCATCGGCCTCGGCATCCTGGCCAACGGGCAGAACATCGCCTTCCTGGTGGCGCTGGCCTTCGCCGTCGCCGCGTCGGCGAACCTGCCGACCATCCTCTACTCGCTGTTCTGGAAGCGGTTCAACACCACCGGCGCGCTGTGGAGCATGTACGGCGGTCTGATCTCGACCATCGTGCTGATCGTGTTCTCCCCGGCGGTCTCCGGTTCGAAGTCGGCGATGCTGCCGGGTTCGGATTTCGACTGGTTCCCGCTGTCCAACCCGGGCATCGTCTCGATCCCGCTGGCCTTCGTGCTCGGCATCGTGGGCACGTTCGTGGGCGGGCGCACACCGGAGGACCCGGAAAAGGCCGTCGAGATGGAGGTCCGCTCGCTCACCGGCGTGGGCGCGGAGAAGGCCATCGCACACTGACGACGGATCGAGCAGGGGGCGTGGCCGCCGACGCGGCCGCGCCCCTCGCCGCCGTCCCGACCATTCGACAGGAGAACTTCCATGACGAGCTCCACCACCGACCACGAGTCCTA
>NZ_BAGG01000043.1 GCF_000308695.1 Nocardia takedensis NBRC 100417 | reverse complement strand
GAAGAAACCTGAACCCGACACCAGCCACAACACTCACGCGTCATGCGGTATGAACCGGAAACCCCTTCGGATCGTCCTTTCGCCTAGAAAGAAACACTCGCGTGTTCTCTCAGGACCCAACAGTGTGTCGATATACCACCCCTGGACCGGCCACACAGGACCAGCCACCCTCGGAATGGGATTGTCAGCGTTCCACCCATGAGCTACCACCGAGAAACATTCGCTCTCGTCATGGCTCTGCCAGGGCATCGCACCACCTGTGTGGACGACCC
>NZ_BAGG01000044.1 GCF_000308695.1 Nocardia takedensis NBRC 100417 | reverse complement strand
CGTGAATGATGTTCCGGCGGTGTCCTACTCTCCCACACCCTGTCGAGTGCAGTACCATCGGCGCTGGCAGGCTTAGCTTCCGGGTTCGGAATGGGACCGGGCGTTTCCCTGCCGCTATAACCGCCGTAACTCTATGAAACGAACACACCCCACAACGAAACCCACCGAGCGGTGGGTCGGGGTGTGTGTGTTGTTTCAGATACCGCACAGTGGACGCGTAGCAACCTTTGTCGAGTAAGTCCTCGGCCTATTAGTACCAGTCACCTACACCCGTTACCGGGCTTCCAGTTCTGGCCTATCAACCCCATCATCTGTAGGGGGCCTTAACCACTCGAGGTGGTGAGAAACCTCATCTTGGAACAGGCTTCCCGCTTAGATGCTTTCAGCGGTTATCCCTTCCGAACGTAGCAAACCAGCAGTGCTCCTGGCGGAACAACTGGCACACCAGAGGTTCGTCCGTCCCGGTCCTCTCGTACTAGGGACAGCCTTCCTCAAGTTTCTGACGCGCGCGGCGGATAGAGACCGAACTGTCTCACGACGTTCTAAACCCAGCTCGCGTGCCGCTTTAATGGGCGAACAGCCCAACCCTTGGGACCTACTCCAGCCCCAGGATGCGACGAGCCGACATCGAGGTGCCAAACCATCCCGTCGATATGGACTCTTGGGGAAGATCAGCCTGTTATCCCCGGGGTACCTTTTATCCGTTGAGCGACACCGCTTCCACTTGCCGGTGCCGGATCACTAGTCCCGACTTTCGTCCCTGCTCGAGCTGTCGCTCTCACAGTCAAGCTCCCTTGTGCACTTGCACTCGACACCTGATTGCCAACCAGGCTGAGGGAACCTTTGGGCGCCTCCGTTACACTTTGGGAGGCAACCGCCCCAGTTAAACTACCCACCAGGCACTGTCCCTGAACCAGATCATGGTCCGAGGTTAGAAGTCCAATACGACCAGAGTGGTATTTCAACGACGACTCCACGAACACTGGCGTGCCCGCTTCACAGTCTCCCACCTATCCTACACAAACCGTACCGAACACCAATACCAAGCTATAGTGAAGGTCCCGGGGTCTTTTCGTCCTGCCGCGCGTAACGAGCATCTTTACTCGTAATGCAATTTCGCCGAGTCTGTGGTTGAGACAGCAGAGAAGTCGTTACGCCATTCGTGCAGGTCGGAACTTACCCGACAAGGAATTTCGCTACCTTAGGATGGTTATAGTTACCACCGCCGTTTACCGGGGCTTAAATTCTCAGCTTCGCGCCGAAGCGCTAACCGGTCCTCTTAACCTTCCGGCACCGGGCAGGCGTCAGTCCGTATACATCGTCTTACGACTTCGCACGGACCTGTGTTTTTAGTAAACAGTCGCTTCTCTCTGGTCTCTGCGACCACCACCAGCTCGAGGAGTAAATCCCGTCACCAGCGTTGGTCCCCCTTCTCCCGAAGTTACGGGGGCATTTTGCCGAGTTCCTTAACCACAGTTCTCTCGATCGCCTCGGTATTCTCTACCTGACCACCTGTGTCGGTTTGGGGTACGGGCCGTGTACCAACTCACTAGAGGCTTTTCTCGGCAGCATAGGATCACTGAATTCGCCTCAATCGGCTACGCATCACCTCTCAGGCTTCGTGAGCGACGGATTTACCTATCACTCGCCCTACAGGCTTACACCAGGTAATCCACCACCTGGCCCAGCTACCTTCCTGCGTCACCCCATCGCTTGACTACTACGGTCTGGGTCGTGTGCAGCCACATCCGGCCTCCCGAAGGAGGTCCATCCGCTTTTGGACACTTAGCAAAACCGGCTCGCCACTGGGCGCGGATACACGGGTACGGGAATATCAACCCGTTGTCCATCGACTACGCCTGTCGGCCTCGCCTTAGGTCCCGACTCACCCTGGGCGGATTAACCTGGCCCAGGAACCCTTGGTCATTCGGCGGACGAGTTTCTCACTCGTCTTTCGCTACTCATGCCTGCATTCTCACTCCCACAGCCTCCACGACTGGTTCACACCGTCGCTTCCCTGGCTGCAGGACGCTCCCCTACCCACCCAGACCACTGCCCCGAAGGGAATGTATACGTCTGAGTGCCGCGGCTTCGGCGGTGTACTTGAGCCCCGCTACATTGTCGGCGCAGGATCACTTGACCAGTGAGCTATTACGCACTCTTTCAAGGGTGGCTGCTTCTAAGCCAACCTCCTGGTTGTCTTCGCGACCCCACATCCTTTTCCACTTAGTACACGCTTAGGGGCCTTAGCCGGCGATCTGGGCTGTTTCCCTCTCGACTACGAAGCTTATCCCCCGCAGTCTCACTGCCACGCTCTCACACACCGGCATTCGGAGTTTGGCTGACTTCGGTAAGCTTGTAGGCCCCCTAGGCCATCCAGTAGCTCTACCTCCGGCGTGAAACACGTGACGCTGCACCTAAATGCATTTCGGGGAGAACCAGCTATCACGGAGTTTGATTGGCCTTTCACCCCTACCCACAGCTCATCCCCTCAGTTTTCAACCTAAGTGGGTTCGGGCCTCCACGACGTCTTACCGTCGCTTCACCCTGGCCATGGGTAGATCACTCCGCTTCGGGTCTAGAACACGCGACTCAAACGCCCTATTCGGACTCGCTTTCGCTACGGCTACCCCACACAGGTTAACCTCGCCACATGCCACTAACTCGCAGGCTCATTCTTCAAAAGGCACGCCATCACCCCACAAGAGGGCCCTGACGGATTGTAAGCGCACGGTTTCAGGTACTATTTCACTCCCCTCCCGGGGTACTTTTCACCTTTCCCTCACGGTACTAGTCCGCTATCGGTCACCAGGGAGTATTCAGGCTTACCGGGTGGTCCCGGCAGATTCACAGCAGATTTCACGGGCCCGCTGCTACTCGGGTAACATCCACGAGAGCCGAACAGTTTTCGCTTACCGGACTCTCACCGTCTACGGTCGGCCATCCCAGACCAATTCAGCTAACCACTCGGTTTCTTACTCTCGCCCAGCTCGGCAGAACCGGGAAGAATGCTCCCACAACCCCACATAGACAACGACTGCCGTCTATCACATCTACATGGTTTAGCCTCATCCGCTTTCGCTCGCCACTACTCACGGAATCACTATTTGTTTTCTCTTCCTGTGGGTACTGAGATGTTTCACTTCCCCACGTTCCCTCCACACACCCTATATATTCAGATGCGGGTGACACGACATCACTCGTGCCGGGTTTCCCCATTCGGAAATCCTCGGATCTCAGCTCGGTTGACAGCTCCCCGAGGCATATCGCAGCCTCCCACGTCCTTCATCGGCTCCTGGTGCCAAGGCATCCACCGTACGCTCTTAAACACTTACAAAACAAAGATGCTCGCGTCCACTGTGCAGTTCTCAAACAACACACCC
>NZ_BAGG01000045.1 GCF_000308695.1 Nocardia takedensis NBRC 100417 | reverse complement strand
GCGGCATGCGCGCGAGGCCGCGAGGTTTCCACGCGTACCTCCTCGGCGATGCGGCCGCCGTCGAGGACGAGGACGCGGTCGGCGAGGGTGACCGCTTCGGCGACGTCGTGGGTGACCAGCAGCA
>NZ_BAGG01000046.1 GCF_000308695.1 Nocardia takedensis NBRC 100417 | reverse complement strand
TCGTCCGATCCGCGACGACGCGCGGTGCGAACCCCCCGTGCACAGGTCGACCGCGGCGGTATCCGTACCGCCGGTGATATCCGGAACATGTCGAGTGAACACGTCAGGAGATCCCATGCAGGGCACGGTGAAATGGTTCGACGAGGTCAAGGAGTTCGGGTTCATCGCGGCCGCCGACGGCAGCGCGGACCTGCTGGTCGAGGCGGACGACATCGCCGAGGAGTTCCGCCACCTGATGCGGGAGGGGTTCCTCGTCGACTTCCGCATCGTCGTCGGCCCGAAGGGGCCGCAGGCCCGGCGCGTGGAACCGGTCGAGGAGCAGGAGGACTCGGCCGCGCCGCAGGCCGCCGACGAGCAGGCCGCCCGGTGCGCGTAAGTTCACCGCGGGGCCCGCGCGAGCGTTCCCGAGCCGGGTGACCCGTCGTCACAGCAGTGTCGGACAGCACAGGACGGGATTCATGACGCGACTTCCGCAGTACGGCGCCCCGGCGCAGGCCGGCGCGACGACGGTGTTCGAGGCCATCGCCCCCGCGATCGAGACGGCCGACGGCCCGCCCACGGTGGACGCCCGGTTGGCCCTGATCCAGGACAGGTTGGCCGAGCACTGGGAGAGCGCGCGTTTCCCCCGGCTGGCCGATACCCCGGTGGACGACGGCCCCGCCGCGATCGACAACCCGTACTGGCGGTTCCTCCGGCTCATGCCGCGCGGCGGCGTCGACCCCGCCCAACAGTGGGCGGTGGAGTTCAGCGATTCGGTGCGCGACCTGCTGGTGCGCACCTACGCGTGGTCGATCCCCTCGCCCTCGGATCTGGCCTGGCTGCTCGGCGTCCTGGCCGGGCGCGGGGTTCTCGAGATCGGCGCGGGCAGCGGCTACTGGGCCTGGCAGTTGCGGCAGGCGGGCGTCGACGTGGTCGCCGTCGACGACAAGCGCGGCCACTGGGACCACCTGTGGACCGAGGTGCCCTTCGGCAACTCCGCGGACGCCTTCGAGCACGCCGAGCGCGCGCTGATGCTGATCCGACCGCCGCACGGGTCGACGACCGCCCAGACCGCACTCGACTTCTACGACGGCGACCTGCTGATCTTCTCGGGCGACGAGACGGCCGCGGGCGGCCGCATCTTCGAGAACACCCTGGCCGAGCACTGGACCGAGATCGGCGCGGCCCCACACCATCCCAGCTACGCGGGAATCCGGTGCGGCCTGCGGGCCTTCCGCCGCCGCTGAGTCAGCTCGCGGCGGGGCGCGAGGCCGGTTCGCCGATCATGGCGTGCAGTTCCGGCTGACTCCACGGCCCGGCGTCGGCGTGGTCCCGATAGCCGAGGATCGCCGTCTTCGGGCGGTTGAACCGGCCGACGAAGCCGCCCGCGCCGATGAAGACCTGTCCGGTGACGGCGGCCGAGCGGTCGCCGGCGAGGTAGCGGTAGAGCTGGGCGACGTATTCGGCGGGCGGGGCGTCCAGCGCGCCGGTCATGGTCACCTTGTCCAGGATGCCGCGGCGGTACAGGTCCAGGATGCGCGCCTCGTAGTCCAGGCCCGAGGAGAGCCGGGTCTTGGCGCCGGGGCACACGATGTTGGCGCGGACGCCGTGTTCGCGCAGTTCGGCGGCCATCGCCAGGGTCAGGCTGGTGACCGCGCCCTTGCCCGCGGCGTAGCCGGTGCCGCCGTAGTCGCCGAGGTAGGCGAAGGAACTGGTGTTGACGATGCTGCCGCGCCCTCGTTCGACCATGCGCGGCGCGGCGACCCGGCAGGTGTTGAAGACCGTGGTCAGGTGCGAGTCGAGCAGCGCGCGCCACTCCCAGGGCTTGACGGTCAGGATCGAGGAGCCCGCCGGTTCGGGGGCGCCCGCGCAGTTGACCAGGACGTCGATCGCGCCGTAGGCGCTCACGCAGGTGGCGACGAGTTTCTCGGCCACGGCCTCGTCGGCGGCCGAGCCCGCTATGCCGACGACGCGGTGTCCGGACATGCGCAGCGCGGAGGCGGCCCGCTCCACCGCGGCCTCGTTGCGCCCGTTGAGCACCACGCCCGCGCCGTCGCGGGCCAGCGCCGCGGCGACGGCGAATCCGATTCCGCTGCTGCCGCCGACCACGACCGCGCCGCGTCCGGCGAGTATTTCCCGATCACCCATCGATCCCGTCCATTCCTGTGCGCTACGCCTCGATCGAATCACTTGTCCTACCAGAGTGTCCGTAGTACTGTCCAGACACGTGTCCATAATAGGTGGTTCCCTCGGAGGCCGGGGGCCGATGACGGAAAAGGGATCAGTCATGACCGAGCACACCCGTCGGAGCCTGTGATGGCCTACGTCATCACCCAGCGCTGCTGCAACGACGCCAGTTGTGTGGCCGAATGTCCCGTGGACTGCATCCGGCCCCGTCCGGAGGACCCGGAGTTCGCGAGCGCGGAGATGCTCTACATCGATCCCGAGACGTGCATCGACTGCGGCGCGTGTTTCGAGGCGTGCCCGGTCGGGGCGATCTACGCCGAGGACGAACTGTCCCCGAAGCTCGAGCGCTTCACCGAGGTGAACGCCGCCTATTTCCAGCGCCATCCCCTGGAATCGGATCTGGTGGCGCCCGCGAAGATGCCGCGCCTGCCCGCGGGTGACGGCCCGTTGCGGGTGGCGATCGTGGGGTCGGGGCCGTCGGCCTGCTACGCGGCCGAGCAGTTGCTGTCGCTGGGGGCGGTGGAAGTCGAGATGTTCGACCGGTTGCCGACGCCGTGGGGTCTGGTCCGCTACGGGGTCGCGCCCGATCACGCCGAGACCCGCAGTGTCACCGACATGTTCGCCGCGGCGTTCAAACGCGACGCGATCGCCTGGCACCTCAATGTCGAGATCGGCGTGCACCTCTCGCACGCGGAGTTGATGTCGGCCCACCACGCGGTGATCTACGCGGTGGGCGCCTCGGCGGACCGCCGCCTCGTCGTCGCGGGCGAGGATCTGCCGGGCAGTCACGCGGCGACCGATTTCGTGGCCTGGTACAACGGCCATCCCGACCATGCCGCGCGGGAGTTCGACCTCTCGGGCGAGCGCGCGGTGGTCATCGGCAACGGCAACGTGGCACTGGACATCGCGCGGGTGCTGACCATGGACCCGGAGGTGTTGGCGGGCACCGACATCGCCGACCACGCCCTGGCGGCGCTGCGGCACAGCGGTATTCGCGAGGTGGTGGTGTTGGGTCGGCGCGGTCCGGCCCAGGCCGCCTACACCTCGGCGGAATTGATGGCCCTGGCGCACCTGGACGGGGTCGACGTGGTGGTCGACCCGACCGAACTCGACGGCCACGACGGAGCCGACCTCGCACACGCGACGGCGTTGAAGATGGCCTTGGCCGCCGAGTACGCGGCGAAACCGGTTTCGGCGGACAACAAGCGGATCGTGTTGCGCTACTGCGCGTCTCCGACCGAGATCGTCGGGGACGGCCGGGTCGAGGCGTTGCGGTTCACACGCAACGAATTGGTCACCGGCGCGGACGGTTCGGTCGTCGCGCGCGCCACGGACGAGACCGGCGAATTGCCCGCGTCGCTGGTCATCCGGTCGGTCGGCTACAAGGGCCGCCCGGTCCCCGACCTGCCGTTCGACGAGCACCGCGGCGTCGTGCCCAACGCGGCGGGCCGGGTCCTCGACGGCGAGACGGCGCTGCCCGGCGTCTACGCCACCGGATGGATCAAGCGCGGTCCGCGCGGGGTGATCGGCTCGAACCGCGTCGACTCCCAGGAGACCGTCAACGCGTTGGTGGCGGACTTCCTCGCCGGCGCGCTGCCCGCTCCCGAGCGGGATCGCGAGGCGTTGACGGCGTTGATCCGGGAACGGCAACCCGACGTGGTGGACCGGGCGGGTTGGCAGGTCCTCGACACCGCCGAGCGCGCGGCGGGCGCGGCCGCGGGCCGTCCCCGGGTGAAACTGACCAGCGTCGAAGCGCTGCTGGCCACCGCACGACGGGGCTGAGACGCCACCGCCCGACAAGGCGGGGACGAACGCGCGCCGGGTCGCCGGTTCCGAGAGGCAACCGACGACCCGGCGCGAACGATCTCACTCGTAGCGGACCTGCCACTGCTTGATGCCGTTGATCCACCCCGACTTCAGGCGCACCGGTTCGGCGACCTGCCGCACGTTCGGCATGACGTCGGCGATGGCGTTGAACATCAGGTCGATCTCGAGGCGGGCCAGGTTGGCCCCCACGCAGTAGTGCGTTCCGGTGCCGCCGAATCCGACGTGCGGATTGGGGTTGCGGTCGATGTCGAAGGTGAACGGCTCCGCGAACCCGTCCTCGTCGAAATTGGCCGAACCGTAGAACAATCCGAGCCGATCGCCTTCCTTGATCGCCTGTCCGCCCAGTTCCAGATCCTGGGTGGCGGTGCGCTGGAACACCGTGACCGGCGTGGCCCAGCGCACGATCTCGTCGGGCGCGGTGCGCGGACGCTCCCGCTTGTAGAGCTCCCACTGCTCGGGATTGTCGATGAACGCCTTCATGCCGTGGGTGATGGCGTTGCGGGTGGTCTCGTTGCCGGCGACCGCCAGCAGGATCACGAAGAAGCCGAATTCGTCGGAGGCCAGGCCCTCGCCGTCGATATCGGCCTGCACGAGTTCGGAGACGATGTCGTCGACCGGGTTCGCGCGGCGCTGTTCGGCCATGTTCCAGGCGTAGCCGAGCACCTCGGCCGAGGCCACCGCCGGATCGCCGTATTCGGGGTCGTCGTAGTTGAGCATCTGGTTGGACCAGTCGAAGACTTTGCGGCGATCCTCCTGGGGGACGCCGAGCAGTTCGGCGATGGCCTGCAACGGCAGTTCCACCGCGACCTGCTCGACGAAATCGCCGCCGCCGGCGCGCTTGGCCTCGTGCACGATCTTGGCGGCGCGTTCGGCCAGTGCCGCGCGCAACCCCTCGACCGCGCGCGGCGTGAAGCCCTTGGAGATGATCCTGCGCACCTTGGAGTGCTTGGGCGGGTCCATGTTGACCAGCAGCGCCCCGATCTGGTTCATCTGTTCGGGATCGATGTCGCCGGGCAGTCGGATGATCGAGCCCTTGCGCTCGGAGGAGTACAGCTCCGGGTGGCGCGAGATCTCCTTGATGTCGGCCAGTTTGCTGACCACCCAGTACCCGCCGTCGCGGAATCCGCCGGAGGTCTCGTCGGACTGGGCGTTCCACCACACCGGCGCGGTCTGGCGCAGTCGCGCGAATTCCTCGACCGGCCTGCGGTTTCCCCACAGTTCGGGATCGGTGAAGTCGAAACCCGGGGGCAACAACGGTGCTGTCATGGGTACCTCCTGAAATGATTTGCGCCGATTACGGGTACGGCCGGTGCGGCGTTCACAGCAGCACCACCGACCGCAGGACATCGCCGTGGTGCATGCGCCCGAACGCGTCCTCGACCTGGTCCAGGGCGATGGTCTCGGTGACGAAGGCGTCCAACGGCAACCTGCCCTGCAGATACAGGTCGATGAGCATCGGGAAGTCCCGGGACGGCAGGCAGTCGCCGTACCAGGAGGATTTCAGCGCGCCGCCGCGTTCGAAGAAGTGCAGCAGCGGCATCTCCAGCGACATCTCCGGGGTGGGGACCCCGACCAGGACCACGGTGCCCGCCAGGTCGCGGGCGTAGAACGCCTGCCGGTAGGTCTCCGGGCGGCCGACCGCGTCGATGACGACGTCGGCGCCGAAGCCGCCGGTCAGGTCCTTGATCCGCTCGACCACGTCGCCCTCGCCCGCCAGGACGGTGTCGGTCGCGCCGAAGCCGGTGGCCGTGGTCAGCTTGCGCTGGTCCACGTCGACGGCGACGATCCGGGCCGCCCCCGCCAGGGACGCGCCGAGCACCGCGGCCGCGCCCACCCCGCCGCAGCCGATGACCGCGACGGTGTCACCGCGCCCGACTCCCCCGGTGTTGAGCGCCGCGCCGAGACCGGCCATCACGCCGCAGCCGAGCAGACCCGCCACCTGCGGCGGCGCGGCCGGATCGACCTTGGTGCACTGTCCCGCGGCGACGAGGGTCTTCTCCGCGAACGCGCCGATGCCCAGCGCCGGGTAGTCCTGCCCGATCCCGCCCTCGCGGTAGTGCAGGTCGGTGTGGCAGACCCCGCACGCCCGGACGTCGACCACGGCCTCCCCCGGCCCCGGCGCGGGGACGAGGATCGTCTCGACGGAGACGGGTTCGCCTTTGCCGCGCGCGACGACGCCCCGTACCTCGTAGGTCATGTCGTGCCTTTCGAGTCACCGGCTCCCGCCGGGGTCCGTGCGCGCCGGGCGCGGTGCAGCGAGGTCGCCGCGCGCGCCGCGACCGGCGGCAGGTCGAGATAGGTGCGCACGCCGGGTTCGGCGGCGACCACGTACGGGATGGCGTTGACGCAGTGCATCGCGGTCGCCACGATCCCCGGGTTGCGGTCCGCGGCCTCTTCGGCGCTGTGGGCGTGCATGCCGGAGAAGGTGACCGTCGCGCCGGGATCGCCGGTGATCTCGATCTCGTAGCGCTGGCCCGCCGGGCCGAAGGTCCACGCCGGGTCGAGGTCGCGCTCGCCCATGAACCAGTTGACCGCCGCGGTGATCACCGGCACGCCGTCCACGGTGCCCTGCCAGCGGTAGCGCTGGGCGGCCACGCGGCCGGGCGCGATGACCCCGATCGGCGAGTCGATCGGGGCGCTCGCCACGGCGATGTCGTGGGTGACGGTCAACTCGGGATCGAGGTCGAAGCCGAGTTCGTCGGCGATCATCCACACCGACTGGCTGTAACCGCCCGCCAGCAAGTCGACCATCGGGCTGCCCGCGGCTTGTTCGGGGGTGGCCCCGAACAGCATCCAGTCGCGCACCACCTCGGGGGCGGCGTAGGTGCGGATGTCGGAGAACTCCTCGGCGCGCACCGCCGTCACCGATCCCGACAGCGCCGAGATCACCAGCGGCAACCGCTCGGTAATGCCGCCGGGGTGGATTCCGGTGCCGTGCAGGGTGACTCCCGCCCGGTGGCACACCTCGTCGTAGCGTTCCCGTTCGGCGGCGCGCGGATAGAACCAGCCCAGCGGGGTCACCACGTTCTTGCCCGAGGCCAGGATGGCGCGCAGGATCTCGGTGTCGGCCAGCAGCGGGCTGTAGAGCACGCAGTCGGCCTCCAGCGCCAGGACTTGCTCGACATCGCTGCTCGCGCGCACGCCGATCGGCTCGCGGCCGATCAGCTCACCGAGGTCGCGACCGTCCTTGGCGGCGCTGTGCACCCACGCGCCGACCAGTTCCAGATCGGGGTGATTCAGGATCGCCCCGATGGCCGCCTGCCCGAGACCGCCCGTCGCCCATTGGATGACGCGTGCCACGCCGCTCACACCACCGTGAGCGGCAGCGGGATGCCGCGATCGGCGAAGGCGAAGTCGGCGCCGGTGCTGAACCGGGTGATCGCCACCTCCGAGGCTTCCTTGTGCGCCTGCGCGCCCAACACGATCTCCAGGGTGAAGCCGTCCTCGTCGGAGGTCAGCACCTCGGCGGTGAAGCGCGGGTTCACCCCGCGCACCATCGCCTCGATCGGGGCCAGGTACTCGGGGGTCACCATCGACGGCCACGCCCGGTCCCGCTGGGCCGGACTGTCGGCGGGCAACCGCAGCAGCACGGTGTCCTCGGTGAGGGTGAGCTCGATCCCGGTGTAGGACACCGGGTTCAGCGCCGGATGCACGCTGAGCACCTTCGCCAGCGACAGCGGATCGTCGCCGAGACCCAGGCACGCGCGCAGGCGTTCGGAGGTCAGGCCGGCGATGCCGGTGAACTGCTTGCGGCCGATCCCCAGCGCGGCCTCCTCGTCGGTGCGGGCGCGCACCGCCACCATGAACCCCAGCGTCAGCAGATGCTGTTGCAGGCAGACCTCCTCGGCCATCCGCAGCAGCGCCGAGCGCGAGAAATCGGGGAAACGCAGGTCGCTGAGCAGCGGGCCCGCGTAGTCGCCCATCCCGGCCTCGGCCGGATCGACCTCGGGCAGCGCGAGGTGCGCGGCCGCCGAGTCCGCGACCAGCGGCGCGTTGACCGGCACCGGCGGCGGCACGTGCGAGGGGTCGATGACGACCGTCCACGCGCACACCGGCACCCGGTCGGCGGGCTTGCGCGGCGGACGGTGGATCGGCCGGACCTGCGCGTGCGGATTGGTGGCCAGCGCGGTGGCGTCGAAGGTGGGGTCCTCGATGTCGTGGCACATCGAGACCACGAACTCCTCGCCCATCGGTTCCACGTCGGCCAGCGCGCCGCAGTGGTCGAGCCAGAACTCGCCGTGGTCGCGGTCGTCCACCCGGAAGCGGAAGTCCATGAACTGCGGCGGCGCGCCGATGTCGAGTTGCAGCCCCTTGAAGATGGTCTCCACGCTGTCGCCGGTGAACCCGAGCGCGCGCTGCATCCGCCGGGTGTAGACCGGACTGGCGAGCTGCCATTCCTCGATGGCGACCTCGGCCATCCCCTCGCGCCCGAAGGCGGCGATGGAATAGGCCATGCCGGAGCGGTCGATCAGGTGACCGCACAGCAGGAGTTCGGGGACGAGCACGGCGAGTTCGTCCCTGTCGAAGTCCGCGAAGCGACTGTGCTGCGGTGTCCCGCCGGGAGTTGTCACTGGTCTCACCACAGCACGGCGGGTGCTTCGCCGATCTTGTACCAACCGGGCAGCGGGCCCTTGCCGGAGCGCTCGATGCGCGCCATCATGCCCGGGGTCAGCGCGTTGGCGGTGATCATCTCCAGGAACAGCGCGGAGACGTTGCCGAAGTCGAAGAAGTCACGCTGCCAGGACCACTGGAAGTTCCCGCCGTAGCGGAACCAGCTGCCGCCGATGCCGTCGACGGTGTAGTGGCGGCCGTCGGGGCGCTTGGCGTCGGCGACCTGCTTCCACAGGCCGATGACGTTGCCGCTGCGCTCGTCGACGACGAACTCCTGGTACGGGTAGGTCCAGCCCTCGAGGCCCTCCATTTCCTGGCCGAGGGCGATATCGCGGATCTCCTCGCGGCCCACGGCCATGAATTCCTGGGTCGGACCGTAGTTCCAGCCGTAGGTGGCGTCCTCGGTGTAGAGCTCGGCCAGCGGCTTCCAGTCGCCTTTCTCCTCGCAGCGCTGATTCTCCAGCACCCAGCGCCGGACCATCTCGTCGAGTTCGGCGCGGTCGAAATCGGGCATCAGTCGGTACCTTTCGGGGACGGAACGTGCTCGTCGTCCTCGACGAGCAGCAGAGCTTGGGTGGGGCAGTAGCGCACCGCGTTCTCCACGGGTTCGCGCAGGTCCGCGCCGGGGGTGGGGTCGAGGATCTCGACGTGGCCGCGTTTGGGCACCGCGAAGACGGACGGGGCCTCGGCCTGGCAGACCGCGTGCCCCTGGCACAGATCGGCGTCGAGGGAGATCCTCATGATCCGGCTCCCGCCTCCACCGACTGCGCGCGTTCCCGCGCGGGCGCGGCGGGCTCGGGACGGGGTGTGAGCGGCGCTTCGGGCTGGACCTCGACCAAGGCCATGTGCACACCGCGCGGCGCGGTGACCACCGCGACCACCGCGGCGGCCATGTCGCTCGCGCGCAGCAGATAGGAGTGGCGGGCGAAACCCCAACGCGCCCAGTCCTCGATGAGCGGTCCGACGGTCTCGGCACTGGCGGTCATGCCCATACCGGTCTGGGTGGGGCCGGGACGGACCAGCGAGGCGCGGATTCCGCTGCCCTCCAACTCCATCCGCAGTTGCAGCCCCATCGCCTCGACGGCCGCCTTGGAGGCGCTGTAGGCGCCGCTGCGCGGGCGCGGGGTGGGCGCGCAGTCCGAGCTGATCAGCACCACGTCGCCGCGCTGCCGCTCGCGCATCCCCGCGAGCACCCGGTGGGTCATGCGGTGCGCGCCGACCAGGTGCACCTGCACCTGGAGCAGGAACTGCTCGGGCGACATCTCGTCGAGCAGCGCGAACTCGATGTCGCCCGCGCCGGAGACCAGGATCTCGGTGGGGCCGTGCGCGGCCTCGGCGGCGCGGACGAATTCGTCCACCGAGTCGGTGTCGGTGACGTCGAGCCGGTACGGGAACGCCTCGCCGCCCGCGGCGCGGATGCGCTCGGCGATCTCGGCGCACTTCTCGACCCGGCGCGCCCCGAGGGCCACCGGATGCCCCAGTGCGGCAAGGGCTTCGGCGGTGGCCTCGCCGATGCCGGAGGAGGCGCCCGCGACGATGACCGGGCGGCGCGCGGGATTGGGTTCGAAGCGTGGCATCAGCGGACCTCCACCGCGAGTGGCAGCGCGGCGAAGCCGCGGACGTTGCTGGAGTGCACGCGCTCGATTCCGGCCTCGCGCACCGTGTAGGACTTCACCCGGGTGGCGAATTCCCTCAGCGCCACGACGGATTCGAGGCGGGCCAGGTGCGCGCCGAGGCAGAAGTGCACGCCCGCGCCGAAACTGGCCAGCGCGCTGGTGTCGGTGCGGTCGATGCGGTAGGTGTCGCCGTCGACGAACGCCTCGGGATCGCGGTTGGCCGAGCCGATCAGCAGCAGCACCTTGGAGTTCGCCGGGATCACCCCGCCGTGGTACGGGATGTCGACGGTGGACGAGCGGGCGACCATCTGGCTCGAGGTGTCGTAGCGCAGGGTCTCCTCGACCCAGTTCGGGACCAGGTCGAGGTCGCCCGCGACCTTGGCGTACTCGTCCGGGTTCTTCGCCGCCCAGTACAGCGCGTTGCCGAGCAGTTTGGTGGTGGTCTCGTTGCCCGCGACGACCATCAGGAACATGAACCCGATGATCTCCTCGTCGGTGAGGGTGTCACCGTCGATCTCGGCGTCGAGCAGGGCCGAGGTCAGGTCCTCGGTCGGGTTCGCGCGGCGCGCGGTCACCATCTCGGCGTAGTAGCCGATCAGCGACAGCGAGGCGTGCACGGCGGCGTCGGGGACGTCGAGCACCCCGTCTTCGCGGTGCACGACGAGGTCCGCGAGGCGGCGGATCTCGGCGCGGTCGGGGACGGGGACGCCCATGAGTTCGGAGATGACGTCCATCGGGAGTTTGCCCGCGAAGTCCTCGATCCAGTCGAACTCGCCGCGCTCGAGCGCGGGTTCGAGGTATTCGAAGGTCAGTTCGCGGATGCGGTCCTCCATCTCGGCGACCCGGCGCGGGGTGAACCCCTTGAACACCAGTTTGCGCATCCGCATGTGCCGCGGGTCGTCCATCGCCAGGAACGACATCGTCTTGTGCGCGTGCGGTCCCCAGGCGGCGGGGTCGAGGGAGACGCCGTTGGCGCTGGACAACCGCGTGCTGTCGCGGAAGGCCGCGGTGACGTCGGCGTGCCGGGAGAGCGCGTAGAAGTCGAGGTGCGGGTTGTGGTAGAGCGGCGCTTCGGTGCGCAGGCGCTGGTAGGTCGGGTACGGATCCTCGTGGAAGAGGTAGTCGTACGGGTCGAACGTCAACGGCTCCAGAGAAGCGGCTGTCATCGCGCACACCCCGATTTCGATAACACGTTCCCTCCCGTGGACGCCCCGGGGGCAGATTCGAGAGACACGTAGCTGGACATGTGTCTGGACGGTACCACCGACGCACGTCCGGTACAACGCCGAACGAGAACATGTTCTTGCACGGGTCCAAGTTTCCAGACTATATTCCGTACACCTGTCCAGACACTGTGGGAGTAGTCCATGAGTCTTCTTGATGCCGACGGTGCGCCGCTGCTGATCGGCGGCGACCTGCGTCCCGGCCGCGGCGGGGTGTTCGCGACGGTGAATCCGGCGACCGAGGAGACCCTCGGCCAGGCCGCCGACGCCGACACCGCCGACCTCGACGCCGCCATCGGCGCGGCGCGCACCGCCTTCGACGACACCGACTGGTCCCGCGACCACGCGCTGCGCGCGCACTGCCTGCGCCAGTTGCGCACCGCGCTCACCGAACACGCCGAGGAACTGCGCGAGATCACCGTGGCCGAAGTCGGCGCGCCGGTCATGCTCACCCACGGCCCGCAGTTCCAGGGCCCCGTGGACGACCTCGAATTCGCCGCGAACCTGGCCGAGACCTACTCCTGGGAAACCGATCTCGGCACCGCGAAGCCGATGGGCATCCCGAGCGCGCGGGTGCTGCGCCGCGAGGCCGTCGGCGTCATCGGCGCGATCACCCCGTGGAACTTCCCGCACCAGATCAACTTCGCCAAACTCGGTCCGGCGCTGGCGGCGGGCAACACCATCGTGCTCAAACCCGCCCCCGACACCCCGTGGTGCGCGGCCGCGGTCGGCGCGGTCATCGCCGAACACACCGACATCCCGGCCGGCGTGGTCAACATCGTCACCTCCGCCGATCACGGCCTCGGCGCGCAACTCACCTCCGACCCGCGCGTGGACATGATCAGCTTCACCGGGTCCACCGCCACCGGACGCGCGGTGATGACCAACGCCGCCGCCACCCTGAAGAAGACCTTCCTCGAACTCGGCGGCAAATCGGCCTTCGTCATCCTCGACGACGCCGACGTGGTCGCCGCCGCCAACTACGCGGCCTTCTCGGTCTGCGTGCACGCGGGCCAGGGCTGCGCGCTGACCACCCGCCTGCTGGTGCCGCGCGCGCACTACGACGAGGCCGTGGCCGCCGCCGCCAAGACCATGGGCTCCATCCGGCCGGGCGACCCGACCTCCTCGGGCACCATCTGCGGCCCGCTGATCTCCGAACGCCAGCGCGCCCGCGTCGAGCACTACCTCGACCTGGCCCGCGCCGAGGGCGGACGCATCGTCGCGGGCGGCGGCAGGCCCGCCGACCTGGATCGCGGCTATTTCATCGAGCCCACCCTGATCGCCGACCTCGGCAACGACGCCACCGTGGCCCGCGAGGAGATCTTCGGCCCCGTCCTGGTGGTCATCCCGCACGACGGCGACGACGACGCCATCCGCCTGGCCAACGACTCCCCCTACGGGCTGTCCGGCGCGATCTGGGGCACCGATCCCGGCCGCATCGCCCACGTCACCGCGGGCATCCGCACCGGGACGCTGAGCGTCAACGGCGGCATCTGGTACTCGGCCGACGCCCCCTTCGGCGGCTACAAGCAGTCCGGGATCGGCCGCGAGATGGGGGTGGCGGGCTTCGAGGAGTACCTGGAGTCCAAACTCGTCGCGACCGCGGGCTGACCGGCATGAGCAGCGACCGCCGGGTGACCGGCACGATCCGATACCGCCCGGTGACCGGCGGGTCTCGCACCGCGGGCAACGCGCCGAGAGCCGTGGCCGACGCGCGACCCGGTCCGGCATCGGGCAGACTACCCGGTATCGATCCGTCCGCCGACGAAGGAAGCCGCTAGTGCGCATTGCTTTGTTGTCCTACCGAAGCAAAGCCCACTGCGGCGGCCAGGGCGTGTACATCCGTCGACTGAGCACCGGTCTGGTCGAATTGGGGCACGAGGTCGAAATCTTCTCCGGGCCGCCCTATCCCGAGGATCTCGACGAGCGGGTCCGGCTGACCGAGGTGCCGAGTCTGGACCTCTACCGCGAGGACGACCCGTTCCGCACCCCGCGGCCCAGCGAGATCCGCGACCGGATCGACCTGCTGGAACTGGCGACGATGTGGACCGCGGGCTTCCCCGAGCCGCGCACCTTCAGTCTGCGCGCGGCCCGACTGCTGCGCGAGCGCGTCGCGGAATTCGATGTGGTGCACGACAATCAGTGCCTGGGCAGCGGTCTGCTCGACATCGCGCGGATGCTGCCGCTGGTGGCGACCATCCACCACCCCATCACCCGCGACCGCGAGGTCGACCTCGCCGCCGCGATCTGGCGGCGCAAACCGCTCGTGCGCCGCTGGTACGGCTTCCTCGGTATGCAACAGCGTGTGGCGCAGAGGATTCCGGATCTGTTGACGGTGTCCTCGTCCTCGGCCGCCGACATCGTCGCCGATTTCGCGATCGACCCCGCCCAGGTGGAAGTGGTGCCGCTCGGGGTGGACACCGCGCTGTTCTCCCCGGGGACCGCGCCGCGCGTGCCCGGGCGCATCGTGGCGGTCGCCTCGGCCGACAAACCGCTCAAGGGCATCAACCACCTGCTCCAGGCGTTGACCCGGCTGCGGCTCTCGCACAGCGTCGAATTGCAGTTGGTCGCCCGCCTCGAGCCCAACGGCGCGACCGAGAAGGCGATCGCCGAACTCGGCCTGTCCGACATCGTCACCGTGCGCAGCGGAGTGAGCGACCGCAAATTGGCCGAACTGCTGCGCTCGGCCGAGATCGCCTGCATCCCTTCGCTGTACGAGGGTTTCTCGCTGCCCGCGGTGGAGGCGATGGCCAGCGGCACGCCCTTGGTGGTCAGCCGCACCGGCGCGCTGCCGGAAGTGGTCGGCGAAGCGGGCGTGTGCGCCGAACTCATCGAACCGGGCGACCCGGTCGCGCTCGCCCGCGCCATCGGCGCGCTGCTCGACGCGCCGCAGCAGCGCGCGCGGATGGAACTGGCCTGCCGCGAACGCGCGGTGAGCGTCTTCAGCTGGGCCTCGGTCGCCGCGCGCACCGCCCAGGTCTACCAACGGGCCATCGACCGGCGCACCGCCGCCGGGGCGCTGCCCCCGCACCACACCGGAGGTTCCGCATGCTGACAGTCGATTTCGATCGCCTCGCGATCGGCGCGGGCACCCGCGTCATCGACGTCGGCTGCGGTGCGGGCAGGCACTCCTTCGAGGCGTACCGGCGCGGCGCGGACGTCGTGGCCTTCGATCAGGACGCCGAGGAACTGGCCGGGGTGGAGGTCATGTTCGGCGCGATGGCTGAGGCGCGGGAGGTCCCGCCGGGGGCGAGCGCGCGCACGGTGCGCGGCGACGCGCTCGCGCTGCCCTTCGACGACGAGGAGTTCGACGTGGTCATCGCCTCGGAGATCCTCGAACACATCCCGCACGACGACGCGGCCATCGCCGAGTTGGTGCGGGTGCTGCGGCCCGGCGGACAACTGGTGGTGACGGTGCCGCGCTGGCTGCCCGAACGCCTGTGCTGGGCGCTGTCCACGGAGTACCACTCCAACGAGGGCGGGCACGTGCGCATCTATCGCGCCGACGAACTGCGCGGCAAGATCCACGCCAACGGCGTGCGTTTCACCCACCGCCACCACGCGCACGCGCTGCACGCGCCGTACTGGTGGCTCAAATGCGCGGTGGGCGTGCGCAAGGACGACCACCCGCTGGTCAAGGCGTATCACAAACTGCTGGTCTGGGACATGATGGGCAGACCACGCACCACCCGGCTCGCGGAGACCCTGTTGGATCCGCTGGTCGGCAAGAGCGTGGCCCTGTACTTCGCCAAACCGGCGGTGCGACGTGCCGCGGCCTGAGCTGCCGTTCGTCCCCGGGGCGCTCAGTCGCCGACAGAGTCTGCGCACCGCCGAATCCATCGCCGCCGAACAGCAGCCCTCGGGCGCGATCCCGTGGTTCCGCGGCGGCCACACCGATCCGTGGGATCACGTGGAGTCGGCGATGGCGCTCAGCGCCACCGGCCTCTACGACGAGGCGCGCGCCGCCTACCGCTGGTCGGCGGCCACCCAGCGCGCCGACGGCTCCTGGCCGCGCCAGTTCCGCGGCGACGCGGTGGAATTCGACGACAGCGACAGCAATTTCTGCGCCTACTTGGCGACGGGTGTCTGGCACCATCTGCTGTGCACCGGCGATCTGCCGTTCGCGCGCGAGTTGTGGCCCAGCGTGCGGGCGGGCATCGATTTCGTGCTCGGCATGCGCGGTGAGCACGGCCAGATCCATTGGGCCGCCACCGCTTCGGGCGAGGTGGTCACCGAGGCGCTGGTGACCGGGTGTTCGAGCATCCACCACAGCATCCGCTGCGCGCTCGCCTTGGCCGAGCGGATGGGCGAGGACCGTCCCGACTGGGAGGCCGCGGCGGTGCGGTTGGCCAACGCCCTGCGGCACCGGCCCGAGGCGTTCACGGCCAAGGACCGGTACTCGATGGACTGGTACTACCCGGTGCTGTGCGGTGTGCTGACCGGGGCGGCCGGGCAGGAGCGGATCGCCGCGCGCTGGAACGAATTCGTGGTGGGCAACATCGGCATCCGCTGCGTGTCCGATCGCCCGTGGGTCACCGGCGCGGAGACCTGCGAGTTGGTGATGGCGCTGGACACCCTGGGCGACGGGGCGCGGGCACGCGAATTGTTCGCCGCCATGCAGCATCTGCGCGAACTCGACGGGTCCTACTGGACGGGTCTGGTCTTCGCCGACGGTAAGCGCTGGCCCGAGGAACGCACCACCTGGACGGGCGCGGCGGTCGTGCTGGCCGCCGACGCCCTGTCCGGCGCCACGCCCGCGAGCGGGATCTTCCGCGAGATGGGCGCGGCCTACGTCCCGGTCTGATCCGGGCCCGGTTCAGCGGGGGGCGGGTTCGACGATCCGCTCGAGCACGCGCAGCGAACCGGTGGCCGACACCTCGCGGAATTCGCCGCTGTCCAGGGCGCGCCGGTAGATGTTGTAGGGCGCGCGGCCGCCGTCGTTCGGGTCGGGGAACACGTCGTGGATCAGCAAAGCGGAGCCGACGGCGACCCGCCAGGCCCAGTTGTCGTAGTCGCGCTGGGCGGCCTGCTCGGTGTGTCCGCCGTCGATGAACAGCACGTCCAGCGGCGTGCCCCAGATCGCGGCGGCCTGCGTGGAATCGCCGACGATGGCGACCACGCAACCGTCGAGTCCGGCCCCGACGATCGTGCGTCGGAATTCGGTGAGCGTGTCGAATCGTCCGGTCACCTCGTCGACCAGTGACGTGTCGTGATATTCCCAGCCCGGCTGATGTTCTTCCGAACCCCGGTGGTGATCGATGGTGTAGACCGGGGAATTGTTTTCCCTGGCCGCGCCGCCGAGCAGAATGGCGGATTTTCCGCAATATGTCCCGATCTCGACGACCGGCCCGCCGCGGGTATATCCGGCAACCGCCTCGTAGAGGGCTTTTCCCTCGTCGGCGGGCATGAATCCGCGGGCCTGCGCGGCCACTTCGAGCCAATGCGCGATATCGGGGGCCGCCGTCGCGGCCGCGGAGGTATTCGAAACCATCAGCGTTGTGTCCACCTGCCTGTGACGCCGCACCGTCGGCGAAACGAATACGGAACTGTTGCTCCGGAACAGGCGGAATAGTATCATCCAGACACATGTCCAGAGGTGATTCCAGCAATGTCGAGGCGACGCGACGCCGCCTGACCGGGAAACAAGCCGACACCGTCGACAAGCTCACCAGAGCCGCGGTGGAAGTGCTGTCCCGCGAGGGTTTCGCCGGGATGACCATCCGCATGGTGGCCACCGCGGCCGGGGTGGGCACGGCCACCGCCTACACCTACTTCTCCTCCAAGGAACACCTGGTGGCGGAGATCTTCTGGCGGCGGCTCAAATCCGTGCCCGCACCGGTCAGCGACGACCCCGACGCCACGGTCCGGGTACTCGAGGAACTGCGCGGCATCGCCATGCTGGTGGCCGACGAACCCGAACTGTCCGGCGCGGTCACCAGCGCACTGCTCGGCCGCGATCCCGATGTCGAGCACCTGCGGATGCGCATCGGCGCGGAGATCCGCCAGCGCCTGGCCCGCGCGCTGTCCCCCGACCCCGACGACGAGGTCATCGAATCCCTCGAACTGCTCTACGCGGGCGCGCTGGTCCGCGCGGGAATGGGCTACGAATCCTATGCCGACATCGCCGACCGACTCGAACGCGCCGCCCGACTGGCCCTCAAGTGAGGTTCGGGTCGGCCCGCAGGCCCGGCAGCACGTAGCGGCGCATGTGCTCGCCCACCGCGGCGACGTCGTCGGGGTCGACGGTGTCGCCGTGCATGGTGCCCAGGCTGATGAGGATTCGCGCCACCCATTCGGCCACCGCCGTCCGGTCGTGGTCCGGGTGGATCTCCCCGCGCTCGACGGCCGCGTCGACGTAGGGCCGCCAGAAGCGGGCCAGATCCGGCACCAGACCGGAGACGCCGACGCCCGCGCACACCGCGAACTCCTCGGGTTCCTCGGTGCGCAGGCGCATCAGCAGCGCGCCCGGGTCGTCGTAGGCCCCGCGCCCGATGCGCACGCCCGCGGCGAGTTGGTCGCCGAAGGTCGCGATGGCGTCGAGTTCGGCGCGCGCGTCGTTCCAGAAGGTGGTGTTGAGTTTGACGATCGCCGCGCCGAGCAGCGCGGACTTGTCCGGGAAGTGCCGGTAGAGCCAGGCGCGCGACACCCCCGCCTCCTCGGCCACCTCGCTGACCGTCGTCGCCCGTATCCCCTTGTCCGCCAGCAGTTTCTGGGCGGCGTCGAGCAGGCGGTCCACCACGGTGATCGTCGGCGTCTCCGTCACGCGTCTCCCTTCCGGGTCCGATCGTCCCACGGGGAACGGCAGCGGGTTTCCCGAAAACCCTAACAAGGGGTGGACAGATCTGGGAATGTGACTACCAGTAGACACAATCTTGAATCTGTCTACACGGCGTGAAAGGACGGGTCATGAACCAACCGCGGACCGCGGTGATCGGGGCCGGTATCAGCGGTGTGACCGCGGGCAAGATGCTCAACGACTACGGCGTGGACTACGTGAGCTTCGAATCCTCGGATCGGGTCGGGGGCAACTGGGCCTTCGGCAACCCGAACGGGCACAGCAGCGCCTACCGGTCACTGCACATCGACACCTCCAAACATCAACTCTCCCTGCGGGATTTCCCGATGCCGGCGCACTACCCGGACTTCCCGCACCACACCTTGATCAAGCAGTACCTCGACGACTACTGCGCGGCCTTCGGACTCACCGAGCACATCGAGTTCGAGAACGGCGTCGAACACGCCCACAGGCTGCCCGGCGGCGGGTGGGAACTGCGGACCCAGCGCACCGGCACGCGCCACTTCGACCTGCTCGTCGTCGCCAACGGCCACCACTGGGACCCGCGCTACCCGCGGTTCCCCGGCGAATTCAGCGGCGTCACCCTGCACGCCCACCACTACATCGACCCGCGCACCCCGATGGACTTCTCCGATCAGCGCATCCTGGTCGTCGGCCTGGGCAACAGCGCCGCCGACATCGCCGTGGAGCTGTCGTCCAAGGCGCTGGGCAACAGCCTGACCCTGTCGACCCGCTCGGGCGCGTGGATCGTGCCCAAGTACATCGCGGGCCGCCCCGCCGACAAGTACTACAAGACCTACCCGTATTTCCCCTACTCCTGGCAGCGCAAGATCGCCCAGTGGGGCCAACCCCTCACCGCGGGCCGCCCGGAGAACTACGGCCTGCCCACCCCCAACCACAAATTCTTCGAGGCGCACCCCACCCAGTCGGTGGAACTGCCGCTGCGCCTGGGCTCCGGCGACGTCGTCGCCAAACCCGACATCGCGCGACTCGACGACCGCACGGTGCACTTCACCGACGGCACCAGCGACGATTTCGACGTCATCGTCTACGCCACCGGCTACAACATCACCTTCCCGTTCTTCGACCCGGAATTCCTCAGCGCCCCCGACAACCGCATCGACCTCTACAAGCGGATGTTCGTGCCGGGGATCGAGGATCTGGTCTTCGCCGGATTCGCCCAGGCCACGCCGACGCTGTTCCCGTTCGTGGAATGTCAGGCACGCCTGGTGGGGGCCTACGCGGCGGGACGGTACCGGCTGCCGACGCCGGAACGCATGCGCGAGGTCATCGCCGCCGACCAGGCGTTCTACACCGGGCACCTGCTCGACCGACCCCGGCACACCCAGCAGGTCGACTACTTCCTCTACGAACACGACATGCGGACCCGCGAACTGCCGGCGGGCGCGCGCCGCGCGAAGGTGCAGGGACCACCGAACTGGGCGGGCCGCACCGACGCCCCCGCCGCGACGGGAGCACTCCAGTGAGCACCGGACACCAGCGGATCAGCTTCGACTCCCACGGGGTCACCTGCGACGCGTGGTACTTCGCCCCCGCCGCGGACAGCCCGTTCGCGACACCCTCGGGTTGCCCGGTCGTGGTGATGGCGCACGGTTTCGGCGGCACCAAGGACTCCGGCCTCGCGCCGTTCGCGGACCGTCTGGCCGCCGCCGGACTGGCCGTGTTCGCCTTCGACTACCGCGGCTTCGGCGCGTCCGAAGGCGAACCGCGTCAACGTGTCTCGCTGACCGCGCAGGTCCAGGACTACCGCGCGGCCGTCGTCGCCGCCGGGGCGCGCCCCGAGGTCGACGCGGGCCGGGTCGTCCTGTGGGGCGTCTCGCAGGCGGGCGGACACGCGCTCACCGTCGCCGCCGACCGGAGCGACGTGGCCGCGGTCATCGCGATGGTGCCGATGGTCGACGGGATCGCGGCCGGACGGCACGCGCTGGCTCAGGTCGGCCTCGGCGCGCTGGCCCGCTCCACCGTCAGCGGTGTGCGCAGCGCCGTCGCGGGCCGGTTCGGGGCCGCGCCGAGGATGCTGCCGCTGGTGGGGCGGCCCGGCGAACACGCGGCGCTGACCGGGGAGGGCTACTACGAGCGCTACCTGGCCCTGGCCGGGCCGACCTGGCGCAACGAGGTCGACGCGGCGGTCGGGCTCGAGATCGGCGGCTACCGGGCCGACCGGAACGCCGACCGCATCGTGGCCCCGGTCCTGATGCAGATCGCCGACTTCGACGGCGCCGCACCGCCGTACGCGGCGGCCAAGGCGGCGGTCAAGGCCCGCGCGGAAGTGCGACACTACCCGTGCGACCATTTCGACCTGTTCCCCGGCAACCCGTGGTTCGAATCCGCCGTCGAGCACCAGGTGCACTTCCTGCGGCGGCATCTGCTCCGCGACGGGTCCGCGCCGTGGGACACCGTCACGGGATCGAGGGAAACGGTATGAGCGAGCAACGCAGCGCACTCGTGGTCGGCGGGGCGTCCGGCATCGGATTGGCCAGTGTCCGGGCGCTGGTCGCCGACGGCTTCCGGGTGACCATTGCCGACATCGACGAGGACAAGGCCGCGGCCGCCGCCGCCGAGATCGGCCCGCAGGTGTCGGCGATCGAGATGGACGTCTCCGACGAGACCGCCGTGAGCGAAGGGTTGCAGAGGCTGCGCGGCGTGCACACGGTGGTCAGCAGCGCGGGCCTGTCGGTGCCCGGCCCGATCACCGAACTCGAACTCGCGCACTGGCAGTCGACCATCGACGTCTGCCTGACCGGGACCTTCCTGATCCTCAAGCACGCCGGACGGCACATCGTCGACGGGGGCAGCATCATCTGCATCGCCTCGCTCAACGGCCGTCAACCGGGCGCCGGAATGGCCTCCTACTGCGCGGCCAAGGCCGGTGTGCTGATGCTGGTCGAGGTGGCCGCGCTCGAACTCGCCGAACGCGGCGTGCGGGTCAACGCCATCTCCCCCGGTCTGGTCGACACGCCGCTGGTGGCCGGGATCTCGCTGGTGCCGGGCCTGACCGAGGAATACCTCGACAACACCCCGCTCGGGCGCAGCGGACAGCCCGAGGAGATCGCCGACATGGTGGCCTTCCTGGCCTCCGACCGCGCCCGCTGGATGACCGGCAGCGCCGTCGACCTCAACGGCGGCGCGCACCTGCGCCGCTATCCCGATGTGCTGAAACGGATCTCCGCGATGGCCGAGGCCGCCGAGAACTCCTGACCGGACGGGCGGGCCGTCGCGCGACGGCCCGCTTTCCCGCGCCCGGGTCGACTCAGCGCAGCGCCCCCGGGACCAGATCGCCCACGGCGGCGGCGGCGCGCTCGAGCATGGTGTGGAACATGCGGTCCCCGCGCGGCGTCGGCGCGGCCGCGCCGCAGCCGAACACGATGATCAGCGGAGCCTGGATCAGCGAGTCGACGTAGTCGCGGCGGCACTGCTCGGCGGTGTAGTCGGTGACCCCGAGGTCGAGCAGCGCGCGGTGGTAGTCGGCCACGATCGCGTCCTCGTGCGCGCGACGGTCGGCGACGGTAAGGCTGGTCGCGAGCAGGAAGGCGATGTCGCGCAACGGTTGTCCCGGCGTGATCGTCTGCCAGTCCAGCACGGTGACCGTGCCGTCGGGCGCGAACATCACGTTGTCGACCCGCAGATCGCCGTGCAGCAGCGCGAAATTCGAGGTGGGCGCGACCAGCCAAGGTCCGGCGGCGGCCACCAACCAGTCCACCGTCGCGCGTTCGGCGTCGGTGAGCCGATCGGCGAAGCGCCCCAGGAACACCTCGGCCATCGGCGCGAGCACCGATTCCATCAGCTCGCGGTCGTCCTCGGTCGGCAGACTCAGCCCCGGCGTCTCGAGCAGCGTCGGGTCGTTCCAGCGCGGCGCGTGCAGGCCGGCGGCCGCCAGGGCCACCGCCCGCGCCTGCGCGACCGTGCACCCCGCGATCTGGTCGCCTTGGCGGGCGGGCGCGAGATCGTCGAGCAGCAGGACGAATTCGCTGCCGGATTCCGAGGCGACCGCCGCGTGACAGCCCGGCACCGGCACCCGCACGGTCGGGGCCAGGTCGCGGTAGAAGCGGACCTCGTTGCGGAACGCGCCGGACCCGAAACTGCGGTGCTCCTCGGGACCTTCGGCGAGTTTGGCGATGAGCGTGGCGGGCAGGTCGCCCGCGCTGGTGGTCAGCGACAGGCGGTAGGAGCCCGCCATCTGTCCCGAGCCCACCGGTGTCGCGGTGACGGTGTCGACCACGACGTCGCGGCCGTGCGCGCGCAGCGCGGCGGTCAGCCAGTCCGGGGTGAGTCCGCCGATCTCGGTCGGTGCCGAGAGGTCTTGCGGCAGGGGCGATTCGATACTCACGGACGGACTCCTGACCGGTCGTTGCGCCCCGGATTGGCGGGGCGGGCGCGCTCGGGCGGCGCGAGGGTGCGGTAGGCGGCCAGCACGGGGGCCGCCTCGGTGGGGGTGACGCCGTGCAGGATCACCGAATCCACGCCCAGCCCGAACTGCCGGTCGACGGCCTCCGCGCGGGCGCGGGGCGACCCGGTCGCGCTGTCGCGCACCCACGCCGCGGGCACGATCTCGGCCAGCTCGGCCAATTCCGCCGGTGTCGCGGTGGCGTCGATCGCGCCGCGCGCGGCGGTGAAGGCCGTGGCGGCCCGGACGCGGTCCAGATCGGCGGCGTGCCAACTGTTCGCGCGCATCAGCACGTCGGGATAGCCCTGGAGGTAGGTGGCCAGCCGGCCGTAGAGGCGACGCAGCCGGTCGGTCTCGGCCAACTCGTCGCCGACGGTGGCCAGCACCGACCAGATCCGCACCGAGTCCGGATCGCGGCCCGCCGCGGTCGCCGCCTCGCGCACCGTCGCGACCGCCCGCGCGGTCGCCTCGTCGCTCAGGAAGGTGTGCAGGACGACGGCGTCGGCGATGTGCCCCGCCAGACGCAGCGTCCGCGGACTCATGGTGACCAGCAGGATCGGCGGCGGCGGATCGAGGGTGACGCCCAGGTGCAGCACCGGGTAGGACCCGATCGCGCCGTCGTGCCCGAGCACCGTCTCCCCGCGCCACAGCCGCCGCAGGATCTCGGCGATCTCGGTCAGCTGCGCCGCGGTCACCGTGGGCAGGCCGAGGATCTGCCACTGCGGGTCGATGCCGCGACCGAGGCCGAGCGCGAAACGGCCGCCGCTGAGTTCGGCGACGGTCGCGCCCATCGTCGCGGTGACGATGGGGTGGCGCGTGTGGTGGTTGGTGGCGGCGGTCGCCACGCCGAGCCGGGTGGAGGACGCGGCCAGCGCACCCGCCAGCACGGCGGCGTCCTTGATGTTGAACCGCTCGGAGACGAACGCCGCCCCGAAGCCGAGCCGGTCGGCCACCCCGGCCTCGGCGGCGAGTTCCGCGGGCGTGACGGGGTGTCGGGACAGGGCGTAGTAGCCGAGTTCGGTCAGCTGTCGGGCGTCCGCGCCCGGATCACCCTGCGACACCGGCGCTCCCGACCGGGGACGCGGCGGGCTCGTAGACGGTGGCGCGCGGCGCGCGGACCCACAGTGTCCCGTCGCCGGCGCTCGCGCCCTGCTGGACCAGTTCGCGCTTGAGGATCTTGTTGGTCGCGGTGGTCGGCAGGTCGGGGGCCAGGCGCACGAAACGCGGCCACGCCTTGGGCGAGAGGTCGGGCTGGGCGGCGAGGAATGCCGACAACCCGGCCGGGTCGAGGGTTTCGTTGTCGCGCAACACGATCGCGGCCATCACCGCGTCGCCCACCTGCTCGTCCGGGACGGCGTAGACAGCGACGCGACTCACCGCGGGCAGCCGTTGCAGGATGCGCTCGATCGGGCCCGCCGCGAGATTCTCCCCGTCCACCCGCATCCAGTCGGCGGTGCGGCCCGCCAGGTAGATCCAGCCGTCGGCGTCGCGGTAGGCCAGATCCCCCGACCAGTAGATGCCGCCGCGGGTGCGTTCGGCGGTGGCGGTCTCGTCGCCGTAGTAGCCCATGAACAGGCCGGTGCCCTGGGCGTTGACCAGTTCGCCGATGGCCTGGTCCGGATTGGCCAGCGCGCCCGTGTCGTCGAAGACCGCGACCGGGCATTCGGTGACGGTGGCCGAATCGTACACGGCCACACCGGGATAGCCCTTGCCGATGGAACCGGGCGGGGTGCCGGGTTCGCGGGTGATGATGATCGCCAGTTCGGTCGAGCCGAAGCCGTCCCACACCGTACAGCCGAAACGCCTGCCGAATTCCTCGATGTCGCGGTCGGTGGCCTCGTTGCCGAAGGCCACCCGCAGCGGGTTGTCGGCGTCGTCGGCGCGCTCCTCGGTCGCCAGGATGTAGGCCAGCGGTTTGCCGACGTAGTTCATGTAGGTGGCGCCGTATTCGCGGATGTCGGCCAGGAAGGTCGAGGCGGAGAACTTGGCGGGCGCCATGAACGAGCCCTCCGCCCCCCGTATCGAGGAAACCGAGGTGGTCGTCGTCGGCGCGCGATGCGCCGGATCGGCGACCGCGCTCACCCTGGCCGCGGCGGGCCGCTCGGTCATCGCCCTGGACAGCGCGAGCTTCCCCTCCGACACCCTCTCCACGCACCTGCTCTGGCCCGCGGGCGTCTTCGAGTTGCGCGAACTCGGCGTCCTGGACCGCGTCGAGGCCACCGGCGCGCCGCGCCTGACCACCGCCATGGCCGTCGGTGCCGGCCACACCCTGTCCGCGCCGTTCACGCCCCTGCACGGGATCGACTACGGACTGTGCGTGCGGCGTGTGCACCTCGACGCCGCGCTGGTCGACGCCGCGGTGGCCGCCGGGGTGCGGGTCCGGCAGAAGTGCCGGGTCCTGGAGTTGGTGCAGGAAGGCGGCCGCTGTCGCGGGGTGCGCTACCGCGATACCGACGGCGCCGTGCGCGAGATCCGCGCGTCACTGGTGATCGGGGCCGACGGCCGCCGCAGCACCGTCGCGCGCCTGGTCGGCGCACAGGAGCCGTACCTGGAACAGCCCAGCGGCCGCGACTGCTATTTCGCCTACTGGCGCGACGTCGACCCCGACCGCCGCCACATCGCGGTGCAATGGCGCGAGGGCGCTGACCTGGGCACCGCGTTCCCCTGCGACGACGGTCTGGTGCTGAGCCTGGTCCAGCCGCCCGCCGTCGCCGGCCCGCTGCGCCCCGGCGACGCCGACCGGCGCTACCACGACGCCATCGCCCGTCTGCCCGAACTGGTCGAACGCCTCGACGGCTGCGCGCGGGTCGGCGGGGTCCGCTCGGCCACCGGCATCCGCTCCTATTTCCGCCACTCCAGCGGCCCAGGCTGGGCGCTGGCCGGCGACGCGGGCCACTTCAAGGACCCGGTCACCGCGCAGGGCATCCGCGACGCGATGTACTACGGCCGGGTCCTGGGCAAGCGGGTCGCGCCGGTGCTGGACAACCCGGTCGCCCTGGACGCGGTGACGCGCGGCTGGGAGGAACTGCGCCTGCGCGAATGCCTCGAGGTCTACCAGTGGACCAACCGGCTCGCGCGCGGAGAAGCCATGCGGCCGTGGGAGATCGAGATGTACCACCGCGCGGTCACCGATCCGGTGCTGGCCGCCGCGGTCATCGAGATCTTCTCCAGGACACGCAATCCCGGCGCGCTGTTCACTCCCTGGGAATCGGTGTCGCTCTCGACGCTGGCGCTGTGGCGCTCCAAGGCCGCGCCGGGCGCGGTGGTGCGCGATATCGTGCGCGAACTGCGCGACACCGCCGACGAATGGCTGGAGACCCGCCGCGCACTGCATCCGCCCACCCGCGGCGCGCGACCGGTCCCCGGAGCCGCGCTGCCGGACCCGGTCACCGAATCGGCGGCGACGGCCTGAGCGTCGGCCGAGCACAGGCGGCCTGCCCGGCGGGATCGGCTTGCGGGATGCTTGTCGGCGGATCGCGCCGGTCGGCGTTGGGCCTGCGGGCGCGGATCAGCGGCGATCGAACGGTGCGGCGAGCGAGCGGTGCAGATTCACCTGAGCGCGTCCGCCCCCGCGCGCGGCGGACGCCTCGGCGGCGTTGTCGGCGGTGAGACGGTGGATCGCGCGGTCCAGGGTCGGCAGGATCTCGGTGATGTCCATGGTCTTGTCCACGAACCGGCCGATCAGCGCGAAGGTCAGATTCGACAGCACCATGCCGACGTCGGCGACATAGCGCGGGTCGGCCCCCTCGACCAGCGGCGCGGCCACCGGCAGGATCGCCTCGACGCCCTGGGCGTCCAAGCGGTGCCCGCCGACGCCCGAGCGGGCCCGATAGTAGGCCTCCAACATGCGCGGATCGCGCTCCCACGGCTCGAAGACACAGCGCAGCAGGCGCATCAGGCCCGCGCGCAGACTCTCCCCCGGCTCGGGCGCGGTCACGGTGGAGTAGCTGTGCTCGGCCATCCAGCGTTCGACAGCGGCCACGATCATCTCGTTGCGGGTGGGAAACCACTTGTAGACGGTCGCCAGCGACACCCGCGCGCGCCGCGCGACCTCGCGCAGTTGCACCGCGTCGTAGCCGTCGTCCTCGAGTAGTTCGAGCACCACAGCGAGGATCTGTTCCGACTGCGCGTCGTGCCCTGAACCACCGTGCCCTGAACCACCCACGCACTCACGATAGCGTCGGCGGGCGGAACGTCGTCGTACCAGTTGACCACGGGAACTCGCCGCTGACGCGCGACGGCCCGGTTCGAGCCGGCGGCGTGGGTCGAGGCGAAACGCTTCGACGGGCCACCGGGATCGAACCGGGCCGTCGCGGACGCGTCAGTCGCTGTGCTGCTTGGCGGCCTGACGGGCTTCGTTGACGTCGGCCGCGGACCGTGCGGCCTCCGCCTCGGCCTCCTTGCGCGCGGCCTCACGCTGCGATTCGGCCTTGTCCTGCTGGGCGCGACCCTCCTCGCGGAGGTTCTCGTTACCGGTCACCGCGCCCGCGGCTTCCTTGGCCCGTCCCTTGATGTCCTCGACGACGCCTTCCACGGCTTCCTTGGGTCCACTTCCGTGCTCGGCCACTGCTGCCTCCCGTGTTCGGAGTATCGGGTTGTCGAAGGACGGCATAACCCGCGTCTCCCTGTTCAAACGCGCACCGACGGCGCCCGGAAACACCGTGACGTGGGCCACCTCCGAGGACGCCCACGGGGCTCAGCGCTTGTGCACCCGCGCGCGGACCTGCTCGGTGAACTCGCTCGTGGACGCCTGACCGCCCAGGTCGGCGGTCGCGATCCCGGCCGCGAAGACCGCCGCCACGGCGTTCTCGATGCGGGTAGCGGCCCGGCCGAGCGCCGGGTCGCCGTCGCGGGCGCTCAGCCAGTGCAGCAGCATCGCCGCCGACAGGTGCGAGGCGACCGGGTTGGCCCGGTTGTGGCCCGCCAGCGTCGGGGCCGCGCCGTGCACGGCCTGGGCCATCGCGCGCGTCGCCGAGCAGTTCAGCGACGGCGCGGTCCCCAGCGACCCCGCCAGTTCGCCCGCCAGATCCGACAGGATGTCGCCGAACATGTTCTCGGTGACGACGACGTCGAAATCCGCGGGGGCGCGCACCAGGTGCGCGGCGGCCGCGTCCACGTGCTCGTCGAGCACCTCCACGCCCGGGTAGGCGTGACCGACCTCGCGGCACACGTCGCGGAACAACCCCATCGTCATCGGCAGCACATTGGCCTTGTGCACGATCGTGACGCGTTTGCGCCGCGTCGCGGCCAGCCGGAACGCCTCGTGGGCGATCGACTCGGTGGCGCGCCGGGTGACCACGCCCACCGCCAACGCGACCTCGGCGGTCGGCCGGAACTCCCCCGACCCCGCCACCATGTTGCGGTCGGCGTAGAAGCCCTCGCTGTTCTCCCGCACGATCACCAGGTCGATGTCCGGGGCCGCCGCGCGCACGCCGGCGAAGGCCCGCGCGGGCCGGATATTGGCGAACAGGCCGAAATGCTTGCGGATCGCGCCGCCGGGAGCCACGGTGCGCCGGAACTCGGGCGGGTAGGAGGCGTTGTCGTGCGGGCCGAGAATCCAGGCGTCCAATTCCTCCAGCGTCCGCAGCGTCGCCTCCGGCACCGGATGGCCGAACTCCTCGATCGCGCGGTGCCCGATCAGCGCGGGCACCCAGTCGACCGGCGCCGCGCCCACCGCGGCCATCGCCTCGTCCACCACCGCGCGCGTCGAGGCCACCACCTCCGGACCGATCCCGTCGCCCTCGATCAGGCCCAACCGCACCGTTCTGTTTACGACATCCACCCGGTCATCCTCGCCCGCGCGCACCGGACCGACCGGCACCGTCCCCGCGGACACGCCGATCCGACGGTTCCGGCGCGCCGCGAGCGGGTACCCGGGCGGGAACGCCCCACGACGGGCCGAATCACCGCTGTCATCGGGCGCGGGCGACCCGACGCACGCGGCGACGGGGAAGATAAGCGGGACGTACGGCGTTACAGCCTGCGAGACACGAGACGAGAGGACCTCATGGCCACCCAGACGCTGACGGAGAAGAATTTCGACGACATAGTCACCGGCAACGACGTGGTGCTGGTGGATTTCTGGGCTTCCTGGTGCGGACCGTGCCGCAGCTTCGCCCCGACGTTCGAGGCTTCCTCGGACCAGCATCCCGACGTCGTGCACGGCAAGGTCGACACCGAGGCCGAACAGGGTCTCGCGGCCGCGGCGAACATCCGCTCGATCCCGACCATCATGGCCTTCCGCGAGGGCGTGCTCGTCTTCGCCCAGCCCGGCGCGCTGCCCGCCGCCGCGCTCGAGGATCTGGTCACCCAGGTCAAGGCCCTGGACATGGACGAGGTCCGCAAGCAGCTCGCCGAGCAGCAGGCCGCGTCCGAATAAGCGACGGCGTCCCGCGTCCCACCACGCAGTTGACCGGGCCCGCGCACCGAATTCGGTGCGCGGGCCCGGTCCTGTGCCGCGTGTCGGACTCAGCGACGGGCGGGGTTCAGGAACCCAGTCCGTTGATACTCGAAATCATCGCGCGGACAGTCGATTCCGTGCCGTCGGCGGCCAGGGCCGCACCCCACCCGCGCTTGCCCTCGAACTCGCACCGCACGAACGTGGCGGTGCCGTCCTCGGTGCGGCGCTGGTGGAATTGCAGGATCTCGACCGGGAAGCCCTCGTCGTAGAGCGCCGAGGTCAGCGCGGCGACGGGACTTCCGGTGGTGTGGACCGAGCGGAACCGATCGGCGAAGGCCAGCGTCACGGTGCTGGCCGAATCCTGTCCGCCTGCCCATTCGCTGAGCCGGACGGGACCGGTCTGCGCGCAGTACCGGTCGTAGAACTCCGCCGGGGTCAGCCCGGCTGTCTCGGCGCGCAGGCTCTTGGGGGCGGCATCGAAGAAGGTCATGGTGTCACTTGTCAGGATCGTCATTGCAGTAGAGGTCTTCCCGAAGAATGTCGGTGGAGGGGGACCAGCATCAACAATCAACAGCCCGCAGCGAGGGGGCCGGTCCGAATCAGACCCCGCTACGGCGGGTTACTACGAGAAGTCGCGCCTGCGCCACCATCGCGGTAAGCGGGAGTAGCACCACGCTGTCGCGGTCTGCGACAGTCAGCGCGGCACTGTGGCTCGGGGCGGGATTCGGCACGCGATCGAGAATAGGCACATCCGAGGCCGAAGGCAACCTCATTCGATGCCCGTTTTCCGCCAATCGCGAAATTCATCGTCGCAGCTCAGACCACCCGTCGAGGCTACTCGGCGGTATCGTTCGGACCGCGCGGTCGGGAGTACCGTTGCTCACAGTCGGCGCGCCGCCCCGCGACGACATCGATCTCGCCGGGGGCGCGGGTTGGGTGCGCCGCGCGGAGACAGCCGGCGCGCCGGTCACGCCCGCGCGCTGACCGGCTCCGGATCGCGCCGCGCCGCTTCGGATTCCGCGGCCGGGGTGCGCGCGAGGCCCACCCGGTCGTAGCCGACGGTGGCCGCGGTTCCCAGGAGCAGACCCACCGCGAGTCCGGCCGCCGTCATCCAGAGTCCGTGCCCCAGACCGGATCCGGCGTCACCGTCGAAGAACATGATCGCCCGCACCGCCAGGTAGATCTGGTGCATCGGCTCGAACCGGGCCAGCACCGCGATGTAGCCGGGCACGGCCTCGAGCGGGACGGTGGCCGCCGAGGACGGCAGGCCCAGCACCACGAACAGCACCAGGTTCACCATCAGTCCCGCGGTGCCGAAGGTGGCAAGCACCGACAGCGCGGTGATGCCGACCGCGAGAATCGCCAGCGTCCCGTACAGCCACAGCAGCAGCGCGCCGGGCAACGGGACGCCCAGCAGGCGCGCGACGCCGAGGAACACCGCCGACAGGATCGGGGCCGCCGCGCCGATCACCGCCCACTTCACCAGCAGCGTGCGGAACCTGCTGAGCCCGGAGGCGGGCGGGTGCACGAACCACGGCCCGTATTCGGTGGGCGTGAAGCCCAGCGCCGAGTCCAGCAGCGTGTTGACGATCATCGCGCCGGTGAAACCGGCCAGCAGGAGGATCAGCGTGTAGAAGAACGCCACGAGGCCCTGACCGGCACCGTCGGGCATCGGGCGGTAGGGCGCCTCCACGACGTGGACGGGATCGGCCAGCACCAGGCGCGCGGCCGCGCTGATCTGGTCCCCCGCCTTGGCCGGATCGGGCGCGCCCGCCGCCAGCGCCGCGTGCACGCGCTCGGTGAGGTTGCGCCCCACCGTCTCCGAGACCCGGGTCAGCGCCTGATCGGTGATGCGCTGGGTGATCCCGGTCGTGTACGGCCCGACCCGCGGGTTGGTGTACACCGTGATCGCCGGCGGTTCGATGTCGCCGGGAACCACCGCGCCCGTGCCCAGCAGCACCAGTCGCTTGGTGAAATCGGAGGGGATGACGATCGCGCCGTAGACCTGCCCGGATTTCAATTGCGCTCGGGCCTCGGCGATCCCGAGGACGCGCAGGTCGACCTTGTCGGCGGGGATGCCCTCGCGCAGCGCGTCGGTGATCTGCGCGCCGAAGTTGGCGGGCGCGCCGTCGACGGTCTCCCCCACATCCTGATTCACCAGGGCGATCGGGAAGTCGTGCAGGTTCTTCTCGGTGTTGGCGGCATAGCCGAGGTACATGGTGGCCATGAGCGCGGCGAACAGCGACAGCAGCGCGATCGGGGCGGTGAAGGTCCGAACCGTCATGGAGCAAAATGTAGGCAGTGCCAACAAAGTAGTCAATGCCTACATTTTGTTATCCTGCTCCCACCATGTCCTTCACCCGCACCCGCGCCTACCACCACGGCGACCTGCGCGCCGAGATCCTCCAGCGCGCCGAGGCCACCTTGCGGGAGTCCGGGGTGGACGGTCTGTCGCTGCGCCGGTTGGCCCGCGACATCGGCGTCAGCCACGCCGCCCCCACCCGGCACTTCAAGGACCGACAAGCCCTGATGGACGCGCTCGCCGTCGCGGGCTTCGACCGTCTCGCGGCCTCCTTCGGAGACCTGGATACCCACGCCCGCCTGGACGAACCCATGCGCGCGATGGCGAGCGCCTACCTGCGCTTCGCCACCGAGAACTCCGCGCTGCTCGCGCTGATGTTCGCCCGACGGCACAGCCCCGTCGCGGGCGACGAGATGGCCCGTGCCGTCGATCGCGCCTTCGCCACCCCCGTCGCGCTCATCGCCCGCGCCCAGGATCTCGGCGAAGTCATCCCCGGCGATCCCCGACGGATCGCGCTGGCCTGGGTGGCGGCCCTGCAAGGGCTGGCCACCTTCCTCGGCTCGGGACTCGTCGCCCCCGGCGACGCGGACGCCTGGCTCGACGACACCATCGATCACGTCATGCTCGGCCTGCGCCCGCGCGCGGAGTCGGATTGAGCGGATACCTCGTTCAGCGCACCGGTGGCCACATCGAAGACGAAACCGCGGATATTGTCCTTGTGCGGGATGAAGGCGCTGTCCTTGATCCGCGCGATCGACTGGCGCACATCGGCTTCCAGATCGCTGAACGCCTCGGCCGCCCATTCCGGCTTGATTCCGGTGTCCTGCTAATGCGCGGCGGAATCCCAACTGCGGCCGGTGCCGACCGACACGTCCAACGGCACCGACAACGAGATCGCCGCGGACATCCGCTCCCTGGCCAAGGTCTCCAACCGCTCCCGCTCGCCTTCGGCGACCTCGAAGACGAGTTCGTCGTGGATCTGCAACAGCATCCGCGAGGACAGACCCGCCTGGTCGATCGCCGTGTTCACCCCGATCATCGCGACCTTGATGATGTCGGCCGCGGTGCCCTGGATGGGCGCGTTCAACGCCATGCGCTCGGCGGCCTCGCGGCGCTGGCGGTTGCCGGAATCCAGGTCCGGCAGGTAGCGGCGGCGGCCGAACAACGTCTCGGTGTAGCCGACCTTGCGGGCCTGTTCGACCACCTCGTACAGGTAGTCGCGGATGCGACCGAACCGGGCGAAGTAGACGTCCATCTGCTCCTTGGCCTCGGTGGTGCTGATCCGCAACTGCGCGGCCAAGCCGAAAGAACTCAACCCGTAGGCCAGACCGTAGGACATCGCCTTGATCCGCCTGCGCACCTCCGGGGTGACCTCCGAGATCGGGATGTCGAACGCCTTGGAGGCCACGAAACTGTGCAGATCCTCGCCGGAGTTGAACGCCTCGATCAGGTTCTCGTCGCCGGACAGGTGCGCCATGATGCGCATCTCGATCTGGCTGTAGTCGGCGGTCATCAGTTCGGCGTAACCCGGACCCACCACGAAGGTGTCGCGGATCTCGCGCCCGGTGTCGGTGCGGATCGGGATGTTCTGGAGGTTCGGTTCGGTGGAGGACAACCTGCCGGTCGCGGCGATGGTCTGATTGAACGTGGTGTGGATGCGCCCGTCCTCGGCCACCGATTTCAGCAATCCGTCCACGGTGACTTTCAACCGGGTGGCGTCGCGGTGTTCGAGCAGATGACGCAGGAACGGATGTTCTGTCTTCTCGAACAGCGATTCCAGGGCGTCGGCGTCGGTGGTGTAGCCGGTCTTGGTGCGCTTGGTCTTCGGCATGTCCAGTTCGTCGAACAGCACGACCTGCAACTGCTTGGGCGAACCCAGGTTGATCTGCTTGCCGATCACCCCGTACGCCGCGTCGGCGGCGGCGGCGACCATATCGGCGAAGCGACGCTGCAACGCCTCCAACTGCGCGATGTCGACCGCGATGCCCGAATTCTCCAGATCCGCCAGCACGCCCAGCAGCGGCAACTCCATCTCGGCCAGCAGCGGCACCGATTCGATGTTCGCCAATTCGGTGTCCAGCGCGGCGGCCAGATCCAGCACCGCCCTGGCGCGCAGCATCTCGGCCTGGGCCTGCTCGGCGTCGACCGTTTCCTCGTCGTCCAGCAGCGACAACTGCGGTTCGGCCTCGGTCTCGGCGCGCAGTTCGCGGTGCAGGTACCGCAGCGACAGGTCGTCCAGGTTGAAGGTGCGCTGCCCGGGACGGACCAGATAGGCGGCCAGCGCGGTGTCGCTGGTGAGCCCGCCCAGGGTCCAGCCGCGCCCGCGCAGCGCGTGCATGGCCGATTTCGCCTCGTGCAGCGCCTTGGGCACCGCGGGATCGGCCAGCCAGGCCCCCAGCGCCGCCTCGTCCTCCGGGGTCAGCACCGTGACGTCGATGTAGCCGCCTTCCCCGTCGGCGGCGGCGATGGCCAAAGCGCGCACGTCACCGTTGGCGGGCGCGCCGGTGCCCACCACCGCGACGCCGTGCCGCTCGCCGGGCGGCGCGTGCTCGGCCAGCCAGTCCGCGACCGCGCCGACTTCCAGTGCGCCGCCGCTGATCTCGAAACCGGATTCGGCCTCGGGCTCCGGCGGGGCCAACGTCTCGAACAGTCGGTCGCGCAGCACCCGGAATTCCAGGTCGTCGAAGAGTTGGTGGATCTTGTTGCGATCCCAGGGCTGTTTGGCCAGCTGATCCGGAGTGTAGGGCAGCGGGAGATCCTTGACCAGTTCGGTGAGTTGACGGTTGCGGATGACGTTCTGGAGATTGTCGCGCAGCGCGTCGCCCACCTTGCCCTTCACCTCGGGGACCCGGTCGACCAAGGTCGCCAGATCGCCGTATTCGCGCACCCATTTGGCCGCGGTCTTCTCACCGACGCCGGGGATGCCGGGCAGATTGTCGCTCGGATCACCGCGCAGCGCCGCGTAATCCGGGTACTGGGCCGGGGTGAGACCGTATTTGGCCATCACCTCCTCCGGGGTGAACCTGGTCAGGTCCGAGACGCCCTTGCGCGGGTAGAGCACCGTGACGTCGTCGGTGACCAACTGGATCGCGTCGCGATCGCCGGTGACGATCAGCACCCGGAAACCCTGCGGGGCCGCCCGGGTGGTGAGGGTGGCGATGATGTCGTCGGCCTCGTAGCCCTCCAGTGCCATGACCGGGATGCCCATCGCGCCGAGCACGTCTTTGGTGAGTTCGACCTGCCCGCGGAACTCGTCGGGGGTCTGGGCCCGATTGGCCTTGTACTCCGGATACTTCTCGGCGCGGAAGGTCTTGCGCGAGACGTCGAAGGCGGCCGCCACGTGGGTGGGTTTCTCGTCGCGCAGCAGGTTGATCAACATGGCGGTGAAGCCGTAGACCGCGTTGGTGGTCTGGCCCGTCACCGTCTTGAAGTTCTCCGCCGGTAGCGCGAAGAACGCGCGGTAGGCGATCGAATGCCCGTCGAGCAGGAGCAGTGTCGGGCGGTCCGCGTCGGTCGGATCGCTCGAACCGGTGGCCTGGCGCTGCGCGGTCGTGGGTGAACTCACGCCGCTGAGTCTAGGGACCGACACCGACAGGCCACGACCTCGACACCCGTGCGGGGTGCGCGCGGCCGCTCAGTCGACGTGCGCGGCGGCGGCGTACCAGGTGTTGCACTCCCAGGTGTCGCCGGTGTCGGAACCCCATTTCCACCAGCCCCACACCGTCGCGTCGGTGCCGCGCGCACGCGGTTCCCCCGGTCGGTCGCCCGCGGCGCGATTGGCCGCGGCGGCCTCGGTCCAACTCGACTCGTCGAGGTCGACGCGCCCGGCGTTGGTGCCCAGGAACATGCCCGAGAAGCAGGCCGCCTGCAATTCCAGGCGTCGGCTCAACTCCAGGCCCGCCGCGGAGTCCCAGCCCACGGAGGTCCGGCGGTCCCGGTAGGCGCGGGTGACGCCGATCACCGACTGGATGTGGTGGCCGTATTCGTGGGCCAGCGCCGCCAACTGCGCGCCGCGGCGGGAATCGGCGACGGCGGGCCGCACGGTCGCCATGGGCAGCAGGATCGTCTCGGTGCTCGGGCAGTAGTGGCCGACCCGGATCTCGGTGTCCCCCGGCGCGCACAGGCCGCGGACCGCCGGGATCGATTCGGGCACCTGGAGTCGCGGCGAGCGGAACGGCAGGCCCGCGCCGCGCAGCGTCGGCTCCCAGGAGGCGTCCAGGCAGGCGATCGCCGCGAGGTAGAAGGCCCGCGCGCCGGACTGGTCGTCACGCCAGGACGGCAGCGCGCAGTCGACCCGGTGCACGCCGACATGGCGGGCGAAGAGCGGATGATCGGCCAGCGCGTGCACCGCGCGATCCTCGGCGACCTCCCCCGCCAGCGGCGCGCCCGCCACGGGCGGCGCCGCGTCGCGGACCGGATCGACCCCCTCGGAGGGCAGTCCGTGGAAACCCGGTATGCCGTCGACCGCGGCGGCCGTGCGCGCGGACTGCGGTTGTTCGGCGCGACCGCAGGAGCGGCCGGTGAGCATGATCGCCGCGGCCAGCACGGTGGCCACCACCCCGTACACCAGGATCGAGGACATCCGCCCACGCCGGACCCGGTCCGGAAGGACCGTCAGCGGGTTGTCCATGCCTCATCCCTCGACCGAGCATCAGAACGAACCCACATGGAACCCGATCGGTCGACTCCCCGCAACTCGGGAAATACTTTCCCGCAACCGAAGAAGGCACTGGATGTGCCCCCGATCACCGATCCCGGCAAACCTCACCGCCGGGATCGGCGAACGGTGCGCGTCAGCCCACGCCCAGATAGGCCGATTTCACCGACGCGTCGGTCAGCAGCGCCGAGCCCGCCCCGGATTTGGTGACCTCGCCGGTCTCCAGGATGTAAGCCCGGTCACTGCGGGCCAGCGCCTGCTGGGCGTTCTGCTCCACCAGCAGCACGGTGGTGCCCTGCTGGTTGATCTCGCTGATGATCCGGAAGATCTGCTGGATCACCATGGGCGCCAAGCCCATCGACGGTTCGTCGAGCAGCAGCAGGCGCGGGCGGGCCATCAGCGCGCGGCCGATCGCCAGCATCTGCTGTTCGCCGCCGGAGAGGGTGCCGCCGACCTGCTTGCGCCGTTCGGCCAACCGCGGGAACAGGTCGAACACCCAGTCCAGCGTCTTGGTGTACTCCTCGCGCTGCGGGAACGTGCGGCCGTAGCAGCCCATGTCCAGGTTCTCCTGGACCGTCATGCCGGGGAAGACCCCTCGACCCTCGGGAGCCTGGATCAGCCCGTCGAGCACCCGTTCGTGCGCCTTGGCCTTGGTGATGTCGCGGCCTTCGAACAGGATGCGGCCCTTGGTCAGCGGCAGCAGGCCCGACAGCGCGCGCATCGTGGTGGTCTTGCCCGCGCCGTTGGCGCCCAGCAACGTCACCAACTCGCCCTCGGCCACCCGCAGCGAGATCCCGTGCAGCGCTTGGATCCTGCCGTAGTTGACGACCATGTCCTCGACTTCGAGCAACGCCGGGGCGTCCGCGAAATCGCGGGCGGGCGCGGCTTCGGCGGGGCCCGCCGGTTCGCGCACCTCGGTCGGCTCCCGCCCCGGCACGGGCAGCGTGAGCTTCTCGGTCGGCTGCTCGGGCGCGACGAACATCGGCGACCCGGGCGCGCTCGGCGTCTTCGCGCCGCCCGCCCCCCGCGCGGCGTCCTCGTCGGGCACGCCGAGGTAGGCCGCGATCACACTCGGGTCCTCGCGGATCTCGGCGGGGAGTCCGTCGGCGATCTTGCGACCGAACTCGAGCACCACGATCCGGTCGGTCACCCCCATCACCAAGCGCATGTCGTGCTCGATGAGCAGCACCGTGAAGCCGTCGTCGCGGATCTTGCGGATCAGCTCCATCAGCGCGGCCTTCTCGCTGGGATTGAATCCCGCGGCGGGCTCGTCCAGGCACAGCAGTTTCGGCTCGGTGGCCAGCGCGCGGGCGATCTCGAGCCTGCGCTGATCGCCGTAGGACAGGTTGCGCGCCTTCTCCACCGCGTGCGGCGCGATCCCGACGAACTCGAGCAACGCCATCCCGCGTTCGATCGCGTCGTGCTCCTCGCGGCGGTGCCGCTTGGTGCGGAACACCGCGCCCGGCACCGAGGTCCGGTGTCGGGCGTCGGTGCCGACGACCACGTTCTCCAGCGCCGTCATCTCACCGAACAGCCGGATGTTCTGGAAGGTGCGGGCGATGCCGAGTCGGGTGATCTCGTTGCGCGAGGATTTCGTCAGCGGCGCGCCGTCGAAGTGCACCGACCCCGCCGAGGGTTTGTAGACGCCGGTGATCGCGTTGAAGCAGGTGGTCTTGCCCGCGCCGTTGGGGCCGATCAGTCCGAGGATCTCGCCGCGGCGGATCTCGAAGCTCACCTTGTCCAGCGCGGTCAGACCGCCGAAGCGCACGGTGAGCTCCTCGGTGCGCAGCAGCGGCGCGCCCACCTCGGTGTGGATGTCGCGCTGGGTGGCGACCACCTCGGCCACCGTCTCGGCGTCACCGAGGGCGGGAATCACCTCGGTGACGTCCACGATGCCCGCGCTGGGCTCCGGTGCCCGATCGGCGTAACCGGCGGCCATGTCCTCGTTGTCGAACAGCGCGTCACCCGCGCCGGGACCGGTCATCGTTCCGCTCCGACCCGCTCGGGCACGGGCCTGCGGACCGCCCGGTACACCTGCCTGCCGTAGGCGAGCAGTTTCTGACGGGCCGGGAACAGGCCCTGCGGCCGCAGAATCATCATCACCACCAGTGCGATACCGAAATACAGATACTTCAGGTCACCGAGCGACTGCGCGCCGCCGGGACGGAACAGCAGGACGCTGCCCACCAGCAGCAGACCGAGGACGCCGGTGACCACCGTGCCGACGATGACCGCGCGCTGCGGCCACGGTCCCAGGTACTGCACCTTGACCCGCCAGGCGACCAGCAGCGCCACGAACACCGCCGCGTCGATCACCAGCAGGATGTAGCCGGTCGCCTCGTCGGAGACCAACTGCGAGGACTGCAACCGCAGCGGCAGGTAGGCGACCAGGAACGCGCCGACGATCACGCCGAGCTTGTTGCCCTTGCCGCCCAGCACCACCGCGGCCAGGAACAGCATCGAGGAGATGATGTCGAACTGCCGCGGATTGACGTAGGTGACCTGGCCCGCGAACATCGCGCCGGAGATGCCGCCGATGGCCGCGCCGATGGTGAAGGCCCACAGCTTGAACTTGAAGGTGGGCACGCCCATGATCTCGGCGGCGTCCTCGTCCTCGCGGATCGCGACCCAGGCGCGGCCGACCCGGCTGCGCTCGAGGTTGCCCACGAACAGCAGCACCAGGATCACCAGCACCATGCCCAGCCAGTACCACCAGGTGTTGTGGTCGGCGCGCACCAGCGGATTCCAACTACTGGTGTCACCGACGTTGCCCTGGGCGAACACGCCGTCCGGGAAGCGGGTCGACTCGCCGACGTCGGGGTAGGCGATGCGCGAGAGGCCGAGGCTGCCGTTGGTGACCTCGCCGAGGTTGTCCGACATCAACCGCACGATCTCGCCGAAGCCCAACGTCACGATCGCCAGGTAGTCGCCGCGCAACCGCAGGGTCGGGGTGCCCAGGATCAGACCCGAGATCGCGGTGGCCACGATCGCGATCGGGACGCAGGCCAGCCACGCCCATCCGCTGTTCAACCATCCGTCGGTCTGATTCCACGGACTGTCCGGGCTGGTCAGCAGGCCGACGGAGTACGCGCCGACCGCGAAGAAGCCGACGTAGCCCAGATCGAGCAGACCCGCCTGACCGACCACCACGTTCAGGCCGATCGCGATCAACGCGTACATGGCCACGGTGGCCATCACGAAACCGAAACTGACGCCGGGGGTGTCCAGCAGCGGCGGCGGGTACAGCGGCAGCAGGGCCAGCACCAGGATCACCGGGACCCCGACCGCCCACTGGCCGGGCCGCGACAGGCCGCCCCACCATTCGCCGACGCGCTCGCCGAGACCCGCCTTGGCAGGCGCGGACTCGGGCGCGGGAGTCGTGGTCGTCATACTCGTGCCCTCCCGAGGCTCTCCCCCAGAATGCCGGTCGGCCGGATCATCAGCACCGCCACCAGCAGGACGAAGGCCACCACGTCACGCCATTCGGTGCCGAACAGGATCTGGCCGTACTGCTCGGCGACCCCCAACAACAGTCCGCCGAGCAGCGCGCCGCGCAGATTGCCGATACCGCCGAGCACCGCCGCGCTGAACGCCTTGATGCCGAGGATGAATCCGCCGGAGTAGATGATGCCGGTCGGCACCCGCAGCGTGTACAGCAGCGCGGCGGCGCCCGCGAGGACACCGCCGATCAGGAACGTCAACACGATGACCCGCTCGCGCGAGACGCCCATCAGCGTCGCGGTGTCGGGGTCCTGGGCGACCGCGCGGATGCCGCGGCCGAATTTGGTGCGGTTGATGAGGATCTCGGTCAGCAGCGCGAGCACCACCGCCGAGACCACGATCACGATCGCGACGTTGGTCACGTCCGCGCCGAGGAAGCTGAACTGGATCTTGGGTTCCACCAACCGGATACCGGTCTGGGCGTTGGTGCCGCCCAGGCCCGGCTTCAGTTTGGGCAGGATGTAGTGCACGAACTCCTGGATCGCGAAGGACATGCCGATCGCGGTGATCAGGAACGCCAGCGGTTTCGCGCCGCGCTTACGCAAGGGCCGGTAGGCGACCCGCTCCAGGCCCACCGCGGCCGCACCCGACACGAACATGCCGAACAACATGGCCAGACCGAGGAAGACCACGGTCATCACCACGCCCTGGGAATAGACGTCGCCGCTGGGCGCGAACCCGAGGATCTCGAGCCCCACGTACGTGCCGAACATGCCCAGCATGAAGATTTCCGAGTGCGCGAAGTTGATCAGGCGCAGCACACCGTAGACCAGGGTGTACCCGACCGCGACGAGGGCGTAGATCGAGCCGTAGGTCAGACCGTCGACGGTGAGCCGCCAGAACTGGTCCACCACCCCGGAGACGTTGAAGTCGATCGACCCGTTGGCGAGCAGGGCCACACCGACCGATGCGGTTGAAGTCATTCGTATCTCTCGCGTCGGGAAAACGGCGTGTGCGGATCCCGGGAGGACCCGCACACGCCGTCAACACTCGTAGGTGAACTACTTGACCTGGTACATCCAGATCTGGATGTTCGACAGCTCACCGTTCTCGTTCCACTTGTACTGGCGGGCCACGCCCGCGCCGTCGTAGTTGCGGACGTAGTCGGTGATGTCGGCGCGGGTGACCTTACCCGCGGCGATCGCCTTGAGCACGATGGTCGTCAGGTCGTAGCCCTCGACCGAGTACACGCCGGGAGCCTGGCCGTTGAACGCCTGGTACTCCTCGGTGAACTTCGCCGGGGCCGGGCTGCACGGGCACGACAGGTAGGCGTCCTTGGCCGAGTTGCCCGCCTGGCGGACGAATTCGGGATCGTTGGAGCCGTCGGCGGAGACGAAGGTCGAGGTCACCCCGCCGGTGCGCAACTGCTGCACGAACGGCGCGGACTCGGCGTAGTAGCCGGAGTAGAAGATCGCGTCCGGCTTGGCCGCGGCCAGCGAGGACACCGCCGCGGAGAAGTCCTTGTCGCCTTCCTTCACGCCGACGCCGCAACTCGGGTCGACCGCGGAACCGGCGGCCGCGGTGAACGCGTCGGCCAGACCCTTGCCGTAGTCGGTGTTGTCGACGACCACGCAGATCTTCTTGTAGCCCAGCTTGCCGGTCAGGTACTTGGCGACGGCCGGACCCTGCGAGTTGTCGTTGCCCAGGCCGCGGAAGAAGGTCCGCCAGCCGTTCTGGGTCAACGTCGGGTTGGTGGCCGAGGCGGTCAGAAACGGCATGCCCGCGTCGTTGAGCTGCTGACCGGTCGCCTTGGTCTCACCCGAGAAGGTGGGGCCGATCAGCGCGACGATGCTCGGATCGCCGGTGATCGTCGGGATGACGCCGGAGGCGATCTGCGCCTTGCCCTCGGTGTCGAACTGCTTGACCGTGACCTGACAGCCCGGATTGGCCTTGTTGTGCTGATCCAGGGCCAGTTTCACGCCCATCACCACGTTGATACCGAGCGCCGCGTTGCCACCGGTCAGCGGGCCCGCCATACCGAGGGTCAGCGGGGCGCAGGTCGCCTTGCCGTCGCCCGCCGGATCGGCCGCCGCGCCCGAATCGGTCGCCGCGACCTCGTTGCCCGCGGTGTCGAGCTGGACCACCGGCTTGATGGACAGGTCGGCGCTGCCGCCACCGCCGCCGCTGTCGGTCGACTTGTCACTGCACCCCGACAGCACCAGCGCCGCGGCGGCGCCGAGAACCACTACGCCGCGCGTCGAACGACTGCGCCATGTCGAACCAATCAACGTCTCACCTCTACGTCCTGTACTCCCCGGGTGACCGAGGGGGCCGACCACGTCAGCCCGGTCAGAAACATAGCGTCGCTACGTCGGCTCCGCATCACATTCGGACCATGCGGACGACCACGTGTCGAATTCCGTTTCACGATTACGTTTCGACCGCGTTACATTTCCACGACCGCACCCGCGAAACGGCCCGACATCACTTCGGCGTGAGATTCTCCAGCACCACTTCGGCAACCGCCTTCATCGTGGTCCGGCGATCCATCGCGGTCCGCTGGATCCACTTGAACGCCTGCGGTTCCGACAACCCCTGGGTCTGCATCAGCACACCCTTCGCACGCTCCACCAGCTTGCGCGTCTCGAGCCGGTCGGACAGATTCGCGACCTCGCTCTCGAGCGCGGTGATCTCGTGGAAGCGACTCGCCGCCAATTCGATCGCGGGCACCAGATCCGACTTGGTGAACGGCTTGACCAGATACGCCATCGCCCCCGCGTCGCGGGCCCGCTCGACCAGGTCGCGCTGACTGAACGCGGTCAGGATCACCACCGGCGCAACGCGTTTGGAGGCGATCTCGGCGGCGGCGTCGATGCCGTCGCGGCGCGGCATCTTCACATCCATGATGACCAGATCCGGTCGGTGCTCGACCGCCAGATCCACCGCCTGCTGACCGTCACCCGCTTCGCCGACGACCTCGTACCCCTCCTCGGTCAGCATCTCCACCAGGTCCATCCGGATGAGCGCCTCGTCCTCCGCGACGACGACCCGCTTGGCCCCCGCCTGCTTCCCGGCCCCTGTCGCACTCATGCCCGCACCCCGCCGACACTCGGCCGCGCCACGCGCCCGGCGGGCAGGCACACGATCGGCTCGCTGCGCTCTCTCATACGTAGACCCCTCTGATTCCGATGCCTGGCCCGAAAACGCGGAAAGGAGCCATGGCCCGCCATGCGGTCTCCCGTCGAGACCGGCCTGCCATCGCCCCCACCCGAACGCATTCGAGTGATGTAGAGAGTACCTTTCAGCTCCACGACGAATGCATATACCCTGCGTAAAGACATCGTGCGGCCGGTCGGGGCGAACCCGTTGGCTTCCGACGCCCCGGACCGGCTATAGTTCAGCAGCGGTGCGCCGGGTTGGCGGAACTGGCAGACGCGACGGTCTCAAAAACCGTTGTCCGAAAGGACGTGTGGGTTCGAGTCCCACACTCGGCACCGAGTGCACGACGGTCTCGCGGCCACGGCGACGTGGGCGCGAGACCGTCGGCCGTTTCGAAGGCGGATCCGCCGGATTCTCCCGCGTGTCGCGGGCGGACGGCCGCGACACCCCCGGTGTGTCGTTTGTGTGAACGTTCAGTTTTTCTTCATCCGCCCCTCGAATACGAGTGACCGGCGGCACATTTTCGTCTTCACCCGATTGACGCGCCGATGCGGCGGGTAGGCATTGGAACGACACTCCCGGTGATGTTCGTGACCGACAGCGTGCGGATACGCGAAGTTCCGGGGGAATTTCGTGTACGGCCGCTGACTCGCAGATGAATTGATGCTCGCGCGGGCGTGATTCACTCGTTCGGATCTTCTGGACCGATAACGGGCGGATTACGGTATATCCATGCACGTCCTGTTCGTCTGCAACGGCAATGTCTGCCGCTCGGTGATCGCCGAGCGACTCACGCGCGCCGTCGCGGCCGAGCACGACCTGCGCGAGCTCACCGCCGAGAGCGCGGGCACGCGGGCCCTGGTCGGGTTCCCGCCGGAACCGCTGGCCGCGAAGACGATCGCCGGACTCGGCGCCGACCCCGAGGGGTTCAAGGCGCGCAGATTGAAGCCGGAGATGATCGACCGCGCCGACTTGGTCCTCACCATGACCGAACAGCTACGCGACCAGGCCGCCGACATGGGCTTCGGCGCCGGTCCGCGCACCTTCACGCTGCTCGAGGCGCACCGCATCGCCCGCGTCACCGGCGCGCGCACGGTCGCGGACCTGCACCGGGCCCGCGACGACCTGTCCCTGGTCGGTCGGGAGAACATCGCGGACCCCGTCGGACTCTCGGAGGCCGCGTTCTGCGAGGTCGGCGATCGGATCGCCGAGGCACTGGTCCCGCTGCTGCTCGCCTTGGCCCCGCGCGTGGCGGCCCGACCCGAACCGGCCCCGCCGCCGGTGCCGACGCCCGCGCCGGTCCGCGCGGGCGGCTACGGGGCCCCCGCGCCGCTGCCCGCACCCACCGGACGCCCTCCGCTCGCCGCCCAGCGCCCCGCCCGGCCCGCGCAACGCCCATTCCTGGCGGCGATGCGAATCCGCTGAATTGGGATTCACGCGACAATTCGACCCCGACGGTGTCGCGGAAGCCCGGTCACGGTCTACACTCCCCGCGGACACACTTCCGCCGTTGATGGTCCGACACACGACAGGAATCAGACATGCCGAAACGCATTTCGGATGTTTCGCTCCATGTTTATGTGACACCGGAAACCCTGGATCGCGTCGTGGAGACGGTGCGCGGGGTTGTCGACGATCACCTACAGGACCGCGATGTCTTCGCCTGGCGCTTCACGCTGCCCGTCGAGGCCGAGGACCCCACCCACCTGCTGCTCGAAACCCAGTGGCGGATGGACCATCCCGAGCAGGAACCCTTCGACCGGCGCACCTATGAGATCGCGCTGAGTCTGGTCGGCGCGCCGCGCGATCTCACCGCCCCCGGCCTGGCCGCGCTGGAACGGCGGCTGATGACGGCCACCGCGCCCGGTCTCGCCGACCCCGCCATCCCCCGCGTCATCCGCACCCAACGACGCGACAGCTTCGATTTCGAGATCGAGCGGGAAAGCCTGTGACGCAGGTGAACCCGAGATGAACCGACCCCGCGGGCCCATGGCTCGCGGGGTCGGGTCGTTCGGGGCCGCGGCGACTCAGCGACGCGACGGGAAGTGCCGGATCATGCCTTCCTGCACCGTGGTCGCCAACAATTCGCCGCTGCGCGAATAGAAACGGCCGGTGGCCAATCCGCGCGAATTCGCCGCGACCGGGGATTCGGTCGCGTACAGCGCCCAGTCGTCGAAACGGAACGGGCGGTGGAACCAGATGGAATGATTCACCGTCGCGGCGACGATCCGATCCAGCCCCCAGGACAGACCGTGGGTGGTGATGATGGAATCCAGGATCGTGGTGTCCGAGGAATAGCCCAGCGTCGCCACGTGGATCAGCGGATCGTCGGGCAATTCCCCGTCCGCCTTCATCCACACGCGATTGTGATTCAACTGTTCGCCGGTGCCCTTGAGAATCCACGCCGGATCGTTCGTGTAGCGCATATCGATCGGATGCGGCGCCTTCACGAACATCTCGAGTTTGTCCTCGAGACCGGCGAAACTCTCCTCCACCCGGGGCAGCAACTCCGGATCGGGCACCTCGGGCTTGTCGTGGGCGTGCTCGAGGCCCTTGCCCCACTCCTGGAACGCCGCGAGCATGACGAACAGTTCCTGACCGTCCTGGACGGCGGTGACCGTCCGGTTGGCCAGCGAGCGACCGTCGCGATGCCGGTCGACGTGGTACTCGATCGGCTGCTTCACGTCACCGCCGCGCACGAAATGCGCGTTGACGACGTGCAACGGCCGATCGCCCGCCGTCCGACCGGCCGCGACGATCCCCTGCGCGACGAGTTGGCCGCCGAAGGTCCGGCTCCACACCTTCTCCGGATGATGACCGACGAATACGTTCTCGTCGGTCTGCTCGAGATCGAGCAGACCCAGAAGCACGTCCAGATCGGACCCCGGAGTCGATTCGAGATCGACGGAGCCGCCTAGGGCAGCCGACATTTAATGGTCCTCCTCGCCGATGCGGTGCACGTGGATGAGATTGGTGGACCCGACAGTACCCGGCGGGGAGCCCGCCACGATGACGACCAGATCACCCTTGGCATATCGCCCCATCGACAGCAGCGCTACATCGACCTGGTGGATCATGGCGTCGGTGGTCTCCACCATCGGCACGATGAAGGTCTCGGTGCCCCAGGTGAGCGCCAATTGCGAGCGCACCTCCGGCAGCGGGGTGAAGGCCAGCAGCGGCAGCGGGGTGTGCAGGCGGGCCAGCCTGCGCACCGTGTCGCCGGACTGGGTGAAGGCCACCAGCGCCTTGGCGTTGAGCCGCTCGCCGATGTCGCGCGCGGCGTAGGAGATCACCCCGCGCTTGGTGCGCGGCACGTGGGTCAGCGGCGGCACCCGGGTCGACTCGGTCTCCACCGCGTGCACGATGCGCGCCATCGTGCGCACCGTCTCGATCGGGTACGCGCCGACCGAGGTCTCCCCCGACAGCATCACCGCGTCCGCTCCGTCGAGCACGGCGTTGGCCACGTCGGAAGCCTCCGCGCGGGTCGGGCGGGAGTTCTCGATCATCGACTCCAGCATCTGGGTGGCCACGATGACCGGCTTGGCGTTCTCGCGGGCCATCTGGATCGCGCGCTTCTGCACGATCGGCACCTGCTCGAGCGGCAGTTCCACGCCGAGGTCACCGCGCGCCACCATGACCGCGTCGAAGGCCAGGACCACGGCCTCCAGGTTGTCGATCGCCTCGGGCTTCTCCAGCTTGCCGATCACCGGCACCCGGCGGCCGACGCGGTCCATCACGTCGTGGACCAGTTCCACGTCCGAGGGCGAGCGCACGAACGACAGCGCGATGAAATCCACGCCGAGTTCCAGGGCGAACTCGAGATCCTCGATGTCTTTCTCCGACAGCGCGGGCACCGAGACGTTCATGCCCGGCAGCGACACGCCCTTGTTGTTGGAGACCGGGCCGCCCTCGGTGACCCGGCAGATGACGTCGTCGCCCTCGACGCCGGTGACGGTCAACCCGACCTTGCCGTCGTCGACCAGCAGGCGGTCACCCGCCTTGGCGTCCTTGGCCAGTTCCTTGTAGGTGGTGGAGACGCGGTCGTGGGTGCCGTCGATCTCCTCGACGGTGATGCGCACTTCCTCACCGGTCGCCCAGACGGTGCGGCCCTCGAGGAACCGGCCGAGCCGGATCTTCGGGCCCTGTAGGTCGGCTAAGATCCCGACCGCTCTGCCGAGGTGGTCGCTGGCCTGACGCACCTTCTTGTAGTTCTCGGCATGGTCGGCGTGCTCACCGTGGCTGAAGTTCAGCCGGGCAACGTCCATACCGCTCTCGACGAGTTCGCGGATACGGTCCTCGGTGGCAGTGGCCGGGCCGAGCGTGCACACAATCTTCGTCCGTCGCATCACGGATAGAAGCCTAATCCCGTTGGGGTTGCCCGACCCCCGTCGGCCTCGGTGAAACCTGGGTGAAGAAAATGCCCGACCGTCGCAGACAGCCGTGCGCCGGAGGTGAACGGCGAGGGGGCGCCCCGCATTCGCGAAGCGCCCCCGGCACAACCCCGAAAGGTTCTGGTACCAACCGGTATCAGTCCCGCAGCGGACGGCCGTCGCTGTCGGGCACCTTGCCGGTCAGCATCATGATGCCGTCGATCAGCGGCCAGATTCCGCCGATGCCACAGGTCAGCCAGACGACCGCGATCTGCGCGATGCCCAGGCCGGTGTAGCCCAGGTAGAAACGGCCGACGCCGAACGCGCCGAGGAAGATCTGCAACAGACCCGCGGTCAGCTTCTGCTTGTCCGACAGCGGCGCACCGTACATGTCGCGCCCGTAGGGGGCATCCGGGTCACCCGGGTTGTAACCACCGGGCTGGCCGCCGTACTGGGCGGGCGGGTAGTAGCCGGCCGGCTGCTGCTGGCCGTAGGGCTGCTGCTGGGCGTACGGGTCCGAGGTCTGACCGTAGGACTGCTGCTGCGCGTACGGATCCGAGGTCTGACCATAGGCGGGCTGACCCGGCGCGCCACCGGACTTGCTCAGATCCGGGCCGGTTCCGGGCGGGCCGTACTGCGGTCCGGGGTTCTGCTGGTAGGGGTCGGTCACGAAATGTCCTCCTCATTTGTGCGGGCTCCCCCGCCTGATGGCATCGTTCGCCGTCGATCCGGACACGCGCGAACGGGCGTCAGCGGCTCGGGCGAGCGAACCCGCCAGACTCTACTGTCTCCCGAGCCGCGACGCCCACCCCGACGGAGGCGGCATCCGGCGACGAATCGCCGGGCTCCGCCGTGATTATCGCGGGAAATGGACCGAACGTTGCCTGGAAGGTCAGGACTTGTTCGACGAACCCCGCCCGGAACTCGCCGCGGCGCTCTCCCCGGCGGAATCCGCCTCCGCGCCGGGCTCGTTCGCGTCACCGGATTTGCCGGTGACGGCGGAACCCCCAGCGTCGGCCGAGGTCACCGCGGTCTCGCCGGCGGTCGGCGACACGGACGCCGCCGATTCGACTGTCCCAGCGGATTTCTCGGTCGCCTCCGCCGCGGATGCCGTGTCGGGATCTGCCTTCGCCGACGGGGCAGTGTCTTTCGCGATGGCCGAACCCTCGTCTTTCGTGACGGCCACGCCCTTCGCGGTCACGCCGGACTCGCCGGCGGTCGCGGCGTCACCGGACTTCGCACCCGCGTCGGCTTTCGCGGCGTCGACCTTCGCGCCCGCGCCGGACTCCGCGTCCCCGCCGGACTTCGCGCCTTCGGGGGATTCGATCAGCTCGTCGGACTTCGCGGGAGTCGTTGTCCCGGACGACTCGGCCTTCCCGTCGGCGTCCGTGTCGGCCTCGACGTCACCGGCCGTGTCTTCGGACTTCTCGGCGGCCGCGACCTCGGTCTTCGTGCCCGCGGCCGCGGCGGCCTCGGATTCCGCGCCGACCGCGCGCAGTTGCCCGAGCTGCCAGGGCCACGGCCGTTTCGCCACACCGGGCTGCAACGACTCCGGCGTCTCGCGCCCCTTGGTGGCGAAGATCACGTAGGCGATGGCCGCCAGGAAGACCAGCGCGGAGGTGAACGAATTGATCCGGATGCCCGCGATCTGGGTGGCCTCGTCGTCGCGCAGCAGTTCCACCACGAAGCGGCCCACGCAGTACAGCGCCACGTACAGCGCGAACAGGCGACCGTGCCCGATGCGCAACCGGCGGTCCAGTTGCACCAGCAGGATCACCACGAGGACGTTCCACACCAGTTCGTAGAGGAAGGTGGGCTGCACGACCTTGTCGACCACGCCGGTCGACACGCCGTTCATCATGTCCAGCTTGCCGTCCGGGTCGAACCGGCGGTAGATCTCCAGGCCCCACGGCAGATCCGTCTCGCGACCGTAGAGTTCCTGGTTGAAGTAGTTGCCGACGCGTCCGATGGCCTGCGCCAACAGGATCGGCGGAGCGATGGCGTCACCCAAAGCGGGCAGCGGAACCTTGTAGACGCGGCAACCGATCCACGCGCCGATGCCACCGAGGAACACCGCGCCCCAGATGCCGAGGCCGCCCTGGTAGATCTTCAGCGCGTCGAGCGGGTTCCCGTCCTCGCCGAAGTACTTCTGGTAGTCGGTGGCGACGTGGTAGAGCCGACCGCCGATCAGGCCGAAGGGGACCGCGAACATCGCGACGTCGAGCACCGTGCCCGCTTGGCCGCCGCGGGCCTGCCACCGCCGCTCCCCCCACCAGATCGCCACGACGATGCCCACGATGATGCACAGGGCGTACGCGCGTAACGGGAACGGACCGAGGTCCCACACGCCCTGCGGCGGGCTGGGAAGGTAGGCGAGGACATCGCTGTCGGCTACCACACTGTCTGCCAGGACTCGTAAGGTCACGGTCGCCACCGTAGCCCAGTGTCGAGGAGGACATGCGTCGCGGCCACCCGATGGCGGCCCGCGATCAGGACGCGACGGCGGCCGAACGCACTCCGTCGGCGAGTTCGGCGGTCAACGCGCGCACCGCGTCCAGGCCCTCGCCCGCCGCGCTCACCAGGGCCGAACCCACGATGACGCCGTCGGCGTAGGCGGCGATCTCGGCGGCCTGCGTGCCCGAGCGCACGCCGAGTCCGACGCCGATCGGGATGTCGGAGTGGGCGCGTACCCGGGCGCACAGGGCGGGCGCGGCCGAGGAGACCGCCTCACGCGCGCCGGTGACGCCCATCGTGGAGGCCGCGTAGATGAACCCGCGCGAGGCTTCCAGCGTCTTCACCAGGCGTTCTTCGGTGGAGGACGGGGCGACCAGGAAGATGCGGTCCAGATCGTGCGCGGCCGAGGCGGCGAACCACTCGTCGGCCTCCTCGGGGATCAGGTTCGGGGTGATGATGCCCGCGCCGCCCGCGCCCGCCAGATCCCGCGCGAAACGGTCGATGCCGTAGCGCAGCACCGGGTTCCAGTAGCTCATGACCACGGCCTGGCCGCCCGCGCCGGTGATCGCCTCGACCACCGAGAAGACGTCGCGGACCCGGACCCCGCCGCGCAACGCCTGTTCGGCGGCGGCCTGGATGACCGGCCCGTCCATCACCGGATCGGAGTAGGCCACGCCGACCTCGACGATGTCGCAGCCCGCCTCGACCATCGTCCGGCACACCTCGATCGACCCGGCCAGATCGGGATAGCCCGCGGGCAGGTAGCCGATGAGCGCGGCGCGTCCGTCGGCGCGCGCGGCGGCGAAGGTGGCGGCCAGGCGGGACTGGGTGCTCATCGGTCGGACTCCTGGGCCTCGTCGTCGAACAGGCCGAACCAACGCGCGGCGGTGTCCATGTCCTTGTCCCCGCGCCCGGACAGGTTGACCAGCACGATCGCGCCTGGGCCGAGTTCGCGGCCCAGCGTCAGCGCGCCCGCCACGGCGTGCGCGGACTCGATGGCCGGGATGATGCCCTCGGTGCGACTGAGCAGCAGCAGCGCGTCCATCGCCTCGGTATCGGTGACCGGGCGGTATTCGGCGCGGCCGATGTCCTTGAGGTAGGCGTGTTCGGGCCCGACGCCCGGGTAGTCCAGACCGGCCGAGATCGAATGCGATTCGATGGTCTGGCCGTCCTCGTCCTGCAACAGGTAGGAGTACGCGCCCTGGAACGCGCCCGGGGTGCCGCCGGTGAAGGTGGCCGCGTGCCGCCCGGTCGCCACGCCGTCGCCCGCGGCCTCGAAGCCGAGCAGGCGCACGCCGGGATCGTCGATGAACGGGTGGAAGATGCCGATGGCGTTGGAGCCGCCGCCCACACACGCCGCCACCGCGTCGGGTAGCCGCCCGGTCAGCGCCTTGACCTGCGCGCGGGCCTCCAGGCCGACGATGCGCTGGAAATCGCGGACCATCATCGGGAACGGGTGCGGGCCCGCGGCGGTGCCGAAGCAGTAGTAGGTGTTCTCGGCGTTGGTGACCCAGTCGCGCAGCGCCTCGTTGATCGCGTCCTTGAGCGTCCGCGAACCGCTGGTCACCGAGATGACCTCGGCGCCGAGCAACCGCATCCTGGCGACGTTGAGGGCCTGGCGCGCGGTGTCGACCGCGCCCATGTAGATCACGCATTCCAGCCCGAGCAGCGCGCAGGCCGTGGCCGTGGCGACGCCGTGCTGACCCGCGCCGGTCTCGGCGATCACCCTGGTCTTGCCCATGCGGTGGGCCAGCAGGGCCTGGCCGAGCACGTTGTTGATCTTGTGCGAACCGGTGTGGTTCAGGTCCTCGCGCTTGAGCAGGATGCGCGCGCCGCCCGCGTGCTCGGCCAGTCGGGTGCACTCGAACACTGGCGAGGGTCGTCCGGTGTAGTCGCGCTGCAACCGGTCCAGTTCGTCCAGGAAGGCCGGATCGAGGCGGCACTTGTCGTATTCGGCGGTGACCTCCTCGATCACCGCCATCAGCGCCTCGGGCACGTGCCTGCCGCCGTAGACGCCCCAGTGGCCGCCCGCGTCGGGTTCGTGCGCGCTGCGTTCGTGGACGCCGCGACTGGCCTGCGGGAGGGAGTTCTGCGCCATCACCGGCCCCGGCGGGCGGGCTTCGGGCAGGACGGGTGGGTGCCCGCGGTGACCAGTTGCAGCACCGCCGCGCGCGGGTCGCCGCTGGTGACCAGGCCCTCGCCGACCAGGACGGCGTCCGCGCCCGCGCCCGCGTAGGCGAGCAGGTCGGCGGTGCCGCGGATGCCGGACTCGGCGATGCGGATGACCTCGGTGGGCAGGCCCGGCGCGATGCGGGCGAACACGTCGCGGTCGACCTCGAGGGTCTTGAGGTTGCGGGCGTTCACGCCGATCACCGAGGCGCCGGCTTCCAGCGCGCGGTCGGCCTCCTCCTCGGTGTGCACCTCGACCAGCGCGGTCATGCCCAGCGATTCGGTGCGGTCGATCAGCGAGGACAGCACGTCCTGTTCGAGCGCGGCCACGATCAGCAGGATGACGTCGGCGCCGTGCGCGCGCGCCTCGTGGATCTGGTAGGGGCCGATCACGAAATCCTTGCGCAGGATCGGGATGCTCACCGAGGCGCGGACCGCGTCGAGGTCGTCGAGCGAACCGCCGAAGCGGCGGCCCTCGGTCAGCACGCTGATGATCCGCGCGCCGCCGTCCTCGTAGGCCTTGGCCAGGCTGGCGGGGTCGGGGATGTCGGCGAGCGCGCCCTTGGACGGACTGGACCGCTTCACCTCGGCGATGACGCCGATGCCGTCTTCGAGCAGGGCGGCGCGCGCGTCGAGAGCGACGGGAACCTTGGTCGCGGCGGCTTTGATGGCCTGGAAATCCAGGACGGCTTCGCGAGCGGCCACATCCGCGCGGACCCCGTCGAGAATCGAGTCGAGTACCGTCATCTGGCTCGAATCCTTTCTGGGGAGACGGACTTGCTGCCTGAGAATCCCCCCAGGCGCTGTCTCACCGATGCTGACAAAGAATAAATGGCGTGCTCGGGTCCGATCGCGCCGGGGTTGGGGTGGGTCGGTCCGATTCGGTCGCGGAGGAGGCCCGGTAACCTGGTTCTGCTCACGTCAAGCGCCGTTTCCGCCGCGCCGCTTCGATCCCGACTCCCCGGTTTCCGCGCCGGGTTCGGGCGTGTCCTCGGTCGGGTCGGCGCCGGCGTCGAGTGCGTCCCACAGCACACGCTGGCTCAGGTCCTCGTTCTCGCCCGCCGCCTCGCCGCGTCGCTTGGCGACCTCGTCGGAGGCCGCGGCCCGACGGACGACCGGATTGTCGTATTTGCCGGACAGTCGGGCGGCGTCCTCGGGCATCTTCGCCAGCAGCACCGCCGCCACGAAAGCCGCCAGCGCGGCGACCAGGGTCAGCCAGGCCGGGAACGCGGCCGTCTCGACCGAGGTGACGGTGGCGCGGCCGGGCAGTTCGGCCAGGGTCGCGGCCCGGTCCTCGGTCGCGCCGGAGCCCGTCAGCAGGGCGAAGGGCGGCACGGCGGTGACCGCCGCGACCAGGCCGATCAGGATGCCGACCAGGCGACGCAACCACCCTCGGGTGGCCAGCACCGCGGCGATGGCCGCGAGCAGGACCAGCGCCAGCGGGGTGAGCGCGCCGAACCAGGTCGCGCCCACGAGTTCGTCGGTCCTCGGCTCGGTCAGGCCGTCGCTCGAGGACACCGTGACCCAGGTCAGGCGGGACGCGCCCCACATGGCCGCCGCCGCGAGGGCCAGCAGGACGATCGCGCCGACCGGGTAGCGGCGCGGCGCGCGTGGCTGCGCCTCGGTCATCGCGGGCCGCCCTCGACCCCCGCCGCGGCCGAGGCGACCGGATCGGGCGCCGCGGTGTCGGCGCTGGCGGCCGAGTCGGCGTAGGCGCGCACCGTCCGCGCGGCGGCGACGGCCTTGAGCACCGCCATGGCCTTGTTGCGCGACTCCACGTCCTCGTAGTCGGGATCGGAGTCGGCGACCACGCCCGCGCCCGCCTGCACGTAGGCCACACCGTCCTTGAGCAAGGCGGTGCGGATGGCGATCGCGGTGTCGGCGTCGCCCGCGAAATCCAGGTAGCCGACCACGCCGCCGTAGACCCCGCGCCGGGTGGGCTCCAACTCCTCGATCAACTCCATCGCGCGCACCTTCGGCGCACCCGAGAGCGTGCCCGCCGGGAAGCAGGCGTTGACCGCGTCCAGCGCGACCTTGCCCGGGGCGAGCCTGCCCGACACCGTGGAGACCAGGTGCATGACGTGGCTGTAGCGCTCGATGTGGCGGTACTCGGTGACCCGCACCGTGCCCGGCTGGCAGACCCGGCCCAGATCGTTGCGGCCCAGGTCGACGAGCATGAGATGTTCGGCGTTCTCCTTCTCGTCGGCCAGCAGGTCCTTCTCGAGCAGCAGATCGTCCTCCTCGGTGATCCCGCGCCACCGGGTGCCCGCGATCGGATGGGTCGTGGCGACGCCCTCCTTCACGGTGACCAGCGATTCGGGGCTCGAGCCGACGATGGAGAACGCGGTGCCGCCCGTGCCGTCGGGGATGTGGATCAGATACATGTACGGGCTCGGGTTGGAGGCCCGCAGCATCCGGTACAGGTCCACGGGCGCGCCGTCGTAGTCCATCTCGAAGCGCTGGGAGAGCACCACCTGGAACGCCTCGCCCGCCTCGATCTCGGCGACCAGGCGGCGCACGCCCGCCCCGAACTGCTCGGAGGTGCGACTGCGCCGGTAGCTGGGCTCCGGGCGGTCGAAGACCGACACCGTCGAGACGGCGGGGGCGGCCAGCGCCGCGGTCATCCGGTCCAGTCGGGCCACGGCGTCGTCGTAGGCCTCGTCGGCGCGTTCGGCGGTGCCGTTCCAGTTCACGGCGTTGGCGATGAGGGTGATCGCGCCCTCGTGATGGTCGAAGGCGGCCAGGTCGGTGGCCAACAGCAGCACCATCTCGGGCAGGCGCAGGTCGTCCTCGGCCAGTTCCGGCAGACGCTCGATCCGGCGGACCGCGTCGTAGCCGAGGTAGCCGACCATGCCGCCGGTCAGCGGGGGCAGGCCGGGCAGGCGCTCGGTGCGCAGCAGTTCCAAGGTCTCGCGCAGCGCCACCAGCGGGTCACCGCCGGAGGGCGCGTCGGCGGGGATGTGGCCCAGCCAGGCGGCCTCGCCGTCGACCACGGTCAGCGCCGAAGGGCTGCCGACGCCGATGAACGACCATCGCGACCAGGACCGGCCGTTCTCCGCGGACTCGAACAGGAAGGTGCCCGCCCGGTCGGCGCCCAGTTTGCGGTAGGCCGACAGGGGGGTTTCCGAGTCCGCCAGCACTTTCCGGGTGACCGGGACGACCCGGTGCTCCGCGGCCAGTGCGTGGAATTGATCGCGGGTCGTTGTGGAGGAGGTCGACGCGCCAGACATGCCGACCATCATCCCAGCCGGTGTCCCCGCCGCCGCCGGCGGTGTCCGTCGACGCGGTCGGCGTGTCCGGTCGGGCGCTCGCGCGGCTATCGCCTTGGGGCTGGGGTGATTCGGTCGCGCCCGGTAGGGTCCGGGTATGCAGACAGGCCAGCTCGCCCCGAACTTCGAGCTCCCCGACCAGTCCGGAACACCCCGCTCGCTCGAGGCCCTGCTGGCCGACGGCCCCCTGGTGCTGTTCTTCTATCCCGGCGCCAACACCCCCATCTGCACCGCCGAGGCGTGCCATTTCCGCGATCTGGCGGCCGAATTCCAGAAGGTGGGCGCGACCTGCGTCGGCATCTCCACCGACACGGTCGACACCCAGGCGGGCTTCGCCACCAAGCAGGGCCTGGGTTACCCGCTGCTGTCCGACACCGGCGGCGCGGTGGCCGCGCAGTTCGGCGTCAAGCGCGGACTGCTGGGCAAGCTGGCCCCGGTCAAGCGCCAGACCTTCGTCATCGACACCGACAAGACGGTGCTGAAGGTGATCGCCAGCGAACTGCGCGCCGACGCGCACGCCGATCAGGCGTTGGCCTTCCTCACCGAGCGCGCGGCCTCCTGACCCCTCGACGCCCAGCAACGACCGGTCGCGTTCGATGCGGCCGGTCGTTTCGCGTGCCGGGACGCGGTGTCCGTTTCGTGTGAATGAACTCACGACCTCGGGCATCTCCATGACGGTCGAGCGAAGTCGTGGCAAACTCAGGGGCGCGGGTGACTGGGCATATGACTTCCACTGATTCCGTGGTCAACGGACCGGCGACCGAACCTCCACGTCACTCGGCTCGAAAGAAGGCGCGCAGTGACGAAGTGGCTGGATCCCGTCGAACAGCGGGCATGGCGCGCGATAGTCGCGCTGATGACGCGGCTGCCGAGTGCGCTCGACACTCGACTCCAGCGGGAATCGGGTGTCACGCATTTCGAGTACTGGGTGCTGACGCTGCTGTCGGAGGAACCCGGGCACCGATTACAGATGAGTGATCTGGCCCACAAAGCTAACGCTTCGTTATCCCGACTGTCCCACGTGATCTCCAAACTCGAGCGCATGGGCCTGGCCCGCCGGGTCGTCACCCAGGGCCGCCGCGGCGTGCACGCCCAACTGACCGACGAGGGATACCTCAAGGTCGTCGAGGCCGCCCCCGGCTATCTCACCGCCGTGCGCAGGCTGGTCTTCGACGGACTCGACCCGGACGCGACCGTGCGCCTGGCGGATCTGAGCGAGACCCTGGCCGCGCGGTTGGCCGAAGTCCTCGACGCCGACTCCGCCGACCTCACCGACGACTGAGCCCCGCGCTCAGGCGGGCGCGTCGAGCAGGACGTCGGTGTCGAAACAGGTGTGCGTGCCGGTGTGACAGGCCGCCCCCTCCTGATCGACCACCAGCAGCACCGTGTCACCGTCGCAGTCCAACCGCACCTCGTGCACGAACTGGGTGTGGCCCGAGGTCTCGCCCTTGACCCAGTACTCGCCCCGCGACCGGGAGAAGTAGGTGGCCCGCCGGGTGGCCAGCGTACGGGCCAACGCCTCGTCGTCCATCCACGCCATCATCAGCACCTGACCCGTCGCGCGCTCCTGGGCGACGGCGGCCACCAGCCCCGCCTCGTTGCGCTTGAGGCGGGCGGCGACGGCGGGATCCAAACTCATCCCACCGTTATAACAGGCACATCCCCCGCTATCGGACGACGACCTTCTCCTCGCGCAGCGAATCCTTGACCTCACCGATGGTCAGTTCGCCGAAGTGGAACACGCTCGCGGCCAACACCGCGTCGGCCCCCGCGTGCACGGCGGGCGCGAAATGGTCCACCGCGCCCGCGCCGCCGCTGGCGATCACCGGCACCGCGACCGCCGCGCGCACCGCGCGGATCATCGGCAGGTCGAAGCCGGTCTTGGTGCCGTCGGCGTCCATCGAGTTCAACAGGATCTCCCCGACGCCCAACTCCGCGCCGCGCACCGCCCACTCGACGGCGTCGATGCCGGTGCCGCGCCTGCCGCCGTGCGTGGTGACCTCCCAGCCCGAAGCGGTGTCGGGCTGCCCGTCGGGCACCGTGCGCGCGTCCACCGACAGCACGATGCACTGCGAACCGAACCGCTCGCTCATCTCGCGCAGCACCTCGGGGCGGGCGATGGCCGCGGTGTTCACCGACACCTTGTCCGCGCCCGCGCGCAGCAACCGGTCCACGTCCTCGACCGTGCGCACACCGCCGCCGACGGTCAGCGGAATGAAGATCTGCTCGGCGGTCCGGGTGACCACGTCGATCATCGTGCCGCGATCACCGGTCGAGGCGGTGACGTCGAGGAAGGTCAGCTCGTCCGCGCCCTGGGCGTCGTAGAGCGCCGCCAGTTCCACCGGATCGCCCGCGTCGCGCAGATTCTCGAAATTGACGCCCTTGACCACCCGGCCCGCGTCGACGTCCAGACACGGGATCACGCGTACCGCCACCGTCATTGCCTCACCCTTCGTCACCGGGCGCGCACCGGCTCATACCGTGCGCACCGCGCAGATCATCTCGAGCAGTTCCTCGTGCACCCCCGGCGCCGCCGCGAGCACCGAACCGGAACCGATGTGCCACGGCTCGCCCGCCAGGTCGGTCACCACGCCGCCCGCCGCGCGCACCAGCGCCACCCCCGCCGCGTTGTCCCACGGGTGGTGGCCGAACACGATCGCGCCGCCCAGGATGCCCGAGGCGGTGTAGGCCAGGTCGATCCCGGTCGACCCGTGCATGCGCACCCGCGAGGACAGACTGCTCAGCGGACCGAGCAGATCGAAACGGAACCGGCCGGGGATGCGGCCGGTGGCGTCGATGTTGAACGCGCCGAAACCGATCATCGCCTCCGCCAACCGCGCGTGGGGAAGCGGCGGCAGCGGTTGTCCGTTCAGCAGCACCGGACCGCCCGCGGCGGCCGCGTAGCGCTGACCGAGCAGCGGCAGCCAGGTCAGCCCGAGCACCGGTTCGCCCTCGTGGACGAGCGCGAGCAGCATGCCCGAGAGCGGATGCCCCTGGGAGTAGTTGAAGGTGCCGTCGATCGGGTCGAGCACCCAGGCGGTGCCCGAACTCAGTTGCGGCCCACCGAATTCCTCGCCGTGCACCTCGATCCCGGTCTCGCCGCGCAGCGTGGCCGAGATGGTGCGCTCCAACTCCAGGTCGAGTTCGGTCGCGAAATCGTTGCGCCCCTTGCTGACCGCGCTCGGCGCGCCGATGCCTTCGACGAAACGCGGTGCGGCGGCGTCGAGGACATCGCTCGCCAGCGCGAGCAGGGCTGGGAGGTCGGCGAGCGGGTCGGCGGTCATATCCGGTGTCAGCGCACCGCGTCCAGCGCCTCGGGCAGGGTGAACCGGCCCGCGTAGAGCGCCTTGCCGACGATCGCGCCTTCGACACCCTCGCCGACCAGGCCGGCGATGGCCACCAGATCCGCCACCGTCGACACCCCGCCCGAGGCGATGACCGGTGCGTCGGTGGCCGCGCAGACCTCGCTCAGCAGTTCCAGATTCGGGCCGGTCAACGTGCCGTCCTTGGTGACGTCGGTGACCACGTAGCGCGAGCAGCCGTCACGTTCGAGCCGCTCGAGCACCTCCCACAGATCGCCGCCGTCGCTGACCCAGCCGCGCCCGCGCAGGCGGTGCTCGCCGTCCACGATCCGCACGTCGAGGCCGACCGCGATCCGGTCGCCGTGTTCGGCCAGCGCCTTGGCGCACCACACCGGATCCTCGAGGGCCGCGGTGCCCAGGTTGACCCGGGCGCAGCCGGTGGCCAGCGCGGCGCGCAACGATTCGTCGTCGCGGATGCCGCCGGACAGTTCCACCTTGACGTCGAGTTCACCGACGACCCGCGCGAGCAGTTCCCGGTTGGAGCCGCGCCCGAAGGCCGCGTCCAGGTCGACCAGATGGACCCATTCCGCGCCGGCTTCCTGCCAGGCCAGCGCCGCGTCGCGGGGCGAACCGTAGCTGGTTTCGCTACCGGCCTCTCCCTGCACGAGGCGCACGGCCTCTCCATTGGCGACATCGACGGCGGGCAGCAGCACAAGACTCACTCACACGAGCTTAGCGGCAACCCTCCCGCATTCGAGCCCCGGGCCGGGGCTGCGGACTCAGAGCGCATCGATCCAGTTGCGCAGCAGGTGCGCGCCCGCGTCACCGGATTTCTCCGGGTGGAACTGGGTGGCCGAGAGCGCGCCGTTCTCCACCGCGGCCAGGAACGGCACGCCGTGTTCGGCCCAGGTGAGCCGGGGGTTGGCGAAATGCTCGCTGGGCGGCAGATCCCAGGTCTGCGCGGCGTAGGAGTGCACGAAATAGAAGCGGGTGTCGCGGTCCATCCCGGCGAACAGCGTGCTGTCGGCGGCGGCCGAGACCGTGTTCCAGCCCATGTGCGGCAGGACGGGGGCCGAGAGGCGTTCGACGGTGCCCGGCCATTCCGCGCAGCCGTCGGTCTCGACGCCGAACTCCACACCGCGCTCGAACAGGATCTGCATGCCGACGCAGATCCCCAGCACCGGACGCCCGCCCGCCAAGCGCTGGCCGATGATCCGCTCACCGCGCACCGCGCGCAGGCCCGCCATACAGGCCGCGAACGCGCCGACGCCGGGAACCACCAGTCCGTCGGCGGCCAAGGCGATCTGCGGGTCGGCGGTCACCTCGACCTTCGCGCCGGCGCGCACCAGCGCCCGCTCGGCCGAATGCAGGTTGCCGGAGCCGTAGTCCAGCAGCGCGACCGTCCGGTTGCTCACAGTGTCCCCTTCGTGGACGGGACGCCGCGCACGCGCGGGTCGGGTTCGACCGCGGCCCGCAGCGCGCGCGCCACGGCCTTGAACTCGGCCTCGGTGACGTGGTGCTGGTCGCGGCCGTAGAGCACGCGCACGTGCAGGGCGATGCGGGCGTTGAGCGCGATGGACTCGAACACGTGCCGGTTGAGCACCGTCGAATACGGCGCGCCCGGCCCCGAACCCGGGATCACCGCGTGCAGCAGATGATCCGGTTCACCCGTGTGCACGCAGTACGGCCTGCCCGACACGTCGACCGAGGCGTGCGCGAGGGTCTCGTCCATCGGGATGAACGCGTCGCCGAAACGGCGGATGCCCGCCTTGTCGCCCAGCGCCTGACCGAGCGCCTGACCGAACACGATCGCGGTGTCCTCGACGGTGTGGTGCGCCTCGATCTCGATGTCGCCCTCGGCGCGCACCGTCAGGTCGAAGCTGCCGTGCGCGCCGAGCGCGGTGAGCATGTGGTCGTAGAACGGGACGCCGGTGGAGATGTCGGTCTGCCCCGTCCCGTCCAGGTCGAGTTCCACGACGATGCTGGATTCCCTGGTCACGCGTTCGACCCGCGCGGTCCTGCTCATGCTGCTTCCTCGCTCCCGCCGTACCGGCGATCGGGCTCGTTCATCGGGCGAGTTCGGCGGCGGCCAGGCCCGCGCTGACCCGCAGGAACTCGTCGTTCTCCGCGGCCAACCCGATGGTGGCGCGCAGGCGGCCGGGGATGCCGACATCGCGGATCAGCACGCCCTCGTCCAGGTAGTGCCCCCAGGCCCGCGGCGCGTCGGCGAACCGGCCGAACAGCACGAAATTGGCGTCACTGGGGACCACGTCGTAGCCGAGATCACGCAGCGCGGCCACCACCCGGTCGCGCTCGGCGGCCAGTTCGGCGACGCTGCCCAAGGTCTCCTCGGCGTGGCGCAGCGCGGCGCGCGCGGCGGCCTGGGTGACCACCGACAGGTGGTAGGGCAGGCGCACCAGCAGCAGGGCGTCGATGAAGGCGGGCGCGGCGACCAAGTAGCCCAGTCGTCCGCCCGCGAACGCGAACGCCTTGCTCATCGTCCGGCTGACCACGAGTTTGGCCGGGAAGCGGTCGATGAGGGCCACCGCGCTCGGCTGGGCCGAGAACTCGCCGTACGCCTCGTCCACCACCACGATGCCGGGCGCGGCCTCCAGGATCCGGATCAGGTCCGAGTGCGCGATGCTCTGCCCGGTGGGATTGTTCGGGCTGGTCACGAACACCACATTCGGCGCGCGCTCGGCGATGACGGCCAGCGCGGCGTCCACGTCGAGGGAGAAGTCGGGTGTGCGCAGCGCCTCGACCCACGCGGTGTCGATGCTCTCGGAGATGATCGGGTGCATCGAATAGGACGGCACGAAACCCAGCGCGCTGCGGCCCGGACCGCCGAAGGCCTGCAACAGTTGTTGCAGGATCTCGTTGGAGCCGTTGGCCGCCCACACGTTGGCGGTGTCCACCGAGACGCCGGTGCGGGCGCGCAGGTAGGCCGCCAGGTCGGCGCGCAGCGCGACCGCGTCGCGATCCGGGTAGCGGTGCAGATCGGCGGCGGCGGCCCGGATGGATTCGGCGACGTCATCGATCAGCGCCGCGGAGGGCGGATGCGGATTCTCGTTGGTGTTCAGTTGGACGGGCACCGTCAACTGCGGTGCGCCGTAGGGCTTCTTGCCGCGCAGATTGGCGCGCAGGGGCAGATCGTCCAGACCGATCCCCGCGCCGGGCGCGCTCACCTCGACGCTCACCGCAGCGCCTCGAATCGCGCCGTGACGGCCTGGCCGTGGGCGGGCAGATCCTCGGCGGTGGACAGGGCCACCACGTGTCCGGCGACGTCCTTCAGCGCGGCCTCGGTGTACTCGACCACGTGGATGCCGCGCAGGAAGGTCTGCACGCTCAGCCCCGAGGAGTGCCGCGCGCAGCCCGCGGTGGGCAGCACGTGGTTGGAGCCCGCGCAGTAGTCGCCCAGGCTGACCGGTGCGTACGCGCCGACGAAGATCGCGCCCGCGCTGCGCACCTTCGCGGCGACCGCGGCGGCGTCGGCGGTCTGGATCTCCAGGTGTTCGGCCGCGTAGGCGTCGACCACGCGCAGGCCCTGGGCGATGTCGTCGACCAGCACCGTGCCCGACTGCCTGCCCGTCAACGCCTCGCGGACGCGGTCGGCGTGCTTGACCACCGGCAGTTGCGCGGTGAGGGCGGCGTCGACCGCGTCGGCGAGTTCCGCGCTGTCGGTGACCAGCACACTGGCCGCGAGGACGTCGTGTTCGGCCTGGCTGATCAGGTCGGCGGCGACGTGCACCGCGTCGGCCGTGGCGTCGGCCAGGATCGCGATCTCGGTGGGACCCGCTTCCGCGTCGATCCCGACCAGTCCGCGGCACAGCCGCTTGGCGGCGGTGACGTAGATGTTGCCCGGGCCGGTGATCAGGTCGACCGGGTCCAGCGGCGCGCCGTCGGTGTCGAGGCCGCCGTAGGCCAGCAGCGCCACGGCCTGCGCGCCGCCGACGGCCCACACCTCCTCGACGCCGAGCAGTTCCGCCGCGGCGAGGATGGTCGGGTGCGGCAGGCCGTCGAAACGGGCCTGCGGCGGGGAGGCCACCACCAGGGAATCGACCCCGGCGGCCTGGGCGGGCACCACGTTCATCACGACACTGGAGGGATACACGGCGTTGCCGCCGGGCACGTACAGCCCGACCCGCTCGACCGGCACCCAGCGCTCGGTGACGGTGCCGCCGGGCACCACCTCGGTGACCGTGTCGGTGCGCCGCTGGTCGGCGTGCACCTTCCTGGTGCGCTCGATCGCCGCCTCGAGGGCCGCGCGCACGGCCGGATCGAGCTCGGCCAGCGCGCGGGCCATCGCCTCGGCGGGGACGCGCACGGCCACGGGGGCCACGCCGTCGAACTTCTCGCTGAACTCGCGGGCCGCCTCGACACCGCGATCGCGTACCGCCTCGACCACCGGACGCACATGATGCAGTACCGAGTCCACGTCGACTCCCCCGCGCGGCAGCGCGGTGCGCAGCTCGGCGGCGGAAGGAGTGCGGCCGCGCAGATCTACGCGGGCGAGCTCGATACGGGATGTCATGGCGGTGTGCGGTCCTTTCGTCACGTCGGCTACCAGCCTAATGGGCGGCGCCACCGCATTTCCGCCCCGGTCGACCCCGCGCGACATCGCCCGCGGGCGAGCCGCGACGGCGGGCGGGCCGGGGCTGTGATCTACCCGGTCGCTGTCAGCGATCCGCCCGGCCGCGAGCGGTGATCTTCCAGGTCGCGCACCGCCCCGAAATCTGTGCGGGCAGTACGGTTTCGCGGTCCGAACTTTTGCCGAAATCCGCCCTGACCAGTGAAAATACTGTCGGCCACGACATTTCGGTCACGCCGGTAGTCTGTTGCCATGATCACGCTCAAGAAAGAAGACGGGGCCGCGGATCTCGCGGGCATCACCAAGCTGAGTGTCGGGGTGAGCTGGGATCCGTCGGCGGGGACCAGCGGCGGCGCGCTCGGGTGGGCGCGCCGGAAGAAGGGTGTCGATCTCGACCTGATCGCCATCCTCATGCAGGGCGCCGAACCGGTCCGCTTCGCCGGCCTGGATTCGCTGGACCCGCTCGGCAACGGCTCCGTGCTGCACTCCGGTGACGAGCAGACCGGCGCGGCCACCGGCGACGACGAGACCGTCACGGTGACCTTCGACGCGGTGCCCGGCGGCATCGACGCCATCATCTTCGTCGCGGCCGCGTTCAAGAAGGGCAGTTCCTTCGAGAAGGCCAACAACATCTCGTTCAAGGTCTACGACGCCAGCGGGGGCACCACCCAGCAGGTCGCCGACATCTGGCCCTCGTTGCTGGGCAACGAGAACGGCAACGCGGTGGCCCGCGCGTTCCGCAACGGCCCGGTGTGGCAGCTCGAGGTCCTCAACCGCAAGGGCAAGATCAAGCAGGGCGACAAGCAGGCGCTGCTGCGTTTCGCGATGGCCTGAGACCCAGGGTGAGCGCGGGGCCGGTCCGTCCCGGTCCCGCCTCCGCTCAGTTGGGGCGGGTGTCGCTGTCGATCAGCAGGCGACCGCCGCTGTTGACAACGTGCAGCACCAGCGAGGAGGTGCGCCCGTCGATGGTCAGCTGGGCCAAACGCATGTCCAGCGAGCCGTCCGGGTAAGCCCCCCGACCCGCGCCGTTGATGTCGGCGAAGGTGTCGATGGTCCGCGAACCCCAGTACTGGCGGAAACCCTGCTCGCCGCCGTAGACCTGCTGCGCGGCCGGGGTGAGCAGCGAATAGGAACTCGCCGGATCGCTGTAGAAGTCGACGATCAGTTCGCCCGCCGGGCCCAGGCCCACCGAACCGGTGCTGGGCGTCGCGCCCAGCGCGGGCGTGGCCGAGGTGGTGGGCGCGCCGGTCGTGGTGGTGACCGTGGTCGGACCGGCCTGGGGGCTCGGGCTGTCGGAATCGGACTGGTTCAGCGCGCCGAGCAGCAGCGCCACCACCGCGACGCTCGCGCCGACCACACCGCCGATGAGGATCGCGCCCCGCTTGCCGCCGGACTTGCCGGAGCCCTCGGAGGTGTCCGGGCGCGGCTGGGCCGAGGTGCGCGGATGGGCGGCGGTGCTCGGATGCGCGGCAGTGTCGTAGTGGCCGTTGCGCTGCGGTGACGGCGCGGGGCGTCCGTTGTGCTGCCCGGGGGTGTGCCGCGGGTTCGACGGCGGCGGGGTGCGCAGCGCGCGGGTGGCCGCCTCGTGCCCGTTGCCGTTGCTCTGGCGACGCGCGTAAGCCTCGCTGGCGGGGACGAACATCGCCGGGACGGGCGCGGCGACGGAATCGGCGAAGGCGGCCAGGTGATCGCGCGAGGCCCGCATCGTCGGGCGTTCCTCGGGATCGGGGCTGAGCAGTCGCAGCAGGAAATCGGTGGCGGCTCCCGCGTTGCGCGGTTCGCTGACCTGCCCGTTGGCCGCCGCGTAGAGCACCGCGAGCGGGTTGGGGCTCGCGCCGTAGGGCGGCTCGCCCTCGAGGGCGTGGAACAGCGTCGCGCCGAGGGCGAACACGTCGGCGGCGGGCGTCGGATCGGCGCCGCGGGCCACCTCGGGGGCGAGGTAGGCGGCGGTGCCGCAGATCAGGCCGGTCTCGGTGAGCGTCACGTCGCCGGTGGCGCGGGAGATGCCGAAGTCGGTGATCTTGACGTTGCCGTTGTCGTCGAGCAGGACGTTGCCCGGTTTCACGTCGCGGTGCACGATGCCCGCCTGGTGGGCGGCGATCAGCGCCGAGGCGACCTGTTCGCCGATCCGGGCCACCTGCGTCAGCGCCAGGGTGCCCTGCGCGGACAGGACCGCGGCCAGGCTCTTGGACTGCATGTACTCCATCACCAGGCACGGATCGCCGTCGTGCTCGGTGATGTCGAACACGACGATGGCGTTGGGGTGTTGGAACCGCGCCGCGTTGCGGGCCTCGCGGATGGCGCGCTGGCGCACCACGTCGCGTTCGTGCTCGGGCAGACTCGGTTGGATGTGGATCTGCTTGACCGCCACCGAGCGTTGCAGGCGCTCGTCGACGGCACGCCAGACCACGCCTGTGCCGCCGCTACCAATCCGCTCGACCAGGCGGTAATGCTCCGCGATCAACTGACCGGTATCGATGGCGCCTACTCCGAACCTTCTCGAAATCGTGACATCCCGCATATTGACCGCCACAGCGGCCCGCCGACGAGTGTAGCGGGCGCACGGGCCGTCCCACGCGTCAGCCAGTAGATATTTCCGACGGCCATCGAAGAACACGGCGGTTCGCCGACACCACGCTGTGTCTTCGCACCACCCGGAGGTCATCGGATCGTCATCCGGACGTCTCGGACCGGTCGCGACGCGGCTCAGCGCGACGCGCGCAGCATGCGTCCGGCGGCCTCGACGGCGGGCCCGGATCCGCCCGCGTCGGCGACGAGGACGGCGAAGGCGAGGTCGCCGTCGATCCCGACGAACCAGCCGTGCGCGTGGGTGTTGTCGCCGTACTCGGCGGTGCCCGTCTTGCCGAGCAGACCCGGGATGTCGGCGAGTTGGGTGGCGGTGCCGCCGGTGACGGTCTCGCGCATCATCCCGGTGATCTGCTGGTCGACGGCGGGCGGCAGCGGGGCCGGGACACGGTCGGCGACGCCGGGTCGGCCCGCGACCAGCGTGGGCGCGGTCACCGAACCGTGCGCGAGCGAGGAGGCCACCAGCGCCATCCCGAACGGGGACGCCGTCACCCGTCCCTGACCGATGCTGTCGTCCACTCGTTCGGCCGGGGTCTCGGCGGGCGGGACCGCGCCCGTCACCGTGGTCAGCCCCGGGGTGACGTAGTCGACGCCGAGTCCGAGTTGTTCGGCGGCCTTCGTCAAGGCGTCGGCGGGCAACCGCGCGGCCAGCGCGCCCATCGTGGTGTTGCAGGAGCGGGCGAAGGCGGTGTGCAACGGCACTTGGCCGAGGTCGAAGTTGTCGTCGTTGGGGATGCGGCGACCCTCGATGTCGGCGGTGCCGGGGCAGGGCAGCACGGTGTCGGGGGTGACGATCCCCGCTTGCAGCGCGGCCGAGGCGGTCACCGTCTTGAAGGTGGAGCCCGGCGGATAGAGACCGGTCAGCGCGAGCGGTCCCAGCGCGTCGGCGGGAGCGTTCTGGGCCATCGCGACCACCTCGCCCGTGGACGGGCGCAGCGCGACGATCGCGGCGGGTTGCGCGATCGGGGCGAGGGCGTCCTCGGCGGCGCGCTGACGCGCGAGGTCGAGGGTGGTGCGCAGGTCGGCGGTCGGTTTCGCGTCCTGTCCGGCGACCGTGCGGGGTCCCTCGGGGGTGCTCGCGCGCACGGTCCACCCCGTCGCGGCGGCGGATTCGCTCTGCCACAACTCGGCCAGACCGGACAGCGTCGGCGAAGCCAGCGCCTTGTCGGTGCTGAGCAGCCGGGTCTGCGGACTCAGGGTGACACCGGGCAGCGCGGCCACCGCGGGTTCGATCGGCGCGAGGTCGCTCGCGCGCAGACTGATGGCGGTGACCGGCGCGCCCTCGGCGGCCGACAGATCGGCCCGCAGCGAATCGGCGGTGATCCCGGGCGCGAGCGGGGCCACCAGGTTCGCGACCGCCGCGAGGTCCGCCCCGGAGGCGACGTTCACCAGCGTGACCACCTGTTCGCCCATGATCTCCGCGCCCGCCGCGTCCAGCACCCGCGCCGGTGTCGGCGCGACCGGCAGGTACTGCAACGGGCCGGTCTCCAGGCCGGGAGCCACCGTGCTCGGATTCCAGCGGATCTTCCAGTCCTCGCCGGAGATCGCGGACCCCTTCGTGGTGTAGGTCCACTGCCCCGCGCCGAACTTCCACGTCGCGGCGAGGGTGAAATCGTCGCCGTCGACGCCGCCGACCTCGAAGTCGACGTCCTTGCCGAGCCCGTCGTACAGCTTGGTCAGCGCCGCGCCCGCCGCGGCGGGGTCGTCGGTGAGTTCGGCCGCGGCCGCCAGATCGTCGCGATCGAGGGCCTCGATGAATCGGTGCGCCACCGTCTCCGGTTGGTCGGGACCGGAACCGCAACCGGACAGCAGCAGCGCGGGTGCGGCGAACAGGGCGAGAAGCTTCCGTTGGGTACGCACCCGGCCGACTGTATCCGCGCGGTCCCCGCGCGCAGGTCAGCCCCGACCGGGCGATTCCCCGGCGTGGCGACACGATTCGGACGCGCGCCGGATTAACACCGGGCCCGATCCGGTCGATAATGAGGCGCGTCCGGCGATTCCCGGCGGACGCGCATATCGATTCGGGCTCCGAACGCCGTCGGCGCGGACCCTCGTCCCGGGGAGCGGGTCAATGGCCTTCCTGAACAAGCTGGTGTCCAACGCGCACACCTTCGGCCGCCTGATGGATGTCGTGGACAAGGCGCCGCGGTGGCGTAAGCAGTTGCTGAGCAAGAAGAACGAACTGCGCGGCGGCGCGTTCCGCGACGCGGCCATGGGCATGTGCGCGCTGGTCGCCGCCGCCGACGGGTCCGTCGACCAGAACGAACGGGTCCGGGTCGCGGGCCTGATCGGCACCGAACCCGCGCTGGGCAATTTCGCCGCCGACGAACTGCGCGCGCTGTTCGAGGACAACTGCGCCCGGATCACCGCCGACCCGGCCTTCGGTCGCGCGCACGTGCTCCAGCAGATCGCGAAGGTGGCCGGCAAGGCCACCGAAGCGGAGGCGGTCGTGCAGATCGGCATCCTGATCGGCAACGCCGACGGCAACTTCGACCAGGCCGAGGTGGCGGCGGTGCGCGAGGCGTGCCAGGCGCTGCGCCTGGACCCGTGCCAGTTCGGTCTGTGAGCCGCGCCTTTCGCTAGTATTCGACCGTGCGTTCGATCGATGCCGCCGAACGGCGGGCCAGGCTCGGCCTCCGACACCGGTTGGCGGCCGAGGCGCGGGGCGAGGACGTGGCCGAGGTGGTGCGCTCCCTGGTGGTGTTGCACGCCACCGATCCGGCGACGGTGTTCCTCTCGATCGCCGCGCGGTCGCGCACGCTGACGCCCGCGCACGTGGAAGCCGCCCTCTACGAGCAGCGTTCGCTGCTGCGCCTGCTCGCCATGCGGCGCACCATGTTCGTCGCGCCGACGGACCTGCTGCCCGCGTTGCAGGCGGCGTGCGCCGACGACCTGGCGGTCAAACAGCGGCGCACCTACGGCCGCTATCTCGAACTGGAGGGCGTGATCGACGGCGAGGTCGGCCCCTGGCTCGCCGAGGTCGAGGAGCAGACCCACGCGGCGCTGCTGGCGCGTGGCGCGGCCACCGGCGCGCAGTTGAGCAAGGATGTGCCGCGGTTGCGCACGCAGGTCAATCCCGCGCCGGAGAAGAGTTATTCGCGGCCGACCAACATCACCACCTGGGTTCTGGTCACCCTCGGCTGCACCGGGCGGATCGTGCGCGGCAGGCCCAACGGCGGCTGGACCAGCAGTCAGTACAGCTGGGCGCCGATCGAAACGTGGCTGCCCGATGGGGTCGCGACCCTGCCGGTGGCCGAGGCCCGCGGCGAACTGGTCCGGCGGTGGCTGCACCGTTTCGGCCCCGCCCCGCTCGCCGACCTCAAGTGGTGGACGGGGTGGACGCTGGCGCAGGTGCGCGCGGCGCTGGCCGAGATCGAGGTGGTCGAGGTCGATCTCGACGGGACACCCGGTCTGCTGCTCGCCGACGATCTCGACCCCGTGCCCGCGCCCGCGCCGTGGGCCGCGCTGCTCCCGGCGCTGGACCCGACGCCGATGGGCTGGCAGAAACGGGACTGGTACCTGGGTCCGCACGCCCCGTCCTTGTTCGACCGCAACGGCAACATCGGTCCGAGCGTCTGGTGGGACGGTCGTATCGTCGGCGGCTGGGCCCAGCGCAAGGACGGCGAAGTCGTGCACCGCCTGCTCGAGGACGTCGGCGCCGAGGCCGAAGCGGCCATCGCCGCCGAAGCCGATCGCATGGCCGCCTGGTACGGCCCCGTCCGCGCCATCCCCCGCTTCCGCACCCCGCTGGAGAAGGAACTCACCGCCTAGGCGATCTCACATGTCCAGGCCGAGGTCCAGGACGCGCACCGAGTGGGTGAGCGCGCCCACGGCGAGGTAGTCGACGCCGGTGCGCGCGTAGTCGGTGGCGTCGGCGAGGGTCAGGCCGCCGGAGGATTCGAGTTCGGTGTCGGGCGCGACGGCGTTGCGGCGCTGCACGGCGGCCTGGGTCTGCCACAGCGGGAAGTTGTCCAGCAGCACCAACTGCACGCCCTCGGCCAGGACGGCGTCGAGCTGGTCGAGGCTGTCGACCTCCACTTCGCAGGGCAGTTCGGGAGCCAGCGCGCGCACGGCGCGCAGCGCCTCGACCACCGAACCGGCCGCCACCACGTGGTTGTCCTTGATCAGGGCCGCGTCGCCCAGACCCATCCGATGGTTGACGCCGCCGCCGACCCGCACCGCGTACTTCTGCAACGCGCGCAGGCCCGGCAGGGTCTTGCGGCTGTCGCGGATACGGCAGCCGGTGCCGGCGACCGCGTCCACCCAGGCGGCGGTGGCGGTGGCGATGCCGGACAGGTGGCACACCAGGTTCAGCATCGTCCGCTCGGCGGTCAGCAGTCCGCGCGTCGGCGCGATCAGGCCCAGCGCCCGCGCGCCAGGCTCGAGCCGCGTCCCGTCGGGAACCCGGTCGGTGATCTCGTAGCCGCCCGCGCCGAGCACCTCGTCCAGGACCAGCAGGCCGACGTCGAGGCCGGCCAGCACGCCCGCCTGCCTGCTGACCACGGCGGCCTTACTGGTCGCGTCGGCCGGCACGGTGGCGGCGGTGGTGACGTCGGGGCCGTAGCGCAGGTCCTCGTCCAGGGCGGTACGGATCAGCGCGCGCACTTCGTCGAGGTCGAGGGCGGGGTCCAAGGCCGGATCGGTGCTCATCGTGTTCTCCTCTGGTGTTCGCCGACGGTCACGGCACGGCCACCGACAGCGCCGGACCGTCCGGGTCGGCGGCGAGCCGGGTGGCCAGCAGCGGCCCTTCCGGCGCGCCCGCCATCGGGCGGGCGTCGGGGTGTCCGTCGTGGTCGAGCCGGATCGGGATGCTGTGGCGCAGGGCCGGATCGGCGTCGGGATGATCGGATCGGGTGTGACAGCCGCGGCTCTCGGTGCGCGCGCTCGCGGCCAGCAGCAGGACGCGCGCGGTGAGGGTCAGCGCGCCGTCCTCGAGGTCGGCGATGCGCTGGGCGGCCAGGACCCGCGGGGCGGCGGGGACGGCGGCCGCCCCGCGTTCGCGCACCGACTGGGTGAACCGCGAGGACATGCCGCGCAGCACGGCCCGGTCCAGGCGCTCGGTGGCCTCGGCCAGTCCGGCGCTGTCGCGGACCACCGACGCCGCCCCGGTCATCACCTGTTGCAGCGCGGCACGGGGCGCGCGCGGCATGGTGCGGGTGCGGATCTCGGTGACCTCGGCGGGCTCCTCGCGCCGCTCGGCCACCGCGACGCCGACCCGTTCGCCGACCACCAACCCCTCGAGCAGGCTGTTGGACGCCAACCGGTTCGCGCCGTGCAGGCCCGTGCGCGCGACCTCCCCCGCCGCGTACAGACCGGGCACTCCGGTGCGTCCGTGCGGATCGGTGACGACGCCGCCGCACTGATAGTGCGCGGCGGGCGCGACCGGGACGAGGTCGACCGCCGGATCGAGTCCGGCCGCCAGGCACGAAGCGGTGATGGTCGGGAACCGCCGGGCGAAACCGGCGATGCCGCGCGCGTCCAGGTAGACGTGATCGGCGCCGAGCGCGCGCATCCGGGCCGCGATGGCCCGCGACACCACGTCGCGCGGTGCGAGGTCGCCGCGCGGATGCACACCCGCCGTCACGGATTCGCCCGCCGCGTCGACCAGCACGGCCCCTTCGCCGCGCACCGCTTCGCTGATCAGCGGACGCCGCCCGGTGCCGCCCGGGGTGTAGAGCACGGTGGGGTGGAACTGCACGAATTCCAGATCCGCCACCGCCGCGCCCGCCCACAGTGCCAAGGCGAGGCCGTCGGCGGTCGCGCCGGGCGGGTTGGTGCTCAGCGCGTAGAGCTGACCGAGACCGCCGGTGGCCAACAGCACCGCCGGGGTGTGCACGACGCCGAACCCCCGTTCCGACACCGCGATAACCCCGCGCACGCCGCGCGGACCGGTCACCACCTCGCAGGCCGCCGCGCCGAACACCGCGGGCAGCCCCGCGGCGTTGAGCGCGCGCTGCACCTCCGCGCCGGTGGCGTCGCCGCCCGCGTGGATGATGCGCCGGGTGCTGTGGCCGCCCTCGCGGGTGCGCGAGATCTCGCCGTCGCGGCCCAGGTCGAAGACCGCGCCGAGGTCGGTCAGCGCCGCCACGGCGTCCTGTCCGCCCGCGACGACGGACCGCACCGCCTCGACCTCGCACAGGCCCGCGCCCGCGGCGACGGTGTCCTCGACGTGTGAATTCACCGAATCGCCGCGCGGGGCGACCACGGCGATGCCGCCTTGGGCGTACTGGGTGGCGGTGTCGGTGGGGCCGCCTTTGCTCAGCACCAGGACCCGCGCGCCGCGCAGCGACGCGGTGCGGGCGGCGGTGAGGCCGGCGACCCCGCCGCCGATCACGACCAGATCGGCCGCGGCCTCCCAGTCGATCCGGCGGTCACTCCCCGCCACCGGGATTGCCGATCTCGATCATCCGCTGGACCGACCGGCGACCGCGCGCGGCCGTCTCCGGGTCCACGTGCACCTCGTCCGCGCCGTCGGTCAGGCACCGCAGCAGCGCGGCCGGGGTGATCATCTTCATGTACTTGCACGAGGCCCGGTCGTTGACGGCCTGGAAGTCGATTCCCGGTGCGGCCTTGCGCAGTTGGTGCAGCATGCCGACCTCGGTGGCGACCAGCACCTGCGAGGATTTCGCGGCCTTGGCGGCGTCGATCATGCCGCCGGTGGACAGGATGTGCACCCGGTCGGCCGGGAACGCTCCTTCGCCCGCGAGGTAGAGCGCGGAGGTGGCGCACCCGCATTCGGGGTGCACGAACAGTTCGGCGTCGGGGTGGCTGCGCGCCTGTTCGGTCAGTTCGTCGCCGTTGATGCCCGCGTGCACGTGGCATTCACCGGCCCAGATGTGCATGTTCGCGCGGCCGGTGACCCGCTTGACGTGCGCGCCGAGGAACTGGTCCGGCAGGAACAGCACTTCGCGCTCGGGGTCGATCGAGGCCACCACGTCCACGGCGTTGGAGGAGGTGCAGCAGATGTCGGTGAGGGCTTTGACCTCGGCGGTGGTGTTGACGTAGGACACGACCACGGCGTTCGGGAATTCGGCCTTCCAGGCGCCCAGTTCCTCGGCGGTGATCGAGTCGGCCAGCGAGCAGCCCGCGCGCTGGTCGGGGATCAGCACCGTCTTGTCGGGGCTGAGGATCTTGGCCGTCTCGGCCATGAAGTGCACGCCGCAGAACACGATGGTGTCCTCGGCGGCCTCGGCCGCGATCCGCGACAGGGCCAGCGAGTCGCCGACGTGGTGGGCGACGTCCTGGATGTCGGGCAGTTGGTAGTTGTGCGCCAGGATGGTCGCGTTGCGCTGTTCGGCCAGTCGCCGCACTTCCCGCGCCCAGTCCGGCGTCGCCTCGACACCGTCGAATCCGAGGGGTCCGTCGACCACCTGTTCCATCAGCGCACCGATCGTCGCCATGATGGCTCCCTTCCTCGTGCGGTCGGCGTACTCGCCGATTCGCACCCAACCAGGTTTTCGACTTACAATCGAAAACATGCCCCATAGTAGCACCATCCACGAAACGCTCACCGCGGTGTTCCAGGTTCGCCGCTTCTCCGACGGCGAATCCGCAGGTAGCGGCACCGCAGACCTCGCGGAGAAGCTCCGCACCGGCGATCGGGGGTGCCTACGCACCGAACTGGCGGTGTTGCTGTGGGAGCGCGCGCTCGACCCCCAGAAGGACACCTGGTCGCTCCCCGGCGGGCGACTGCGCGACAACGAGGACCTCGACGTCTCGGCGCGCCGTCAACTCGCCGAGAAGGTCGACGTCCGCGAACTCACCCACCTCGAACAACTGGCCGTCTTCAGCGCACCCGACCGGGTGCCCGCCCCGCGCCGCATCGCCTCGGCCTACCTGGGTCTGGTTCCGCTCACCGCCGAACCCGAACTGCCCGCCGACACCGCCTGGCATCCGGTCTCCGCGCTGCCCACGATGTCGTTCGACCACAGCGTGGTCGTCGAGCACGCGCGCACCCGACTCGCCGCGAAACTGTCCTACACCAATATCGCCTTCGCGCTGGCCCCCGCGGACTTCACGCTGTCGACCCTGCGCGCGATCTATTGCGCCGCACTGGGTTACGACGTGGACACCACCAACCTGCAACGAGTCCTGACCCGCCGCAAGGTGATCGTCCCGACCGGGGCGACCGCGCCACCCGGCCGCACGGGCGGACGCCCGGCGGCGCTCTACCGGTTCACCGACGCGGTCCTGCGCGTCACCGACGAATTCGCCGCCCTGCGCCCGCCGACCTGATCGAACTCAATCCCCGTGCTGCTTGCGGTGTTTCACGCCGCGCCGGTAGCGCCGCTTGTTGGTCACCGGCTGGGCGGCCGAACTGCTGCGCAACGCCTGCCGCCACCGCCAGGCGGTCAGATCCGGCCGCTCGACCCCCGCCTCCGCACCGCGCGCGGACTTCTTCGACTCGGACGTCATCCCGACACCTCCCCTCGCTCACCGTCTCCTCCGACGGTAACGACGGGCGGCCCACCGGGCCACGCATTTTCCGCCGCCCCCCTGGCGCGGCGGCCCCGGCGCGGATCAGTACGAGGAATGGCTCGGGATCGACCCCGACTGACCGTACGGCCCCGGGGTGCCGTAGGGGATGAGGCCGCCGTCGACGGAACCGTTGGGGCCGTAGGGGGGAACGGGGCGGGTGGCGCCGATCGGGCCGATATAACCGGTGCCCAGATCCTCGCGCGGGCTCAACGCGGCGAGGAACAGCATCACCAGCGAGGCGACCAGCGGCTGGGCCAGCAGCGCGAGCGCGCTGCCGAGTTCCGGTGCGCGGTCGACGATCTGGCCCGCCGCGGCGTTCTCGACCACCGGGTAGCGCAGTTGGGCGACCAGTTCGCCGAAGGCCCGCATGCCGAACGCGCCCGCGAAGGCGGCGACCAGCACCCCGATCTGCACCAGCGGCCCGCGCACCGAGCGCAACCGCCACGCGCCGACCGCCGTCAGCGCCCCGAGCATGCCGCCGGTGCAGGCGAAGATCGCCAGCGCGTCGAAATCGTGCACGCTCTCCCCCGGCAGCAGCACCTGACGACCCGACTGGACCACCAGCGCCTGCTGACCGGGCGCGAGCAGACCCCAGGCGACACCCGCGAGAATGCTCACCGCCGTCGTCACCAGGACGATCAGGGCGCAGCCCCACAGCTCGCCGCGGACACCGCCCTCCCGCACGGCCCGCACTAGCGGCGTTCCAGGTCGGCCGAGTCGATCATGCCGTGGCGCGAGCACCGAGCCCACCACCCGTCCGGGCTCACCTGCACGATCATCCGCCGCCCGCACCGCTCGCAGAACCGCGGCGGCTCGAGCCCGAGGGAGGCGGCGGCGGGGATCACGTCGTCGTGTCCCGGTACGACCGGCTGTCCGGTGAACGGGTTGTAGCGCTCGTCCATGCCCATGACACTACTCATGGTCGCGACTCACAGCGTTTCGTTGAGCGCCTTGATCGGCATCTTCAACTCGCCCAGCAGATCAAGGTCGGCTTCGGCGGGTCGGCCCAGCGTGGTGAGGTAGTTGCCGACGATGACGGCGTTGATGCCGCCCAGAATGCCCTGGCGCGCGCCGAGGTCGCCGAGGGTGATCTCGCGACCGCCCGCGAAGCGCAACATGGTGCGCGGCAACGCGAGTCGGAACGCGGCCACCGCGCGCAGGGCGTCGGCGGCGGGCAGCACCTCGAGATCGCCGAAGGGCGTGCCGGGGCGCGGGTTGAGGAAGTTCAGCGGCACCTCGTGGGGGTTCAGCGAGGCGAGGTCGGCGGCGAACTCGGCGCGCTGCTCGAGGGTCTCGCCCATGCCGAGGATGCCGCCGCAGCAGACCTCCATGCCCGCTTCGCGCACCATGCGCAGGGTGTCCCAGCGCTCCTCCCAGGTGTGGGTGGTGACGACGTTCGGGAAGTGCGAGCGGGCGGTCTCGAGGTTGTGGTTGTAGCGGTGCACGCCCATCGCGGCGAGTTGGTCGACCTGTTCCTGGGTGAGCATGCCCAGCGAGCAGGCGACCTGGATGTCGACCTCGTTGCGGATGGCCTCCACGCCCGCGGCGACCTGGGCCATCAGCCGGGCGTCCGGTCCGCGCACGGCGGCGACGATGCAGAATTCGGTCGCGCCGGACTTGGCGGTCTGCTTGGCGGCCTCCACCAGGCTGGGGATGTCGAGCCAGGCCGCGCGCACCGGGGACTGGAACAGGCCGGACTGCGAGCAGAAGTGGCAGTCCTCGGGGCAGCCGCCGGTCTTGAGCGAGATGATGCCCTCGACCTCGACCTCGGGGCCGCACCAGCGCATACGGACCTCGTGGGCCAGCGCGAGCAGGTCCTCGAGGCGGTCGTCGCCGAGGCGCAGCACGTCGAGGGTCTGCGCCTGATCGAGCCCTTCGCCGCGCACGAGCACCTGCTCGCGGGCGACGGCCAGGATATCGGTGGTCACGGGTGCCTGGGTCACGACGCGAATCCCTCCCGCGGCCGAGCGGGCCGCACGACTTGAACGGTGTTCAAGGAAACTTGAACGGCGTTCAGGCTAGGGTAGCGGTGGACAGCGAGTCAACACGGGAGGCAATCGGTGCAGTTGCACAGGGCGGATGTGGTCGAGGGCGCGATCGCCATCCTCGACGAATACGGCCTCGCGGATCTGACCATGCGTCGGCTCGCGAGTTCGCTGCGAGTCCAGCCCGGCGCGCTGTACTGGCACTTCCCCAACAAGCAGGCCCTGCTCGGCGCCGTCGCCGACCGCATCCTGGCCCCCATGGACGAGCCCGTGACCGGCGAGGACTGGGCCGAGCAGATCACCGAACTCGCCCACCGTCTGCGCGACTGCCTGCTCGCCTACCGCGACGGCGCGGAACTGGTCTCGGCCACCTACGCCTCCCGGCTGACCACCAGCAAAGGCCGCGAACGCGTCGTCGGCGCGGCCCTGCGCGCGGGCATGACCCGCCCGGAGGCCGAATCCGCGGCCTTCACCCTGCTCTACTACGTCCTCGGTCAGACCGTGGACGAACAGTCGCGCATGCAGATGGACTCCGTCGGCGCGCTGCCCGAGCACGCCTCCCCGCTCGCGGACCCCACCGACGCCACCGCCCGCTTCGACTTCGGCCTGCGCCTGTTCCTCGGCGGCATCCGCAACCTGCTCGGCGCGCGCGTGCGCTGATCGTCAGCGCCGAGCGCCCGCGTCCGTGGCTCGCGTCTCCGGCACGTCGGGGAACCAGCGCCGCATGGACTCCGCGCCCGCCGCGGAGGTCGCGGCCATCGTGACCGCCGCCGCGCCCAACACCGTCACCGCGCTCATCACGCCGACGATGATCGGCCCACGGTCGATCCACACGCCGGCCGGATAGGACATGAGCACGTCCACCGCCCCCGCGATGCCGAAGATCACGCTCGTGGCCGCCGCACCGACGCCGACCTGCGCCGCGCACAGCGGCAGCAACGTCAACCGGGCCGAACGCGCCGCACCCACCAGCAGCGCACCGGAGCCCAAGGTCGCCAGCACCCGGCGGTTCTCCACGACGACGACCCGCATCGACCGCGTGTCCGCCCCGGCGCGATCCCCGTCCACGGAGATGGCCATCATGGCCGCGGCCGAGATCACCGTGGTGATCAACTGCATCCACAGCGCACCGTCCGGGCCGAGCGCGTGCACCGGCAACGCACCGAGGAACGGCCCGCAGAACGTGCCGAACCGCGACGCGCCCGCCATCATCGACAGCGCCCGTCCCCGATGCGACGGGGCCACGACCGCGACCAGATACGACTGCCGCGCCAACCCCCACACCGCGCCGGACACCCCGATCAGCACCATGCCGAGCGCGAAGACGCCCAGTCCGGGCGCCCAGAGCGCCGCGATCACACCCAGGACCCCGACCGCCGAACCGACCACGATCGCGCCGCGCTCGCCGATCCTGGCGACGATCGACCCCGCGGGCAGATCCGCCAACACCATCCCGAACCCGGTCAGCCCCACCATCAGCCCCGCCGTCCCCGGCGAAGCGCCCAGATCCAGCGCGCGCAGCACGTACATGGGCGCGGCGGCGCCGAAGCCGAGGCTGTAGACCGCCATCGGCACGAAGACCGTCCACATCAACGTGCGCGGCGCGAACGGTTCCACGGTGACCGATCCGGTCATCGCGGAACCGTCACGGCGCGAACCCCATTCGACGCGCCGAGGGCGTCGGCCCGCTCCCGCGCGGACGCCGCCGCACCGCCGCGACCGCGCACCGCGACGGCCGATCTTCTCCGCGCGCGGAGCACGTCACCGCGACGACAGCAGCCTTCGCTCACCGCGCCAGGGCGGGTGCGTAGCGGCTCTGCGGCCGGGCCAGCCCGAAGTGATCGCGCAGCGTGGTCCCGGTGTACTCGGTGCGGAACAGGCCGCGCTCCCGCAGGATCGGCACCACCGTCTCGGCGAAGATCTCCAGACCGCCCGGGTAGTAGGGCGGCATGACGTTGAAACCGTCGGCGGCCCTGTTGCGGAACCACTCCTCGATGGTGTCGGCGACCTGCTCGGGCGTGCCCGCGAACACCCGGTGTCCGCGCGCGCCCGCCAGGCGGTGCAGCAGACCGCGCACGGTCGGCCGCTCCCGCTGCACGATGCCCGCCACCACCTGACGGCGGCTGCGCTCGTTGTCGGTGACATCGCCCGCGTCGCTGAACAATTCGAGCGGGATCGGCCCGTCCAACGGCAGGTGCCGCAGACTGGTCTGAGCGATGCTCTCCAACTGCTCGAGCCCGTAATCCGGCACGGTGAGCTCGTTGAACTCGCGTTCGAGCCGCTTGGCCGCCGCTTCGGTGTCGGCGATGAACGGACTGATGCCCGGCAGGATCTTCACCTGGTCGGCGGCGCGGCCGAACTCGCCCGCCCGCTTCTTGATGTCGGCGTAGAACGCCTGCGCGTCCTCGAGCCGCTGGTGGGCGGTGAAGATCGCCTCCGCGTACTTGCCCGCGAAGGCCCGGCCGTCGTTGGACGCGCCCGCCTGCACCAGCACCGGATGGCCCTGCGGGGTGCGCGGCGCGTTGAACGGCCCCCGCACGCGCAGGTGCTCGCCGACGAAATCGATCGGGTGGATCTTGTCCGGATCGGCGTAGATCCCCGCTTCTTTGTCCAGGCGGATCGCGTCGTCCTCCCAGCTGTCCCACAGCGCCACCACCGCGTCGACGAATTCCCGGGCGCGCGCGTACCGTTCGGCGTGCTCGGGGTGTTTGTCGAGACCGAAGTTGGCCGCGGCCAGATCGGTGCCGGTGGTGACGATGTTCCAGCCGGCCCGACCACCGGAGATGTGGTCGAGGGTGGAGAACAGCCGCGCGAGGTTGTAGGGCTCGTAGTAGGTGGTCGAGGCCGTCGCGATCAGTCCGAGGTGGGTGGTGGCGGCGGCGATCGCGGTCAGCAGCGTGATCGGCTCCAGCCCGGAGGCCACGTTGTGCTTGACGTCGGTGCGCAGCGCGGGACCGTCGGCGAAGAAGACCGCGTCCAGCGTCGCGGCCTCCGCGATCCGGCCGATCTCCTGGTAGTAGCGCACATCGTAGATGCGCTCGGGCTGACTCCACGGATGCCGCCAAGCCGCCTCGTGATGTCCGGACGGGTAGATGAAGGCGTTGAGGCTGAGCTGACGTAGCTCGGTCATGAGGCGTTCTTCGCTTCCTCGCGAGAAGGGGTGGCACGCGCCGTGTCGACACCGAGTCCGGCCAGCAGCACCTCGCGCAACCGGACGAACTCCGGATCGCCGTGGCGGCGCGGACGGGGCAGATCGACGCGCTGATCGAGAATGATGCGGCCGTCGTCGAGCACGAGCACCCGATCCGCGAGCACCACCGCCTCGTCGACGTCGTGGGTCACCAGCAGCACCGCGGGCTTGTGCTCGGCGCACAGTTCCTGGAGCAGGGCGTGCATCTTGATACGGGTCAACGCGTCCAGCGCGCCGAACGGTTCGTCGGCCAGCAGCAGTTCCGGTTCCCGGACCAGTGAGCGCGCCAACGCGACACGCTGCTGTTCACCGCCGGAGAGTTCACGCGGCCAAGCCTTCTCGCGACCGGCCAACCCCACCTCGGCGAGCGCGTTGCGACCGCGGGCGTCGGCGTCGGCCCCGTTCAGGCCGAGGGTCACGTTGTCGAGCACCCGCAGCCACGGCAGCAGTCGCGAATCCTGGAACACCACCGCCCGTTCGGCGGGGACGACCAGTTCGCCCGATCCCGGCACGTCGTGGTCGAGTTCGGCCAGCGCGCGCAGCAGCGTGCTCTTGCCCGACCCGCTGCGGCCCAGCAGAGCGACGAATTCGCCCGCCTCGATATCGATGTCGATGCCGCGCAGCACCACCCGCTCGCCGAACCCGCGGTTCAGCTCGCGCAGGCGCACCACTCCGGTGCCGGTCAGTCGCCCAACGTCTGTCGCCACGACAGGGCCCTCCTCTCCGAGGCGCGCACGGCGAGATCGCCGAACAGGCCGAGCAGGCCGTAGATCACCAGGCCGACGACGATCACGTCGATCTGCCCGTAGGTGCGGGCCTGGGTCATCAGGTAGCCGATGCCGCTGGTGGCGTTGACCTGTTCCACGACCACCAGGGCCAGCCACGCGATCGTCACCGCCAGGCGCAGACCGGTGAAGAAGCCGGGCAGCGAACCCGGCAGGGCCACCTTGCGGACGAAATCCCACCGCGAGAGTCCCACGGTCTGCGCGAGTTCCACGTAGCGGGCATCCACACTGCGCAGATGCGCGTGGGTGTTGATGTAGATCGGCACCGCGACACTGGTCGTGATGACGATGAGCTTCATCTCCTCGCCGATGCCGAACCACACGATGAACAGCGGGATCAGCGCCAGCGTCGGGATGGCGCGCTTGATCTGCACCGGTCCGTCGACCAGCGCCTCACCGATCCGGCTCAACCCGGCCACCAGCGCGAGCACCAGTCCGAGCGCCACGCCGATGCCCAGGCCCAGCGCCGCGCGCTGCAAGGAGGTCAGCAGATTCGACTGCAAGCGCCCGTCGGCCCACAGGTCACCGGCGGTCTGGGCCACCGTCCACGGCGCGGGCAGCGTCTCCGGATCGATCGACTCGGTCGCCGAACCGATCACCCACGCGCCGACCAGCAGCGTCGGTCCGATCGCGAGCCCGAACGGGATCGGACGTCCCGGACCGAGTCGCGGCCGCGAGGTCTTGCGCCGCGCCAGGACAGGGGACGCGGTCGACCGGCGGACCCGGGGGACCCGCCCGAACACTCCGGCGTCGGCGGTACGAACGGCCATCAGCTCTTCCCTCGCTCGAACGAGGCCCCCGATTCGGTGACCGTCTGGGTGATCACGGCGTCGAAACGCAGGTCGAACCCGTCGGAAGCCTGGATCTTCCTGGGCAGTTCACCCGCGGCGTCGATCAGATCGATGGTGGACTGCTGCCGGTCGACCAGCGCCTGATCCAGATGCGGGAAGGTGAACTGGCCGAAGGAATCCACGATGCGCTCGGCGTCCTCGGGGGTGACCTTCTGGTTGTCCACGTAGTACTTCTGCGCGAACTCGGCCTGATGGGTGTTCACCCACTGGTAGGAGCGCACATACGCCGCGACCAGCGCGCGGGTCGCCGCCGCCTTCGCCGGATCCCGCACCACCTCGCGCCGCGCGTACAGGTAGGCCAGACCCGGGTAGATGTTCGCGGTCTCCGCGTCGGGGATCAGCGAGGTGCCCTGGGTGCGCAGGAAACGGGTCACATTCGGTTCGAGCAGCGGCGCCACATCCACCTGACCGGTGCGCACCGCGTCGAGGAATTCGGCGAGCTGCAACCGCACCAACTCGACGTCACCGGTCTTCAGACCGGCCTTGTCCAGTGCGCGCAGCACCGCCGCCTGCTGGGCGGTGCCCTCGGCGTAGGCGATCTTCTTGCCCTTCAGATCCGCCAGTCGGGTGATCGAACGGCCCGGCGCCACCGCAAGTTTCATCGCCTCGGGCGCGGTCTGGTAGGCCGCCACGATCGGCACGTCCTGTTTGGCGGCGAGCGCGTGGATCGGCGGCACGTCGCCGACCGGCGCGACGTCGGCGGCCCCGGCACGGAAGGCCTCGAGAATCGCGGGTCCGCCGATGAAGTTCGCGAACTCCACCTTGAACGGCAGCTTGTCCAGCTCGCCGGACAGGCGCAACGCCGACTGCAACCGCTCCTGCTGATCGGCGACGATCAGCGTGGTGCCCTGGGGAACCTCGGTCGGTAACGGGGTGTTCGCCGTGTCGGCACCGACCGCGGAGTCATTGCTCCCGCACCCGATCAGTCCCAGGCTCGCAACCGTAGCCACGGCGAGCAACGCGGCTGTCGTGCGGCCACGCAGGCCGGAGAGGAACGTTGTTGGTCGATACATGACCGCGATTGAACCAGCCTGTGCCAGGCGAGCATACGGTTTGATTTCATCTGATTCGAACCCTGTCCGCGCCGCTGCGACCTCGGAATTCGCGCACCGGCAGTCACCGAGGGGCGGCGGCCGCGCTCTCGGTCGAGCGGGCCTGGGTCTGATAGCGCTGCACGAACGGCAACACCTGATCGGTGATCACCCGGTTGTACTCCCCCGGCCGTTGCCGCGGATTCGCGTGGCCGGTGTTGCGGGGGAAGGCGACCAGCAGCGCACCGTCCACCCCGCCGACCTCGTCGACCAGCACCCGGTGCGAATAGGCCACGTCGACCACGTTGTCCGATGCCGCGTTTCGCGGACGCAGATACACGATGGCGGGCCGCGGTTTCCCGTCCGCCGGTTCCGACAGCGCCCGCAGATCGTTGACCGCGCCCCCGGCGACGATCGCCAGGAACTGCGCCTCGATCAGACCGTTGCTCGCCGCGTCGGTGGAGAAGATCTTGTCCTGCAACACTTCCTCGACCACGTCGTGCAGGCGCTCACCCCGCACACCCGGCGACCCCGACCAGTGCCGATCCATGAACTGCTCACGGCGGGCGTAGGTTTCGACCGCGATCCGCAGCGCCCGACTCTCCCGCGCGCCCGGCAGCCAGCGCATCCAGCGCACCATGTCCTCGCCGCGACCGCGACTCTCCGGGCGCACCGCGTTCAGATCCACCGGCGTGCAGTCCAACAGCACCGCCACCAACCGCCGATCGCTGTCGGTGTGGATGTGCTTGCCGACCTCGAGCGCGATCACCCCGCCCATGCTGTGGCCCACCAGGATCACGTTCTTCATCCCCGACATCAACGCCGCGCGGGTGATCAGATCGGCGATCACCTCGGTATCGATACCTTCGTTGTCGTATTTGATCGCCCACACCACGCCCATGTCCCGCAGCGCGGGCAGACTCTCGGCGGTGTCACTGGCGTCCAGACCGCCCAGGCCGACCAGATCGACCACGACGGTGTCCCAATCGCGTTCGTCCGCCGGTTCGGCGACGGGCAGCACCGCGGGCGCCGTGCGCGCCAACCGCATCTGCTCGGGATGCACGTCGTTCGACCAGTACTGGACGAACAGGATCAACCCCGCGACCAGTACCGCGAGCAAGCGCAGCAGCACCCTCCTGGTTCGCCGCAGGGTCTGCCGGTCGTGACCGAGACGGGACTCGCGCAAACGGGCCCTGCGCCGTTCGTCGTCCCAGTCCGAGATCGTGGACGGGTGTCGATCGTGCCACGGTGACATCACTCCACCATGCCCCTTTCTCTCACCTGCCGCTGCCCCGGCGTAGGCGCACCGTCCCTTCTCCCACACGACCACCGCCCGGCACGGCAGCACCGAACACAACATCTGCTGCGATACCCAGCGATCCCGCCCTCAACCCACCGATACCCGCAGACGACACCCTGCGCCCCGAATCCGCATGTGCCCCCACCGATTCCAGATCACCTTCGTCAATGGGGCCGCGTCCCGGCGGTCATCCCGCGACGACACCCTCGCGCCCCCGAATCGACACATCCCCACCCCGGTCCGAGACGGCGTAG
>NZ_BAGG01000047.1 GCF_000308695.1 Nocardia takedensis NBRC 100417 | reverse complement strand
GATGATCTCGCTGTGCTCGCTGGCCGTCGTCGGGTTGGCCATGTTGACCGGCGTCGCGATCGGCGTGGTCACCGCGGTCCTGGCGACCCTCGCCGCCGCGTTCACCCTGCTGCCGGCCATCCTGGCGATACTCGGCCCCGCCGTCGGCCGCGGCGCGCTGCCCGCCCGCCTGCGGCCCGCCCCCGCCGACGCGCCCGCCGCCGGAAACGGCTGGGCCCGCTGGGCGCGCGCGGTGATGCGGCGACCCGCGCTGTTCGGCGGACTCGGCGTCGCCGCGCTGCTGGTGGCGGCGCTGCCGATCCTGCGCCTGGACTACGGCATCGATATGGGCATGCGCGCGCTCGGTGACCGCCCGAGCGGGCAGGCGGGCGCGCTGATCACCGAGAACTTCGGGCCCGGACTGCTCGCGCCGATCACCGTCGTCGCCACCGGCCCCGGCGACACCCCGCTGGACGAGCCGACCCGCCAACAGGTCTCGGCCTTCGTCACCGGACTCGCCGACGACGATCGGGTGGTGCGGGTCCTGCCGCGACAAGCCGAAGGACGGGTGTTCGCCACGGTCGTCCCGAGGGGGGCGTTCGACTCCCCCTCGGTCGCCGACCTGACCACCGATATCCGCGCCGAGGCCGCGACCGTCGGCGGATCGGCCGACATCCTGGTCGGCGGCACCGCCGCCACCTTCGCCGACGTCTCGGTGCGCATCGTGGACCGACTGCCGCTGGTCGTCGGACTGGTCCTGACGATCTCGCTGCTGTTCCTGGTCTACGCCTTCCGCAGCATCGTCCTGGCGGTCAAGGCGATCCTGCTGAACCTGCTGGCCACCGGCGCGGCCCTCGGCATCACCGTCGCGGTCTTCCAGGACGGGATCGGCGAGGATCTGCTCGGCTTCCACAGCACCGGTTTCGTGCAGATCTATCTGCCCATGCTGGTCTTCGCCGTGCTGTTCGGCCTGTCGATGGACTACGAGGTCTTCCTGATCCGCCGGATGAAGGAAGTGTGGGACGCTCAGGGCGACAACACGATCGCGGTCGCGGAAGGGCTGCGCCGCACCGCGCGGCCGATCAGCGCCGCCGCGGCCATCATGGTCGCGGTCTTCGCCAGTTTCGTCACCGCCGACGTGCTCGAACTCCAGCAGATCGGTTTCGCGCTCGCGGTCGCGATCACCCTGGACGCGCTCGTGGTGCGCCTGCTGCTGGTACCCGCGTTCATGCGACTGTTCGGCCGCTGGAACTGGTGGCTGCCGCGCCTCAGGCGATGAGACGCTCCACGGCGTCGATGACCAGGGTGATCGCCTCGGTGTAGACCTCGCGCACCGGACGGTCGAAATCGGCGGCGGCCCACTGGTCCAGCGCGGCCACCGCGCACCACACGGCGGTGGCCGCGGCCATCCGCAACCGCAGATCGTTGCCGTCGCGGCCGGTCCGCTCGGCGAACAGGGCGACGAAATGCGCTTCCATCTCCCGCATCTGGCCGTTCTGCGCGTCGGCGACCTCGGGAATGGTACTGACGTAGCGCATCCGCCGCCGGATGCGCAGTTCGGACTCCTCGGTGAGCAGCGCCTCGATCAGCAGCGGAGCCAGCGCGCGAGCCGCCGCGACCAGTTCCGCGGGCGTGACCCTCGCGCCGCCCGCCGCCCCGCGCATCTCCTCGAGCAGTCGCAGATCGTGCTCGTCGTAGAGCACCAGCATTTCCTTGGTGCCGAAATATCGGTACACCGAACTGGGCGACACCCCGGCCTCGAGGGCGATCCGATCCACCGTGACGCCCCGATACCCGTCCTCCTCGAACAGGTCCAGCGCGACCCGCTGGATACGCGCCATCGCCGCGAGTTTCCTGCGCTCCCAGACCCCCGCCGTCGGTTCCACGTTCACTTCGGCCATCGCGTCCACGCTACTCCCGCACCCGCGCCCACCCGGTCGGCGGTCGGAGCCCGCCACCGCGCGGCATATCCGATGCCCGCACCGTCCCCGGAAACGGGGAAGGCCCCGGTCCGTGTGGACCGGGGCCTTCGCCGTTCGTCTACCCGAATCAGGCGTTGCCGGAGAGCTTCTCCCGCAGGGCCGCCAACTGGGCGTCGCTGGCCAGCGAACCACCGGCCGACTCGGCCTGGGTGGTCGAGGACTGCGCGCCGCTCTCGGAGGAGTAGTTGGACGCGTTGCCACCGTTCGCGGCCTCGGCCGCGGCGTCGGCCGCCATCTTCTCCATCTGCGCGGTGTGCATCTTGTGGCGACGCTCCGCCTCGGCGTAGCGGCCTTCCCACTCTTCGCGCTGCTTGTCGAAGCCCTCGAGCCACTCGTTGGTGTCGGGATCGAAGCCCTCGGGGAAGATGTAGTTGCCCTGCTCGTCGTAGCTGTCGGCCATGCCGTACTTCGACGGGTCGAACTCGGCGTGGTAATCCTCGTTGGCCTGCTTCAGCGACAGCGAGATCCGGCGACGCTCCAAGTCGATGTCGATGACCTTGACCATCGCGTCGTCACCGACCGCGACGACCTGATCCGGCACCTCGACGTGGCGCTCGGCCAGCTCGGAGATGTGCACCAGGCCCTCGATGCCCTCCTCGACACGCACGAACGCGCCGAAGGGAACCAGCTTGGTGACCTTGCCCGGGACGATCTGGCCGATCGCGTGGGTCCGGGCGAACTGCCGCCACGGATCCTCCTGGGTGGCCTTGAGCGACAGCGAGACCCGCTCGCGATCCAGGTCGACGTCGAGGACCTCGACGGTGACCTCGTTGCCGACCTCGACGACCTCGGACGGGTGGTCGATGTGCTTCCAGGACAGCTCCGAGACGTGCACCAGGCCGTCCACGCCGCCGAGATCGACGAACGCGCCGAAGTTGACGATCGAGGAGACCACACCCTTGCGGACCTGGCCCTTCTGCAGCTGGTGCAGGAATTCGCTGCGCACCTCGGACTGGGTCTGCTCCAGCCACGCCCGACGCGACAGGACCACGTTGTTGCGGTTCTTGTCGAGCTCGATGATCTTGGCCTCGATCTCCTTGCCGACGTACGGCTGGAGGTCGCGGACACGGCGCATCTCGACCAGCGAGGCGGGCAGGAAGCCGCGCAGACCGATGTCCAGGATCAGGCCGCCCTTGACGACCTCGATGACGGTGCCCTTGACGGCCTCGTCCTTTTCCTTGAGCTCCTCGATCGTGCCCCACGCGCGCTCGTACTGCGCCCGCTTCTTCGACAGGATCAGGCGGCCTTCCTTGTCCTCCTTGGTGAGAACGAGGGCCTCGACCTCATCACCCACGGAAACGACCTCGTTCGGGTCGACGTCGTGTTTGATGGAGAGTTCGCGAGAGGGGATGACGCCTTCGGTCTTGTAACCGATGTCGAGCAGGACCTCGTCGCGGTCGACCTTGACGATGGTTCCCTCGACGATGTCGCCGTCGTTGAAGTACTTGATCGTGGCGTCGATGGCGGCGAGGAAGTCCTCGGCAGAGCCGATGTCGTTGACGGCTACCTGCGGCGAGGTGACGGTGGTGGGCATGTGTCGGTTTGCTCCGGACGGATTGTGGTCGGTTGCGGACATTGGAACTTTCGGTACGCTGCGAGATCACCGCGACGTTGCGACGACGGACACCTGGAACCTACCGCACGTACCGCACACCACTCGTGAAAACCCAGCGCGGGCGCTCTGACACTGAGTACGCTTGCAACCGCCGGTCACGTCGGTGGGACGAACGTCGAGCTGAACCAACGTCGCGTCGAACCAACATCGTGCCGAGCGGATCACATCGGTACGCCAGTACAGAAGGCACTCGCTGAATCAGCGTACGCGAGGGTGGTCGGCACGGGCAAACCGGTACCGCGCCACGCCGGGATAAGGTTCTGCGCGTGTCGGAAGATCACCTCGTCGAGGAAAACTCGCTGCTCGCGACCACCACACCGGGACGGGTCCGGCTGGATTCGAACGACAGCCGCGCCGCCAGTCGTCGCTGGTGGGATGCCGACGCGGGCGAATACCACCGCGCGCACGCCGAGTTCCTCGGCGTGGACTCCCCCAACGGCGAATTCGTCTGGTGCCCGGAGGGTCTGCACGAGGGTGACGTGGGTTTGCTGGGCGAGGTCGCGGGCCGCCGGATCTTGGAGATCGGCTGCGGTTCGGCGCCGTGTTCGCGCTGGCTGGCCGACCACGGGGCGCTGCCGGTCGGCCTGGATCTGTCGCGCGGGATGCTCGAGCGCGGCGTGGCGGCCATGGCGCGCGGCGGGCCGCGGGTTCCGCTGGTGCAGGCGGGCGCGGAGGACCTGCCCTTCGCCGACGCCAGTTTCGATCTCGCTTGTTCGGCGTTCGGCGGGGTCCCGTTCGTGGCCGACTCGGCGCGGGTGATGCGCGAGGTCGCCCGGGTGCTGCGGCCGGGCGGGCGTTGGGTGTTCTCGGTGAACCACCCGATGCGCTGGATCTTCCTGGACGACCCCACCGAGAACGGCCTGGTGGCGACGTTCTCCTACTTCGACCGCACCCCCTACGTCGAATTCGACGAGGCGGGCTCCCCGGTCTACGTCGAGCACCACCGCACCGTCGGCGACCGGGTCCGCGAGATCGTCGCCGCCGGGTTGGTGGTCGAGGACATAGTGGAACCCGAGTGGCCGGAGTGGCTCGAGCGGGAATGGGGGCAGTGGAGTCCGCTGCGCGGGGAGATCTTCCCCGGCACCGCCATCTTCGTCACCTCCAAGCCCGGATCGCCCGTGCTCGGAACATCCGAACAGCGAGGTCAGGCGTCCGGCGCGGCGGAGTCCTGATCCGAGCGGCCGGGACGCCTGCCCACCTGTTCGAGCGCCAATCGGAGGGCGAATTCGATCTGGGCGTTGATGCTGCGCAGATCGTCGGCCGCCCACTTGGCCATGGCCTCGTGGACGGCCGGGTCGAGGCGCAGCAGTAGCTTCTTGCGTTCGACCATCGGTCCGGCTCAGTGGTAGAGCGAGCCGGCGTTGACGACGGGTTGGGTGGCGCGGTCCCCGCACAGCACCACCAGCAGGTTGGACACCATCGCGGCCCGACGCTCCTCGTCGAGTTCGACGACTCCTTGCGCGGTGAGCCGGTCCAGCGCCAGGCCGACCATGCCGACCGCGCCCTCCACGATGTGCGTGCGCGCCGCCACCACCTGGGCCGCCTGCTGGCGCACCAGCATGGCCTGGGCGATCTCCGGGGCGTAGGCGAGGTGGGTGATGCGGGCCTCGAGCACCTCGATACCCGCCATCTCGGTGCGCTCGCGCAGTTCGACGGTCAGTTCCTCGGCGACCTCGGCGCCGTCGCGCAGGCTGGTGCGCCCCGCGTCGTGCGCGTCGTAGGGGTGGGTGGTGGCCAGGTGACGCACCGCGGCCTCGGACTGGGTCTCGACGTACTCCTCGTAGTCGTCCACCGCGAAAGCGGCCTTGAAGCTGTCGAAGACGCGGTAGACCACCACGGCGCCGATCTCGACGGGGTTGCCGTCGGCGTCGTTGACCTTGAGTTTCTGGGTCTCGAAGTTGCGCACCCGCAGCGAGATGCTCTTGCGGTCGGTCAGCGGGATGACCGAGAAGAAGCCGGGTTCGCTCACCGAGCCGATGTAGCGGCCGAAGAACTGCACCACCTTCGCCTCGTTCGGGTTCACCACGATCAGTCCCGTCACCGACAGCAGCAGCAGGACGACGATGACCGTCGCGACGATGGCGGCGATCAGGGCCGTCGTATCGCCGCCGTCGGCCGCCGCCGCGTACCCGAAGGCCGCGGCGACGCCGAAGACGAGGGTGAGCACCAACCACGCGGCCAGCACCAGAAAGCCGTTGACGTGGAGAGCGGACTTGAGCTTCATGACATCCTCCCGGTATCAGAGTGATATCACTACGATAGCGCACGGCATCACCGTCGCCACCGGGGGGACCGTCACGAATCGGCTACAACCTCCGCCCCGCTCGCGGGCCGGATGTTGCGGTTGGCGCGGAACAGGTTGCGGGGGTCGTACCGGCCCTTGAGCACGGCCAGTCGCGCGTAGGTCCCCGGGCTGTAGCCCGCCCGAGTCTGCGCCTCGTCCGCTGCGGCCCCCGCCCCGTACAAAAAGTTCGGGCTGTGCCCGAGAGTCCACGGCGCTAGCGCGGCGCGTACCCGGGTGTGCTCGGGCGGGGCCGCCGTCGGATCGTCGGCGTCCGGGGCGGTGATGACCCGCACCAGAAAGGCGGCGTCGCGGTGGTCGACGGCGGTGATCCCGCGCGCTCGCCGCAGCGCGCCGCCGAGGTGGCGGATGTCGAGCACCGCCCGGACCGGCCCGCCGGGTCCGGCCAGGTCGAGCAGGGCGGCGGCGGTCTCGGCGGTGAACTCGCGCAGCAGCGCGTTGGTGGCCGCGTAGGCGTGCGGTCGGTCGGGGTCGCGGTGGATGGTGTGGCTCTCGGTGTAGGGCATGGTCCGCAGGTCGTCGACGAGACGCGGGCCGATGCCCCGCAGGCCCGCGGACCAGCGCTCCCCCTCGGCGGTCGGCCCGAAGAAGGCCACGCGGATCGAGGCGACGAAGCGTCCGCGCAGGGATCGCGCCACCTGCGGGAGGTCCGGGTAGGCCGGCATCGTGAGCGTCGAGGTCAGCGTGTCGGGCACGGTCGCGGTCCACTCCCGCCAGATCCGCACGGCCCGCTCGACGTGCGGGGTGTCGAAGACGAGTTGGCCGCCGAAGACCTCGGGGACCAGCGGCAGGTCCAGGTCCAGCGCGGTCACCACGCCGAAATTGCCACCGGTGCCCAGGACCGCGCCGAACAACTCGTCCTCGGGGGTCAGCGCGCGGAGTTCGCCGTCGGCGGTCACCATCTCGATCCCGCGCACACGGTCGGCGGCGTAGCCGAAGGTGCGGGCCAGCAGACCGAGTCCGCCGCCGAGGTGGTAGCCCACCACGCCCACCGAGGGCGCGGACCCGGTCAGCGGCGCGAGGCCGTGCGGCGCGGCGGCCTCGATCAGCGCGCCCGCGCGCACCCCCGCGGCGACCCGGGCGGTCGCCGCGTCGGGGTCGACGCGCACGTCGGTCAGCGCGCGGGTGGAGATCAGGACGCCGTCGGTCGGCACGGACAACCCGTGTCCGGTGGCCTGCACCGCGACCGGCAGGCCGCGCGCGGCCGCGTAGCGCACGGCCGCCACGACGTCACCGGTCTCGCGCGCCGCGACGATCAGGGCGGGCCGGTGGGTGTAGGCGGTCTGGAAGCCGGCCAGTTCGGCCGCGTAGCCGCTGTCGCCGGGACGCAGGATCGGCCCGCGGGGGGTCGAGGTCGGCATCCGGGCGTCGTGTCGTCGTGTCGGTTCCCATGTCCTCGACCCTGCCGCCGTCGGTATCAGACGCGCGCGCGGCGCTCGCCTCGGCCGAACGGGTCGCGCGCACCGTCGACGAGTTCACCGGCTTGCTGCGCGGGCGGGTGCGCCTGGGCGCGGTGTCGGGCGTGGCGGGCGAGGGGTTCGATCTGGCCGGGGTGCTCGCGGAGTTCCACGCCGCGCATCCGGGCGTCACCGTCGGACTCACCGAGCACACCTCCGAACACATGCTCGAGGCGCTGCGCCACGGCGGACTCGACATCGCGTTGGTCGGCCTGACCGGCGCGCCGATCGCCGAGCATCTCGGGGTCGACGTCGTCCTCGACACCGCGCTCGTCGCCGCCGTCGCCCTCGATTCGCCGCTGCGCGAAGCGCTTCCGGTAGCCGCGCTGGCCGAACACCGGCTGATCTGCCTGCCGCACGGCACGGGGGTGCGCGGCGTGCTCGACCGTGCCTGCGCCGCCGCGGGTTTCGCGCCGGAGATCGCCTACGAGGGCGCCGCGCCGCCGTTGCTGCTGCAATTGGCGGCGCACGGACTCGGCGTCGCGATCGTTCCCGGACTCACCGAGACCGAGGCCGCGCGGTTCGGCGTGCGGGCGTTGGCGATCGTCGATCCCCCGCTGCGCGGCCGTCTCGCCCTGGTGCGGCACCGCGACCGTCCGGGCAACCCGGCGGCGGCGGCGGCCGAACTGCTGGACAGGCTGCGGCGCGCGTTCGGCGCGCCCGCCTGACTCCTCGGTAGGGACCGTTGGACTCTTTGTCGTTTCGGCGAACTCCTGCAAGAGTGGGGGCCGCCGAACGTCCCCCGCGAAAGTGACCTCCGCCCCCATGCTGCCGCCGCTGTTGTGGATTCTCCTTCCGTATCTGGCGCTCGTCTCGTTCGTCGTCGGACATATCTGGCGTTATCGCCGGGATCGTTTCCGGGATTTCGTCGACCCGCCGGTGAGCGACGGTCCGCACCGATTGGGGATGCAGGCGTTCCGTATCGGTTTCGGGATGGTGATCGCGGCACGGCTGACCGATATGGTGACCGCGGGTCCGAACAGCCATCCGATGGGCGCGTTGTTCCTGATTCTGGTGCTGGTGGAATTCATCGGCGTGGTGGCGGCGGGCATCGGCGCGGTGCTGTTGTTCCTGCCCGACGTCATCGACGCGGTACCGCACACGGCGATCACCCCGCTGGACCGGATCACCATGCCCGCGCTGGTCGCGGCCCTGCTGTCCGGGGTGATCGTACGGTTCGACCCGTACTCGGCCGGGGATCGGTACCGCACGGCGGAGACGTTGTTCACCTGGATGCGTTCGCTGGCGAGTCTGCATCCGAATGCCGAGGCCATCCGGCACGCGCCGGTGATCTATCAGGTGCGCGGGCTGGTGATAATCCTGATGGTCGCCATCTGGCCATTTACGCGACTGTCCGGTACGTTTGCCGGCCCGGTGATCCGCTGGGCGCGCGGACTCACCCGACGACGTCCGGTCAGCGAATCCTGAGCGGACCGACCGGACCGTATTTTCCCGGACCGTGATTCGCGGAAAACATTCCCCGTGGGGATATTTCCGACCGGAAGTCCGGAATTCCCTCGGGCGTTTCCCCGTCGACACCGGCGTGCCGAGGGTGGATCATTTTGCGCATCCGGTGGCGTTCGTCGGGGAACGTCAATTCCCAGCCAGAGAAATGGAAGGCCCATGTTCATCAAGAAAATGGCGGCGACCGCATTCATGGCCATCGCCGCCACCGGCGTCGCGACCGCGACCGCGCACGGCGAGGCGACCCTGGGCGATGTGAACCTCGCCGCGACCGACGGTCCGGTCGCCTACACCACCACCCTGGCCGCCGACCACTCCAGCGCGCAGGTCTCGCTGGCCTCCGGTCGCTTCGTCCTGACCCCCGACTCGGTCACCGTGCTCGCCGACGACGGCGCGGTGGTCGGCGCGATCCCGACCACGCTGCGCACCGACAGCGGAACCTTCGGCGTCACACCGAGTCTGGACGCCTCGGCCACCGAGTTGACCCTCACCCCGGTCGGCGGTCCGACGCCCGCCGCCCTGCAATCGCGCGACATCCCCGGCGTCCACGAAGCAGGCGGCCCCGTCACCACCGCGGTGGGCGCGGGTATCGGCTGTCTGGTGGGCGTGGCCATCGGCATCTGGTTCTTCGTCATCGGCGCCATCCCGGGCTGTCTGATCGGCGCGGCCATCGGCGCGGCGATCGGGTTCTTCTTCGTCCCCGGACCCTGATCTCCGCGCTCGGACAGTGATCGGCGCCGGGTGGAGTACTCCACCCGGCGCTGTCGTCTCGAATAGGCGGCACGATCCGCGACGCGTCGGAGTCCGAGCTGTGCCGGTACGGCAGGCGTCGAAATCAGTCGAATCAGAGGAGTCTGGACAGGAAGGCTTTGGTCCGCTCGTGCGCGGGATTCGCCAGAACCTCGCGCGGCACACCGGATTCCACCACCGCGCCCGCGTCCATGAAGACCAGTCGGTCGGCGACCTCGCGGGCGAAACCCATCTCGTGGGTCACCACGATCATCGTCATGCCCTCGCGCGCGAGTTCGCGCATCACCCCGAGCACCTCCCCCACCAGTTCCGGGTCCAGCGCCGAGGTGGGTTCGTCGAACAGCATGAGTTTCGGGTCCATCGCCAACGCCCGCGCGATGGCCACCCGCTGCTGTTGACCGCCGGACAGCTGCGCCGGATAGGCGTTGGCCTTGTCCGCCATGCCGACCCGCTCGAGCAGTTCGTGGGCCCGGGTCACCGCCTGCGCGCGCCGCAGTTTCTTCACCTGGGTCGGCGCTTCGATGATGTTCTCCAGCGCCGTGCGGTGCGGGAACAGGTTGAAGTGCTGGAACACCATCCCGATGTCGCGACGCTGGCGGGCGGCCTCGCGAGGATGCAGTTCGTAGAGTTTGTCGCCCTTCTGGCGGTAGCCGACCAACTCGCCGTCGACGTGCAACCGCCCGGCGTCGATGCGTTCGAGGTGGTTGATACAGCGCAGGAAGGTCGACTTGCCCGACCCGGACGGGCCGATCAGGCACAGCACCTCGCCGCGGGCCACCTCGAGGGTGATGCCTTGCAGGACGCGCAGCGCGCCGAAACTCTTGCACACCCGGTCGGCCACCACCATCGGCGGCGCGGACTCCGGCGCCGCGGGCTTCTCGGCGGATTCGACGTCGGTCACGGCTGTTTCACCCCCGCCCGCGCGTCGGCGAGTTCCTTGAGTTGCCGTGCCGTCAACTGCCGCGAGACACCGCGCGAGTAGTAGCGCTCCAGATAGAACTGTCCGACCATGAGCACGCTGGTGATCGCCAGGTACCAGGTCGCGGTCACCATCAGCAGCGGGATCGGCTGGAAGTTCACGCCGTAGATGTCGCGGGCGCGGCCGAACAGGTCGGTGGACAGCGGGATCGCGGTGACCAGCGACGTGGTCTTGAGCATGCCGATCAGTTCGTTGCCGGTGGGCGGGATGATGACGCGCATCGCCTGCGGCAGCACGGTTCTGCGCATGGTCTGACTCCACGACATGCCCAGCGCGACCGAGGCCTCCCGCTGCCCCTCACCGACGGAGTTGATGCCGGCGCGCACGATCTCGGCCATGTAGGCGGCCTCGTTGAGTCCCAGGCCGATCGCGGCGAAGGCGAAGGCGGCCTGCAGATTCTGGACGTCGAGGTGGAAGAACTGCGGACCGAACGGGACGCCGAGGGCGATGTTGCGGTACAGCGACGGGAACAGTCCCCAGAACACCAACTGCACGTAGACCGGGGTGCCGCGGAAGATCCACAGGTACACCCAGGCCGTGGAGCGCAGCACCGGGTTGGGTGAGAGGCGCATCACCGCGAGTACGGTGCCGAGCACGATGGCCAGCGCCATCGCCAGCACGGTCAACTCCAGGGTGACCGCGGCGCCGGCGAGGATGCGGGTGTCGAACAGGTAGCGCCCGTAGGTGCCCCACTGGTACGCCTCGTTGGTGGCCGCGCCGTAGAGGAACAGCGCGAGCAGGACCAAGATGACGGCGGCGGCGATCCAGCGTCCGGGGCGGCGCAGCGGCACCGCCCGGATGGGTTCCGGCTCGGTGTCCGGGACGACGGCCTGCGACATCGGTCAGCGCTCGGCGCCGTTGACGACCGACTTCGTGATCGCGCCTTCCTGCACACCCCAGTTCTCGGTGATGGTCTTGTACTGGCCGTTGTCGATCAGGTGGTTGAGCGCGGCCATCAGCACGCCCGCCAGCGGCGAGTTCTTGGGCACCGCCCACCCGTAGGGGGCCGAATCGAAGACCGGACCGGCGGATTCGATCTTGCCGTCGCTCTGCTTGATGGCGTAGGCGGTCACCGGGGAGTCGGCCGACATCGCGTCGACCTGGCCCAGCACCAGCGCGTTGGTCGCGGCGCTCTGCTCGTCGAAGGGTTTGATGTCGATGGCCGGTTTGCCGGCGGCCACGCACTTCTCGCTCTTGGCGGGCACCTCGTCGGTGTGCTCGACGGTGGTGGCCTGCACGGCGACCTTCTTGCCGCAGGCGTTCTCGGGATCGATGGGTTTGCCCGCCTGCTGGGCCCACTGGATGCCCGCCTGGAAGTAGTCGGTGAAATCGACCTGCTGCTGGCGTTCCTTGGAATCGGTGATCGAGGACATGCCCACGTCGTAGGTGCCCGCCTGGATGGCCGGGATGATCTTCTCGAAGGCGGATTCGACGTAGTCGACCTGCACGCCCAGCACCGCGCCGACCGCGTCGAGCAGATCCACGTCGAACCCGACGATCTCGCCGTCGGCGTCCTTGTACTCGTTGGGCTGGTAGGGCACGTTCACGCCGACGACGAGTTTGCCGGACTGCTTGATCTTGTCGGGCAGGGTCGCCGCGATCGAGTCCACCTTCGCCACCGACACCTTCGCCGCGGCCGGACCGGACTCCTCGGTGTTGTTGGTGCATCCCGTCAGCACCAGTGCGCCGCCGACGAGCACGCACACGGCCCGCAGGGCACCTCCGCCAAGAACCGTTCGAACAGACACAGCAGTCCTCCACATTTCGGCTCGGCGTCACCCGGGCGTCAGCACATGGATGGGAATCTAGGCCAAGGGTCGGTATCTCGCAGCCGCGCGGGCCCGGCGACACGAACTCGTAACCGGAGCCGAACCGTTCAGCCGACCAGCCGCGCGTCGGGGATCAGCGCGGTGATCGACGGGTCGCGATGGGCGATGCCGGGTTCCGCGTCGTGCACCGGACGCAGCGCGTCGAGCACGCCGACGCAGGTCAGGTGGTCGGCGGGGTGCAGGTCGCCGGCGAAGCGGAACTCGATCGTCGCGGTGCCGCGGCCGGCGGGGGTGCTGGTGGTGAGTCGGTAGCGCAGCGGGACGTCGACCTCGTCCGCCACGGTCCAGACCGAGCGGTATCCGAGGCTGGGTCCGAGTTCCCGCTCGACCACGACCTTCTCGACGGCGCCGTCCTCGCCCGCGACCACCTCGATCTCGGACCGCACCACGGCCTCGGCGCCCGCCGCACCCGCGAACACGGCCTCATCGAGTACCCGCAGACCCGCCTCGTACCAGTCGGCCACCGCATCGGCGGCCGCGGCGGAGATCCCGTTGTCGCCCAGCGTGTCCCACGGGTGCACGGCGGAGGCCGGGAAGACCAGTTCCTCGACCAGGTCCACGCGCCGGATGTCGCGGGTGACCTCGCTCAACGACCGCGCCGACCGGATGCCGATCGCGCTCTGGAACGCGCCGGTGGCGTGGTAGGTCGACTCCCCCGCCGCGCAAGCCTCGCGCAACTCGGCGCGGGTCGGCCCCCCGGCGGGCAGGGTGGAGACCACGTCGTGCCCGTCACGCAGCAGGCGCGTCAGGATCTCGTACGGCGCGTCGGCGGCCAGTTCGGCCGGCGTCGGGACGTAGACGACCACGTCGGTGCCCGCGGGCGGGCGCTCGGTCGCGGCCGTCCGCGCGACCAGGCGCAGATCCGGGCGCGCGTCGATCTTCTCGGCGAGCCGGTCCACGACCGGCCCGGCGCCCAGCAGCGCCACGGTCAGGGTGTGCGAGCTCATGCGTTCTCCAAGCGGTAGCGCGGGGACAGATCGGGCATCACCACGCCGGGCGGGGCCGCGCACAGTTCCGGCACGACGCTCAGCATGGCGCGCACCGAGATGTCGGTGACCGCGGACCAGTCGGCGCTGTAGGCGTCGTCGTCCATCTCGTTGCGCATCTCGATGCGGCCGGGAACGCCGTCCAGGCTGATCACGTGACCGCCGGACAGGCTGCGCGGATGGTCGGGCCCGAGGTGGGCGTTGCCCGCACCGACGTGCCAGCACTCCTCGTTGGTCATGAACAACTCGTCGCCGATGTAGCCGCGGTAGGTCATGTGGATCGCGCCGACGGTGCCCGGTTCGATGACCGTCCCGCCCGCGTGGACGCGAACCCGCGCGGGCACCGGGTAGAGCAGTCGTTCCACCCGCACGGCCTCGGAGCCGACGCCGCGCAGCGCGTGCGCGACGTTGCCGATCACGTCGTTGAAGTAGAAGTGCTGCATGAGCCCGATCGCGTGGTTCGAGTCCACCGCGCTCAGTGGCGTGCCGAAGCCCAGGCTCGCCAGGCCGCCCCACATGCCGTCGGGGGCGGCCGACAGATCGCCGACCTCCAGGAATTTCACCTCGCGCACCTCGTCGAGCACACCGGCCAACCGCAGCAGCAGTTGTTCGACCATGAGGCCGGGGTGCAGGCCGGTGCCGTGCAGCGACACCCCGCCCTTCAGGCAGGCGGCCTGCAACGTGCTGCCCAGCGGGCGGCGCGGGATGGCGCGGTCGACCACGGCGCCCGCCAGTCGGTCCACGGCCGGACGCAGCGGGCGCGCGGGCAGCGAGTCGATCGCCCGCATGCCGACCCGCAGCGCGCCGATCGCCCGGCGCAGTTCCGCGCCGAAGGCGTCACCGGTGACCTTCATCTTCGAGACCGTGCGCAGCACCGACAGCGGCGACTGCGAGGCCGAGAGCCAATTGGTCATCGACGGGTTGTGGTAGGAGGCGGCCGAGACCACGTTCTTGCCGGAGGCCAGCAGATCGAGCACGTCGGCGTCCGCGCCGCGCACCAGAGACGGCGTGGTCGGGGTGTGCACGACGCAGTCGGCGTCCAGCGCGAGGATTTCTTCCTTGGAAGTCGTGGCCGCGACGCCGACGGCGGGCAGCCCGACCAGTTCGCCGATATCGCGGCCGTGTTTGGGCGGACTGAAGACCTTGACCCCGACGACCTCGAAGTCGGGGGAGTTCAGCGCCGTGTGCAGCGCACGGCCGCCCATGTCGCCGGGACCCCAGATGATGAGCCGATACGGACGTGACACAACCGCCTCCTTGCCGTTGGCGACATGTGTAACACACCGGCGCATGTGATGCACCATTCTTGTGCGTTGTCCGGGAGGGGCGGCATTCCTGTTTCGAGAATGTCTATGCCAGGCGGAATTTCATGCATGCACGGCGGAATTCGCCGCACAAGCTAGCGGGGATTCGCACGGCCGCCCGCGCCGGGCACGGACGGCCGAGGACCGCGTCAGCGCAGCGCGGCGAGTTCGCGGTCGAGCACCTCCAACCCCTGCACCGCGACGGGACCCGGACCGGTGTAGCCGAAGGGGACGGCGATGATCCGGTCGGCGGCGACGGCCTCGATCGGGGCGAGTTCCAGACGGGCGCGCAGGGCGGCGCGGGCCGACTCGGGAGTCTGATCGCCCTGGGTCAGCAGAATGATCACCTCGGGATCGCGGGCGATCAGCGTTTCGGTGTTGGCCTCGAAACTGCGCTTGGCGACCTCGCCGAAGACATTGTCCAAACCGAGGATGCCCAATTGTGTGTGCGCGGTGCTGGTCCCGCCGTAGGCGTTCACCTTGGTTCCGTCACGGGAGATGATCAGCGCCGCCGCGGGGCGTTTCGGCCCCGGCGCGGCGTGCCGGTCGGCCACGGCCGTGACGCGCTGCCGCAACGCCGTCACCGTCGCCCGGGCGGAATCCTCGGTGCCCAACAACTTTCCGTACAGCTCGATATCGGCGAACACGTCGTCGTAGGAGCCGTTGGCCTGTTGGCAGTATCCGCGGGTGACCAGCAGCGGGATACCCGCGGCGGCCAGATCCTCGGCGCTGATCGCCGCGCCCTCGAAACTCACCACCAGATCCGGGGTGCGGGCGATGATCTCCTCGCGCGCCAGTTCGGCGGTGGGCGCGATCATCTCCGCGCCGCGCAGCGCCTCGGCGTATTCGCCGGGGAACGGCGCGGTCTCGAAGGAGCGGGTCTTCACCCGATCGGCCGCGCCCGCCGCGGCCAACAGCGGGGCGGCGACGGAACCGACGGTCACCACGCGCTCCGGGGACCGCTCGAAACTCACCTCGCGGCCGCAACTCGAGATCGTCATCGGGAAGCCGGCGTCGGCGGGGCCGGACGCGGAATCGGGTGCGCCGCAGGCGGCGAGCGTGGCGGCGGTCAGCAGCGCCGCGCCGGCCAGAGCCAGGCGGCGCGATAGTCGGGGTACACCTGTGGTCACGTCAAAGGGTCCTTTCTCGGGGAGTACAGGCAGGGAGTGCAAGCGGGAGGTGCAGGCGGGCGAGGTCAGGCGGGAAGTACAGGCGGGAGGTGCAGGCAGGTGAGGTCGGGCGGCGAGGTCAGGCGGCGGGGCGCGGGAATCGCCGGATCAACAGCAGCAACAGCGGCGCGCCGACGACGGCGGTGACGATCCCGAGCGGCAGTTCGCGCGGGACGAAGGCGATCCGGGCCACCACATCGGCCGCGACCAGGAACAGCGCGCCGAGCAGCGCCGAGACCGGGAGCAGCCTGCGGTGCGCGCCGCCCACGCACAGCCGCGCCACGTGCGGCACGATCAGCCCGACGAAGCCGATCGCGCCCGCGACCGCGACCACCGCGCCCACGCACAGCGCGACCACCGCCAGCGCCAGCATCCGCAGGCGTTCGGGGCGCAGGCCCAGGGTCCGCGCGGTGTCGTCGCCGATGGCCAGCGCGTCGAGTCGGGTCGCCAACAGGAACAGCGCGAGCAGGCACGCGCCGACCGCCGCCGCCGTGGTGGCGACCGAGGTCCACGCGGCCGAGGCCAGCGAGCCCAGCAGCCAGAACAGCACGGTGCGCGCGCCTTCGGGGGTGTCGGAGGCGAAGATCAGGAAACTGGTCGCCGCCGACCCGATGTAGCCGATGGTCACCCCGCCCAGCAGCAGTCGCAGCGAGGTCATCTGCCCGTTGATCCGGGCCACCAGGTAGAGCAGCGCGGTCGCGGCAAGCGCGCCGGCGAAAGCGCTGGCCGCCAACGCCGTCGCGGTCACCGCGGCGGTCACGCCGAACAGCAGGTAGGCGGCCGCGCCCGTGGAGGCCCCCGAGGTGACGCCGAGGATGTGCGGGTCGGCCAGGACGTTGCGCACGATGGTCTGCAACACCGCGCCGCTGACCGCCAGCGCCGCGCCGACCAGCGCGCCCAGCAGTACCCGCGGCACGCGCACCAACCAGACGATGGAGTCCTGCGCGGCCGTCCAGTCCCGCGCGACGGGGAAGCCGACAGTGTGGTGGCCGACGATGCGCGCCACCGTGCCCGGGGCGACGCCGACCGGGCCGGTGCCGATCGCGACGACGATCACCGCCGCCAGCGCGACACTCAGGCCGAGGACCCACAGCAGGGTCGTGAGCAGGTGGCGGCGGTGGCCGAGATCGTCCACCTCGACCTCGGGGAGCAGCGGGGTGACGGTCACGAGTTCACCGCTTTCGGCCGGTCGCCCGCGACGGTGTCCGCGCGCGGGCCGAACAGCAGTTGCACCGCGCCGAAGGCGAAGGACCGCTGGACGGTGACCTGGTAGACGGGTTCGAGGATCTCGGGGGTCAGCACGTCGGCGACCGGTCCGGCCGCCGCGACCCGGCCGCCGTCGAGCAGGACCAGGCGGTCGCAGTAGCGGGCGGCCAGGTTCAGATCGTGCAGGACCACCAGCGTGGTGGCCTCCAGATCCCGCACCAGCGCGAGCAGTTCGTGCTGGTATCGGACGTCGAGATGGTTGGTGGGTTCGTCGAGCAGCAGGTGGTCGGCGCGCTGGGCGAGCGCGCGGGCGATCAGCACCCGCTGCCGTTCGCCGCCCGAGAGCGCCGAGAACGGCCGGTCGGCAAGCTCGCGCGCGCCCACCCGTTCCAGCGCGGCGGCGGCCGCGATCCGGTCCTGCCGCGAATACCCTTGCACCGCACCGGCCCACGGGGAGCGTCCGAGCAGAACGGTCTCGGCGACGCTGATCGGGGTCTCGGTCGGCGACTCCTGGGTGACGACCGCCAGGCGCGCCGCCAACTCCCGCCCGCGCAGGCGCGCCACGGGTGTCCCGTCGATCAGGATCGTCCCGCCGCGCGGCCGCAACGCCCGGTAGATCAGGCGCAGCAGCGTGGATTTGCCGGAGCCGTTCGGGCCGATGAGACCGATCGTGCTGCCCGCGTCGGCCGCCAGCGCGATCCCGTCGAGCACCAGCGCGCCCCCGTAGCCGAAACTCACGGCCTCGACGGAGATCACGACGCGCCGTTCGGGGTCGGGGCCGCGCCCGTCACAGCGCCTCCTCGCGTCGGGCGACCACGTGCAGGCGGTCGCCGTCCAGCGCCCCGGACAGTGCACCGTCACCCGGCCAGGCCGGCTCGGTCAGCGGGCCGGGCGCGTCGAACAGCGCGACGGTCCGCAAACCGCTCAGCGCCAACAGGTGTCGCAACTCCCGGGGGAACAGCAGCCGCCACGCGGTGTGCTGGCGGACCTCCTCGGCCCACCCGGGTCGGGTCCACACCCGTTCGCGGCGCAGCAACTGCTCGGGAAGGTCGAGCCGCAACCTGGTGCGGGCGGTGTAGGTGGTTCCCGCCCAGTCGATCTCGCGGACCGTCTCGACGTCGAGCAGTTCGCGGCGACCGCGCTCGGTGAGCAGGAACGCGCCGCTGCGCATCTCCAGGACCACCAGTCCGCCGGGCCGCAGGCAGTGCGCGAAAGCCGTGAGCGCGGTGACGATCTCGGCGCTGTCGTGCAGGTGCAGCAGCGTGCTGCCCAGGCAGGTCACGACATCGACCGGTTCCGGGCTGCGCACCGTGCGCATGTCGCCGATCTCGAAATCCGGACCGGGGTGGTGCTCGCGGGCGTAGGCGACCATCTCGGCCGAGATGTCCACCGCGCGCACGCGATACCCCAGTTCGATCAGTCGGGCCGCGTCGCGGCCGGTGCCCGCGCCGACGTCGAGCAGCGTGCGGGCGGGACCGTCGCCGAAGCGCGCGACCAGATCGTGGACGAACCGCGCGTTGCGACGGCCGGTGTCGGGGAAGGCGCGCTCGTAGAGGGCCGGATTGTCGGTGAGAAAATTGTCGGTGAGAAAACTGTCGGTCGCCAGGACCGGTCCGCTAGCCGCGCTCGTCATCGTGGGTGTCACCTTTCGCCGAGGTGGTCGTCGGGACGGCGGACCCGATCGCGATGCCGCCCGCGGGCAGCAGGCCGCGTCGGTGCAGCGCCGTCACCGCCCCCGCCGCGAGGAATCCGGTGGCCGCGCACAGCAGGGCGGGGGGCCACGACAACGCGCCGCCGCCCCGGTCGAGCAGTGCGCCCGCGAGGGCGGTGAGGGTCACCGTGAAAACACCGGACAGCAGATAGAATGCACCGAAATACGTTCCGGTCAGCCGGGTTCCGCTGAATCGGGGAATCAATTCGTTGACGAACGGCGAGACGATCATCACCCCGACGGCCAAACCGACCGCCGCGAGCAACACCGGGAACAGTCGCACCGCGACGGGCAGCGTCGGGTCCTCGATGATCCCCGCCGCGGCCGGCGGCGCCAGGAACGCCGCGCCCATCACCGTCATCCCGGCGGCCATCGCGGGCCCGCGATCACGACGTCGCCCGCACCACCGGGTCAGCCGCACCTGCCACAGCAGGATCACCGCCGTCTCCACCACGAACAGCGCCGCCACCGCCGCGGCCCCCGCCCCGCCCGCGGCGGCCCTGGCCTGCACGGTGAACAGGAAATAGATCTGACTCTGCAACGCGAACATCCCCATCAGCGCCACCGCGAAGCCCAGGAAAGCGCGATGGGCGAACACCGTGGCCAGATCGCCGGCGACGGTGGTGTTCGCGCGCGGCACCGGTCGCGCGGGCAGCAGCGCCAACTGGGCCAGGGTCAGCGAGCAGAAGATGCCCGCCGCGACCAAGGCCGTCATCCGGAAACCGGCCGCGACCAACACGGTGCCCAGTACCGGTCCCAGCGCGGAACCGACATTGCCGAAGACGGTGAACAGCGCGAACGCCTCGGCGGCGCGGTCCTCGCTGTCGCGGGCGATGTAGGCGCGCACCGCCGGGTTGAACAGCGCGCCGGCGAAACCGGTCAGGACCGAGGCGAGCAGCACCACCGGCACCGACCCGCCCACCGCGAACAGCGCGAAGCCCAGCGCCCGGATCGCCGCGCCGGTGATGATCACCCCGCGCGCGCCGAGGCGGTCGGCGGCCGACCCGCCGACCAGGAACAACCCCTGCTGACTGAGGTTGCGCACCCCGAGCACGGTGCCCGCGACCGCGGCCGAGAGCCCCAGATCATTGAGCAGGTACTCGGCCAGGAACGGAATCAGCAGGTAGAAACCGATATTGCCGGCCAAGTGGTTGACCAGCAGCACGCGCACCGACAGCGGGAAGGACGCGAACGAACGCCAAGTGGTCATCGGCGGGTCACCCCCAGTCCGGGGCCCGCGGGTCTGCGCAGCGTGCCGTCGGCGCCGCCGAGACCGCGCCAAGGGTCGTCGGCCAGCAGCAGGTGTCCGTCCAGGTCGACCCAGCGCGCGATCCCGGTGAGGTGAGCGGCGGGCGCGATGCTCAGCGAGGAGCCGACCAGACAGCCGAGCATCACCCCCACCCGCGCCGCGGCCGCCCATTCGATCATCACCAGCGCCGCGTCGAGGCCACCGCATTCGGCGAGTTTGACGTTGACACCCGCGATGCCGGGCGGGAGCGCCGACAGATCCGCCACCCGCGCCGCGGCCTCGTCGGCGATGACGGGCACCGCCAGGGCCGCCGCGACCCGCGCGAGTCCGTCGAGATCGTGCGCGGGGACCGGTTGTTCGAGTGCGGCGGGCGCGCAGTCGGTCAGCGCCGCGAGGACCTCGATCGCGGTCGGCGCGTCCCAGGCCCCGTTGGGGTCCAGCAGCAGCGCGGCCGCGGGCGCGGCCGCACGGACGGCTCGCACCCGGGCGATATCCGCGGCCGGGTCCGGCACGCCCACTTTGACTTTGAGCACGGTGAAGCCGGTCGCCGTCACCCGCGCGGCCGAGGCGGCGGCCTCCTCGACGGTCCCGAGGCCGACGGTGTACGCGGTGGGCACGTGGTCCCAGCGCGGCAGGCCGAGCAGATCGCACAGCGGCACGCCCGCGACGGTGGCGAGGTAGTCGTGCACGGCGCAGTCGACGGCCGCGACCACCGGCAGCGCCTCGGGCAGCGCGGCGCGCAGTTCCGGTAGTCGGGCGCGCAACGCGACGGCGTCGTCCGCGCCCATCCAGTCGGCGACCCGCGTCAGTGCCAGGGCGACGGACTCGGCGTCCACCCCCAGTCGCGGACTGGTGACCACTTCACCGCGCCCGTGACCGCGGTCGTCGGACAGGGTCAGGCGCACGGCGTCGCGCTCGCTCATCGCCCCGCGCGAGATGCGCAGGGGTGTGGCGAGTCTCAGTGTCTCGACGGTGTGTTCGAGTCTCATACCAGGACGTCCTCGGTCAGGGCCGCCGGATCGGTGACCACCCGGCAGCGCGCCCAGCCGTCGACCTCGACCCGGTCCGGCGCGGCGATCTCGACGGGGTGGTCGGCGGGGCGGCCGGTGAGTCCGTGCTCCGCGCACCAGGTTTCGTCGTAGAGGGTGTTCAGATAGCGGAACGGCCCGTCGGGGAAGACGGTCAGCACCCGCGCGGACGGTTCGCGCCGCGCCAGCCAGCCCGCGACGCGCGCGGTCGCGCCGGTGCTCCACCCGCCCGCGATCGTGGTGGCGGCGGCCAGTTCGCGGCACGAGGCGGCCGCCTCGACCGGACCGACCCAGTGCACCTCGTCGAAATCGGCGTAGCGCACGTTGCGGGGCAGGATGCTGCTGCCGAGTCCGCGCATCACCCGCGACCGGGCGGGCTGCCCGAAGATCCGCGACCCCACCGAATCCACGCCGACCACCCGCATCCCGGGCCACTGCCTGCGCAACGTGCCGGTGAGTCCGGCGCTGTGTCCGCCCGACCCCACCGAGGCGACCAGGATGTCGACGGCCTCGACCTGCCGGACGATCTCCAGCGCCATCGCGGCGTAACCCCGCGCGTTGTCGGGATTGTTGTACTGGTCGGGCCAGTACGCGCCGGGCGTGGTGACGAGCAGTTCGGCGAGCCGGTCCAGGCGGGCCTGCTGCCACCCACCTGTCGGATGCGGGCGCGTCACCGTTTCCAGGCGGACGCCGTAGATGCCGAACAGCGCCCGCATCTCCGGTTCCAGGCCTGCGTCGACGACGAGGGTGATCGGATGGCCCAGCGCGCGCCCGGCCAGCGCCAGACCCAGCCCCAGTGTGCCGCTGGTGGATTCGACGACCGGGGCGTGCGGGGCGAGGTCACCGCGGGCCGCGGCGGCGGTCAGCATCGACACCGCCGCGCGCGCCTTCATCCCGCCGATGCCCGCCGCTTCCAGTTTCGCCCGGTAGCCCGCGCCGCCGGGTCCGGCGGGCAGCCAGACCACGGGAGTTTCGCCGACCAAGCGCAGCAGATCGGCCTGCGCCGCGAGCGGGGTCACGCCGCACCGCCGTCCCGGTAGTGGAACAGGGTGCTGGGCGCGCCGTCGAGGGAGAAGAACGGGTACGGCTCGGCGGACACCGCGTGCACGCCGCCGGGACCGAGGAACCACGGCAGCACGGCGCTGCCCGTCTGCGCGAACAGCGTCAGCGGGACCGCGCGGCGGGCGGCAGCCGCGCGCAGGGTGTCGAAACTGCCGTTGCCCAGCGTCATTCCGGTGACGAGCAGCGCGTCGCACCTCTCCAGACCGTCGGCGGCCGAGGTCGCCACCGGTTCACCCCATTCGGTGTGCCCGCCGACGCGGTCGCAGGGCAGGTAGTCGATCCCGCGTGCGCGCAGCGCGGCCAGCAGCGAGTTGACCACTCCGATCACCAGGACGACCGCGCCGGGGCCGACGGGCAGCAGGTCGACCACGGCGGCGGCGCGGCGACGCGATTTCTCCAGCGTGTCCGTACCGGCGACCGTGACCGGTTCCGCCCGCCGCCCGCCCGCGCGCGGATGCGGGTGCGCGTGCAGGAGGTAGGCGTCCAGCGCGGCGATCCGCACGGCGGGCAGCGGATGGACGAGCAGGTCGGCGACGGTGGCGCCGGGACAGTCGTCCACGGCGCGCAGGTGGTCGCCGGGCGCGTCGCGTTCGATGCCGCACGAACCCACCGCCGCGCCGACGCGCACGCTGAGCACTTCGTTGCGGTAGCCGTGCGCGCGCCCCGCGTGCCGGGTGCCGTAGACGGTGAGGAAGGCGGAGGACGCCCGGACGGTGGACGGGTCCGGGCCCAGCGTCCCGGCGGCCGTCCATTCGGTCAGTTCGGCCACCGAGGCGGGGCGGGCCGCGGTCGGCGCGGTCATCGGACGAGTTCCGGTTCGGCGTGGGTGATCCGCAGGTCCTCGATCAGCGCGCGGGCGGCGGGCCCCGCGGCGCCGGGACGGTCCCGCACCACCATGACGTGCCCGAGGTATTCGTTGTTGTCGCGCGCGCGGCGCACCACCGTGCCGGGCGCGGCGGTGGCGTGCTCGACCACCTCGGCCAGTCCCGACCACCGGTCGTGGCCTGCGATCTCGACAACCGGCCCGGTCCGGCGCGGCACCGCGAACGCGACGGCGGCGCTGCCGACGCCCGTGGCGGTCGGCGTCAGGTCGGGGACCTCGCCCGCGGCCAGTTCGGCGTGCACGGCGGGCAGGTCGACGCCGGTGACCCGGCGGATCAATTCGGTGATGCGGTTGCCCGCGGGGCGCGGATTGACCTCGATCAGGCGCGGACCGTCGGCGGTCAGTCGGATCTCGGTGTGCGCCACGGTGTCGTCCAGGCCCAGGGCGGTCACGGCGGCGACCGCGACGCCGGCGATCGCGTCGGCGGCGGCCGGGTCCAGGTCGGCGGGGAACATGTGTCCCGCCTCGATGAACCAGGGCGCGCCGGTCAAGGTCTTGTCGGTGACCCCGACCACCGTGGTGTGCCCGCGCGCGGTGACCGTCTCGACGCTGAACTCCGGTCCCTCCAGGCACTGTTCGAGCAGGACGGTCGCGGAGCGGACCTGCCCCCTGGCGTTGACGGGGAAGCCCGCGATGTCCTCGACCGCCGCGCGCAGTTCCGAGGCGTCGGCGACGCGCCGCACGTACATCCCGCCGCACAGGTCGATCGGTTTGACCACCAGCGGATAGCCGAGTTCCGCCGCGGCGTCGGCCAACTCGGGCCAGCGTGATCCGACGGCGAAGGCCGGACCGGGGACGCCCGCCGCCGCGCAGACCCGGCGGGTGGCCTCCTTGTCGCAGGCGGTGCGCACGGATTCGCGACTCGGACCCGGCAGGCCGAACTCCGCGGCGACGGCGGCCACCAGCGGCAGGTAGTAGTCGCAGGAGGACAGCACGCCGTCCACGCCGAGCGCCGAGCGCAGGTCGCGCACCCGGTCCAGCACCTCGGCCTCGTCGTTGGTCTCGACGGTGAGGATGTTGGCCGCGCCCAGCAGCGGATGCTCGGCGTCGGCGCGGGCGCGCAGGTAGTGCCCGAGATCGCGGGTGAGCAGGCTGAACCGATGCCCTCTCTCCCGGATCGCCCGCGGCAGAAGGGTACTCATCGAGCCGACCCAACTCTCGATCATCAGCAGGTGTGCCATGGTCCCTCGCTCGGTGTCGGAAATCCCCACTCGGACAAGCCCGGCCACGCGGACCGAACGACGGGAATAGTAATGACAATGGTTGCCATTTGCATAGCCCTGACTATCGGCGAGCAGGGCGGACACCGCGATCGCCGCGACAACTCCCCCTCCCGCGACTTCCAGGCAACAACGCTGCGACCCCCACCCTTCTCCATGGACGATCCCAATCGCGAGCGACCTGCCCGGCAGAGCCGACTCACCCCGCCGGCACCGGCGCACTCGCCGAGCCGCCCGCGATCCCGCACGCCCACCCCGTGGTTATCGACGGGCATTCCGGGTAGTCCGACGACACCGTTCCGAATGCACCGGTTCGATGCATCGAATTTGCATCGAATATCGGCTACCGTGGAAGGGTGCCGAGCGGGATGCGCCGCTCAGCGATCGGACACCACCGCAACGAGTTCGCGAACGTCACCGCCGACGGCCCGTATCGACCGGCGCGCGGGACACGCGCAGGAGTCAGTCATGAGAATCGCACTCACCCGGCGCGGCACGGCCGCGCTGCTCGCCACCGTCCCGGCCGCACTCGGCCTGGCCCTACTCTCCGCTCCGCAGGCCGCCGCCGACAACGTCGACTGCCGGGTGCCCGGCGCGGGCGCCGTGCAGAACACCGCGAGCGACGCGGCGTGTTCGGCCGAGAGCGACGCCGGCGGGGCGGCGGCCGCATTCGGCCTCGGCGGCGGCGCGACCGCCGACGCGGCCGCGAACAGCCTGTCGCTGGCCATCGCCCAGAACGGCGGCGTCGCCACCTCGACCTCGACCGCGCTGTCCGGCCCCGCCGCCATCGCCGTCGGCCCCGGCGCGACCGTGAACGCGGCGGGCGTGCGTCCGGGCCTGTCGATCGGTATCGCGGGACCGGGCGCGACGGTCACCATTCCGGGGACCAGCGGGCCGACCTGCACGGGCGGCGCCGGGTTCGCCGGGGACTTCCAGACCTTGCAGGGCTGCGTGTCCATGGGCTGAGCCGGTCGCGGGCTAGCGCGCTGACCCGCGCGCGACGACCCTGGCCCACCTGCTCGAGCCGCTCGGAGCGGTGAGGGTGTCGATCAGTTCGACCGCCGAGATCACCAGCACCGGTCCGCCGACGACGATCGTGCCGATGACCCCGCCCAGGCTCGCGCCGGTGACCGCACCGGGCAGACATCCGAGACCGGCAAGCATGCAGCCCGCGACCGTGCCGACGACCAGCCCCGCGGCGGTGCCGACGAAGGTGCCGACCGCGGTGGCGAGGCCGAAGCGGGTGGAGAAGTCCGCGAGCGCGGCGCGATCCTCCAGCGGCGAGGCGACCGGCCGCGCGGCCGGTTCGGGCAGCGGCTCCCACCCCTTCGGCCTCATCCTGAGTTCCCTGGCCGCCCCGTCGACGGCCACCTCGGTGCGCAGCGCGCGGTCGCCGACGACGAAACGCGTGGGCAGCGTCATGACCGGTGTGCCGTCCTCGTCCACGACGGTGACGGTGGCCGCGTCACGGTCGACGGTGAACCCGCCGCGCGAGAGGGTCGTGAGGACTCCGTCGGGCGCGGCGACGACCCGGTATTCGATGTCCGGCCGTTCGGGGGCGTCCGCGTGGGCGGTCGCGGGCGCGACGGCCGCGACGAGGGCGAGCGCGAGCGCCGCGATACGCGTGGTTGCGATCACGAGATGTCCTTTTTCATCGGTGCGCGGCCGGCTGCCGACCGTCTCGCCGCGAAACACAACCACAGTGGCCGGTTCGTTACGGGATTCCGGTGATAAATAGGTGATCGACACTGATCGATCCCCGGACACACCGATAGCGGCGGACCGCGCGTCCGCAATTCGCGCGCCGCCGAGACGCGCCGCAGGTCATTGCCCCGGCACGGCGAAATATCAGGTGCGCACCGCCCGAATACGGCGATAGCGGACCATTCCCTGTTTCACGACGAATCGGTCAGTCGCGCCGTATAGCGCAGACCGGGCAATTCCGCGTCACCGGGACGAATGCGTTCGGCGAGATCGGCGAGCATCGACAGCGACGAACTGGACAGTCCGGTCGCGGCGAGCAGCAGGCGACGCAGCGAATACTGCGACACCGTGGCGATCACGCTGATATCGGCGCGGCGCTCCCCGCGCGGCGTCCCGGTGCCGAGCCAGTGCGCGTCCGCGCCGAAGAAACCGGCCAGCGCCTCGATGAGTTCGGGTCGCGGACTGCGCCGGTGGCCGCGCCGAAGCATGGACATGTAGGACGGGGAGACGGTCTGGCCGACCCGGGCCAGGGCGTCGACCAGTTCGCGGTACTGCAACGGCTGGCCCCGGCGTCGTTCCCAGTCGATGATGAGCCGGTCCAGGCGGGCGGCGAATTCGGCGTCGCCCGTCGTAGGCGCCTCACCGGTCATCGGCCACCGAGGCCACGTCCAGCGAGCCGGGCAGGTCGAAGGGCACGGGCGCCTCGAAATAGCAGGGCGCGCACCCGCGATCCAGGCGCGCCGCGCAGTGGTCGCCCACCCGGACGGGTAGCTGTCCGCGCTCGAAGGCGCCTTCGACGGCGGCGGGGGCGAGCGGAGCGGACCCGAAAGCCGTGAATTCCCACCGGGTTCCGGTCTCGTCGCTGCGCCACCCCTCGGGGTCGACGGCGTAGATCCGCCGGACCCGCTGGTCGACCACGACGATCACGTGCGCGGCATTGCGGCGCACGGCGGTGCCGACCGGCCACCAGCGGCGGTCGTATTCGTAGCCCGCGCGCGGCCCGAGCAGCGGGGACGCGGCGGCGTCCGGCCAGGGCTGGGAAATCACCAGGGCCAGGCGCTCCCCCGCGCCGCGATGGCCCCACAACTCGTGGGTGTGGGCGCGGTCCATGCCGGAGACGGCGGCCAGGTCGCCCAGGTCGGCGGTGTTGTCCACGGCGGCCGCGGCGGCCTCGGCCATCCCCGCCTCGATCTCCTCCGCGAGCACGCTGTGCACCCGGAGCAGGGCCAGGTGGAACTCGCGCGCCTGCGTGAATTCCAGTTCACCTGCCTGATATCGGGCCCAGGCACGGGGACCGAGTCCACTCAACGTGCCCGCCAGTTCGACCAGGATCGTGCGCACGGACCGACTCAGCCACAAGCGTTCGGTTGCCCGTAGATCGCGAGCGAAAGCGTAGCCGCGACTGTCGAGAAGTCCATCGGTCATGGGCATGGACTTTAGCCCGGTAATCCACCCTGTTCACAGATTTACCGGATTGAACTCAATAAAATTTTGCCGACCAAGATCGGACATAACTGTAGCGTTGCCCAGTACCGATTGGTTGGTTTCCGCTACCGTTCTCTGGGGTATCGCGCAGACCCCGCTGAAACAGTCTCCGAGTTTGTCACACTCTGCCGTTCGAACCTTTTGCTCGCAAATTGCCGAACACCGAGAGAGACGTCGGCGACTCTCCCCCAATCGACGCACGGGGGTAACGTCCACAGGTGCCAGAATCGACATCACCCACAGGGGCGTCGCGACGG
>NZ_BAGG01000048.1 GCF_000308695.1 Nocardia takedensis NBRC 100417 | reverse complement strand
AATCCAGCACGACGATGCCGTCGGCCAGGCGCAGCGCCGTCTCGATCGAATCGGTGAGCCGCTGCTTGGACTGGGGTTTGACGGCGAGCCGGTCCACGAC
>NZ_BAGG01000049.1 GCF_000308695.1 Nocardia takedensis NBRC 100417 | reverse complement strand
ACCGCTCGGCCGCGGCCGCGCGCAGCGCGCGACGCGCCTGCTCGACGTCCGCGGCGACCACGGCGAGTCGGTGATCGAAGGCGGACCGACCCACCGCCAGGGTGTAGGCGGCCTCGGCCAGGCCGGTGCTCGGCGAGCAGCGCAGGAATTCGTCCAGGTCGGCGGCCTGGCGACGCAGCGCGGTGGCCGTCTTGGCCGACAGGCACAGCAGGTGCGCGTCGCGCGCGGGTCCGGCCGGCGCTTCCTGCTCGGCGCGGAACTCCTCGAGCAGCACGTGCGCGTTGGTGCCGGAGAACCCGAAACCGCTCACGCCCGCGACCAGCGCGCCCCGGTCGTTGCGCTGCCAGGGCACCCGCTGGGTCGGCACCCGGGCGGGCGCGTTGGCAAGGTCCAGGGCCGGATTCAGCGACCCCACCTGGCGATTGGGCGGAATCTCCCCGCGTTCGAGGCTCAGCACGGTCTTGACCAGCGCCGCCATCCCGGCCGCCTGCTCGAGGTGACCGAGGTTGGTCTTCACCGCGCCGAGAGTCACCCGGCCGGTGCGTTCGGCCCCGAAGGCACGCAGGATGCCGTCGACCTCCTTCGGATCGCCCACCGCCGTCCCGGTGCCGTGGGTCTCGACGAAGGTGACCTCCTCGGGCCGCATGCCGCCCCGGGCCAGCGCCTGCACCAGCACCTCGCGCTGGGCATCGGGCGAGGGCGCGATCAGGGCGGGGGTGTGCCCGTCGTGGTTGATGGCGGTGCCCCGCACGATCGCGCGCGGGGTCAGCCTACGGCGTCGGGCCTGGTCCAGGCGCATGACGATCAGCGCGCCGCAGCCCTCGGCGCGGGCGAAACCGTCGGCGTCCTCGGAGAAGGTCTTGCAGCGGCCGTCGGGCGAGAGCACGTTGAGCTCCGAGAGCAGCAGGTGTTGAATGGGATTGACGATCGCCTGCGAGGCCGCCACGATCGCGGTCTCGCACTCGCCCGCCAGCAGGCTCTGGCAGGCCACGTGCAGCGCCACCAGCGAACTCGAGCAGGCGGTGTCGAGGGCGAAGGTCGGCCCGGACAGGTTCAGGAAATGCGCGACCCGGCCCGCGGCCATGCAGAACAGCCCGTTCACGCCGCCGAAGCCCGCGTGCCGGAAATTGCGGCCGAGGAATTCGTTCTGCGCGGGACCGAAGAACACCCCGGTCTTCGTGCCGCTCAACGACGACGGCGCGATCCCGGAATTCTCCAGCGCTTTCCAGGTGGTCTCCAACAGGATCCGGTGCTGCGGGTCCATGCCGCGCGCCTCGGATTCGCTGATCCCGAAGAATTCGGCGTCGAAACCGCAGACGTCGTCGATGAATCCGCCGCGTTCGGCGTACATCTTCCCGACGGCGGGTTCGGGCGAATAGTAGCGGCCCCGGTCCCAGCGCTCCTCGGGAATCTCACCGGTCGCGTCGATCGCGCCTTCCAGCAGCGACCAGAACGCGGCGGGACTGTCGGCCGAACCCGGGAAATTACACGCCAGACCCACGACCACCAGGGGATTGTCTGGGTAGTCACTCATCTGCTCATCACCCGTTCGCTGTAGTCGTGATTCTCGCCGGCCCACCCGCCCGCGAGGAAATTGCCGAGTATCGCCTTGCCCGTGGCGGTGCCGATGGATTCCGGATGGAACTGCACGCCGTGGATGGGGTGGACGCGGTGTCGCACACCCATCAGCACGTCGCCGGTGGTGGCGGTGACGGCCAGGCAGTCGGGCAGACTGGCCGCCTCGGCCACCAGCGAGTGGTAGCGCATCACCTCGACCGTGGCGGGCAGGCCGGTGAACACCCCGCGCCCGTCGTGTTCGATCCAACTGGTCTTGCCGTGCATGGGCTGTTCGGCGCGCACGATGCGCCCGCCGAAGGCGTGCACGATCCCCTGGTGGCCCAGGCAGACGCCGAGAATCGGAATGCGCTGCCCGAGTTCGCGAATGGTCTCCAGGCAGACCCCGAAATAGTCCGGGTCCTCCGGGGAGCCCGGTCCGGGCGAGATGATGATCCGGTCCGGGTTCTCGCGGGCGATATCGCCCACGGACACCTCGTCGTTGCGGAACACCAGCGGCGCCTCGTCCAACCCCGCGACGTACTGGTAGAGGTTGAAGGTGAACGAATCGTAGTTGTCCAGGATGATCGTCTTCACTGTCGCGCCTGCCTCACCGCGCCGAAATCCGCGCCGATGTCACGGTTCTCGTGTCCGTCCTCGGGCGCGAAGATCGCCTGCACGTTGCGCAGGGCGGTGACCAGCGCCCGTGCCTTGTCGATGGTCTCGTCGTATTCGCCGTCGGGATCGGAGTCGGTGACGATCGCCCCGCCCACGTGGAAATGGCAGAGCCCGTCCTTGACGACGAACGTCCGGATCACGATGCTGAAATCCGCGTGGCCGGAATGGTCCAGATAGCCGATGGCGCCGGAATAGATGCCGCGCGGGCGGCGCTCCAGACTGTCGATGATCTTGAGCGATTCGATCTTCGGCGCACCGGTCATCGATCCGCCCGGAAAGGCCGAACGCACCAGATCCAGTGCGGTGCAGCCGGGTCGGAGTCGCCCGACCACGGTGGACACGAGTTGGAACACCGTCGCGTACTCCTCGACGACCAGCAGTTCGGGCACCTCGACCGAATCCACCTCGCAGACGCGGCCGAAATCGTTGCGCACCAGGTCCACGATCATGATGTTCTCGGCGCGGTCCTTGATCGCGGTCCCCAATGCCACGCGACTGCGCTCGTCCTCCTCGGCCACGCCGGTGCGTCGCCGGGTGCCCTTGATCGGCCTGCTCTCGGCGCGTCCGTCGCGATCCACCCGCAGGAACCGCTCCGGCGAGGAGGAGACCACGGCCAGGCCGGGCACGGACAGGAACGCGGCGAACGGCGCGGGATTGATCCGGCGCAGTTCGCGGTACAGGTCCCAGGCGCTGCCGCGCAGGCGCGGCGAGGTCAACCGGTGGGTCAGGCAGACCTCGAACACGTCGCCCGCGGCGATGTGCTCCTTGGCCCGTTCGACCAGCGCGCCGTATTCGGCGCGGTCGTTGGCCGACCACACCGGCGGCGGTTCGACCGCGCGGGTCGGCCCCGTCCAGGGCGCGGGCGGATTGTCCTCGAGGTGGGCGATCCGTTCGAGCCAACGGCGGCGCACCCGCGCGATCTCGGCCTCGGCCTGGTCGACGGTCTGCCCGCGGCCGACGATCGACAGGTAGCAGCGACCGGTCTCGTGGCAGGTGGCCAACACGCTGTCGACGAACATGAACAGCACGTCGGGCGCGCCGATGTCGTCCACCCCGGAGGAGGGCACATCCTCGACGAAAGCGGCTGCCTCGTAACCGAAATAGCCGACCGCGCCGCCGGTGAACGGCACCGCCGTCGAGGTGGGCCGCACCCGCAACCGGTCGAGCAGTCCGGCCAACTCGCCGAAGACGTCGCCGGTGCGGTAGGCGCGCACCTCGGGACCGCGCACACCCGGCGAGGAGTCGGTGAGCCGCACCTGCACGTCGCCGCTGGGATGTCCCTCGGCGGCGCGGCGCGCCTGGAAGACCAGGTACGGGTCGCCGCCGAGAAAGGAGTACCGGCCCAGGCGGGCGTCCTGTTTGGCGCTGTCGAGCAGGAACGAGTACGACGCGGAGGCGAAGACCTGTTGGTAGAGGTGGAACGGTAGCCGCAGCGAAATGTCGACCATCGCGTGACGATGGACGGGAGCCACTTCGAGTTCCGGATCGAGCGACGCTCCGGCGGCACCGTTGATCGGCAGATCGACGGTCATGGGGGGACCACTCACACTTTCTGGAAGAGCCTGGCGGAGATCAGCTCTCGGCGAAGCGCAGGACCGCGGCGGCGAAGGCGTCCGGGTCCTGCTGGACCACGCAGTGCCCGGTGGCGAAATGCGTGCGTTCCAGACCCGGGAGCAGTTTCTCCGCGGCCGTGACCATGGGGGCGTAGACCGGCTCGGACGACTGACAGGAGGCCAGGCACACCGGTACCCGCAGCGTCGCCAGTGACGCGAAGATCTCCGAATTCGCGTAGGACTGCTCCATCGCGCGGAAGATCGGCAGCAGCATCGCCGCCTCGGTACTCGGTGCGCAGCGCAGGTGCCACGCGCCGTCGCGCCGCACCAGACCGTGTTCGACGAAGGCGCGCAGCGGGGCGTCCCGCCAGCCGGCGAATCCCGAACCCCTGGCCAGCCGCGTGCGGGCCTGCTCGGGGTCGGGGAATTCGCTGCGGCGCTCGCGCACCTTGCCCAGGACGAAGCTCGGGATCTGACCGAGCGGCTGATCGGGGACGACATCCTCGCGCGGGATCATCACGGTCGGTTCGACGGCGAAGATCCGCGCGAAGGCCGCGGGCCGACGGGCCGCCGCGAGCAGCGCGTCCGTCGCGCCCGCGCTGTGGGCGACGGCATAGGCGCCCGCGAGGTCGAAATGGTCGATCACCGCGCACAGGTCGTCGGCGAAGTCCACGAAGTCGTAGCCCTCGGCGGGCTGATCGCTGAGCCCCTGACCGCGCCGATCCATGGCCAGCACGGTGTGCGTGGGGGCCAGGGCGGGCAGGATCTCCTCCCAGACCTGGGCCACGTATCCGGTGCCGTGGATCAGGACCGCGACGGGCCGACCCGGTTCGGGATCGGCCGTCGCGTGCACGACGACACGGACTCCGGTGGGACCGGACACCGTGTGCCGCACCGGGAATCGATCAGCCCCGGACACGGCCGGCCCCGTCGAGACAGCCGCCCCCGGACCTCATTCGGCCGCCTGCAGCGCGCGGGCGAGCAGGTTGCGACGCACCTTCCACGATCCGGTGAACGGGATCTCCTCCCAACGACGTTGCACCACGGGCACTTCGGCGATGCCGAGTTCGGCGGCGAGTTCGTCCCAGCGCGCGGAGTCGAGGGTTTCGCCGTCGCGCGGACAGACTACCGCCACCAACCCGTCCTCGGGTTTCACGAACACGACCTCGGCGAGTTCGGGCAGCGCCCCGAGCAGGCGGTCCTCGAGTTCGAGCAGGCTGACCCGACCCTCGGCCTTGTCGAAGGCGCGGTCGTGCAGTTCGAGCAGACCGTCCTCGCGCAACCGGCCGACGTCGCCCAGATTCCACCACGAACCGGGCGCGAGTTGTTCCCCGCCCACGTAGCCGACCTGGAGACCGTGCGTCTTGACCTGCAAGTTCCCGGCCGTGCCCGCGGGCAGTTCGGTGCCCTCGTCATCGACCACGCGGACCTCGGTGAACCCGCCCAGCGGCGCGCCGACGACCCGCGACTCGAGGGTGTCCAGGTTGGCCCGGCTCGCGATGCCCACGGTGATCGGGCCGCATTCGGTCTGCCCGTAGCCCTGGAGGTAGACCACGTCGGGCTGATCGGACCCGGTGATGAGGGCGCGCACGGTGCGCGGGTGGATGGCGTCGAAGGTGCCGATGTAGCGGCGCACCGAGCCCAGCGGCCTGCTCGGGTCGGCGGCCAGCCCCTCCCAGCGCAGGTAGATGTTCGGGTGGGTCTCGATTGTGTCGGGCTGGTAGTCGAGCAGGATCTGCTTGACGTGCTCGGGTTCGGGATCGGTGACCGCCATCAGCGGCATACCCAGTTCGAGCAGGATGAGCAGCGCCGAGCACGCGCGGGCGTGCACGAACGACAAGCAGCGCAACGACTTTCCGGGCTGGGTGCTGACGCTGCGGCTGAGCGCGATGATCGCGGCGGCGTGCGCGTAGAGCGAGGCGTGGGTGTGCGGGACCAGTTTCGGGTAGCCGGTGGTGCCCGAGGTGTGGTTGATGACCGCGATCTCGTCCAGGGTGTTGCGGTGCCGCTCGTGGGTCTCGGTGGCGGTGGCGTGGGTCAGCCAGGTCACCTCGGTCTCGCTCAGCGAGAGCAGGGCGGTGGTGAGTTTGCCCAGGCGTTCGGCCAGATCGCCGAATCGGGCCGCGGTGTGGTCGTCGAGGACCGCGTAGGGCCGGTTCAACTTCTCGAACGAGGCGTAGAGCTCCTCGGGAAGCAGCTTCTCCGACAACAGGACCGGCACCGCGCCCAGGCGCTGGGCCGCCACGGCGACGGCCAGGATGTCGGTGTTGTTGCGTTTGCACACGACCACCTGATCGCCGAAACGCACTCCGGCGGACCACAATCGGTCGGCCAGCTCCGCCACGTGGCGCGCCAGCTGCCCCTGGGTGCGGATCTCCTCGGCGGCGTGAACCCAGGGCGTATCCGTCAGGAACGGCACGTCGGGATGTTCCGCGGCGGCACGTTCCAGGGCATCAGGCAAACTCGTAGCTATCACATCGTTCATGGGACGTAGTCCCCTCCCCTGCTCGACCTCGAACACAGGCACCGCCAAGCGGGCTCCGGCTGACCCGGCTCGTCGCCGGTGGCACTCACAGTAGGTTGCCGCGACCGTCGGTTGTCAACGTTTCGAACGCCGAGTCCCAGAATGTGGGCACCGGACAACCCTCGCGAAGCGCCCGGCAAACGCTCGCGATCGGGCGGCCCGCGCACCGGCCGCCCGCACGCCCGATCGACTGCGGACCACCCGCCCGACACCGCGGCACAACTGCGGGGACATGTCCACCAAACACTGTCAGATCGACTGTCCAACTTACTGTTTCGCCGAGTACGGAACCGCCCGGGCCCAGTTGCCCGGAGCGGGTCCGCCGAGGGGCGACACTCCATCCGAGCTGGCTGTTTGCCCGAGCTGTCCGAGTGCGCCGCGCAGGTCCGCCGAACCACCGGCGCGACCCCGGCACGGGTGCGCTGTCCGCGTCGCGGACCGGGCGGACGCGCGCCCGCCCGGCGCTTGCACACCGTACGAACGCCATCCGAAAACCCATGTTCCGCACCTTCCGGGCGACCGCGGAATCCGGGGCGAAAAGCTGGATTACCCGACACCCGCCGAACGGTCGGTTCGCCGTTCAGCGAAGTCATGGCAACCGCAAGCCACACTGACACCGCCCGCCCGCCGATCGACGCGGACGGACACCTCGCGCCGATACGCTGGCGCGGCGGGCCCGTCGCTGTTACGGTCTCGAATCGTGTGCGGGCCGCGGCGGTCGCCCCAATTCGGTTGCGCACCCGAGTATTCGACGGCCCTTCACCCGGGGCGGGTTGCGCGCAGTACCACGATCGAGTCACCGGGAACCGTGCCGGTGTCGAGCAGAAACGAGTCACCATGGCCTTGTCACCGGCAGCACAGTCGTTCAACAAACGCATCCTGCACCCCGTGATGGTCACGGCGCTGCGACTGGGCATCGCGCCGCCCACCTTCGCCCTGCTCGAGACGACCGGGCGGCGCACCGGCAAGCGACGCCAGGTCCCGGTCGCCAACGGCATCGACGGCGACACCTTCTGGCTCATCGCGGGGTTGGGCGAGAAATCGCCGTTCGTGCGCAACATCGAGGCCGACCCGCGCATCCGCGTCAAGGTCAAGCCCGCGCGTTTCCGCGACGGCCTGCTGCCGCGCTGGCGCACCGGCACCGCCACCCCACTGCCCGAGGACGACAGCCTCGCCCGGCACCGCACCCTCGGCGTGGGCCGCCCCGGCTACCGCGCGGACGGCGTCCTGCTCAGGAAGCTCGCCGAAGGCGGCCGACTGCTCACCGTGCGGGTCGACCTGGACTGAACTCCCGCGCGGCGCGCCGGATCCGGCCGGGCGGCGGCATCTGGGTTAATGGCCCCATGCTGATTCGCTCGATCGTCACACTCCTCGGGGTGGCGTTGGCCGCGGCGCTCGGCACGGCCGCCTACGTCATCGCCTCGGCCACCATTCCCGCGGCGTTGATCCCGGTGTCCTTCGTGACCGGCGACTACGGCCTGTACCTGATCGCCGCGGGCGTGCTCGGCCTCGGCATCGGCCTGATCCTGCTGCAACGCCGCAACCACACGGCGCTGCGCCTGCTCGGCGCGCTGATCGCGCTCGTGTCCGTCCTCGGGGCGGTGGCCGCGTTCTTCCCGCAGTCGGCCGCCTGGCGCGAAGCCGATCGCGTCGGCGCGGACATGTCGGTGCTGAACTACCTGACCGAAGGGCTGAACACCGGCGGCGCGGACGATTCGCTCGCGGTGCCCTACGCCACGGTCGACGGCACACCACTGCTGCTGGAACCGATGGTGCCCACCGACTACGTCGATCGGCCGCGGCCCGCCGTGGTCTGGGTACACGGCGGCGGATTCACCTCCGGTGACCGGGGACAGTCGCCGCGCTGGCGCGAATGGCTGCGCAACCGGGGCTACGCGGTGTTCAGCGTCGACTACCGACTCGCGCCGCCGCCGCGCTGGGATCAGGCCGCCGCCGACGTGAAATGCGCGATCGGGTGGATCAGACAGCAGGCCAGGCAGTTCAGCATCGACCCGGACCGGGTCATGGCGGCGGGCGCGTCGGCGGGCGGCAATCTCGCATTGCTGGCGGCCTATTCGGACGACCGGATCACGCCGAGTTGCCCGGTCGGGGACACCTCGGTCAGCGCCGTCACCGCCTTCTACCCGCCCACCGACCTGGCCGCGGGTTGGCGCGACTCCGGCGACCCGGACTACACCCACCAGGTTCTCACCGACTATCTCGGCGGCCCGCCGGAGTCCGTGCCCGACCGCTACGCCGCCGCCTCGCCCCTGACCTATGTGCGACCGGGACTGCCGCCCACCCTGCTGCTGCACGGCACCAGGGACCACGTGGTGCCCTTCGACCAATCGAGGGCGCTGACCGAGGCGCTGGAAGGCGCGGGCGTCCCGCACACCCTGCAACCGCTGCCCTACGCCGAACACGGCTACGACGTCGCCTGGGGTGTCTGGCCCACCCAGATCTCGCGCCACGTCTTCGCCGAATTCCTCGACCAAAGCTTCCCCGTACCCTGAACCGCTCGGCGCTTCAGCGCTTCTGGACCACGCGCTCCCCCGCCCCGGGCCTCCACACGGTGATCCGCAGGTGGTCCTCGACCACCTCGACGGCGAGATGACGCTACGAGGTGAACCTGTCATCTGCTGTCAGGTTCACCGGCTAGTCTCGGGCGATGCGCGCGAGCAGACTGGTGCGGTTGCTGTTGATCCTGCAAACCAGGGGTCATGTCACCGCGGGCGAGTTGGCGGGCGAACTCGAGGTGTCGGTGCGCACGATCTACCGCGATGTGGAGGCGCTGTCGACCGCGGGCGTACCGGTGTACTGCGAACAGGGGCGCGGCGGCGGCGTGCGACTGATCGAGGGATATCGCACCCGGCTGACCGGCCTGACCTCGGAGGAGGCTGACGCGGTCCTGCTTGCGGGCCTGCCGGGGGCCGCCGCCGATCTGGGTCTGGGCGCGATGCTGGCGACCGCGCAGTTGAAGGTGCTGGCCGCGCTGCCGCCGGAACTGCGCGGCCGCGCCACCCGCATCGCCGAGCGGGTGCACCTCGACGCGCCGGGCTGGTTCCATCGCCCCGAACAGACCCCCACCCTGGCCACCCTCACCGACGCGCTGTGGCGCGACCGCCGCCTCGCCGTGGACTATGACCGCGGGGACCAGACCGTGCGCCGCACCCTGGACCCGCTGGGCCTGGTCCTCAAGGCGGGCACCTGGTACCTGGTGGCCCGTCATCGTGACGATGACGCAGCACCTCGACCTCCCGAAATCGACCGTCACCGTGACGGTTCCGTCCCGGAGATCCGTTCCTACCGCGTCAGCCGCATCCGCGCCGCCGCCGCGCTGGACGAACCCTTCACCCGCCCGGCCGATTTCGACCTGGCCGCCCACTGGCGGGCCGCGCAGGAGGATTTCGCCCGCTCGATGCTGCGGGTGCGGGCGGTGTGCCGGGTCGACGCGGAACACCTCGGACTGCTCGGACTGGGTTTCGAGCCCGCCGCCGTCGCCGAAGCGCGCGCGTCGATGTCCGCCCCGGACGCCGAGGGTTGGGTCCGCCTGACCTTGCCCGCCGAGTCCTATCCGGTCCTGCTGCACGGCGTGCTGTTCCTCGGCCAGCACATCGAAATCCTGGAACCGCCGCACCTGCGCGCCGAGATCACCGCGATCGCCGCCGCCATGGCCCGCCGCTACGGCCTCGACCACTGAGGGATTCCGGAACCTGTGGCGGCGCGGCGATCCCAACCGGTCGCAACGCAACCGCCGGTGGCCGGGCACACCGACGGGCAAGCGTGACCATGATCTGCCGCGCGGTTCCGGCCCGTGCCGCGCGTCCCGACCAGCGCTGGGCGGCGGTCAGAAAAAGGTGTGGACCAAGTCGATCACGCGAGGGGCGGGGGCTTCGACGTCGTCCAGGACCGGGATGAGTCGCCACTTGTCGAAGGCCGTGCAGGGATGGGAAAGTCCCAGACGCACCGTCGATCCCACGGGAAGCGCCGTCTCGGCGGGGAGGCGGAGGTAAGCGTGTTGGTCGTCCATACCGGTGACCGAGGCGTCCGGCAGAGCCGTCCACGCACCGTCGATCAGCGCCCGTTGCGGGACCGGGAATCCCTTGTCGTACGGGAGATCACGTTTGCCCGCGTCCAGCAGGGCCAGGCCCGGTTCGGGACGGGAGACCACCCGCGCCCACCCGTGCATGGCCGAACGGAGCGGACGGCGCGCGCGGTCCGGGGTCAGCGGTGAGATCCCGGCGTAGAACCCGTCGTCGTGGACGAGGTAGGCCCCCGCGCGCAGGACCACGGTGGTCGGTGTTCCGCGCGCGCCCGCCTCGTCGGACAACTCCGCCAGCCGCTCGACCACCAGGTCCGGGTAGGCGCTGCCGCCCGCGGTGACGAGCGCGGCGTCGTCGTACACCCCGTCCCGCAGGTACTCGTGCAGGCCGGCGATCGCGTCCAGCATGGCGCGCACCGCGGCGAGGGCGGCAGGCCCCCGGTCCGCGCCGAGGATGCCCTCGTACCCGCCGACGCCCGCCAGACGTAGCGTGTCCGCGCCGTGTACCGCGTCGGCGACGGCGCGCGCGGTCGCGAGGTCACGGGTTCCGGTGCGCCCGCCGGGCCCGCCCACCTCCACCAGCACCCGCAACGGCGGTGCGCCCGCGGGCCACCGCCGCCGCAGCAGGTCGACCGCCACGACGCTGTCGACCCAGCACCAGCACTCGAACTCCGGGTCGTGCTCGGCTTCCGCGGCCAGCCAGGCCACGCCGACCGGGTCCAGCGCTTCGTTGGCCAGCACGATCCGACGCACCCGGTAGGCGCGGGCCAGCTGGACCTGCCACAGGGTGGCGAAGGTCAGACCCCAGCTTCCCGCCGCCAACTGGTCGGCCCACAGGCGCGGGGCCATCGTCGTCTTGCCGTGCGGGGCCAGGCGCACGCCGTGCGCGGCGGCCCAGTCGCCCATGATCGCCGTATTGGCCGCCAACGCCGCCCGGTCCAGGGTCAGCAACGGGGTCTGGAAATCGGCCGGAACCGGTGCGGTGGCGAGGAATTCGCGGACGGTCGAGCCCCAGGCGGCGGGCGGCAGCGCCTTGTGCTCGGGACCGATCACCCGGTCCGTGAGGGCCTCGACGGCCTGCCGGTCGATGTCCACGCGCTACCCCGAGTTGCGCAACGCGGTCGCCAAACCGTTCATCGTCAACAGGATTCCGCGTTTGACCAGTTCCGAATCGTCGCCCGCGCGCAGCCTGCGCAGCAACTCCACCTGCATCTGGTTCAACGGCTCCAGATACGGGAAGCGGTTGTGGATGGATTCGGCCAGCGACGGGTTGTCGGCGAGCAGGTGATCGTTGCCGGTGATCGCCGCGTGCATCCGGACCGTGCGCTCGTGCTCCTCGCGGATCATCCCGAAGATGGTGTCGCGCAACGTCTCGTTCTCGACGAGGTCGGCGTAGCGGGCGGCGATGTCCAGATCGCTCTTGGCCATCACCTGCGCCAGATTCGACAGCACCGTGCGCAGGAACGGCCAACGCCGGTACAGATCCGACAGCACCGCCAGCCGCTCGGGATCGCCGCCCACCCACTCCTCGAGCGCGGAACCCGTGCCGTACCAACCCGGCAGCATCACCCGCGCCTGACTCCAGGACATCACCCACGGGATCGCGCGCAGATCCCCGACCGACTGGGTGGGTTTACGCGAGGCGGGCCTGCTGCCGATGTTCAGATCGCCGACCTCGGCGACCGGGGTGGACTGCCGGAAGTACTCCACGAACCCCGGGGTCTCGTGGACCAGTCGCGCGTAGGCCGCCCGCGCTCGCGCCGCCAGGTCGTCCATCAGTTCGTAGGCCGGTTCGGCGTCCGGGCCGAGCCCTTCCACGTCCAACAGCGTCGACTCCAGCGTGCCCGCGATCAACGATTCCAGATTGCGGTGCGCCGCACGGGGTTCGGCGTATTTGGCGGCGATGACCTCGCCCTGTTCGGTCAGCCGCAGCGATCCGCGCACCGCGCCCGCGGGCTGGGCGAGGATGGCGTCGTAGCTGCGCCCGCCGCCACGACCGACGGTGCCGCCGCGACCGTGGAACAGCCGCAACCGGATGCCGGTCTTGCGCACCACCTCGACCAGGTCGAGTTCGGCGCGGTAGAGCGCCCAGTTCGCGGCCAGGTATCCGCCGTCCTTGTTGGAGTCGGAGTAGCCGAGCATGACCTCCTGGCGCATCCCGCCCGCGGCCACCAGATCCCGGTACACCGGCACCTCGAGCGCGGCCGACAACGTCGCCGCGCCCGCGGCCAGATCCTCGATGGTCTCGAACAGCGGCACGATGCCCACCGAGGAGACGGGCGGCGCGTCGGCGGCCCCCGCGTCGAGCAGGCCGCCCTCCTTGAGCAGCAGCGCCGCCTCGAGCATGTCGCTGACCGAGGTGCACATGCTGATGATGTAGTTCGGCACCGCCTGCGGACCCAGCGCCGCGACCACGTCGCGGGCGGCGCGGACGATCCCGAGTTCCTTCTCGGCCAGTTCACCCAGGCGCGCGCCCGGCCCCAGCAACGGTCGGCGCGTGCGCAATTCGTTGGCGAGCAGATCGACGCGCTCGGATTCGGACAGGCTCGCGTAGTCGGCGTGCACGCCCGCCCAGGCCAGCAGTTCGGCCACCACCTGCTCGTGCACCTCGGAGTTCTGGCGCATGTCCAGGCTCTGCAAGTGGAACCCGAAGGTTTCCACCGCGTGCCGCAGGGCGGCCAAGTGATCGTCGGCCAGCAGGTCGTCACCGCTGGCCCGCATGGAGGCGTCGATCGCGTCCAGGTCGTCGAGCAGCGCGCGCGGGTCCGGATACGGTGTCGCGGCGTCGATGTCGCCCGCGACGTGCGCGGCCGTCACCACTTCGGCCGGATCGACGCCGACCGCGCTCAGCGCGGTCCGCGCGGTGGCGCACAGGCGCAACCGGATGGCGTGCAGCGCACGGCGGTACGGTTCGTCGGCGTGGGTGCCGTCGTCGGGATAGCCCGCCTCGGCCAGTTCGGCGACCCGGTCGCTGACCCGCACCAACCGCGCCGACTGCGCCAGCGACTTCTCCAGGTTCTCCAACTCGCGCAGGTATCTGCCGAACGCGACGCCCGCGGCCTGGCCTGCCGCCAACCGCACCACCGCCGCGGTGACGTAAGGGTTGCCGTCACGATCGCCGCCGATCCAGGACCCGGGGCGCAGGATCGGGCGTCGCAGCAGATCGACACCGGGCCAGCGTTCGCGCAGCGCGGCGCGCACCTCGGCGTTGATCGCCGGGATGACGTCGAACAGGGTCAGTTCGTAGTAGCGCAGCCCCACCGCGATCTCGTCCTGGATCCGCAGGCGCTGCAACCGGATCAGCGCCGTGCGCCACAGCGCCAGCACCTGCGTGCGGATGCGCTTGTCCAGATCGGCGCGCTCGTGTTCGGAATAGCGCTGCCGCAACCGCATCAGTTCGGTGATACGGGTCTGCACGTCGAAGACGGTGCGCCGCCTGGTCTCGGTCGGGTGCGCGGTGATGACCGGCGACACCAGCGCCTCCGCCAACAGGTCGGCCACCTCGGCGCCGTCGAGGGCCGCCGCGTCGAGTTTGCGGTAGGTGGCCGCCAGCGAGGAGTCCTGCGGCGGTTCCCCCGCCGCCTCGTGGGCCGCGCGCCGCCGGTCGCGCTGGATGTCCTCGGCGAGGTTGGCGAGCAGGACGAAATAACTGAACGCCCGGATCAGCGGCAGCGCCACCGCGATGTCGACACCGGCCACCATCCGCGCGACCGCGCTGCGGCCGACTTCCTCGCGCCGGATGCGGAACGCCTCGATGCGCACCTGCTCGATCAGGTCGAAGACCTCGGGGCCCTCGTGATCGCGAATGGTGTCGCCGAGCACGCCACCGAGGTACCGGATGTCGTCGCGCAGCGGCCGGATGGCGTCCTGGTCGGTCTCGATCCGCGATTCGGTCATCCCTGAACAGTACTGCCGGGTAACCCTCGGCGGGCTCGTGGACGTGCGCAGATCACACTGTCGAACGCGGCCCGGCGGCGGCCGGCGAACTCCCGGCGGCGACGGCTTTCACCACGAACACCCAGGCCGAGCGCGCGACCCGACGGGGCCGGCCACGTTCCGGCGAATTCAGCCCGCGAGGATGGCGAGTACCGCCTCGGAGGTGTAGAACGGCTCGAGGCGCTCGCGGATCAACCGGGCCAGCACGCCCTCACGCTTGGCCCCCTCGATGACGGCCGGGCCGTAGCGCAGGATCTCGGTGACCACGTCGTCGCCGCTGACGCCGAGTTCGGGCAGCATCGCGGCCAAGGTGTAGTCGCCGTACTTGGCGAAGAACACCTCCACGCAGTCGTCGAGCAGCAGTCCGAGGTATTCCTTCTCCCGGGTGGTGACGGCGATCTCGTAGACCATCAGCACCAGTTCGTTGAGGTCCTTGCGGGTCAGGTATTCGCGCAACCCGCTGACCGGTTCGTCGGCGTGCAGATCCCAGAACTCCATCGCCGCCGAATGCACCGGCGCCTCGCGCAGCATCTCCCGGATAGCGTTGTTGGTGCGCTTGAGCGCGAACAGCGCGCCCTTGCCCGCCAGATCCCCGACGAAAGTGCCGTCGGCGGCCTTCTTGGCCCGGTTGGCGGCCTGCTGCCCGATCGACATCAGCGAGGACACGCCCGGAATCTTCTCGGCCCGCTCCCGGTTGGCGGCGACGAAATCGTTGATCAACCGGTCCACGAATTTGGAGGCGACCGTGGCGACCAGCGGACTCTCGGTGAGCCGGTCCAGAATCCGCTCCTGGGCCTGGTGCATGCCGAAGATCTTCTCCAGCAGCGCCTCGACCGGTTCGCGCTCGACCACCTGCCCGAGGGTGTAGTCGTCGTTGGCCGCGATGTGGTCGTAGATCGAATCCGCGAACACCCCCGCCATATCGGCGAAGACCGGACTGCCGCCGATCAGGTCGACCACCGTGCGCACGGTCTGCTTGGCCTGCTCGACCTCGACCACCTCGCGCACCGCCAAGGTCTCGGCGACGGCAAGGACATCGGCGACGTCGCGGCCGATCACCTCGGCGAGACGATCACCGCTCACCTCGGCCAGCAAGTAGTCGACCTGGGCGTCGAGCAGTCGTTCGGCGATCTCGCGGGGCTCGCTCATCGGAAATCCGTCCATCCCTGTGCTCGGCGCGCCGGGACGGACCGAGGGTTATTCGTCCTTGCCGTGCAACGACTCCCGGATCCGGTCCAGACGCTCGCGCGCGGCCTGTTCGCGCGCTCGGAACTGTTCGTCCGCGTCGCGGCCCGCCGGGGTCTGCCGATCGAGTTCGCCCATCCCCTGCGCGGTGCCGAAACGCCGCTCGACCTTATCGCGTACCGAGTCGAACGTCGGCACACCGGACGGGGAATATCCGCCGACCGGCGCGGTGCCGGTGACCGCGGATTCCCCCGTCGGTACCGCCGGTACCGGGAAAACCGTACCGACCTGCCCCGATGCCGCGGCCTCCAGGTCGGAGTGATGTGTCGCCGAGGACGGAGTGTCCCGTTTCACATCCTCGATCAGTTCCGCATCACGCACCCCCGCCAACGCCTCCAGCACGTTGCGCAAGGCCCACAGACCCGAGCGCCCCGCCACCACCGGACGCAGCACCGCCACCAGTTCGGCGTCCGAGAGCGCCGCCAGGCGCGCGGTGATCCCGCTGTCTTCGCTCATACATCCAGGCTACGCAGCGCGGGCGGCCCCTTCAGGACGCGTTCGTCAAGCGGGCAGGACCTGCGTGGTCCACTCCCGCACGACCCGCGTCCAGCGACCGCCGTCGGTGACGATCAGATCGCTGTGCCCCGCCCCCGGGAACACCTCGAGCCGCTTGGGCTCGGCCGCCGCCTCGTACAACCGCTCGGCGTGCCGCAACGGCAGCAGTTCGTCGCGGTCGCCGTGCATGATCAGCACCGGCACCCGCAGATCGCGCACCCGCCGCAGACTCGGATACGCGTCGGGCACCAGGCGCGCGGGCAGATACGGATACACCGAGCGGGCCGCGTCCCGCAGGCCCGTGAACGTCGACATCAGGAACAACCCGGCGGGCGGATACCGGGTGCTCAACTCCACCGCGACCCCGCCACCCAGCGAATTCCCGAAGTACAGCACCCGTTCCGGGTCGACGCCGGGCTGCTCCAACAGGGCCCGCCGGGCCGCGCGGGCATCCAGGGCCGTACCGAATTCGCTCGGCCTGCCCGTGCTGCGCCCGTACCCGCGGTAGTCGAAGGCCAGCACGTCCAGACCCGATTCCACCAGCAGCGCGTACAGCGGCACCCGATCGCCGATCGTGCCGCCGTTGCCGTGCGCGAACAGCACGTGCCCGCGCGCGTTCGGCGCGGGCAGCCACCACCCGTGCACGGTCTGGCCGTCCGCGGTGCGCATCAGCAGATCCGAGTACTCCAGCCCCAGCACCGCCGGGGTCTGGAGGATTCGCCGATCCGGCTGGAAAGTCAGCGCGTTGAGGATCGGACTCGCCGGGTGCCACAGGACCGGACGCATCGCCGCGCTCAGCGCAGGACCGCGCCGACCGCCGCACCCGCCGCCGCCACCGCCGCGTCACGCGCCGCGCTGGCCTCGTCCTCGGTCAGGGTGCGGTCGGGCGCGCGGAAACGCAGCGCGTAGGTCAGCGATTTGCGGCCCGCGCCCGCCTGCTCGCCCTCGTAGACGTCGAACAGCGCGATGTCCTCGAGCAGAGCGCCGCCACCACCGCGCAACGCCGACTCCACCGCCGCCGCGGGCACCGCCTTCTCGACGCTGACCGACACGTCCTGCAGAACCGCCGGGAACGGCGAGACCACCGGCACCGGCCGAACTTCGACCAACGGGAGCGCGTCCAGATCCAGTTCCAGCGCACAGGTGCGCGCGGGCAGACCCGCCCGCTCGAGCACCGCGGGATGCAGTTCGCCCGCGTAACCGACGACCACGCCGTCGACCACGAGTTCGGCGCAGCGGCCAGGATGCCACGGCAGGTGCGCGACCGGACGGCGCTCGATCCGCACCCCCGCCGCGTCGGCGATCACATCCGCCAGCGCGAACGCGTCGGCCGCCTCGGCCTGCCGCCCCGGACCCCACGGCCCGCGCGGGTCACGGCGACCGGTCAGCACCGCGCCGACCCGCACCGGTTGCGCGGGCAGCGAATCCAGCAGTTCGGCGATCTGCTCGTCGGTGGGACGGCGGTCGACCGGCAGCGCCGCGACGGACCTGGTCCCCTCCCCCGGCAGCACGACCTGCGCGATGCCGAACAGCGTCAGATCGCGCGCGCCGCGCGAGAGGTTGCGCGCGGCCACCTCGAGCAGGCCCGGCAGCACGGTGGTGGCCAGTTCGGCCCGCTCCACATCCAGCGGATTCAGTACCCGCGTGGTGGCGCGCCGAGGGTCGTCGGCGTCCAGACCCCACACGTCGAAGACGTCGGCGGGCAGGAAAACCGGGACCAGCACCTCCACGCCGCCCGCGAACGCCAGCGCACGGCTGACGGCGCGACGGCGACGCTGCGTAGCGGTCAGTCCGCGACCGGCCGGGGCGGTGGGCAGCACCGAGGGGATCTGCTCGAGCCCCTCCAACCGCAGCACCTCCTCCACCAGATCGGCGGGCTGCGCGAGATCGGGCCGCCAACTCGGCGGGGTGACCACCAGCTGACCGTGCCCGGTCTCCTCGTTCACCGCCACCTCGACGGCGCAGCCGATCTGGGCCAGCCGCCGCGCCGAGGTGCCGTTCGGGTAGGTGACGCCCGCGACCCGGTCGGCCAGATCCAGGTCGATGCGGATCGGCTCGGTCGCGGGCACACTCGCGCGCACGTCGGTCAGCACGGATTCGACCGTGCCGCCCGCGATCTCGGCCAACAGGTGCGCGGCCCGGTCCAAGGCGGCGACGTTGATCTCCGGATCGACGACCCGCTCGTAGCGCTTGCCCGCCTCCGAGACCAACTTGTGCCTGCGCGCCGTCCGGTAGATCAGCAGCGGATTCCAGGTCGCCGCCTCCAACACCACATCGGTGGTGTCGGGACCGACCTCGGTGCTCGCGCCGCCCATGACGCCCGCCAGCGAGATCACGCCGGAATCGTCGGCGATGACCACGTCCTCCGCGTCCAGCACCCGCTCGACGTCGTCCAGGGTGCGCAGCGTCTCCCCCTTGTTGGCGGTGCGCACCACCAGCCCGCCCGACAGCGACGCCGCGTCGAAGGCGTGCAGCGGCTGACCGAGTTCGAGCATGACGTAGTTGGTGACGTCCACCGCGGGCGAGATCGGCCGCACCCCCGACAGCAACAGCCTGCGCTGCAACCACCACGGGCTGACCGCCGCCGGATCGATGCCGGTGACCCGCCGCGCCGCGAAACGCGTGCACCGCGAGTCGGCCTCGACGGTGACCGGCCAGGCGAGTTCCGCGGCATCCGGCAGCAGACGCACCGCCGGATCGGCGTACTCCAGGTCGAAACCGCAGGCCAGCTCACGGGCCAGACCGCGCACCGAGAAGCAGTAGCCGCGATCGGGGGTGATGTTCAGCTCGATGACCGTGTCGTCCAGGCCGAGCAGATCGTTGGCGTCGGTCCCCGGCTCGGCCGTCCCCGGCTCCAACACCAGGATGCCGCTGTGGTCCTTGCCGATGCCGAGTTCGGCGACCGAGCAGATCATGCCGTGGGACACGTGCCCGTAGGTCTTGCGCGAGGAGATGGCGAAACCGCCCGGCAGCACACCGCCGGGCAGTACCACCACCACCAGATCGCCGACCGCGAAATTGCTCGCGCCGCAGACGATCTCCTGCAATTCCGGATTGCCCACGTCGACCTTGCAGAAGCGGATCGGCTTCTTGAACTCGGTCAGCTCGGTGATCTCGGCGACCCGACCCACCACCAGCGGCTTGTCGATGTCGCCGGTCACCCGCTCGAGCCGGTCGACCTCCTCGACCTCGAGGCCGACGCGGACGAATCCGGCGTCCAGCTCCTCGACGCTCACCGACCACTCGGGATCGGTGCGCCGGATGATGTCGGTCAGCCAGGACTGCGCTACTCGCACGTCAGTGTTCGCTCTCTCGATCGGAGGGGAATCAGGACCGGATACCGAAGGGCAGCGTGAACCGCACGTCGCCCTCGACGATGTCGCGCATGTCCGGAATGCCGTTGCGGAACTGCAAGGTCCGCTCCAATCCCATCCCGAACGCGAACCCGCTGTACACCTCGGGATCGATCCCGCTGGCGATCAGCACCTTCGGGTTCACCATGCCGCAGCCGCCCCACTCGACCCAGCCCGCGCCGCCCTTCTTGTCCGGGAACCACACATCGACCTCGGCCGACGGTTCGGTGAAGGGGAAGTAGTTGGGGCGCATCCTGGTTCGCGTCTCGGGGCCGAACAGCGCGCGGGCGAACGCGTCCAGCGTGCCGCGCAGGTGCGCCATCGTCAGCCCCTTGTCCACGGCCAGACCCTCGACCTGCGAGAACACCGGGGTGTGCGTGGCGTCGAGTTCGTCGGTGCGGAAGGTCCGGCCCGGGCACACCACGTAGATCGGCAGGTCGCGCTCGAGCATCGACCGCACCTGCACCGGCGAGGTGTGGGTGCGCAACACCTGACGCGACCCCTCCGGCGCGATGTGGAAGGTGTCCTGCATGGTGCGCGCCGGATGGTCGGGCAGGAAGTTCAGCGCGTCGAAGTTGAAGTGCTCGGTCTCCACCTCGGGACCTTCGGCCACCTCCCAGCCCATCGCGACGAACACGTCCGCCACCTGCTCGGAGATCACCGTGATGGGATGACGCGCGCCCACCGGATGCCGGTTCGCGGGCAGGGTGACATCGATCGCCTCGGCGACCAGCACCGCCGCGTCGCGCTCGGCCAGCAGCACCGCGCGCCGGGACTCGAACGCCTCCGACACCCGCGCCCTGGCCACGTTGACCCGCTTGCCCGCGTCGGCCTTCTCCGACTTCGGGATCGACCCGAGCGCGCGCTGGGCCAGCGCCAGCGCGGCCTTGCCGCCCAGATGTTCGGTCTTGGCCAGCGCCAGCGCGTCCAGATCGGCCGCGGCGGCGAAAGCCTTCTCGGCCGCCGCCGCGGCGGCGGCCAGCGACTCCTCGGTCAGCGTCGCGTTCTGTTCGGAGGCGTCATTCGTGTCGTCGGCCACGATCGTTCGTCTCTCCCCTTGGGGTCGGTTCACACGGGCGGGGCGGACTGCCCTGCCACATTGCTGCTGGTGGAATCCTATGGGATGCCGTATGGCGGCTTCACCTGGATTACCGCCACCCCCACCCGGCGACCGCGCGAGGAACCGGTGGGCATCGCCATCGGCCCAGGCAGCGCGCCGATCACACCGCGCGCGAGGACGCGTACAGGCAGATGGCGGCCGCCGCCGCGAGGTTCAAGCTCTCCGCGCGTCCCCGGATCGCGATCCGCACCCGATGATCGGCCCGCGCCGCCACGGCCGGAGCGAGTCCGTGCGCCTCGTTGCCGAACAGCCACGCCACCGGACCCGCCAGGATCTCCCCCGCGTCGTCCAGGTCGACCTCGCCGTCGGCCGCCGTCGCCACCAGGGTGATCCCCGCGCCGCTCAGCGCGTCCAGCGTCGCGCCGACCTCGCGTCCCCGGGCGATCGGCACGTGGAACAGGCTGCCCGCGGCGGCGCGCACGCATTTGCCGTTGTGCGGGTCGACCGTGTCGCCCGCCAGCACCACGCCGTCGGCGCCCACCGCGTCCGCGACCCGCGTCAGCGTGCCCGCGTTCCCGGGTTCGGCGATCTCGACCGGCACGGCCAGCAACCGGGGCCGCCGGTCGAGGATCTCGGCGAGCGGGACGTCGAGCAGATCGCACACCGCGACCAGGCCCGGCGCGGTCACCGTCTCGCCGAGACGCTGCGCCGCGCGCTCGGTCACCAACGTCACCCGCACACCCGACGCCGCCGCGCCCGCGACGAGATCGTGCTCGCGGCCCGCGGCCCGTTCGGAATAGAACAGCTCGCGCACCCGCCCCGTCTCCAGCGCGGCGGCCACCGAATTGGCGCCCTCGGCCAGGAACTGTCCGGCCTTGCGCCGGTGCGCGGACCGCTGGAGCTTGACAGCGGAAACGACCCGTGGATTGCGCTCGGACAGCGCGTCCACGGGTCGTTCCGGAGAAAGTGCCAAACTCAGGCGGCCGGCGCGTTGACGTCGGCGGGCAGCGCTGCCTTGGCCACCGCGACCAGGCCGGCGAACGCCTCGGCGTCGGACACGGCCAGCTCGGCCAGGATCTTGCGGTCCACCTCGACGCCCGCGGCCTTCAGGCCCTGGATGAAGCGGTTGTAGGTGATGTCGTTGATCCGCGCCGCGGCGTTGATGCGCGCGATCCACAGCTTGCGGAAATCACCCTTGCGCGCGCGGCGGTCGCGGTAGGCGTAGGTGAGCGAGTGCAGCTGCTGTTCCTTGGCCTTGCGGTACAGCCGCGAGCGCTGGCCCCGGTAGCCCTTGGAGGCCTCGAGGATGGAACGGCGCTTCTTCTGAGCGTTGACGGCCCTCTTGACGCGTGCCACTGGTCAGTCCTGTTCGAAGTCAGGGGCGCGGTCCTCGCGCCCGAATACGGTCGGGGTGGCGCCGGATGGTCTCCGGTCGCGAACACTGCCCGGGTGTCAGATACCCAGCAGCTTCTTCACGCGACGGACGTCGGCAGCCGCGACGACCTCCGTGCCGTCCAGACGACGAGTCCGGCGGGTGGGCTTGTGCTCGAACAGGTGGCGACGATTCGCCTGCTGACGCAGCAGCTTGCCTTTGCCGGACACCTTGAATCGCTTCGAGGCGCCGCTGTGACTCTTCATCTTCGGCATGGATTCCTCTATCTGTCTCGTGCCGGTGGTTCTCCCGAACCACCGGTTCTGTCGGTGTTACTGCGGATCGGCCTGCGCGGCCTGTTCCGCGGCGGGTGCGGCCGGTGCGGCGGCGGTCGGCGCGGGGGCGGACTGCTGCGGTCGCGGAGCGGGAGCCGAGGACTCCTGCTGGGCCTTCACTCGCGTCTTCGCACCCTTGTGGGGCGCGAGGACCATGGTCATGTTGCGACCGTCCTGCTTGGCAGAGGTCTCGACGAAACCGAGTTCGGCGACGTCGGAGGCGAGGCGCTGCAACAACCGGAAGCCCAGTTCCGGACGCGACTGCTCGCGTCCGCGGAACATGATCGTCACCTTGACCTTGGACCCGGCCTCGAGGAAGCGAACGACGTTGCGCTTCTTGGTCTCGTAGTCGTGGTCGTCGATCTTGGGGCGGAGCTTCTGCTCCTTGATGACGGTCTGCACCTGGTTCTTGCGAGATTCGCGCGCTTTCTGCGCGGTCTCGTACTTGAACTTGCCGTAGTCCATGATCTTGCAGACCGGCGGACGGGCATCCGGGGCCACCTCGACCAGGTCGAGGTCGGCTTCGAGGGCGACGCGTAACGCATCTTCAACACGCACGATCCCAACCTGCTCGCCGCCAGGCCCGATGAGTCGGACCTCGGGAACACGGATGCGATCGTTGATGCGGGTCTCAGTGCTGATGGGGCCTCCTAGGTCAAGCGGTGTCGTCGGACGACCGCAGGCAATAACTGCAACCCCTTGTTCAACACGAAGGCCCCGGGATGGTATTTCGCCATCACGGGGCCCGAGTCGACCGGTCACCGGCGCACGGGTACGCCGATTCCGCGCGAAACAAGCATTCCGCACGAGAAACCCGCTCGAAATCGGGCGGGTGACCGGACCGTATGACCGGTACGATTTCTCGTCGGCAACGGTGGGAGTCGGGCTCCACTTATCAGCCCCGGGTGATGTGTCGGCACGAAGCAGTACACGTCCGGGGCGGTCGTCGGGAACAAGTCTAACATTGCCGAACGCTATCGCCGAATCGCGTGGTCACCCGCCCGGAGGCCGACGACACGCCGAGCGGAGGAAACGCCGGTGCCGGCCCCGTCCCGGCGCGTTCGGCCCCGCCGGGCATGGCCTAGCCTTTCGGACATGACTGAACAGCCGGACGCCACCGTGCGCGAGCTCGCCGACATCCCCGCGGTGGAGGTGATCAGCCGCGCGGCCGTCATGCTGATGAGTTCGGCGGCCGAGAAGTTGGGTCTGGCCGAGGTCGAACCCGGCGCGAGCCCGCGTCTGGACCTGGACGAGGCGCGCCGGGTCATCACCGCGCTGGCCGGACTGGTCACCGCCTCGGTGGAGTACCTGGGGCCGCACGCGGGCCCGATCCGGGAAGGGCTGCAATCGTTGCAGCGCGCTTTCCGCGAGGCGTCGGCGCATCCGGACGCGCCGGGGCAGGGGCCGGGCGAGAAGTACACCGGCCCCGTCCACTGACTCCGCACGCGCGCCGAATCTGTCGGTGCCGTAGGGCAGGGTGAGGGCATGGCGACTCGCATTCTGCTGATACCCGGATTCTGGCTCGGCGCGTGGGCTTGGGACGAGGTGGCCGGAACCCTGCGCGGGTACGGCCACGACGTGCGGGCCCTCACGCTGCCCGGCCTGGACCCCGACGACACCGACCGGCTCACGGCCACCCTCGACGATCAGGCCGAGGCGATCCTGGCGGCCATCGGCCCCGACGACGACGCGGTGCTGGTGGCCCACTCCGGCGGCGCGGTCCCCGCCTACCTGGCCACCGACCGCGCACCGGGCCGCATCCGGCACGCCATCTACGTCGACAGCGCACCGATCCCCGACGGCATCGCGCTGCGCGAGGATCTCGGCGCGGACCGCGAGGTGGTCCTGCCGTCGTGGGCCGAACTGGAGGCGGAAGGCAACAGCCTCGCCGGACTGGACGAGGCGGCGCTGGCGAAGTTCCGGGAGCGTGCGGTGTCCCAGCCCGCGAGCATCGCGGGAGCGCCACTGGCGCTGAGCGAGTCGACCGCGCGACTGGAGGTGCCGACGACGGTGGTGTGCACGAGTATCACCGCGGAGTTGGTGGGCCAGTTGGGCGCGAGCGGTGAGGCGCCGATCTTCGCGGAGGTGCCGCGGGTGGGCGCGGATCTGGTGGATCTGCCGACGGGGCACTGGCCGATGTGGTCGGAGCCCGCGGCGTTGGCCGAGTTGATCCACGGGGTGGTCGAGAAGTCGGCCTGAACGCGACGGCGGGGCCGGCCGCGCGCCGACCCCGCCCCACGGGTCACTGTCCGGGGGTCACCGAGATGGATGAGCCGCTGCTGATCATGTTGGCCAGGGCCGTGAAGAGGGCAGTGAAACCCGCGCTTCCGGTGTCCATGTGGTGCTTCCTTTCGAGAGCGCGCTCAGGCGCCGGGGGTGTAGTTGATGGACGAGCCGGTGCCGAGGAACTGCAGGATCGTGGCGACCAGCGCGCCGATGTCGACGCCTTCCATGGGACTTCCTTTCTCACACCGGTATCCCGGTTCACACAAGGCCGCTGCCCGATCGCTACCGGACAGGTAGGGCGATCTTACACACGCCTATTTCACTTTTGTCCCGGTTTTCGGCGCACTCACAGTCCTGCCCACGTCACCCCTGTGGAATAGACAGCCCGCGACCCTGTCACCCGACAGCGTGGCGCGCTCCGCGGCGCACGCGTCGCGGACGAACGCCGAAGCGGCCGCCCCGGGAACCGTGGTTCACCGGGACGACCGCTCCCGCGCACGGATCAGCGCAGCGCCGCCGCCTTGCGGGCGAGCCTGCGCGCGGCCGCGGGTTCGGCGGCCTTCTTCGCCGCGGCCGTCTTCTTGGCCGCCGGTTTCTCGGCCGCCGCTTTCTTCGCGGCGGTCTTCTTGGCGGGCGCGCTCTTCGCCGGCGCTTTCTTCGCGGCGTCGGCGGCCTTGGCGGGGGCCTTCTTCGCCGGAACCGCGGCCCGCGCGGACTTCTCGGCGCGGGCGGCGCGACGGGCGGCCGCGGAGGTGGGCTCGGTGGCGGGCGGGGCCGCCAGCACCTCCTTCAGGAACTGCCCGGTGTAGCTGTCGGCGACCTCGGCGATCTCCTCCGGAGCGCCCTCGGCGACGACCGTGCCGCCGCCGGAACCGCCCTCGGGACCCATGTCGATCACCCAGTCCGAGGTCTTGATGACATCGAGATTGTGCTCGATGACGATCACCGAATTGCCCTTGTCGACAAGACCGTTGATGACGCCGAGCAGTTTGCGGATGTCCTCGAAGTGCAGACCGGTGGTCGGCTCGTCCAGGATGTAGACGGTGCGCCCGGTCGAGCGCTTCTGGAGTTCGGCCGCCAACTTGACGCGCTGGGCCTCACCGCCGGACAGCGTCGGCGCGCTCTGCCCGAGTCGCACGTACCCGAGGCCGACGTCGACCAGCGTCTTGAGGTAGCGGTGGATCGAGGTGACCGGTTCGAAGAACTCGGCGGCCTCCTCGATGGGCATGTCCAGCACCTCGGCGATGGTCTTGCCCTTGTAGTGCACCTCCAAGGTCTCCCGGTTGTAGCGCGCGCCGTGGCACACCTCGCACGGGACGTACACGTCGGGCAGGAAGTTCATCTCGATCTTGAGCGTGCCGTCGCCCGAACACGCCTCGCAGCGACCGCCCTTGACGTTGAAGGAGAACCGGCCCGGCTGGTAGCCGCGCACCTTGGCCTCGGTGGTGGCCGCGAACAGGGTGCGGATCTTGTCGAACACGCCGGTGTAGGTCGCCGGGTTCGAGCGCGGGGTGCGGCCGATCGGCGACTGGTCGACCTGGACCAGCTTGTCCAGGTGGTCGAGTCCGTTGACCCGGGTGTGCCTGCCCGGCACCTGTCGCGCGCCGTTGAGCTTGTTCGCCAGGACGGTGGCCAGGATGTCGTTGACCAGCGTGGACTTGCCCGAACCCGAGACGCCCGTGACGGCGGTGAGCACGCCCAGCGGGAAGGCGACGTCGATGTTCTTCAGGTTGTGCTCGGTGGCGCCGACGACGGTGAGCCTGCGCTTGCGGTCGATCGGCCTGCGCACCATCGGCACCTCGATCCGCTCGCGGCCGGACAGGTAGGCCCCGGTGAGCGAATGCGGATCGGTGAGCAGTTCTTCGTACGGTCCGCTGTGCACGACCTTGCCGCCGTGCTCGCCGGCGAGCGGGCCGATGTCCACGACCCAGTCCGAGGCGCGGATGGTGTCCTCGTCGTGTTCGACCACGATCAGCGTGTTGCCGAGATTGCGCAACCTGGTCAGGGTGTCGATGAGCCTGCGGTTGTCGCGCTGGTGCAGGCCGATGGACGGTTCGTCGAGCACGTAGAGCACGCCGACCAGACCGGAACCGATCTGGGTGGCCAACCGGATGCGCTGGGCCTCGCCGCCGGACAGCGTCGCCGCCGCGCGCGAGAGCGACAGGTATTGCAGCCCCACGTCGAGCAGGAAGCCCAGCCGCGCCTGCACCTCCTTGAGCACCTGGCCCGCGATCGCGGCCTCGCGCTCCCCCAGCGTCAACGCGTTGAGGAAGGCCGAGCAGTCCGCGATGGACAGTTCGCTGACCTCGGCGATGGATTTGCGCTCCCCGGCCGCGGCGATGGTGACCGCGAGGATTTCCGGGCGCAGGCGCGCGCCGTGGCAGACCGGGCACGGCACGTCGCGCATGTACCCGTCGTAGTGCTCCTTCATCTGCTCGGACTCGGTGTTGTCCATGCGCCGTTGCAGGAACGGCATCACGCCTTCGAAATCGGCGTAGTAGGAGCGCTTGCGGCCGTAGCGGTTGGTGTAGGAGACGTGCACCTGGTCGGAACTGCCCTCGAGCACGGCCTTGCGGGCGCGCGGCGGCAGATCCTTCCACGCCGTCTTCATGGAGAAGCCGACCGCTTCGGCGAGCCCGGACAGCAACCGCGTGAAGTATTCGGCGGTCTGCCCGCGCGACCACGGCGCGATCGCGCCGTCGGCCAGGCTCAGTTCCGGGTCGGGCACCACCAGGTCCGGGTCGACCTCCTTGCGGATGCCAAGACCGGTGCAGTCGGGGCAGGCGCCGTAGGGCGAGTTGAAGGAGAACGAGCGGGGCTCGAGATCCTCGATGTCGAGCGGGTGACCGTTCGGGCAGGCCAACCGTTCGGAGAAGCGGCGCTCGCGGTCGTGGGCGTTCTCCTCGCGATCCACGAAATCCAGCACGACGATGCCGTCGGCCAGGCGCAGCGCCGTCTCGATCGAATCGGTGAGCCGCTGCTTGGACTGGGGTTTGACGGCGAGCCGGTCCACGACCACCTCGACGTCGTGCTTCTCCTGCTTCTTCAGCTTCGGCGGATCGGTGAGCGGGTAGACGACCCCGTCGACCCGCACACGGGAGTAGCCCTGGGAGTTGAGCTGGTCGAACAGGTCGACGAATTCGCCCTTGCGGGTGCGCACCACCGGCGCCAGCACCTGGAACCGGACGCCCTCCTGCATGGCGAGCACCTGGTCGACGATCTGCTGCGGAGTCTGCTTGGCGATGAGTTCGCCGCAGACCGGGCAGTGCGGGGTGCCCGCGCGCGCGTAGAGCAGACGCAGGTAGTCGTAGACCTCGGTGATGGTGCCGACGGTGGAACGCGGGTTGCGGTTGGTCGATTTCTGATCGATGGAGACCGCGGGCGAGAGCCCCTCGATGAAGTCGACATCGGGTTTGTCCATCTGCCCGAGGAACTGCCTGGCGTAGGCCGACAGCGATTCCACGTACCGACGCTGGCCCTCGGCGAAGATGGTGTCGAAGGCGAGGCTGGATTTGCCGGAGCCGGACAGACCGGTGAACACGATGAGACTGTCGCGGGGCAGATCCAGGTCGACTCCCTTCAGATTGTGCTCCCGAGCTCCGCGCACGGTGAGGCGTTCGGCCACCAGGTGAGTCCCTTCTCATTCGTCTCGATGTTCGATCCACGCGACGTTCGCTCGAGCGCGCGCCCGCCCGGACCTGCCGCCGACCTGCGCGGCAGTCCCCGGGCGTACCCCCGCCGACATGCTAGGCGCGACCACCGACAAGTTCCGTGGGTCGGCGTTACCCCGCTCCCGCGCCCGCGAACCGTCCCCGTCGGGTTTCGCGCGGGCCGCGCTCGCGCGTCGGCGGCCCGGCGGATCGGACACGGCGGGTCACGCGCGCTTTCCAGACTATCCCCGCTGTTCGCGCGCGGCCGGGTGATGCTCGCCTCCAGCAACGATTTCGCGACACCGGGCCCGCCGCCGGCGCTACGGTGATACGGGGCAGAACCGTAGGGGGCGCTCGCGAGGGCGGGACGTGCCGGGGGTTCGAAATCGCTGGGAGGCGAGCGTGATCAAGGTGTTCCTGGTCGACGACCACGAGATCGTGCGGCGTGGCCTGATCGATCTGATCGACAGTGATCCCGAACTCAGCGTGATCGGCGAAGCGGGCGATGTGGCCCACGCGATGACCGGTATCGCCGCGGCCCGACCCGACGTCGCGGTGCTCGACGTGCGCCTACCCGACGGCAACGGCATCGAACTGTGCCGCGATCTGCTCGCGGGGACCGAGGGCCTGCGCTGTCTGATCCTGACCTCCTACACCGACGAGCACGCCATGCTCGACGCGATCCTGGCGGGCGCGAGCGGCTATGTGGTGAAGAACATCAAGGGCATGGAACTCGCGGAGGCGATCAAGGCGATCGGCTCGGGGCGCTCACTGCTGGACAACCGGGCCGCGGCGGCGCTCAAGGCGCGACTGCGCGGCGGCGTCGACGAGGGCGGCCCGCTGGCGGGGCTGACCGATCAGGAGCGGCGACTGCTCGCCCTGCTCGGCGAAGGTCTGACCAATCGCCAGATCGCGGCGCGGATGTTCCTGGCGGAGAAGACGGTCAAGAACTACGTCTCCCGACTGCTGGCCAAACTCGGGATGGAGCGGCGCACCCAGGCGGCGGTGCTGGCCTCACGACTCGAGGATCCGGGATCGGCGCGGCAGTCGTGACCGGCGCGGCGGGCGGGACCGGCGGCGCCGAAGGTTCAGGCGGGAACGACGACGGTGAGATCGCCGTCGTAGCGACGGTAGAGCAGGGTGCCGCGTCCGGTGCGCTCGTCGGTGAAGAACAGGAACGGCAGGCCCGCGCGGCACAGCCAGGTGGCCGCCTCGGCCTCGGTGAGCGTGGGCGTCGGGTCCGGGCGCACGCTGACCGGCAGCGCGCTCGCGGTCAGCGGCCGTTCCGCCGGGGCGGCGGGCGCGAAACTCGCGCGCTGGCGAGCCAGCACCACACCGACCGGGTCGGCCCAGCAGACCAGCGCGTCCTCACCGGATTCGGCGTCGGTGAACAGGTAGGAGTCGTAGTCCATCGCGTCCATCACCGAGGTGGCCTCCTCGGGGGTTCCGGTCAGCAGCGCGCATTCCTTGCGGCGGGTGATCGGGCGCGGGTCGGTGATCCGGGCCAGCGGCGGCCGGGCCGGATCGGGCCAGCAGCGGGATTCGTTGGAGGCCAGTCGGGTGATCTGGCGGTCGAGTCGTTCCACCGCGAAGGTGACGGCGAAGCCGCGCGGGCCGGTGACCTGGACCCGGGTGGGCACGTCGTGCATCCGGATGTTGGCCTGCACGACGGTGGGCTGGTCGTGGTCCTCCGGGGCGGTGACCCGTACCCTGGCGGGGACGTCGAGGTGGTGACGGCGCAGCACCCGTCCGATGGCGCGCACGGCTCTGGTGACGTCGGCGGGCGGCACGGCGCCGCGGGTGGTGACGGCGAGATCGGGATCGGAGGCAGTGGTCCACTGCTCCGAAAGGTACAACGGCTGCGACGAATTCATAGGACACCTCTGCTCTCTAATCCTCCGATCCGACCATCCCACCGTTCCCGCGCCGCCGCGTACAGGGCCGAAAGTCCCCGATCCGGGAATCGGACCCGGGTCGCGGCGGTCACTTCTTGTCCGCGGGACGGGGTTCGGCGATGACCGAGGACGACGCCGGTGAGGTGTACTCGGTCCGGGACACGCTCTCGCAGTTGCGACTTCGCGAATTGCTCAGCGAGGTCAAGGAACGCGTCGAACTCATCATCGACTCGCGCGACCGGATGGACGGTCTGGTCGAGGCGATGCTCACCGTCACTTCGGGACTCGACCTCGACGACACCCTGCGCACCATCGTGCGCACCGCGACCAGCCTGGTCGACGCGCGCTACGGCGCGCTCGCGGTGCTCGGCCACGACCACCAGGTCACCCAGTTCATCGACGAGGGCATGGACGAGATCACCCGCGAGCGGATCGGCCGACTGCCCGCGGGCCACGGGGTTCTCGGCGCGGTGTTCACCCGGCCGCGACCGCTGCGCCTGGATGACCTGACCCAGCACCCGGATTCGGTCGGCCTGCCCGAGGGGCACCCGCCGATGCGCACCTTTCTCGGTGTGCCGGTACGCATTCGCAACGAGATCTTCGGCAGTCTCTACCTGACGGAGAAGGCGGGCGGGCAGCCCTTCACCGAGGACGACGACGTGCTGGTGCAGGCGCTGGCCGCCGCCGCGGGCATCGCGGTGGACAACGCGCGCCTCTACGAATCCGCGCGCACCCGGCAGGCGTGGATCGAGGCCACCCGCGACATCGCGACCGAATTCCTCAAGGGCACCGAACCGGATCAGGTGTTGGCCCAAGTGGTCGACCACGCGCGCACCCTCACCGGATCACACCGGTCGTTCCTGGCGGGCGCGGCGAGCAAGGACGACGAGGAGTTGATCGTGACCCGCTGGGCCGGGCCGGGCGCGGAGCACGCCGGCCTGCCCGCGCTCACCGAGAACACCGCGCTGGGCGAGGCGTTCGCGCGCCGCACTCCCCTGCGCTTCGATGACGCCGCTGCGATCGACCTGGGCGTGGTGATCCCCGATGTCGGTCCGGCGCTGATCCTTCCGCTGTGCACCCCCGATTCCACCCTCGGCGTGCTGGTCACCGTGCGCCCCGCCGGATCGGCGCCGTACTCCGACGAATTGGTCGAACTCACCGCGGCGTTCACCGATCAGGCCGCGCTGGCCATGCAGTTGGCGGGCACCCAGCGCCGGGTCCGCGAACTCGACATCATCGCCGACCGCGACCGCATCGCCCGCGACCTGCACGATCACGTCATCCAGCGACTGTTCGCGATCGGGCTCACTTTGCAGGGCGCGGTCCCCAAGGCGGTGGTTCCCGAAGTGCGCCAACGACTCTCGACTGTGGTCAACGAGCTGCAGGAGGTCGTCCAGGAGATCCGCACCTCGATCTTCGACCTGCACGGCGGCGACGGCGGGACCACACTGCAACACCGCCTGGAACAGGTGCTGCGCCGCCAGACCGCCGATACGCCGGTCCGGGCGAGTATGCAGGTGACCGGTCCGCTGTCGGTGATCGAGGCGGAACTGGCCGATCACGCCGAGGCCGTGGTGCGCGAGGCGGTCAGCAACGCGGTCCGGCATTCGGGCGCCGAGACGGTCGCGGTGGAGATCAGCGTGGACGACGATCTGACCATCGTGGTGACCGACAACGGCTGGGGCATCCCGAATCACGTGGTCCGCAGCGGATTGCGCAATCTACAACAGCGCGCCGAGAAGGCCGACGGCGATTTCGTGGTCGGTCCGGCGGGCCGTCCCGAGGACGCCGACCGGGAGGGGATGCCCGGCACGCGCCTGTGCTGGTCGGTGCCGCTGCCTCCGGAATGACCGTCGCCGCCCGCACGACCTTCCTCTCCCGACCGACCGGCGGTCAGTCCGGCGGACCGATCAGCACCATCGAGTTGTGCCCGCCCATGCCGAGCGCCAATTTCGCGGTGATCCCGCCGCCGAACGGGTGCACGCCGTCGAGCAACCGTTCGTAGGCGGGCGCGACGATCGGCGCGGCGGGCACCAGACCGCGTTCGTAGCCGAGCGCCGCCACCGCGAGTTCCACGCCCGCCGACGCGCCCTGGCAGTGGCCGACCAGCGGTTTGACCGAATACACCCACGGTTTGTCGGCGAAGACCCGGGCGAGCAGGTCGCGTTCGGCGTCGTCGCACTGGCGGGTTCCGGTGCCGTGGGCGTTGAAATAGTCGACCTCCCACGCCCGGACCCCGGCGTCGGCCAAGGCCAGTCGCGCGCATTCCAGGATGTTCTCGTGACCGGGTTCCACCGACACCACGTGGTAGGCGTCGTTGGTCATCGCGCCGCCGAGCACCCGGGCGTAGGGGCGGTCGACGGTGCGGCTCAGCACGAACGCCACCGACGCCTCCCCCATGCTGAATCCGCGACTGCCCTGCTGGAACGGCCGCGAGACCCGCAGCGGTTCGTCGTCGGCGACGGCCGCGCCCATCCGGACGAAGTGCTCGACCAGTTCGGGGGTCGCCGACAGGTCGCTCGCGACGCAGATCACGTCGTCGGCCAGGCCGTGGTCCAGCCACATCCGGGCGGTGAGCAGCGCCGCGTTGGCCGAACTGCACGCCGCGGAGACGTTCATCGACGGGCCGCGCCAGCCGTATTCCTGCATGAGCACCGACAGCGGCGTCGAGGGGAGTAGACGCAGGAAATCCCGGGACCGACGGCGGCCGTCGTCGCGCAGATAGAACTCCCGCCAGTTGGCGACGTCGCCCAGGACGAACCCCTGCACCAAGCCCACCGTGCGCCCCGGACGCCAACCTCGCGACCGCGCGTCGGCGACCGCCTCGCGCACCGAGGCGTGCACCGCGCGGCCGTAGCGACTGCCGCCGATCGCCGGGTCGCCGCCCTCCGGCACCAGCGCCACCCAGCCGTGATCGCTGCCGTCCAGGCCGTAGCCGGGCTCGAAGGTGGCCGCGGACCGTCCCTCGACCAGCCCCCGCCACAGTGCCTCGCGATCCCATCCGTACCCCGTGACCGCCCCGATCCCGGCGATCGCCGGGCGATCGCGCGCGTGCTCTACGGTGGATGGGGTGGCGCCGGACATCAGGTGGCTCCTCTACGGTGTCTCCGCGATATCGGGATCGGTTCGGACCGGGCGAGAACGTCGGGTTCTCTGTCATGATCGAGCCGGACAAGTCATGATGGAACGCCCAGTTGTGAGCGAAACAATAGAGTCGGTGTGATCTCGTGCACCTCGGAATCAGGTCGAATCTGCGCGGCGGGTATCCGGAAACGGTCGACGATCGGGGGTTGACGAGTGGGTGAGGACAGGGCAGCCGAGCGCTCGGCGGACACCGCCGAGCAACTCGCGCAGCGCTACCGATCCCTGGTCGAGCACACCCCCGACGGGATCTGCGTGCACGAGGGCGGTCGGATCGTCTACGTCAACCCGGCCACCGTCCGCCTGCTCGCCGCCGAGGACGCCGAGGAACTGATCGGCCAACCGCTGACCCGCTTCGTCCACCCGCGCTCGGTCCCCGCCATGCTCGACCGCATCGGCCAGATCGACACCGAGGGCGCGGCCTCCGATCCCACCGAGATGACGCTGCTGCGCCTGGACGGCGAATTCGTGCAGGTCGAGACGGTCTCGGTGCGCACGCCGTGGTTGGACCGACTCGCCTACCAGGTGGTCATCCACGACCTGACCGCCCAGCGCGCCGCCGAAGCGGCCGCGCGGCGCGCCGAACAGCACTTCACCACCGTGGTCTCCCAGCTCGAGGAAGGCGTGGTCGTCATCGACCGCACCGGTCGCATCGAATCGGCCAACCCCGCCGCCGGACGCATCTTCGGCAGCGAGCAGGGCCCCGGCGACCTGACCGGGCGCACCATCGACGAACTGCCGATGGTGCTGCTCGACGCCAACGCCCGGCCGCTGCCGCCCACCCGGCATCCGGTCGCCCGCACACTGGCCACCGGCGAGACGATCACCGGCTACGTCTTCGGCGTCGACCGCCAGGACGGTCAGCGGCGTTGGCTCTCGGGCAGCAGTCGCCTGCTCAACCCCGACGATCCGCGGTCCTCGGCGGTGTCCTCCTTCGCCGACATCACCGAGTTCCGGGCCAGCAGACGACAGCTGGAATACCAGGCGACCCACGATTCGCTGACCGGGCTGGCCAACCGGTCGCTGATCCTGTCGCAGTTGGCGGCCGCGCTGGCCACCAGCGAGGATCTGCCGGTCTCGACGGTGATGTTCATCGACCTCGACGGCTTCAAGGCGATCAACGACAGCCTCGGTCACGCCATCGGTGACACCGTCCTGCAGATCGTGGCCCAGCGGTTGCAGCGCGCCCTGCGCGCCGACGACCTGGTCGGACGCCTGGGCGGCGACGAATTCCTGGTGCTGCTGTCCGGCGGTCCGCGCAGGCTCGACGTGGACGCGCTGGTCGAGCGGTTGCACACCACGATGGCCGAACCGATCATCGCGCGCGGCCACCGCATCGAGGTCAACGCCTCCATCGGCGTCACCGGCCTGGCCTCCGACGATCACCGCACCCCCGAGGCGGTCCTGCACGACGCCGATCTGGCGATGTATCGCGCCAAATCCACCGGCCACCGCGACGGCGCGCTCGGCGCGGGTCTGCGTCCGAACAGCACCCACGCCTCCTGAGACCTCCGACAGGCCCCCGACCTGCGCGGGCGGCGCGACCCGCCGATCCGCAGTAAGCTCGACAACTCTGTTTTCACTCGTGCGCGCAACCCCGTCGCGCACCCCCTCGCGGTGACAAGGAGTCCAGCGTGCCCGACCGCCTCACCCAGGACCGTGCCGAACGCGACGGCGACGCGGGCACGCCCGAGCGCGACAGCCCCGCGCGGCCGGCGGACCCCGACGCCGACCTGGCCCACGAGCAGTCGCACCTGAGCCTGCTCTACGAGCGACTCGACGAGATGCGCGCCTACGCCCAGAAACGCCTGTCGACGGTGCTGCTGGAGACCGGCGGCACCCCGCAGGCCCGCACCGAACGCGAGTCGTTCACCCAGCTCTACACCGAGGACCTGGCCAAATACGATGCCGCCGAGCACGGCCTGTGCTTCGGGCGCATCGATCTGGACGGCAGCACCGACCCCGCCGACGGCGACGGCGAGAGCCGCTACATCGGCAGGCTCGGCATCCTCGACGAGAAAGACGACTACGAACCGCTGCTGCTGGACTGGCGCGCCCCGCTGGCCCGGCCGTTCTACCTGGCCACCACCGCCGCGCCGGACGGCGTCGTCCGGCGCAGGCACCTGCGCACCCGCAACCGGCGGGTCACGGCGGTCAACGACGAATACCTGGACCTGGCCGCCGCCCGTCGCGCGGGCACCGTCGAGGACGCGGGCGGCGTGGGCAGCGAGAGCGCGCTGCTGACCGCGCTCAACGCCGCGCGCACCGGCCACATGAACGACATCGTGGAGACCATCCAGAGCGAGCAGGACGCGATCATCCGCTCCGAGCACAAGAGCGTGCTGGTCGTGCAGGGCGGTCCCGGCACCGGCAAGACGGCCGTGGCGCTGCACCGCGCCGCCTACCTGCTCTACACCTTCCGCCAGCAACTGGCCAAGGCGGGCGTGCTGATCATCGGCCCCAACGCCACCTTCCTCGACTACATCGGCCAGGTGCTGCCCTCCCTCGGCGAGACCGGCGTGCTGCTGTCCACCATCGGCGATCTGTATCCGGGCGTGAAGGCGACCCGCGAGGACTCGCTGCGGGCCGGGGAGGTCAAAGGGTCCTCGGCGATCCTGGAGGTGCTCAAACAGGCGGTCCGCGACCGGCAGGAGATCCCGGCGCAGCCGATCGCGCTGACCTTCGACGGCTACCCGGTCACCCTCGACCGAAAGATCGCCACCAAGGCGCGCGGCCGGGCCCGCTCCTCGCGCCGCCCGCACAACCTGGCCCGCCCGATCTTCGCGACCTCGGTCATCGACGCGCTGACCGATCAACTCGCCCAGACCATGGGCGCGGACCTGTCCGGCGGACCGAGTCTGCTCAGCCGCACCGACCTGGCCGAGATCCGCGACGAGATGAAGGCCGACGCGGAAGTGCAGGCGGCGATCGGGCGACTGTGGCCGATCCTGTCGCCGCAGGAGGTGCTGGCCGACCTGTTCGCCGACCCGAAGCGCCTCGACCGCGCGGGCGCGAGCCTGGCCGCGGCGGACCGCGCCGAACTGCACCGCGCGGACGACGGCGAATTCAGCGCCGCCGACGCCCCCCTGCTCGACGAACTGGCCGAACTGCTCGGCGTGGACGACACCGAGGAGCGCGAACGCTCCCGCAAGCGCTGGCGCGCCCAACTCGCCGAAGCGCAGGACGCCCTCGACATCCTCACCGGGTCCGCGCCGCAGGACCTCGAAGACGAACTCGATCCCGAGATCCTGATGGCCTACGACCTGATCGACGCGAGTCAACTCGCCGAACGCCAGGACGTGCGGGCCCGGCAGACCACCGCCGAACGCGCCGCGGGCGACCGCACCTGGACCTACGGGCACGTCATCGTCGACGAGGCGCAGGAACTGTCGGAGATGGCCTGGCGCATGGTGATGCGCCGGATCCCGAACCGGTGGATCACCGTGGTCGGCGACGTCGCCCAGACCGGCGACCCCGCGGGCGCGTCCTCGTGGGGCGCGATGCTGGAACCGTATGTGGCCCAACGCTGGAAGCTCACCGAGCTGACCGTGAACTACCGCACCCCGGCCGAGATCATGGCCGTGGCCGCCGAGGTGCTGGCCGCCATCGATCCCGGTGCGGCCGCGCCGCGTTCGGTGCGCGAATCGGGTCATCCGCCGCTCGCGCACCGGGTCGCGCCCGCGGAGGTGCGCGCCACGCTGGCCGAGACGATCGCGCGCGGACGCGGGCCGGGAACCACCGCGGTGATCGTGCCGCACGCCGCGGTCCACCAGTTGTCCGAACTCGCCGCGGAATCGGTGCGCGTGCTCACCGTGGCCGAGGTCAAGGGCCTGGAATTCGACACGGTCATCCTGGTCGAGCCGGGCCGCATCGTGGCCGAATCGCCGCGCGGACGCAACGATCTCTACGTCGCGCTGACCCGCGCCACCCAGCGACTGCACGTCGTGCACACCGAGGACCTGCCGCCGGAGCTGTCCGCACTGGCCCGGACATGACGACGTCCCGCGGTGCGCGCCGGGCGCACCGCGGGACGTCGGGGGTCGATCAGCGGACGGTGTGGACGATCAGCACATCCGAGCGCGACTTGCGCGCCACGTCGGAGGGCACCGAGCCGAGCAGCCGCCCGGCCAAGGTGTTCAGGCCGCGGTTGCCGACCACCAGCAGATCGGCCTGTACCTCCCGGACCAGGTCGAGCAGGCTGTCGACGGGTTCGCCGACCACGGCGCGCTCCACGATCTCCTTGGCTCCCGCGGCGGTCGCGCGGTCACGGGCCACGCGCAGGATCTCGTTGGTGGGCGCGGAGCCGCGGACCTGATACGCCTCGTCCTTGAGGACGTCCGCGGCGGCGGCGACGTCGCGATCGTCGGTCGGGTAGTAGGCGCAGGCCACCACCAGGGTCGCGCCGGCGGCGCCCGCCAGCGAGGCGGCCTTGTCGACGGCGACGTATGACGAGTCCGAGCCATCGGTACCGACGACAATGGTCCGGTAGGCGGTCATGTGTGTCCTCCAACTATGCGGGTCGGGTGCCTCGGCACCGGCGCTTTCCGGACGGTCGGGGCACCGGTGCGGCGACTGCGCTCGACCCTAGCGGCAAATCGTCCGGAAATTTCAGAAATCGCAACACATCACACTCGGCGGTGTCGCGCCTTTCGCCGCCGGCACGCCGGGATCGGTTTGCGGCCCGCCGACCGACCAGCGCCTACCCCATTTCTCCGGCCGAATTCTGTGACCCATCACAAACTCCGCCAACCCGTTTGCGGCCCTGGGAGATTCATCACAGAGGACGGCTTCGTGATTCCGGCCACCGCCACCCGCCTATCGGCCCGCCGGAAAGACTTTCGAGGTGACCTCGTCGCGCGATCGTATCGAATTCTTCGCGTATTCCAGCGGCGCCATTCCGATCTCGGCGGTGAACTCGCGGGAGAAATGCGCCTGATCGAAGTAGCCCAACTCGGCCGCCAGCGCCGCCAGATCCGCGAATCGCCCGCGCGCGAGCAGATCCGCGCCGTCCTGGAGTCGGTAGCGGCGCAGCACCCACTTCGGCCCGGCCCCGACGTAGCGACGGAACATCCGTTGCAGCGTCCGCGCGCCGACGCCGAACCGATCGGTGACCTGATCGACCCGGGTCAACTCCGGATCGTGTTCCATCGCCGCCACGATCCGCAGCACCAGCGGATAAGTGGGATCGGCCGGGACCGGGAGACCGGCGAAGAATTCCTCGGCCACCTCGCGCCGTCGGGCATCGGACGATGCCTCCAGCACCCGTTCGGACAGTCCGACCGCCGCCGGTATCGCCTCGGTCAACGCGATCGCCGAATCCTTGAAGGCCCCGACGTCCAATCCGGTGCAGGCCCCGAAACCGCCCGCGCGGAAACGGACGCCGAAAGTCTCGCCGACCCCGGACAGTTCGCGAATGTATTTCCCGGTGCTCACCCCGTTGACGAATCCGCCGACCCGCGCGCCGTCCCGTTCGAAGGTGACGTTCACGCACGGGAAGGACAGCACCTCGGCCCGGTACGGCGCGCGGCCGCGCAGGTCCCAGCGCACCGACCAGTACCACTCGACGAAACGGCCGGTCACCGGACCGGCGGGCAGGCGCGCGAGCGTGCGGTACTTGGCCTGTTCGTCGGGATGCAGGATGCCCTTGCGGTCCTCGGGACCGGGGACCGCGCCCGCCTCAGCCACGGTGTCGCGTTCTTACAAGACCCGGCCGGGCCGAGCGAGCAGGCTCGAAGCCATGACCGAGACAACCGATCCCACCGTGTCCCCCATCCCCGAGGGCTACCACTCGATCACCTGTTTCCTGGCCGTGCCGGACGGCAACAAGGCCATCGAGTTCTACCGCGCCGTGTTCGGCGCGGAGGTGATCAGCCGCAACGACCTGCCCGACGGCCAACCCGCGCACGCCGAACTGCGCTTCGGCGACTCCACCCTGCAACTGGGCATGCCCATCCCCGACAACGGCGTGCTCGCCCCCGCAGGCGACTGGGTGCACACCTCGATCGTGCACTACTGCCCCGACGTCGACGCCGTGATCCGCCGCGCGCTCGACCACGGCGCGCGCAGCGCCGAGGAACCGCAGACCTTCGTCACCGGCGACCGCTACGGCGTCGTCCTGGACCCGTTCGGACACCGCTGGGCGGTGATGACCCGCGTCGAGGACGTCTCGCGCGAGGAGGCCGAGCGCCGCGTGAACGAATGGATGGCCACCCAGGGCTGAACGCCCCGGCGCGGACGCGGACCGGTGCGGGCTCAACTCAGACCGGCCGCGTCCATGCCGCGCAATTCCTTCTTCAGGTCCGCGATCTCGTCGCGCAGCCTGCCCGCCAACTCGAATTGCAGTTCGCGGGCGGCGTTCATCATCTGCGCGGTGAGTTCGGTGACCAGATCGGCCAGTTCGGCGCGCGGCATCGACTTGACGTCGCGCCCCTCGATCACGCCCGCGCTCACCGCCCGGCCGGGCTCGCCCTGGGCGCGCCTGCCGCGACTGGCGTTGCGGCCGGACCCGCCGACGGCGACCTCGTCGTCGGCCTCCTGGTAGACCTGATCGAGGATGTCGGCGATCTTCTTGCGCAGCGGTTGCGGGTCGATGCCGCGCTCGGTGTTGTAGGCGACCTGCTTGGCCCGACGGCGCTCGGTCTCGTCGATGGCGTGCCGCATCGAATCGGTGATCTTGTCGGCGTACATGTGCACCTCGCCGGAGACGTTGCGCGCCGCGCGGCCGATGGTCTGGATGAGGCTGGTGCTGCTGCGCAGGAACCCTTCCTTGTCGGCGTCCAGGATCGCCACCAGCGACACCTCCGGCAGGTCGAGCCCCTCGCGCAGCAGGTTGATGCCCACCAGCACGTCGTATTCGCCCAGACGCAACTGCCGCAGCAACTCCACCCGGCGCAGGGTGTCGATCTCGGAGTGCAGGTAACGCACCCGCACGCCCATGCCCAGCAGATAGTCGGTGAGATCCTCGGCCATCTTCTTGGTCAGCGTGGTGACCAGCACGCGTTCGTCGCGTTCGGTGCGCGCGGTGATCTCGTGGACCAGATCGTCGATCTGCCCCTTGGTCGGTTTGACCACCACGTGCGGATCGACCAGGCCGGTGGGCCGGATGACCTGCTCGACCACCTCGCCGCCGGACTGCCCGAGTTCGTAGGGCCCCGGGGTGGCCGAGAGGTAGACCGTCTGTCCGATCCGGTCGGCGAATTCCTCCCAGGTCAGCGGCCGGTTGTCGATCGCCGAGGGCAGCCGGAAGCCGAATTCGACCAGGTTGCGCTTGCGCGACATGTCGCCCTCGTACATACCGCCGATCTGCGGCACCGTGACGTGGGACTCGTCGATGACGAGCAGGAAATCCTCCGGGAAGTAATCCAGCAGCGTCGCGGGCGCGGACCCCGCGGCGCGACCGTCGATGTGCCGCGAATAGTTCTCGATGCCCGAGCAGAACCCGACCTGACGGATCATCTCCAGGTCGTACTGGGTGCGCATGCGCAAGCGCTGGGCCTCGAGCAGCTTGCCCTGGCGCTCCAATTCGGCCAACCGCTGCTCGAGTTCGGCCTCGATGTCGCGGACCGCGCGCTCCATGCGTTCGGGACCGGCCACATAGTGGGTGGCCGGGAAGATCCGCAGCGTGTCGACTTGGCGGACCACATCGCCGGTCAGCGGGTGCAGGTAGTACAGCGCCTCGATCTCGTCGCCGAAGAACTCGATGCGCACCGCGAGTTCCTCGTAGGACGGGATGATCTCGACGGTGTCCCCGCGCACCCGGAACGAGCCGCGCACGAACGACAGGTCGTTGCGGGTGTACTGGACATCGACCAGCAGGCGCAGCAGCGCGTCGCGATCGATCTCCGTGCCGACCTCGAGTTGCACGGACCTGTCGAGGTAGGACTGCGGGGTGCCCAGGCCGTAGATGCACGACACCGAGGCGACCACGACCACGTCGCGCCGCGACAGCAGCGACGAGGTGGCCGAGTGCCGCAGCCGCTCGACGTCGTCGTTGATCGAGCTGTCCTTCTCGATGTAGGTGTCGGTCTGGGCGATGTACGCCTCGGGTTGGTAGTAGTCGTAGTAGGAGACGAAGTACTCGACCGCGTTGTCGGGCAGCATCTCGCGCAGTTCGTTGGCCAACTGGGCGGCCAGCGTCTTGTTGGGGGCCATGACCAGCGTGGGCCGTTGCAATTTCTCGATCAACCATGCCGTCGTGGCCGATTTGCCGGTGCCGGTGGCGCCGAGCAGCACGACATCGCGTTCCCCCGCCGTGACCCGGCGTTCCAGTTCGGCGATGGCGGCGGGCTGGTCACCGGCGGGCCGGTGGTCGCTGACGACGCGGAACCGCCCGTCGGCCCGCTCGATCTCCCCGACCGGACGGAACTCCGAGTGCGCGAGCGGCGTCTCGCCGTGGGCGCGGTCCTCGTAGCCCTCGGCCGGAATCTCGGTTGCGAATGCCATGCTCACCAGCCTAGGCCCCGCCACCGACACATTCCGGGCGACGAGGACGGCGGGCGCTCGGCTCGACGGCGCGGCCACGGCGGTAGATTCTGGGTGCATGACGCAGGCGCCGGAAGTCCACGTGCACAAGCCCAAGGTCGAACACTTCGACGTGCCCGGTCTGACCAACACCGATCCCAAGGGTCTGGTCCGCCAGGTCGAGCGCTATCACGTGGAGCCGTTCGGCCTGTACATGGCGCGCTCGGCCGACCACCCGGAATTCCACTATCTCGAATCGTGGCTGCTGCCGGAGCTGGCGCTGCGCGCCACGATCTTCCACTACCGGCCCGAACACCGGCGGGATCAGAACTACTACCTCGACCTGGGCGAATTCACCAGGGGCAGCGCCGGGCAGTGGACCTCGGTGGACCACTACCTCGACATCGTCGTGCGCACCGGCCGCGACCTGGAACTGCTCGACGTGGACGAACTGCTGGCCGCGCACGCCGCCGGACTGCTCGGCGCGGCCGAATCGCAGGCGGCGATCGAACGCGCGACCGCCGCCATCGATGGCATCGCCGCCAACGGCTACTCCCTGGAACGGTGGCTCGAGACCCTCGACATCACCCTGACCTGGAAGTAGCCGCCCGCGACGGCCGCCGTCCCCCGACCGGACGACGGCGAGGGGATCGCCCCGCGGCGATCCTCTCGACTCAGTTGCTGGACAGACCGGGGATCAGTCCGCCGAGTCCGCCGCCGCATCCGCCGCCCGCGCTGCCGGTGCTCGCGGGCTTCTCGGCGACCGCGATGGTGACCGAATCGCTGATCAGCAGTTGGCGCGCCTCGATCTTGTGGTTGCCCGCGGTCTCGGGGGTCCACTTGAGGGTGACCTTGTTCGAGAGCAGCGAAGGGGTCACCGGGCTGCCGGGGATGGCCTTGCCGTTGTCGGTGAACCGGACCTCGGTGAGCCGGTCGATCTCCACCGTCGCGGTGATCGTGTAGCTGCATCCGACCTTGTGCTCGGTGCCGCTGACGCTGATCTCCCCGACCCAGGCCGAGGCGTGCGGGGCGGTGAGAACCGCGATGGCCGCGACCGCGCCGAAGGCCGAGAGGCCGGTGCCCGCGCGACGCAGACGCCGATGCTGTGCTGTCATGCTGGATCCACTTCCTGTGATGCCTCCCACTCCAGGTGGGCGAGCACGACACTATCCGGCACGGCGCACCCGCACGGCAGTTTCCGAAACATTGATGTTTCAGAGCTGCGCGGCGGTCGACTACCCCGTTTCCGCCGAAGCGGCGACCTGGGCGGGCGAGCCCTGCACCCGGACCACGACCGTCGCGGGCCGCCCCGGATCGGCGTTGCCGTGCCACGATTCGGCCGGGCGATCACGGGCGGCCTCGGCGTCCGACGACTCCGCGTCCGACAACCCCGCGTCCGACAACCCCGCGTCCGACAACCCCGCGTCCGACGGTTCCGACGAGCCCGTGCCCGACGACTCCGACTTCGCGGCGGGCACAGTGCCTGCGGGCAGCGCCGGGAAACCCGCGCCGCCCAGCGCCGCGCGCACCGAGTCGACGTGCGCGGCGTCGGCCACGGTGATCTGGATCTCGAGCAGATCGGGCGCGGCTCGCCCCGGGACGGCGGTCGCGCCGACGTGATCGATGCGCGTCGCGTTCGCCCCGCAGGCCACCCACAACCGCGCGATCAACCGCCGCGCCTGCGCGGGCCACTCCGGGTCGGCGGCCACGACCGTCGCCTCGGCGGGCGCGGGCGTCCCTGCGCGCAGATTCCGCTCGAACGGCACGAGCCTGTCGTCCCAGAGCGCGGCCAGCACCGGTTCGACCGCGCCCTCGGGACCGCTGTTGTCGAGCAGGACGTCGGCCACCAGACGTCGCTGCTCGTCGGTGGCCTGGGCCGCGATCCGCGCTTTCGCGTCGCCCTCGTCCACGCCACGGAACTCCACCAACCGCCGCAACCGGGTCTCGGCGGGCACGTCGACCACCAGCACCAGATTCATGAACGGCGCGAGATTGTTCTCCACCAGCAGCGGGATGTCCTGCACCACGATGGCGTCCGGCGCGGCCGCCGCGATCAGTTCGGTGGTGCGCCGACCCACCAAGGGGTGGGTGATGGAGTTCAGCGTCGCGCGCGATTCGTCGTCGGCGAACGCGCGGGCGGCCAGGGCCGGGCGGTCCAGAGCGCCGTCCGCGTCGAGGATCTCCGGGCCGAACGCCGCCACCAGCGCGGCCAGGCCCTCGGTGCCGGGAGCCACCACCTCCCGGGCGATCACATCCGAATCCACGATCACCGCACCCCGCTCGGCGAGGATTCGCGCCACCGTCGACTTGCCCGCTCCCATGCCTCCGGTGAGGCCGATCCGCAACATGCCCCACAGTCTCGCATCGCCCCCACGCGCCCACCCGGGCACCGCACGGCGACTACCGCCCGAGGGACTTTCACCCCCGAAGCGCGTGATTACCCACCGGCATTTCGGAATTCACCACCCGGCGGGCGCTTTGCCCGTTCCGTGACTACCCCGAGACCGATTCGCAACATTTCCGGCGAAATGCGCCACGCCGACGACAACTTTCCGACACGCCGGGACAATCGCGGTCGCAAAATCCCCTGCGCCGCCCATTTCTTCGGCTAATCTTCGCCCTGGCGATCCAGGCCACACCAGCTAGCAAAGGAACATCATTGGGCACCAGAATCAACCAGACGGGTCGCCACCGCCTGGGAATGGCGGGAGGCGTGCACTGCATCGAGATCCCCGCTGTCGCGGCCGCGCTCGCCGAGCATCGCCGCTCATGGTTCACCGCATTGATCAGCCCCGCGCGACACAGTTTCGCGGCCATGCGAAAACGCCCCGCTGTCGCCGCCGTGCACTGGCTCCCCGCCGCGGCAGGCTGACGCTCGTTCCGCCCGGTGGCCCGACTCCCCGCGAGTCGGGCCACCGTCGTGTGTCGGCCCGGGCTCAGCCGTCGCGGCGCTGATCGGACCGGTCCGCCGTCCATGACTCGAGCAGGCCGCCGAGTTGGGTCAGCAATGCCGACAGTCCCGACACGTCGCCGCCGAGTTGATAGGTGCGCAGTTCGGCGGGCGTCGGCAACTGCGAGACGATCTGCGGCAGATTCTCGATCAACTGCGCCTGGATGCTCGCGCCGTTGCGGGCGTTGGCGGCCACCACCCGCAGTCGGTCGCGTTCGAGGTCGAGCAGTTCGCCTTCGTGCTCGGCGCGCAGTCTGGCCTCGGTCAGCGCCAACTCGCCGTCGAGTTCCTGGCGGCGCAATTCCTGTCGCCTGCGCAGGTTCTCGGCCTGTTCGGCGTGCTGTTCGCGCTCCAGGCGCAGCGCGTGCGTGGCGGTCTGCTGCTCCAGATCGGCGACCGCGCGCTGGTCGTCGTGCTCGCGGGTGGTGCGCCGCAACTGTTCGGCGGTCTCGCGGTCGAAGGCGGCGGCCTCGTTGCGCGCGCGCAGTTCGGCCAGTTCGCGCTCGTTCTCGATGCGTCGCTGCTCGGCCGCGCGGTGGGTCTGGGCCTCCCGGGCCGAGATGACCTCGTGGGCGGCCAGTTCGGCCAACCGCGCGATCTGGCTCTGTTCGCTGCGGTAGGGCTTCTGGAGGTTCTCCCACAGGGTCGAGGAGCTGACCACCGCCTCCTTGATCTGCACGGTGACGATGCGCAACCCCAGACCGCGGTCGCCGTCGGCGCTGCCCTCGGCGACCGCGCGCAGTCGGGCGGTGAGTTCCTCGATGATGGGCTGCTTGTCGCTGAGCACGTCGCGCACGCCCATGGTGGAGACCTTGTCCTTGATGGCCGCCTCGGCCTGCTCGCGCAGTTGGATGTTCACCAGGCGCATGGGGTCCTCGGCGTCGGAGAAGTCCAGTTTCCGGTAGGCGGTGGCGAAATCCTCGATGATCCACTGCACGTAGCCCTGGACCAGCACGCCCTGCAATTCGCTGCAGATGCAGTAGGCGTTGATGAGGATGGTCTGCATCGCGCCGGGGACCACCAGGAACGAATCGGTGCTCGGATCGAAGCGGAACGAGACGCCCAGACCGATGTGCACGGGTTCGCCACGCCCCCGGCGGGTGTGCACGACGAAGGCGTTCGGGGGAACGAGAACCGTTCGCCTGCGCCAGAATCCGGTGATCTTCACCTCCACGGGGCCGGGCCCCGCCGACTGCGCGGGCTGACCCGCCCGCTCGGCGCGTTTGGCCATCACCCCGCGCGGCGCGGGCGCGCCGGGCGGCGGCGGCGCGGCCGCGGGGGCCGCCGGTTTGCGTGTGCGCAGGTCGTCCTCCAGCGCGGCGGACTGCGCCACGACCTGGTCGAGGTAACTGTTTCTTCCCGGATCTGTCCCCATGGGTCGGCACAGTACCCGGGCGAATCCGGTCGGGCCGAACGGATTACGCGACCGGTTCGGGGTCGTGGGCGATCGGCGGGCGCGCGTCCCTCTTGCACGGTCGCCGTCGGCGTTCCTACACTGACACATACCTGAGAGTGGCTTTCAGGTAACAGTTACCTGGGAGGGTCGATGACTCTGCACGCCACCGCCGCGCCCCCGGCGGTCACCCCGTCGCCGGGGCCGCTCGGCCGCTGGGGTCGGCTGATGGCCCGGCATCGCCGCCTGGTCGTCCTGGCCTGGATCGTGCTCGCCGTCGGCTGCGCCGCCACCTTCCCCGCCCTGCACGACCGCCTCGGCGCGCCCGACTACGCGGTACCGGGCTCCGATTCCGCCCGCGTCGAACAACTCGCCGCCGAACACTTCGCCGACCTCGGCGCCGAACAGGACCTGCTCGTCGCGCATTCCGCGCGCCACCGCGTCGACAGCCCGGAGTTCCGCGCCGCGCTGGACGCCGCGCTCGACGCGGCCAGGGGCGTGGCGGGCGTGGCCGGAGTGGTCGGCCCCCACGAGGGACTGCCCGCGCTGCAGATCTCCGCCGACGGCCACACCGCGTTCGCGATCGTCGGCGTCGACGGCGCCATGGCCGACCGCGTCGACGTTGCCGAACGACTCCAGGCCGCCATCGCCGCCGTCGCCGTACCCGAAATCGAGACCGGTCTCACCGGCTACGCGCCGATCCAGGCCGACCTGATGGCGCTGGAGACCTCGGACCTGCGCCGCGCCGAAGCCCTCGGTCTGCCGGTCGCGGCCGCCGTCCTGCTGCTGGCCCTCGGCGCGGTGGTCGCGGCGAGCATCCCGATCACCGTCACCGCGGCGGGCATCGCCGTCGCGGTCGGGGTCCTGTTCGGGCTCACCACATTCCTGGCCTTCGACTCGCTGGTCCTCTCGGTCGCGACGATGGTCGCCACCGGCACGGCGATCGACTACGCGATGTTCGTCGTCAGCCGGTTCACCGAGGAGTTGAGCCGCCGCGGCATCACCTCGCGCGCCGACCGCGCGGGCATCGCCGAAGCCCTCGGCGTCGCCCT
>NZ_BAGG01000050.1 GCF_000308695.1 Nocardia takedensis NBRC 100417 | reverse complement strand
ACCCCGCTCTCCCCCATGATCGGTTCCAGGAACACCGCGGCGGTGTCGGAGTCCACGACGGCTTCCAGTGCCGCCGCGTCGCCGTAGGGGACGTGCGTGACGCCCGCGGGCATCGGCTCGAACGGCGTGCGCTTGGACGGCTGACCCGTCAGCGCGAGCGCGCCCATGGTGCGCCCGTGGAACGCCTCCTCGCAGGCCACGATCTTGGACCGGCCGGTCAGCCGCGCGATCTTGAACGCGGCCTCGTTGGCCTCGGTGCCGGAGTTGCAGAAGAACGCCCGGCCGTGACCGTCGCCCAGTTCGCCGTCGCCGAAATGCGCGAGCAGTCGTTCGGCGAGTTCGAGCACCGGTTCGTTGACGTAGAGGTTCGAGGTGTGGCCCAGGGTGCCGAGTTGGTTGGTCACGGCCTCGAGGATCGCGGGATGGCCGTGCCCGAGGCTGTTGACCGCGATACCGCCGAGGAAGTCGAGGTAGCGCTTGCCGTCGGCGTCGTAGACCACCGCCCCCGCACCGCGCACCAGCGCGATCTTCGGGGTGCCGTAGTTCTTCATCAGCGCCGTTTCCCACCGCTGCTGGAGTTCGGCCGTGCTCATTGGTTGCCTCCGATTCCTTCGGGTCCGGCGACCTTGGTCACCATCGTGCCGATGCCTTCCCCGGTGAACAGTTCCAGCAGTACCGAATGCGGGACGCGCCCGTCGATGACGTGCGCGCTGGGCACGCCCCCCTGCACGGCGCGCAGGCACGCCTCCATCTTCGGCACCATGCCCGCGTCCAGGCTCGGCAGCAGCAGTTCCAGTTCGGCGCTGTCGATGCTGCTGGTCAGCGAGGAGCGGTCGGGCCAGGCCGTGTAGAGCCCTTCGACGTCGGTGAGGATCACCAGTTTCTCGGCGCCGATGCCTTCGGCGAGGGCGGCCGCGGCGGTGTCGGCGTTGATGTTGTGCACCACGCCGTCGGCGTCGGGGGCGATGGTGGACACCACCGGGATGCGTCCGGCCGCGACCAGGTCGAGGACCGCGGCCGGGTCGACCGCGGTGACGTCGCCGACCAGTCCGATGTCGGTCGGTTCGCCGTCCACCTCGACCGTGCGGCGGGTGGCGGTGAACAGGCGCGCGTCCTCACCCGAGATGCCGACCGCGTAGGGGCCGTGCGCGTTGATCAGGCCGACCAGTTCCCGGCCGACCTGCCCGAACAGCACCATCCGCACGACGTCCATCACCTCGGGGGTGGTGACCCGGAAGCCGCCGCGGAACTCCCCCTGCAATCCGAGTTTCTTCAGCATGGCGCTGATCTGCGGTCCGCCGCCGTGCACCACCACCGGGTGCACGCCGACGGTGCGCAGGAAGGCCATGTCGGCGGCGAAATCGCGTTTGAGGACGTCGTCGATCATGGCGTTGCCGCCGTACTTCACGACCACGATCTTGTCGCGGAACTTCTGCAACCAGGGCAGCGCGCCCGCCAGGACGTGCGCCTTGTCCAGCGCGGGCAGGTCCGCGGTCAGCAGTTCGCCGCTCATGAGCTGTAGGCCGAGTTCTCTTCGACGTAGCCGTGCGAGAGGTCGGTGGTGCGCACCGTCGCCGCGCCCGCCCCCACGCCCAGCTCGATCCGCACGTCGATGTCGCCGCCGGACAGGTCGACCTCGCGCGCGCCCGGCGCGCCGACGCCGTCGACGCATACGGGCGCGCCGTTGAACGACACCGAGATCTTGTTCGGGTCCAGGGTGATCGGCGCGATGCCGACCGCGGCCAGCACCCGGCCCCAGTTCGGGTCCGACCCGAACAGCGCCGTCTTGACCAGCGAGTCGCGGGCGACAGCGCGGGCGGCGACCAGCGCCTGTTCCTCGTCCACCGCGCCGTCGACGGTGATGTGCACCCGTTTGGTGACGCCCTCGGCGTCGGCCATCAACTGTTCGGCGAGGTCGTCGCAGACCGCGAGCACGGCGGCGTCGAGATCCTCCTGCGACGGGGTGACGCCGCTGGCGCCGTTGGCCAGCAGCAGCACGGTGTCGTTGGTGGAGCAGGAACCGTCGACGTCGAGTCGGTCGAAGGTGAGCCGGGTGGCCGCGCGCAGCGCGCTGTCCAGTTGCGCGGCGGTCACGTTGGCGTCGGTGGTGAGCACGACGAGCATGGTGGCCAGCGAGGGCGCGAGCATGCCCGCGCCCTTGGCCATGCCGCCGACGTTCCACTTGTCGCGGTGGTGGAAGGCGGCTTCCTTGGGCACGGTGTCGGTGGTCATGATGGCGTGCGCGGCGTCCAGGCCGCCGGACAGGCCGCCGCCCATCTCGTGCACGATCTCGGTGACGCCGGGCAGCAGTCTGTCCATCGGCAACCGGTCGCCGATGAGTCCGGTCGAGCAGATCGCGATCTCGCCCGCGCCGGTCTCGGTGCCCCAGTTGCTCAGCGCGGTCGCCAGTTCCTCGGCGGTGCGGTGGGTGTCCTGGAACCCGAGCGGGCCGGTGCAGGCGTTCGCGCCGCCGGAGTTGAGCAGCACCGCGCGCAACCGCCCGGAGGTGAGCACCTGCTGGGACCACAGCACGGGCGCGGCCTTGACCTGGTTGCGGGTGAACACGCCCGCCGCCGCGTACTCCGGCCCCTCGTTGAAGACCAGGGCCAGATCCGGTTTGCCGCTGGCCTTGATCCCGGCGGCGATGCCCGCGGCGCGGAATCCGAGCGGGGCGGTGACGCCTTGGGTGCGCACCAGTTTCCCGCTCGCGTTCTCGACTGTGGTCACGGTGCCACTCCTACGGTGGTCAGCCCGTCGGTCTCGTCGAAACCGAGGGCGAGGTTCATGGATTGCACCGCGGCGCCCGCGGTGCCCTTGGTCAGGTTGTCGATCGCGCCGATCACCACCAGCAGGCCGGCCTCGGCGTCCACGGCGACCTGGAGGGTGACGGCGTTGGAGCCGAGCACCGAACCCGTCTGCGGGAGGACGCCTTCGGGCAGCAGGTGCACGAAAGGTTCCTCGGCGTAGGCTTTCTCGTAGACGGCGCGGGCCTGGTCGGCGTTCACCTTCACCGGGGCGGTGCAGGTGGCCAGGATGCCGCGCGGCATGGGAGCCAGCACCGGGGTGAACGAGACGCGCACCGCGGTGTCGCCCGCCGCGCCGAGGTTCTGGGCGATCTCCGGGGTGTGCCGGTGCGCGCCCGCGATGCCGTAGGCGCGCGCGGAGCCCATCACCTCCGAGCCGAGCAGGCCGACGTCGAGTTTGCGGCCCGCGCCCGAGGTGCCGCTGACCGCGACCACGTGCACGTCCGGTTCCACGATGCCCGCGGCCAGGGCCGGGGCGAGCGCGAGGCCGGCGACGGTGGGATAGCAGCCGGGGACGGCGATGCGCCGCGCGCCGCGCAGAGCGTCGCGGCCGCCGGGCAGTTCGGGCAGCCCGTAGGGCCAGCTGCCCGCGTGCTCGCCGCCGTAGTACTTGGTCCAGGCGGCGGCGTCGCGCAGCCGGAAGTCCGCTCCGCAGTCGATGACGACGGTGGAGTCGGGCAGGGCCGCGGCGATGGCGGCCGACTGGCCGTGCGGCAGGCCGAGGAACACCACGTCGTGGCCCGCCAGTTCCTCGACGGAGGTGGGCGCGAGGATGCGGTCGGCCAGCGGGAGCAGGTGGGGCTGGTGCGCGCCCAGGGCGCTGCCCGCGTTGCCGCCCGCGGTCAGCGCGCCGATCTCGAGTCGTCGGTCGCGGTATCGGGGATGGGCGAGCAGCAGGCGCAGCACTTCACCGCCCGCGTAACCGCTCGCTCCGGCAACAGCGACCCGCAAGGCGGGCTCGTCCGACGAATCAACCATGAAATGATTATGCACGATTGTGCAAGCTCATTCATGCAGGGGGCGAGGAGCCGCGCGGTCGTCTCCCCCGCTCCCGGCCGTTACGGCAGCTCCGCGACGAGAACCTTGCCCGAGGCGGTACGCGGCAACGCGTCCAGGATATGGATGGCGGTGGGCCGTTTGTAGTACACCAGGTGCTCCTTACAGTGTGCGGCGATCCGGCCCGGCGTCAACGTTCCCTTCGCCACGACCGCGACGCTGACCTTCTCGTTCTTGTCCGCCGCGACCCGCCCGTACACCTTGACCGCCGCGACCTCGGGCAGCCGGTCGATCACCTCCTCCACCTCGATCGGCACCACCTTCAGTCCGCCGACGTTGATGATCTCGCTCTCCCGGCCGCGCAGGCGGAAGGTACCCCCGGCCTCCGCGCGCCCCAGGTCGCCGGTGCGGTACCAACCGTCCTCCAGAACATCGGTGACCGTGCCGTCGGCGGCCAGGTAGCCGCTCAGCAGCGCGGGCGAACGGACCAGGAAGGTGTCCAGGTCGGGGCTGCGCCGCGACGGTGCCAGGCGCAGGTCGACGCTCGCCGCCGGACTGCCGACGGTGTCGGGTTCGGCGGCCTCCTCGGCCGAGCGCGCCACCGAGATCAGCCCCGTCTCGGTCGTCCCGTACAGCGGGCGCGGCCAGTGTCCGGTGGCCTCGCGGTACTGCCGGGCCAGTCGGTACACCAAGGGCGCGCCCGCGGTGAAGACCAGTTCGGGCAGCCGGCGCGGGTCCGGATGCGCGGCGAGCAGGGCCTCCAGCATGGCCGGGACGGCGGGCAGCACCGTCACGCCGAGATCGGTGATCGCCTGACCGGCGACCCTCGGGTGGAACTTCTCGGCGACCACCACGTCCGCGTCGGTGAGCAGCGGGACGACCAAGGCCATGCCGTGCGCGTAGACGTGGGTCATCGGCGAGGTCGCCATGAATACGTCGGACGCGCCGAACGGCAGCGTCGCCAGGTAGGCGTGCCCGTCCGCGACGGCGGCGGCGGCGGTGCGCACCGCCAACTTCGGCACGCCCGTGGTCCCCGAGGTCGGGTGCAGCAGCACGCCGTGTGGCCCGTCGGCGGGGCGCTCGGACACCGTCGGGCGGGCCAGCGCGAAACCGAGCCACGGCAGGACCTCGACACGTTCGGCCGGGCCGCACACCGCCGCCAGGCGGGCGGGATCGAGTTTCTGGCTGAGCACGAAACCCGCGCCCGCGCGCGCCGCGATGCGCCCGCATTCCTCGGGCGGGGTCTCGGCGTGCACGAAGACCGGGGACGCGCCCAGTTCCAGCAGCGCGACCATCAGCGCGGGCAGCATCGGCGAATTCGCGACCGACAGCACCGCGCGGTCCCCGGCCCGCACGCCCTTCTCGCGCAGGGTCCGCGCGGCGGCCCGCGCCCCCTCGCGCAGTTCGTCCGCCTCGAACCGGCGGCCCGCGGTCAGGTCCGTCCAGGCTCCCCGATACCGGTCGAAGGCTGCCAGCAGCGGTGCCGGGCCGGTGTCCGCCGCGCCCAGCAGGTCGGTTCCCGGGCTGCCCGGTGTCGATGTCATGGATACTCCTGCCACTCGGAACGCGTGCGCTACCAGACCAACGCGGAGGCGACGCCGTCCGGACCGGGCGCGGCCAGAGCGGTGCGCAACCGGTCACCGTGCGCGCGGTCGACGTGGGTGGCGCGCAACTGGAGGTGGCGCAGCGCGCCGAAGGCGCACAGGTCGGCCACGCAGTCGTCGGTGAGGTGGTTGTAGCCCAGGTCGAGCCGGGACAGCTGGGCCGCCAACGGTTTCAGCGCCGCGACGGCCGCGTTGGTGATCTGGGTCTCGGCCAGCCCGAGTTCGACCAGCGTGCCGCAGTGCGCCAGCGCGGCCACGTCCTCGTCGGTCGCCGGTGCGGCGACCAGGTCGAGCCTGCGCAGTTTCGGACTGCGGGCCAGCGCAGCCAACGCTCCCGGGCCGAGTTCGGTGAAACCCAGGTGCAGCGTGTGCAATTCGGGCAGCTCGGCCAGCGCGGCCAGCACCGAACCGTCGATCGCCGTCCCCGCGAGGTTGAGCACCTCGAGGTCGCGGCACTCGGTCAGGAAGGCCAGATCGGCGTCGGTGAACTCGGTGTTGAACAGGTCCAGGAAACGCAGACCCGGCAGCCTGCCGACCGCGGCCAGACCACCGCCCGTCACCCGACGGCACCCCGCCAACGACAGCGCCCGCAGCCCCAGCCGATCCAGTTCCGCCACCAGCGATTCCAGGAATCGATCGTCGATCCGGAAATCCGGGTGCCGCACATAGCCGCCCGGACCGGCGGCGCAGGCGGCGAGCAGGTCCGCCCCGCCGTCCTCGCCGAGCGTGTCGCCGAGCAGTTTGTCGATCCCCCAGAAGTCGTGCCGGTAGACCCGCAGCGCGAAAGTGGTGGTCAGTGCCATGGTTCCTCCAGGTGTCAGCGGACGGCGCGATCGAGAACATCCCCGGCGGAGTTCCGGGTGCGTTCGGCGATCAGGGTCTCGACCAGCGCGGCGAACCGGGCCGGATCGGTCTGGACGAGGAAATGCGAGGCGTCGGGCTCGCGCCGCACGGTGCAGCGGGGCAGCAGGCGCGCGCCGAGCGCGCCCATCATCTGGAAGGTGTCGCGACTGCGGCCGCAGCGCACCAGGTCCACCGGACAGCCGACCGCGTCCAGGCGGTCGAATTCGCTTCCGGCATAACGACCTTCCATCACCAGCAGGATATCGCGCAGCATCGCGGCCTCGCTCGCGGCGGCGCAGACGATGGCCGCCGCGCCGTCCGCGCGTGCGCGCACCCCGTCGGCCAGATAGCCCGCCAGCGCCTCGGGATGCCAGCTCGACAACTCCAGCGCCGACTGCGCGAGCAGGAACTTCTCGGCCAGTGCGGCCGAGCGGAAGACGTCGGGCCGCTTGGCCATTCGCGCGACCATGGTCTCCGAGAGCGGGCTGAGCTCGGGCTCGCCCGACCGCGCCGCCGCGTCCAGCAGTGTCGGCTCGACCACGATCAGGTGCTCGAACACCTCGCTCTCGGCGGCCGCCAACAGCAGATCGGTGCCGCCCGCGCTGTGCCCGACCCCGACGACCCCGCGCAGCCCGGTGTCGGCCAGGAACGTCAACAGGTCGTCGCGGAAGCGCGCGAAGCTCAGCGGAGGGGTATCGGCCGAACCGCCGTGCCCGCGCCGATCCAGCGCGTAGACCGGACGCCGGGACGCCAGGCGTTCGGCGACCGGTTGCCACGAGCGCGCGACGGCCCCCATGCCGTGCATCAGCACCACGGGAGCCGCCGTCCCCGGCGACTCCCAGTGCAGGTAGCGCGTCGCCCCGACGACGCCCGACCGCACCGTCATGGCCGGGAACCGGCCCCGTCGGTGAACAACGGCAACGCGACCCGCTCGCGCGCGCCCAGCCCGGCCCGGGTGATCTCGGCGAGCCGGGCCTTGGACAGCAGGGTCTGGATCATCGGGATGTAGAAGACCCCGTCACCCACGATGCGCAACACCTCCTCGTCCACTGTGACGAACGCGCGATCGATGAGCGCGGTGAACGCGGCGGCGTGCTCGTCGAGCAGGTCGACGCCGAAACGCTCGCGGTAGCTGCCCAGGTCCAGCGCCAGACTCTGGAGATTGCGGAACAGCAGCGACATCCGGTAGTCGAGGTCGTTGTAGTAGTAGGCGTCGTCGGCGGGCACCCGCCCCTCGTCGATGCCGCGCAGGTACTCCGCCAAGGTGACCGAATTGCGGTAGCTCACCGCGCGGTGCTCGCCGCCGGTCTCCATGTGCGAGACCGCGGCGTAGCCCATGCCGAACATCTCGTGGCGGCCGAAATCGCGCACGCATTCCTCGTAGAGCGCGTCGTCGACGTCCTCGACGCGTTCCCAGTCGTAGGCGGTCAACTGGCGATAGCCCTTGCCGCGCAGGAATTCCGCGCTCGCGTGGTACATCTCCAGGTTCTCGCGCACCGAGGGCAGTTCGTGTTGCCGATTCATCGCGAAATCGGTACCGCCGCCGATGTTCAACTCGTAGTGGGTGATGTGCTGGATACCGGTCTCCACCAACCGTTGCAGTCCGTCGATCATGGATTCGACGGTCTGGCGCGGCCAGCCGAAGATCAGGTCGGCGTTGCAGGGCAGCCCGAATTCCGCGCACCAGGCGATCGTGTCGAAGGTGTGCGCGAGTCGCTGCTTGCGGCCGCTGAGCGCGTTGAGTTCGTCGTCCATCTGCTGCACGCCGATGCTGATGCGGTTCATGCCCGCTTCGCGGATAGCCTGGATCTTCTCCCGGCTGAACAACTGCGGGATGCCCTCGAGGGTGATGATGGCGTCCTCGGCGACGCGGAACTTGCCGCGCACCACCTCCATCAGCGGCCCGTACATCTCCGGGTGGTACAGGTTCGAGGTGCCGCCGCCGAAGTAGATACTCGACACGGTGTCGTTGTCGAAGACGCCTTCGTAGAATTCGGCTTCGCGCTTGTAGTACTCGAAGTAGTGCACCAGGTCCTTGTTGCCGCGGAAGACCTCGACCGGGAACAGACAGTAGCCGCAGCGGTCCGGGTTGGTCTTCAGGCAGAACGGCACGCTGGAATACAGGGCGAGCTCACGCGTTTCGCCGAGGTCGGCGCGGGCGCGCAGCAGGTCGCGGACCGGCAGTCGACGTTCGGTCCACTGCCGCGGTGACGGGAAGGTGTGCAGGATCTTGTTCACCTGGCGCACCGAGAGATTGCGTTCGATGAATTTGTGGGCCGACGCGATGTCCTGTTCGAGCGTTGTCATGGTGCGGTTGCCTCCGACCGAATCGCCGATTCCATCAGTCCGAGCAGTTGCTCGGTCAGTGTGTCCGTGCTCTCGTAGTCGAGAACGAGTGTGCGGGGCAGCAGCGCGCCGACGCGGCCGCGAATGCGGTACTGCAATTCCATACTCGCCAGCGAGGTCATGCCGAGCTCGAAATACAGGACGTCCGGGTCGATCTCGGCCGGATCGAGTTCCAGCACCTGCGCGACCTGGTCGGTGAGGAAGTCGTGGACCCGCGCGCGCCGGTCGGCGGCGTCGAGGTCGCGCAGTTCGGCTTTCAGGTCGCCGACCACCTCGACCGCGCCGAGACCGTCGGCCAACTGCTGGCGGGTGGAGGGCCGCAGTCGCATCCGGTCGACGCGCAGCAGCGGCCCGTCGGCCCCGCCGAGCACGAGGTCGGCGTGCTCGACCATGCCCTGATCGTCCAGGCGGACCTGCGCAGCGCAGGTCAGCGTGCCGCCGAGCGGCCCCGCGATGTGCACCGCGTCGATGCCTACGGGCAGGAACGCCAGTTGGACGGCGTTCTCCATCGCGGCGGTGGTGGTCATCGCGACGCCGACCAGTTGCAGGCAACTGTCGAGCTGCCCGGGGTGGACGAAGAACGAGCGGCCCGAGGGGTCGGGGTCCGCCGCGCGCACGGTCCCGAAGCCGCGACCCGAGCCCGCCGTACCGCGGCGCACCTGGTCGAGCAGTCGGAACGACCCCGCGTAGGCCATGCCGCGGCTCCGCAACATCGTGTAGAGGCCCTCGGCGTCGACCGGATCGGCCGCGGCGACCTCGCTCGGGTCCGCGACGGCCCATCGCTCGACCGGTTCGGCGAGCGCGCCGATCTCCCCGTGCGCGTGGACGATCCACGGTTCGTCGGTGTCGGCGCTCCTGCTCAGCACCTCCCAGGCGAAACGGCCCTCCGTGCCGCGCGCGGGCCGCATCACCAGCAGCACCGCGAGCCGCGACGGCTCGGCGGGCAGGACCAGCGCCCGTTCCAGGCGCACATCGGTCAGCGTGCACTCGTCGAGGCCGGTGTGCTCGCGGTAGGCGGCCGCGGCCAGTTCCAGGAAGCCGGCGGCCGGGAACAGTTGCAGGCCGTAGATGCGGTGGTCGCGCAGCATCGGCGAGTGGTCGACGTCGAGCAGGCACGGCGACTGCCGGACCGGCAGGCCCGGGTCGGCGGGCGCGGCGAGCCACGGGTGCGTGGCCGCGACGGGTTCCGGGCGGCTCGGTGCGGCGGGTTCGGCGAGGAAGGCCGTGCGCGAGAACCCTGTCAGCGGGATCGCGAAGACCGCGGACGCGGGCCGGGGGTGTGGACCGGCGAGCGGGACGCCCAGGGTGTAGAGGGCGGCCAGGGTGCGGGTCAGCGCCAGGCGGTCGTCCAGTTTCGGGGTGAGCGTCGTGACCACGGGCAGGTCGTCGCCCAGGGTCGCCTTCGCCAAGGCCGACAGGTGCGGGGACGGCCCCAATTCCACGACGGCGTCGATCCCGCTGTCGCGCAACGCTTCCAGGCCGCCTTGGAACCGCACCGTGTTGCGGACCTGGTCGGCCAGGTAGTCCGCGTCCATGGCCGCCAGCGGCTCGCCGGTCAGATTGGCGATGAGCGGCACGCGCGCCGGCCGGAAATCCAATCCGGCCGCGTAGGAACGCAATTCGGGCAGGATCGGGTCCATCGCGGCGGAGTGGAAGGCGCGCGCGACCGACAACGGCTTGCAGCGGACCCCCGCCTCGTCGAGGCGGGCGCGCAGGGCCTCGATCGGCGGGCGCGGGCCGGAGAAGACGATGTCGGCGGGTCCGTTCACGGCGGCCAGGGCAGTTCCGGCGTCGAATTCCGCGCCCAACAGCGCCGCCAGGTCCTCGTAGGCCGCCGACACGGCCAACATGGCGGTCTCGGGGTCGGTGTGGTGCATGAGCGCGCCGCGACGACAGACCAGCGCCGCGGCCTGTTCGAGGGTGAGCACTTCCGCGACCGCCGCCGCGACGATCTCCCCGACGCTGTGGCCGAGCACCGCCGCGGGCCGCGCGCCCGCGTGCCGCAGTCGGACCGCGAGCGCGTACTCCACCGCGAACAGCGCGGGCTGCTGATAGCAGGTGTCCCACAGCGGTTCCCGCTCGTCCTCGACCTCGAAGAGCAGATGGGTCAGCGCGATGTCGAGTTCGCCCGCCATCGCCTCGGCCACCTCGTCCAGCGCGGCGGCGAAGACCGGGTCGGCGGCGTAGAGGGCGCGGGCCATGCCCCGGTACTGCGCGCCCTGCCCGGTGAACAGGAAACCCAGGCGCGGAGCCCGCGAAGCGGTGTGCGCGTGGGCTCCCGGCAGCAGACGCCCGTCCGCGCCGTAGGCGCGCAGCATCCGCACGGCCTCTTCGCGGTCGCTCGCCGCGCAGGCGAAGCGGTACTTCTCGCGCCCGGTCCCGAGGGCGGCGGCGATGTCGGTGAGCGGGGTGGACGGCGTCTCGGCGAGCGCGCGGGCCAACCGCAGCGCCACCTCGCGCAGCGCGGTCTCCGAGGTCGCCGACAGGCACAGCAGGTGCGGTCCGGTGTCCTCGGCGGCGACGACGGGCTTGTCCGGCGCCTGTTCGAGGACGACGTGGGCGTTGGTGCCGCTGAATCCGAACGAGCTCACCGCCAGCACGGGATGCCGCCGCGAGAGCGGACGCCGCGTCTCGGGCAGATGCAGCGGCGTATCCCCCAGCGCCAGATACGGATTGGCCGAGCGCAGATGCAGCAGCGGGAACACCTCGCGCTCCCGGGCGACGAGCACCGACTTGACCAGGCCCGCGATGCCCGCGCCCGCCTCCAGGTGACCGATGTTGGTCTTGACCGACCCGACGGGCAGCCGTCGCCCCGGCTCGCGCGCCCCGACCACCTGGGACAGGGCGCGCAGTTCGATCGGGTCGCCCAGCGCGGTGCCGGTGCCGTGCGCCTCGACGTAGCCGAGATCCTCGGGGCCGCGGCCCGCGTCGGCGAGCGCGCCGCGGATGACCGCCTGCTGGGCCGGTCCGTTGGGCGCGGTCATGCCTTGGCTGCGCCCGTTGTGGTTGACCGCCGACCCCGCGATGACCGCGAGGATCTCGTCACCGTCGCGTTCGGCGTCGGCGAGCCGTTTCAACAGGACCAGCCCGCAGCCCTCGCCGCGGCCGTACCCGTCGGCGGCCTCGTCGAAGCTCTTGCACCGACCGTCCGGCGCGAGCATCCCCGCCTGCGAGAAACTGATGTGCGCGCTCGGGGAGAACATCGCGTTGACGCCGCCCGCGAGCGCCGCGTCCACCTCCCGGTTGCGCAGCGCGCGACAGGCCCGGTGCACGGCGACCAGCGCGCTCGAGCACGCCGTGTCCACGCTCTCCACCGCGCCCTCGAGTCCGAAGTGATAGGCGATGCGGCCCGCCGCCGCGCTGTGCGCGAGGCCGGTGCTCATGAACGCGTCGCGCTGGTCGTGGCCGAAGCGCTCGTAGTAGTCGAAGGTGGAGATGCCGACGAAGACCCCCGTGCCCGACCCGGCGAGGGTCTCCTTGCGCAGGCCCGCCGACCGGAAGGTCTCCCAGGCGACTTCGAGCAGCACCCGGTGCTGGGGGTCCATCGCCTCGGCCTCGCGCGGGGAAATGTGGAACAGTTCGTGGTCGAAATTCTCGAAACCGTCGCAGAATCCACCGGTCCGCACGTGGGTGCGACCGCGAACGCCCGGCGTCTCGGCGTAGTACGCCTCGGCGTCCCAGCGCGACGGCGGCACCGGAGCGACGGCGTCGACGCCGTGCCGCAGCAGATCGCGGAAGGCGGCGACCGAATCGGCGCCGGGGAACCGGCAGGCCATGCCGACGACGGCGACGCGCTCCTGTTTGCGCTCGAGCACATCCCGCGCGATCTGCGCCAACGATCTTCTGCCGGAACCGCTCTCGGCGGTGTTCGGTACCCGTGCGGTCATCGTCCTAGTCCTCCAGCAGCCGTCCGATGAGCGCGCCCTGTGCGGTCTCGGGCAGAGACTCGATCTGGCGCAGGATGTTCGAGATCACGTCGTCGATGTCGAGGGCGGCGACCGGGTCCTCGGGAGCCGCCGCCGGAGCCTGCGGCGCGGCCGGTTCGTCGGAGTCGACGCCGAGGCCGAGCAGGTCGTGGGCGAGGTGTGCGGTCAACGCTCCCAGCGTGGGGTAGTCGAACAGCAACGTCGCCGACAGGACCGACCCGAGTTTGCGGCCCAGCGAATTGCGCAGTTCGACCGCGCGCAACGAATCCAGACCCAGTTCCTCGAGTGCCTCGTCGTCCTCGATCGGATAGTCCGCGTCCAGGTAGAGCAGACCGCGGATCTCGCCCGCGACCAGGTCGTGGACCGCCTCGGCGCTGGACAGGTCCGCGCCCGCCCGTGCGGCGGCCTCGGCCTCGACGGCCCCGCCGGACCGGTCGAGTCGGCTCAGCGTGCGTCGCAGGGCGGGAGGGGCGGTGCGGACGTATTTCGGCCAGCTCGCCGGGGTGACCGCGACCTGCGCGGCGTGCGAGTCCAGCAGGGCGATCAGCGCCTGCTCGCCTTCCTCCGGGGTGATCGCGTCCATGCCGCGCGCCCGCATCGGCGCGATCAGTTTGTCGGCCTCCCGGGCCGCCATGCCGACCTCGCTGAACGCGCCCCAGTTGATGCTCAGGCCCGGCAGTCCGATGCTCTGGCGGTAGTTGGCCAGCGCGTCCAGGTAGGCGTTGCCCGCCGCGTAGTTGGCTTGGCCCGCGGTGCCCAGCACCGAGGTCATCGAGGAGAACAGCACGAAGAACTCCAGCGGCAGCCCCGCCGACAGGCGGTGCAGATGCAGCGCGCCGCGCACCTTGGGTTCCAGCACGCGCCGCAGCGACTCGTCGGTCTGCCGGGTCAGGATCGCGTCCTCGATGACGCCTGCCAGGTGCAGGATGCCGCGCAGCGGGGCGAATTCGGTACGGAGACGGGCGAACAGCGCCTCGGCGTCCGCGTCGCGGGCGATGTCGCCGCGCACGAGCACCACCCGCGTGCCGTCGGGGTCGAGGGCGCGCAGACGGTCGGCGATCTCCGGGGTGGGCTCGCGGCGGCCGGTCAGCACGACCGTCGACGCGCCCGCCGCCAGCAGTGTCTCGGCCATGCGCAGACCCAGACCGCCGAGGCCGCCGGTCACCAGGTAGGTTCCCGGCTCGGTGAGCGCGAGGCGGTCGGCGGACCGCGCGCCGAAGCGCAGGGCCAGTTTGCCGATGTGGCGTCCGGAGGCCATGTGCCGGAAGGCCCGCACGGACTGGCGGGCGTCGAACACCTGGACCGGCAGCGAGTGGAAGGCGCCGTCGGCGAGGCGGCCGAGCACGGCGCCCAGCATCTCCCGCCACAGTTCCCCCGGCACCTGCTTCAGGTCGAAGTGGAAGTACCGGATGCCCTCGGGCACCTGGTCGGGTTCCAGGACGGTGACCTTGCCGATCTCGACGAACCGGCCACCCGGACGCACGGTGCGCAGCGTCGCGGTGACGAACTCCTCGGCCAGCGAGTTGAGCACCACGTCGACGCCCGCGCCGTCGGTCGCCGCCAGCACCTCGTGCTCGAAATCCAGCGAGCGCGAATCGAAGACGTGCCGAACGCCCAACCCGCGCAGCAGTTCCCGTTTGCGCGGGCTGCCCGCGGTCGCGAACACCTCCGCGCCGACGAACCGCGCGTACTGCACCGCGGCCAGGCCGACACCGCCCGCGGCGGCGTGGATCAGCACCCGTTCGCCCGGTCGCAGCGCCGCCAGGTGCGCGAAGGCGTACTCGACGGTGAGGAAGGCCACCGGGACGGTCGCGGCCTGGGCGGGTGCGAGCCCGGCGGGCCTGCGCACCGCGGCGGCCGCGTCGCCGATCGCGTAGGCGCCGAACGCGCCGGTCAGACTTGCCACCACCTGGTCGCCGACCGCGAGGTCGCGCACCCCCGGACCGACTGCGCTGACCCGGCCCGCGCATTCGTGGCCGAGCGGTTCGGGGCCGCCCGGGTACACGCCCATCGCGTTCATGACGTCGCGGAAATTGATCGAGGCGACCTCGACGGCCACCTCGATCTCGCCCTCGCCCGGCACGCGCCGCGCGACCGGGTCCAAGGCCAGTTCGTCCAGCAGACCGGGCTGATGGGTGACCAGGGCGAAGGATTCGCTCGCGGGCGCGGCGAGCAGGTCCGCGGGCGCGGCGAAGGCGTCGAGGCGGAACACGTAGTGGTCGCCGTCGCGCAGCGCGATCTGCCATTCCGAGCCGTCACCGGACGCGCCGAGGTGGCGGACCAGGTCGGTCGCCGCCCGCTCGGGGTCGCCCACCAGCGGGTCCAGATCGACCAGGGCGCAGGCGAATTCGGGATGTTCCACGGCCGCGACCCGACCCAGGCCCCAGACAGCGGCGCGGGCGGGCGAACCGAAATCGGCGTCGAGCACCCGGTGCGCGCCCCGGGTGGCCAGCACCAGGCGCGGCGCGGGACTCCAGGCGCAATCCGCCAGCGCCTGCACGGTGCGCATCGCGCCGCCGCAGGCGAATTCGACCGCGCGCAAGGTGGATTCGGCGTCCTGCGGGTCCTCGCCTGCCCAGGGGCCGACCGGCCACAGGCACAGCACCCCGTCGAGATGGCCGCCGCGTCCGGCGGCGGCGCGCATCCCGTCGGCGAGGGAGTCGACCGAGCTGACCGACACCGCCTCGGCCCCCGGCCGATCGGTCGGGCCCGAGGTCAGGACCGAGGCCGTGGCGCCCGCCGCCGCGAGGGCCGCCGTCGCCGCGTCGGTCAGCGCGTCGTCGCCGCCGAGCACCAACCAGTGCTGCCCGCGCACCGCGTCACCGAGTTCGGCGACCGCGCCCGCGTGCTCCCAACCGGGCACCACGAATGCCTCGGCGATGTCGTTGTCGACCAGTCTGCGCAGCGCCGCCCCCTCGGTGCGTTGCAGGCGCAGCCCTTCCAGGACCAGCACGACACCGCTCGCGGCGACGATCTCGACCTCGGTCATCAGCACGTCCGGGCTGTGCGTGCGGGCCACCCGGACCCGGCAGCGCACCTGCGTCACCGGGGTCTGTCCCGCCGCCCGCGCCGCGCCGCGCGGATCGATGCCCAGGGTCAGGCGATCCACCCCGGCGGGCAGGAAGGTGCCCCCGGGCGCCCCCGCGCCGCGCTGGGCGACGCCGATGGCGTGGAAACACGCGTCCAGCAACGCCGGATGCACGGCGTAGTCGGCGGCGTCGTTGCCCCCGGGCAGTCGCACCTCGGCCAGCGCCTCGTCGGGCGCTTCGGTCGACTGCCACAGCTTGTGCACGCCGCGGAACAGCGGACCGTAGTGCAGGCCGTCCTCGGCCAACGCCGCGTAGTGCTCGGCGACCGGCACCGCGACGGTGAACCGACCCGCCCACCCGTCGGCGTCCACGCGCGGCGTCGCGGTCGCGGGGACCGCCACGGCCGAGGCGTGGCGCACCCACTCCTCGCGCGCGCCGTCCTCGCGGCCGTAGATCTCGACGCGGTGGCCGCCGTCGGCCTCGGCGTCGAGGCGGATCGAGAAGTGGCGGCGACCGTCCTCGGGCAGCACCGCGGCCCGCTCGAAGGTCAGCCCGCGCACCTCGAAACGCTCGTCCGGGTATTCACAGGCCAGCGCCTCCACGATCATCTCGATATAGCCCGCGCCCGGGAAGATCGCCATCCCGGCGACCCGGTGGTCGGTGAGGTAGGGGTGCTCCTCGAAACTCACCTCGGTGGCGAACTGGTCGGGGTCGGGCGCGGCGACCGAGCGGACGCGCGCCAGCGGGCGCAGCGCCTCGGTGTCGCGGTCCTCGCGCCACAGCGGACCGGTGTCGGTGACCCAGAACCGCTTGTGCTCGAACGGCATCGTGGGCAGTTCCACGCAGCGCCGCTCGCGACCGGCGTGGAAACCCGCCCAGTCCGGCGTGACGCCCGCGGCGAACAGTTCGCCCGTTCCGGCGAGCAGCATCGCGCCGGGATCGACCTCGCGCTGCTGGAGCGTGACGAAGCGCGCTTCGGGCGCGGACTGGGCCGCCACCTGTCCGAGTACCGGGTGCGGGCCGATCTCGACGAACAGGTCGTAGCCCGCGGCGGCGAGCTTCTCGATGCCGGGAGCGAACAGCACGGGTTCGCGGATGTGGTCGCGGAAATAGCGGCCGCTGACGGTCGTCTCGCCCGCGAAGGTTCCGGTGAGGTTGCTCACCAGTGGGATCGACGGCGGGGAGTAGCCGACGCGTCTGGCCTTGTGCTCGAACGCGTCGAGGATGCCGTCCATGAGCGGGGAGTGGAAAGCGTGCGACACCTTCAACGGCGTCGCGCGGAAACCGCGCTCGGCGGCCGCGGCGACGATCTCGGCCAGATCGGCGGCGTCACCGGACAATACGGTGCTGCGCCGTCCGTTGACGGCCGCCACCGCGACCGTGTCGCTGTGCACGGCGAGCATCTCGGTCAGATCGTCCACCGAGGCCGCGAAGGAGGCCATCGCGCCGGTGCTCGGCGCCTGGGACATGTGCTTGCTGCGTTCGTTGATCAGCCACAGCGCGTCCGGGAGCGAGAGCACCCCGGCCGCGCAGGCCGCCGCGTACTCGCCCACGCTGTGCCCGACGACCGCGTCGGGCACGATCCCCCAGGAGGCGAGCAGGGTGGTCATCGCGTACTCGAAGGCGAACAGGCACGGCTGGGCGTAGCGGGTGGCGTGGATGTCCTCACCGCCGTCGAACATGACCTCGAGCAGACCGCGGTCGAGTCCGCCGCGCAGCATGCGGTCGCAGGTGTCCAGCGCCTCGCGGAAGACCGGTTCGGTGTCGTAGAGGTGTTTGCCCAT
>NZ_BAGG01000051.1 GCF_000308695.1 Nocardia takedensis NBRC 100417 | reverse complement strand
GTTCCACCACCCGATAATCGGGCAACTTCCTTGAGGCAACTTTTCCAGCCTATCCGAAGCATCTCACGGAGTCAAGTCCGCTCGATCGCCATGATCAGGCCGGGTGTTCTACAGGTTGGCCAGGCGCTCCTCGTACTACCTCGTTTCCCGGTCCCATTTCCAGCCTCTGAGCTGGCGTTTCGGGCTCCGGGTCGGTGTCCGTGTCGCTCTGACTCGACATAAGTTACGCGGTCGGGAACGCGAGGTCAAATCCGCACTACAGCGATGTGATTTCGCAGGTCAGGGGCTCGCGAGGCGGGCGAAACGCGGCTTGTGCCGCACAAGTGTGACCCGAGCCACGCCGCGGTCATCCCCGCGTGCGCAGGACACCCGCGATGTTCCGCTTGCCCCGACGCAGCGCCAACCAGCGTCCGTGCAGGTAGTCGCCCTCGGCGGGGGTCCACTCGGGGTCGGCGATCTTCTCGTTGTTGACGTAGGCGCCGCCCTCGTTCACCGCGCGCCGGGCCGCCCCGCGGCTCTCGCACAGTCCGCTGGCGACCAACAGGTCCACGATGGTGTCCGGCGTCTGCGGCCCCACCTCGGCGACCGTGCTGTCCACCGCCGCTTCGCGCAGCGCCGACCCGAGGGTCGACTCGTCCAGGTCGCGCAGTTCGCCGCGACCGAACAGGGCCTGGCTGGCCAACTGCACCGCGCGGGTGTCGTCCTCGCCGTGCACCAAGGTCGTCATCTCCGCGGCCAGCCTGCGCTGGGCCTCGCGCGCGTGCGGACGTTCGACCGTGGCGGTCTCCAGGTCGTCGAGTTCCTCGCGGGACAGGAAGGTGAACCAGCGCAGGTAGCGGACCACGTCCGCGTCGGCGGTGTTCACGAAGTACTGGTACCAGGCGTAGGGGCTGGTCATCTCCGGATCGAGCCACAGGCTGCCGCCGCCGGTCGACTTGCCGAACTTCTTGCCGTCGGCCGAGGTCACCAGCGGGACGGTCAGCGCGTGCACCGATTCGCCGTCGACGCGGCGGTTGAGTTCGACGCCCGCGATGATGTTGCCCCACTGGTCGGAGCCGCCGACCTGCAATCGGCAGTCGTGGGCGCGGCGCAGTTCGAGGTAGTCGTTGGCCTGCAACAGCATGTAGCTGAACTCGGTGTAGGACATGCCGTCGGCGTCGAGCCTGCGCTTGACGGTGTCACGCGCGAGCATGACGTTCACCGAGAAGTGTTTGCCGATCCCGCGCAGGAAGTCGACCGTCGACAGCGGGCCGGTCCAGTCCATGTTGTTCACGATGAGCGCGCCGGTCGGGGAATCGTCCAGGTCCACGAAACGCTCGAGTTGCGAGCGGATGCGCTGGGCCCAGTCGGCGACGGTGTCGGTGGAGTTCATGCTGCGTTCGCCGACGTCGCGCGGGTCGCCGATGAGGCCGGTGGCGCCGCCCGCGAGCACGATCGGTCGGTGGCCCGCCCGCTGGAATCGTTTGAGGGCGAGCAGCGGGACCAGGTGGCCGGCGTGCAGGCTGGCCGCGGTCGGATCGAACCCGGCATACAGCGTCAGCGGCCCGTCGGCCGCCGCCGCGCGCAGCGCGTCGAGATCGGTGGACTGCGCGATGAGGCCGCGCCAGGTCAGTTCGTCGATGATATCGCCGCTCACGCCGCCCATCTTCCCGCACCGGGCGGCCGGGCCGAAGCCCAGGTCCCACCTGCCGAACGGTCCTGGCAGGCCGCGCGTCTTTCCGTCGGAATGCGCGCGACCGGCAGGTCCGGCGATCCGATGACGACCCCGCGCCCGGGCGGGCCGATCGCCGGTCAGGCGATGCGCGGGGCGCGGGGACTGCGGCGGTAGGTCGAGACCGAAGGCGAAGCGGGGAGCCAGAACCGCCAGGGCACGTCGGCGGCGAGGCTGACGCCGACGCGGGGTCCGCGGGCGACGGCGGTGTCGGGCAGCGGGTCGCCCAGGTCGAGGCGGATGGGGGCGGACGGGTCGAGCAGCGGTGTGCCGTAGTCCGCGAGGGTGAGACCGAGCGCGCTGCCGACGTTGCCGGGGCCGCTGGCCAGCAGCGCGTCGGAGCGGGCGGCCGGTCGGCGGGCGCGGACTTCCTCGTGCCCGGCGACGATGTCGCCCGCGCGCACCAGCGCGGCGCTCGCGATGCCGTCCGGCCCGGTGGTGACGTTGCAGCAGTAGTGCATCCCGTAGCTGAGATAGACGTAGAGCACGCCGGCCGGGCCGAACATCACCGCGTTGCGGGGGGTGCGGCCGCGGCCGGAGTGGGAGGCGGGGTCGGGCCACGGTCCCGCCGGGTCGCCGCCGTACGCCTCGACCTCGGTGATCCGCAGCCCGACCGGGCCGGACCACAGGGTCGCGCCGAGCAGGCGGCGGGCGGCGGCGGGCGGGTCGAGGGCGAGATCGTCTGCGGACACGGCCGCATTCTCCCGGATCGGCGGTAGGGCCGGAGGACGCGCGTCGGGGCAGCCTTGTCCTCTTGCGCGCGGTCCCGCGTCGGCGTTTAATTCATCACACAGTGAATTCAACGCCTGATGAATTGAGGCGACCATGTCGCAGCCGCCCCCATCCCCCGCCGTCGAGGTCCGCGACCTCACCGTTCGCCGCGGTAAACGCGAAGTCCTGCACGATATTTCGCTGACAATCCCGCGCGGGTCGATCACCGGTCTGCTCGGGCCCTCCGGCTGCGGCAAGACCACGCTGATCCGCAGCATCGTCGGCACCCAACTCGTGACGGGCGGGCAGATCACCGCCCTCGGCCTGCCCGCGGGCTCCGCCGACCTGCGCCGCCGCATCGGCTACGTCACCCAGGCGCCCAGCATCTACGCCGATATCAGCGTCCGCGAGAACGTGAATTACTACGCCGCGCTCTACGGCCGCGACCGCGGCGACGTCGACGGGGCGATCGGCGCGGTGGGGCTGCTCGACCACGCCCACCAGCGCGGCGACGAACTGTCCGGCGGCCAGATGACGCGTGTCTCGTTGGCCTGCGCCCTTGTCGCCCGGCCCGAGGTGCTGCTGTTGGACGAACCGACTGTCGGCCTGGACCCGGTGTTGCGGGTGGAGTTGTGGAAGCAGTTCCACGAACTCGCCGCCGACGGCACCACACTGCTGGTGTCGAGCCACGTGATGGACGAAGCCGAACACTGCGATCGGCTCCTGCTGCTGCGCGAGGGACGACTGCTGGCCGAGCTGAGTCCCGATGAACTGCGCGAGCGCACCGGCGAACAGAACCTCGAACGGGCTTTCCTCACCCTCATCACGACGGGACCGACAGCATGAGCGCCACCTCCACCCCGTCGCTTCGGCCCTACCTGGCCACCACCGGCCGCATCCTGCGCCAACTGCGCAACGACCGTCGCACGGTCGCGATGATCCTGGTGGTGCCCGCCCTGCTGATGGCGCTGCTGTACTTCATCTACCAGGACACGCCGCACCCGCCGGGTCAGCCGTCGCTGTTCGACCGGGTCGGCATCAGCATGCTCGGCATCCTGCCGTTCATCGTGATGTTCCTGATCACCGCGATCGCCATGCAGCGCGAACGCACCTCGGGCACGTTGGAGCGGCTGCTGACCACCCCGCTGACCAAGGGCGATCTGCTCGCCGGCTACGGCACGGCGTTCTCGCTGGCCGCGGCCGCCCAGGCGATCGTGGCCTGTCTGGTGGCCTTCGGGCCGCTCGATCTGCAAGCGGCGGGCGATCCGCTCTGGGTGGTGGTGATCGCGGTGGTCGACGCGATCTGCGGCGTCGCGCTCGGGTTGCTGGCCAGCGCTTTCGCCCGCACCGAATTCCAGGCCGTACAGTTCATGCCGTTGGTGGTCGCACCGCAGATCTTCCTGTGCGGTCTACTGGTGCCGCGCGATCAGCTGCCGGGCTGGCTCCAACCCGTCAGCGACGTGCTGCCGCTGAGTTACGCGGTCGACGCGCTGCAAGAGGTTTCGCGGAATCCGGAGGTGACCGGCCAGATGTGGCGGGATATCGGCGTCGTCGCGGCTTTCGCGGTGGTGGCCCTCGCGCTGGGCGCGGCGACCCTGCGACGTAGGACGGCGTGAGCGCGGCCGGGTCGGCCGAGGAGGGCGCGCGTCGCCCGGGTCGTCGGCCCGGCCGTTCCGGCGCCCGCGAGGCGATTCTGGACGCCGCCCGGGAGCGCTTCGCGCGCAACGGTTTCGACAACACCTCCATCCGCGCCATCGCCGGTGACGCGGGCGTGGACCCGGCGCTGGTGCACCACTATTTCGGCACCAAACGCCAATTGTTCGTCGCGGTCGCGCACTTGCCGATAGATCCGGAGACCCCCTTGCGCACGGTCCTGGCCGCGCCGCTGGACCGGATCGGAGAGACGCTGATCGCCACCGTGGTCGGGGTGTGGGATTCGCCTGCCGGGCCGGGCCTGGTCGCGGTGCTGCGCAGCATGCTGGCGGGTGGCGACGACTCGCTGGCGCGCACCTTCGTCCTGGAGGTCGTGCTGGAGCAGGTGCGGCAGCGGATCGCGACGCCCGAGGACGACGGCCGCGCCCGGGTGGCGCTGGTGGCCTCGCAGATGATGGGCATTCTGGTGGCGCGCAAACTGGTCGGCATCGAACCGCTGGCCTCGATGCCGCTGCCCGACCTCGTCGCCGCGGTCGGGCCGACGGTGCAGCGTTATCTCACCGGTTCGTTGGAAGCCTGAACGCTCAGTCGGCGGACTGCTGGGCGGTGAAAGCGGTGTGCTCGTCCTCCCCCACCTCGCGCGCCTCGTCGATCAGCAGCACGGGGATACCGTTGTCGATCGGGTAGGCGCGGCGCAGGCGCGGGTTGTAGAGCAGGCTGCCGCCCTCGGCGCGGACCAGCAGCAGCGGGCCTTTGTCCTGCGGGCAGGCGAGCAGGCTCAACAGTGTGGTGTCCAGGGCGGTTTCGTACGGCATGTCCGACAACCTACCCGGCCGCCGGATCGGGTCGGGAACCGTCCGGCGCGGGCCGGTGGAAGGAGATGTAGCGGTGCCCGAAGAAGCTGGCCACCGCCACCAGGCCCATCACCACGACCGCGGCCGGTCTGGCGGGGAAGCCGAGCACGGTGACCGCCAGTTCCACCAGCGCGACATTGAGCAGCAGGCCGCCGGAATTGACCGCGCAGAACCGCAGGAAGTCGCGGACCACGTGGCCGCGCACCCGGAAAACGAGGGTGCGGTGCAGGACGAAGGCGACCGTCAGGCCGATGGCGTAGGCCAACACCACCGCCACCGTCGGCTGGGTGTCGGGGCCCAGGATCGACATCCACAGCACCGTCAGGGCCATGCCGAACACGGTGTTGAAGCCGCCGACGACGGCGAAGGCGAGTTCCTGTCGGCGCACCAACCGCAGCAGCGGGCCGGGGTCCTCGGTGCCGACCGCGCCCGCGTGACCGGCCGCCTCCCCGTCGAACTCGGTCACCGGGCCTCCACCAGTTCGCGCGGCGCGGGCGCGGTCGCCACCGGAATCGGCCGGTCGCGCCGCCGTCGATACGTCCATTGCAGTATCCCCGTTCCGAGTAGTCCCAGCGCCATCGCCGCGGCGCCGAGCGTGCGACCGGGCGGCGCCCAGGCCACCGTCAGTTCACCGTTGTCGGTACCCGCCGGGATGTCCACCGCGAGGAAACTCCCGGCCACGAGTTCGACGGGCAGTTCCCGTCCGTCGAGTGTCACACGGTACCCGGGCCAGCCCAGGCGGGCGAAGACCACACGCCCGCCGTCGGGCGAGTCGACCAGGACGCGGCTGACCCGGTCGTTCTCGCTGACCGAGGTGGCCGTGACCCCGGTGACGGCGGCGATGCGGCCGTCGCGGGTGGAGACCGGTCCGTCACGGCGGTCGAGCACCGCGATGTAGCGGTCGTGGCCGGGCACCGACACCCACTGCCAACCGGGCGGGGCGGGTTCGATTCCCGCGCGCGGGAACAGCGTCCGCTGCAACACGACCCGGTCGACTTTCATCAGATCGACCACGGTCCGACCGGTCGACGGTTCGACCACGAACGCGCGGCGGTAGGCGTCGGCGCAGACGCTGGTGTCCCAGCGCATGCAGAGCAATTCACCGAAGCTCAGATGGCCGTTCGGGGTGTAGCCGCCGACGTAGGTCAGCTCCAGATTCTTGGCGTAGTTGCCGAAGACCAGTGATCCGTAGGCTCCGTCGAGGGTGCGCTCGGACGGCGGGATCAGTCCGCGGTCGGCCAGTTGCAGGGTGGTGCCAGGGAAGTCGGGGAAGGCCGCTTTCATCGCCGAGCGGCGTTCGGGCAGGTTCCAGCCGAGCGGGGTGGGTTGGGCGGCGCGGACCTGGAGGTGCGCGATCGGGATCGTCGCGATCAGGATCAGCAGACAGGCCGCCGCGCCGCCGCGACGGACGCCGAGCAGGACCGCGAGCGCGCCGAGGGCGGCGACGGCCAAGGCGGCGAGCAGGTGTCGGACCCACAGATCGGGGGCCGCCGAGGCCGAACGCAGCCACAGCGCCGCGATCAGCACGCCCGCCGCGATCAGTCGCGGGCGCGCGTCGCGGACGGTGGCGAAGCGGCCGAGCAGCAGGCACACGAGCACGAGCAGCGCCAGGGCCAGCAGCGGCAGGACGCGGGCGGGCCAGCGCAGCGGGCCGATGGTGCCGGGGCCCGCGGTCCACATCAGCGCGCCGATCGCGACCAGGGCGACGGCGGTGAATTCGCGCCACGCGGCCCGCGCGCGACCCCAGTCCACGAAGGCGAGCGCGGGGATCAGGAACCACGCGATATAGGTGACCGGCATCGGCTGCACGTACCCCCACCACGAGTTGTAGGCGGGCAGGGCGGTGGGCAGGCTCGCGTTCAGCGATTCCGACCACGGCACGGTCAGGAACTGGTCGTTGTTGATCTGGGCGGTGCCGCGCCAGGTCACCTTGGCCGAGAGCATGCTCGGCAGATAGGTCGCCAGGCCGGCGGCGGCCGCGCAGGCCGAGACGGCGAGCAACCGCAGCGAGGGGGCGGCGCGGCGTTGGTGGACCCATTCCCCGACCGCCACGGCCACGATCACCAGTCCGGCCTCCACGGCCGGGAAGATGTACTGCACCGAGATCGCGAGATAGAGGAACACGAACGTCGGGATCGGGCCGGACCGGCCGCGCGCGTAGCGAATCCCCGAGGCCCACGCCTGGACCAGCCACGCCGTGCCGGTGAAGGCGGTGTACCAACTGGCTTCGTCGAAGAACAGCAGCCATCCGGTGAACGGCGCGGCGACGCCCGCGACGGCGGCCCACGGCAGCGCGGCCCCGTACTCCTCGCACACCCGGAAGACGCCGAGTCCCAGCACGATCGCGAACAGCAGTTTCACCACGGTCGCGTAGCCGGCGAGGTTGTCGACCGACGGCGCGATCAGGTCGATGAGCAACTGCGGCGGGTTGAGCAGTCCCGCTTCCTCGATGGCGTAGTTGCCCGCGAGCCAGTTTTCCGGGACGAGCGTCGGGAAGCGTCCTTCGCGTAGCGCGCGGCCGAGCATCACCCACAGCGGGGCGTACTGGGATTCGGTGTCGTCGGCGTAGAAATGTCGGGCGTTGGCGGCCAGGACCGCGCAATAACCCGCGATCACCCCGACCGCGGTCACCAGACCCCACGTGTATACGGCCCGCCCGGCGGGAGCGTCGCGTTCCACCACGAGTCACAGACCCTACCGCCGCCGCGCGGATCGCCCGCCGCAGGTCGCGGACCGGGCGGTCTCCCGCCGGGCGGGGGCCGCGCTCAGGACACCGCGTCGGCGAGCGCGCGCTCCGGTGCGTTAGGCGCGGAATCCGGGGCCTCGCCGTCGGTGTCGCGCCGGCGCGAGCGCACCCAGAGCCACTGGAGGACGCCGAGACCCGCCAGACCCGCGACCATGGTCGCGATGCCGATCTTCCACCCCGGCGGACGCCAGGTCAGTTCGAGTTCGGCGGCATTGGTCCCGGGCGGGATCTGTACGGCGACGAAAGACTTGGCGACAGTCGTGATGTCGAGCGGTTTCCCGTTCAGGGTGACCCGGTAGCCCGGCCAACCCAGACGGGCGAAGACCACCTTGCCGCCCTCGGCGGAGGTGACTCGCACCCGACTGGTGGTGTCGGTCTCCGACAGCGAGACCGCCTGCACCTTGTCGGTGTGGGAGACGCGCCCGTTCACCGTCGAGACCGGACCGCCCTCGCGTTCGAGGACCGCGATGTACTTCTCGTGACCGGGATAGTCGACCCACTTCCAGCCGTCGGGCGCGGGCTGGTTCACCGCGTCGGGGAACAGCGCCCGTTGCAGCACCACCCGGTCCAGTTTCATCAGGTCGACCAGCGGCAGTCCGGTGGTCGGCTCGGGGGCGAACATGCGACGGTAGGCATCCGGGCAGACGCTGCTGTCCCAGCGCATGCAGGTCAGCTCGCCGAAGTAGAAGTGGCCGGTCGGGGTGTAGCCGTTGACGTAGTCCTGTTCCAGCGCCCTGGCGTAGTTGCCGAAGACCAGCGAGCCGTAGCCCGCGTCGATGCTCTTGTCCTGCGGGCCGAGCAGGCCGCGGTCGCCCAACTGGATGGTGGTGCCGGTGAAGTCGGGGAATTTCGCCATCGCCTCCGAGCGCTGGGCGGGCAGATTCCACGACATCGGGGTGGGCTGGGCCGCCTCGACCTGGAAGTAGGCGATCGGGAACATGGCCACGATGGTCAGGGCGCAGGCCGCCGCGATCCCCTTGTTCGCCGCCAGCCACACGACCGCGGCGACCAGCGCGGCGACCACCGCCGCGGCCAGCACGTGCCAGAGCACGTCGTGCGGGTCGGCGGAGAAGGTGCGCACCCACAGCAGGCCGATCAGGACCGCGGCGGCGATGGCCCGGCCCTTGATGTCGCGCAGGGTGCCGTAGCGGCCGAGCAGCAGGCAGACCAGCACGAGCAGACCGATCGCCAGCATCGGCAGCACCCGCACCGGCCAGCGCAGCGGACCGACCGAGCCCGGCCCGGCGGTCCACATCAGCATCATGATCGAGAACAGCCCGACCGCGACGAACTCGCGCCACGCGGTCCGCGCGCGACCCCAGTCCACGAAGGCGAGCGCGGGGATCAGGAACCACGCGATATAGGTGACCGGCATCGGCTGCACGTACCCCCACCACGAGGTGAAGGCGGGCAGCGAACTGGGCAGGCTCGCGTTCAGCGATTCCGACCACGGCACCGTCAGGAACTGGTCGTTGATGATCTGGGCGGTGCCGCGCCAGGTCACCTTGGCCGAGAGCATGCTCGGCAGGAAGGTGAGCAGACCGGCCAGCCCCGCGCAGGCCGAGACCAGGGTCAACCGCAGGACCGGCTGCCACTTGCGCTGGTACACCAACTCGCCCACGGCGACCGCGAGCAGCATGAGCGCGGCCTCGACCGCCGGGAAGATGTACTGCGTCGAGATGCAGAGATAGAGGAAGACGAAGACCGGAATCGGCCCGGACCGCCCGCGCGTGTAGCGGACCGCGGAGGCCCACGCGTGCACCAGCCACGCGGTGCCGGTCAGCGCGGTCATCCAGCTGGCCTGATCGAAGAACAGGAAGAAGCCCGAGAGCGGGAAGGCGATGCCCGCCACCGCCGACCAAGCCGGGGAGCCGCCGTAGGCCAGACCGATCCGGTAGACGCCGGTCGCGGCGATGATCGCGAAGATCAGCTTGACCAGGGTCGCGTAGAGCGCGACGTTGTCCACCGAGGGCGCGATGAGGTCGATCAGCAACTGCGGCGGGTTGAACAAGCCCGCGTCGTCCATGGTGTTGTTCCCGGACATCCACTGTTCGGGGACCATGACCGGGAAGACGCCCTCGCGCAGCGAACGTCCGAGACCCACCCACAGCGCGGTGTACTGGGACTCGGTGTCGTCGGTGAAATAGTGGCGCGCGTTGGCCAGCAGCACCGCCGCGTAACCCGCGATCACGCCCAGGACGGTGACGACGGTCCACCGCAGGACTTCGCGTCGCGAATCCCGCCGCGCCGCATTCGGATCGGGAGCGGGAACGACCTCCCGGGACGCCTCGGCGACCCCGTCGAGCGTCGTCCTCGGTACTGCACTATCCGTCACGAGATCCAAACCCTACAGACACGCGGTCGGCTTGGCATCGGCGCGGGCGGCCATGATGATGGTGTGATGTCCGGCTCCGGAATCCGCCCTCGGCCCCGTGCTAGAGTTCACCGCGGCTCGGGGCTCCGCTGTGCAGCGGATATTCCGGCACGCACCGTCTTCGAAAGTCGATCCAGCTGATGCCGATTCCCTCCCCTCGTTCCTCCCGTCCCGCCGCGGACGATCGCGGTCTGCCCGGCGTGGACCGGCCGCACGCGGTGTCGGTGGTGGTGCCGGTGTACCGGGGCGAGGACACCATCGGCGCGCTGGTCGCCGAACTGCACGAGATGACGGCCCAGGCGCGGACTCCGTCGGGTGCGCCGTTCCTGGTCGAGGAGATCGTGCTGGTCCACGACAACGGCCCCGACCGTTCCGATGTGGTGCTTCTGGAGTTGGCACGGACCTACCCCGAGGTCCGCACGGTCTGGCTCAGCCGCAACTTCGGGCAGGACGCGGCCACCATCGCGGGCATGGCGGCGGCGCGCGGGGACTGGATCGTCACCATGGACGAGGACGGCCAGCACGATCCCGCCTTCATCGGCGAATTCCTGGACGCGGCGCTGGCCGAACGCGCCGACCTCGTCTACTCCAAGCCGAGCAACACCCGTCCGCACGGTCTGCTGCGCAACCTCACCTCGCGCGGGGCCAAGCTGGTGCTGGCCACGATCTTCGCTTTCCCGGACTCGACCCGATTCGAGAGCTACCGCCTCATCCGCGGCGACATCGGCCGCCAACTCGCCGAGGTCGCCTCCAACGGCGTCTACCTCGACGTCGCGCTGACCTGGGTGGTGGGCCGGGTGGCGCAGGTGCCGGTGCGACTGCGCGCGGAGGGCCGCGAGGAATCCGGCTACAACTACCGCCGCCTGTTCTCGCTGTTCTGGAAGATGGTGCTGTGCAGCGGCACCCGCGGCCTGCGCCTGGTGAGCATGCTCGGGGTCACCCTGGCGCTGGGCGGTGTGATCATGGCGGGCGTCGTCGTCTACGAGGCGCTGAGCACCGACGATTGGGCCCCCGAAGGCTGGGCCTCGACGATCGTGGTGCTGCTGCTGTGTTCCGGGGCGGTGCTGTTCTCCCTCGGCCTGATCGCCGAATATCTCGGCGTCGCGCTGCACATCCTGGTCGGCAAACCGCTGTACCTGACGGTGCGCACGCCGACCCCTCGCCCGGCGGAGAGCCGGGATCCGGGGGTAGCCTCCGTGACGGCGGACGCGGCCCAACCCGCGCCCCCGCGCGAATTGTCCACCAACCTCAGCCAGTAGGGGGATCGACGGGTTTGAGCACCGACCGCGTCATCTTCAGCCGTCCGTACCGGGCGCGCAACGAACTCGCCAACCTCGGGGCCGTGCTGGCCTCCGATCACAGTCACGGCGACGGCCCGTTCACGGCGGCGGCGACCGCGAAGCTGAAGACCATCACCGGCGCGCCGCACGCCTTGTTGACCACCTCGTGCACCTCGGCGCTGGAGATGGCGGGCCTGCTGCTCGAACTCGGTCCCGACGACGAGGTGATCGTCCCGAGTTTCGCCTTCACCTCCACGGCGACCTCGATGGCGCTGCGCGGGGCGACCTGCGTGTTCGCCGACATCGATCCCGAGACGGGCAATCTCGACCCGGCGGCGGTCGCCGCGGTGATCACCCCGCGCACCAAGGCCGTGGTCGTCATCCACTACGGCGGCGTCGCCGCGGATATGGCGGGTCTGCAGGATCTGGCCGACGCGCACGGGTTCGCGATCGTGGAGGACAACGCCCACGGTCTCGGCGGCTCGTGGCGCGGACGCAAGCTGGGCGCCATCGGCACGATGGGCACGCTGAGCTTCCACGACACCAAGAACGTGCACTGCGGCGAGGGCGGCGCGCTGCTGCTCACCGACGAGATCCTGATGGCGCGCGCGGAGATCATCCGGGAGAAGGGCACCGACCGGGCCCGTTTCCTGCGCGGCGCGGTCGACAAGTACTCCTGGCAGGACATCGGCTCGAGCTATCTGCCCAGCGAGTTGAACGCCGCGGTGCTGGACGCGCAACTCGACGAGTTCGATCTCATCCAGGCCGGTCGGCACCGGGTGTGGGACGCCTACGCCGCCGCGCTGCCCGACTGGGCCGCGCGCAACGACGTGCGGTTGATGCACGTGCCCGCCGATCGCGAACACACCGCGCACCTGTACTACCTGCGCACTCCGACCGAGCAGCGTCGCGACGATCTGATCGCGCACTTGGCCACGCGCGGCATCTCCGCGCCGTTCCACTACATTCCGCTGGATTCGAGTCCGGCGGGTCTGAAGCTGGGACGCACGCCGGTGCGGTGCGCGCGCAGCGCCGAATTCTCGGCGACGGTGCTGCGGTTGCCGCTGTGGCCCGCGCTCGGCGACGACCAGGTCGACCGGGTGGTCGACGCGGTCACCGCCTTCCAGGTCTAGCGCTTCGGGTCAGGCTCCTGCCGACAGGACGTAGAGCTTCTCGCGCCCGCCCGCGATGAGTTGCCGCCGCACGACCCGGTCGCCGTAGCCGCGCATCAGCGCGTCGAGGGTGGGTTCGGTGAAGCGGTGTTCCTCGGCGCCCTCCCCCGCGTCGGTGAAGCGGCGGGCCACCGCGGCGAGCACCTTGTTGTCGCTGGAGGCGAGGTTGCGGACCGGTTCGGCGATGATCACCTGGTCGCGCGCGGCGGCGAGCATGCGGTCGATGACCGGCGTGGGATCGGGCAGGAAGTGGTAGAGGCTGGCCTGCATGAGCAGGTGGTCGGCGGCGGGCAGCGGGTCGGCGGCGTGGGCGTTCCACACCCGCCCCGTGCCGCCCGCCTCGGTGAGCCGGGCGATGAAGCCTTCGTTCAGGTCGAGGCCGGTGTAGTCGACCCCTTTGTCGCGCAGGTACCCGGTGTAGAGGGTCGCGGGACCACAGCACACGTCCACCACGTCGGCGCCGTCGGGGATCAACTCGGCGATGGCCCGGTAGCGGGCACCGTAGTGCCGCCCGTAGAGACCACGCATGAGTAGTTCGTAGGTGGTCCGGTTGTGGTAGATGACGCTCGCACTCACACCGACGGATGCTACGTGCGAGATCGGACATCGGCACATCGATACCGGTCTTCGCTGGTCGATCCGTTATCGAGGGCCGCGTCGAAGCCGTTGTCGGACAACGCCTCCGGTGCCGCGCCCGCGCGCGGCGGGCGCGCTCGCGGACGCCGGCTCACTCCCCCAGCAGCGTCCTCGCCTTGTCCTCGGTGAGGATCTCGTAGGTGTCGGTCGCGCGGCGGTACCACCACGTGTCCGGGCCGGGCGCGGGACGGCCCTGCGCCTGGACCGCGCGGGTCGAGGGCCGGTAGGTGGCGCTGCGCGGGATCTCGTCCACCACGTAGACCAGATCGGGGCGCTGCGACGGCGGCAGGGCCCGCGCGGCCTCGGTGACGTCCTCGCGGGTCAATCGGTGACCAGCCCGCACACTGACCGCCGCCACCGCCAGGACGCCCCCGTCCACCGGAAGGCCGTAGGCGACCTCGAGGTCGACGGCGGTGATGTCGTTGAGGATGTCCACGATCGGCTGGGTGAACACCGGGCCGCGCGCGGTCTTGATGACGGTGTCGGTGCGGTCGACCAACCAGTAGTCCCCGTCGCTGTCGCGGCGGAACAGGTTCTCGGTGGGCATCCAGGCGTCGCCCGCGGCGAACACCCCGCGCAGACCGCCCGCGGACAGGTCGACGCCGTCGGCGGCGCGGCCGATCAGCAGGCCCACCTCGTTGTCGAGGCAGCGGCGCGCGAAACCGGATTCGTCGACGCGGATCTGCTCGGTGACCGGGTCGTAGGCGACCAGTTCGACGCGGGCGGTGCCCGGCATGGGCCTGCCCTTGCAGCCCGCCTTGGCGCCGGTCACGTTGGCCAGCACCACGTCGCCCTCGATGGAGGCGTAGAACTCGAGGACCCGGGCGGGCTCGAACTGTTCGGTGGTGCGCCGCCACAGGCCCGCGGGCATGCCGGAGCCGATGAACAACCGGATCGGGTGGGCGTGCCCGGCGGGGAACACCTCGGCGTCGAGGATGTCGCGCAGCATCGTCCAGGTGTAGGTGACCACCGTGACGCCGTAGCGGTGCACCTCCTCGCCGAAGCGGGCCGGGTCCAGCGAGCGCGCCAACGCGATCCGACTGCCGCCCGCGATCGCGCCGCCCAGGCTGACCAGCAGCCCCGAGGAGTGGTGCAGCGGCGCCAGGCAGTAGACGGTGTCGCGGCGACCCAGATCGGCCGAGGTCGCGGTGCCGAACGCCGACAGCGCCCAGCGGTGGTTGGTGATGTATTTGGTCTCGAGCCGGTCGCCGGTGCCGGTGACCAGGACGAAAGCCAGTTCTCGCGCGCGGCCGGGATCGGGCCGGTACCAGGCGGGCAGACGCACCGCGGCCGGGTCGACGCGCTCGAGATCGATCAACCGGTCGCCGGTGGCGATGTCGAGGGTGCGGGTCGCGCCGCCGCCGAGCACCAGCACGCGGGCGCCGGTGTCGGCGGCGTGCCGGGCGTTCTCGGGGTCGGCGATGATGGTCTGCGCGCCGGTGGCCGCCAGTGCGCGTTCCAGTTCGCTGCCGGGGGCCAGCAGCACCGCCACCGCGCCCAGGCGCGAGAGCGCGGCGACCGCGGCCAGCGCGCTCGGGCGGGTCTCCATGACGACGGCGACGCGCGCGGCGGGCCGGATGCCCACCGAGATCAGGCCGCGCACCACGTTGTCGATGCGGGCGTCGACGGCGGCGTTGGTGTGCACGCGGTCGTCGAACAGGAAGCATTCGCGCAAGGGGGCGCGGCGGGCCTGTTCGGAGATCAGCCTGCCCAGCGAGATCCTGGTGCCGGGCTGGATCATGCCCAGCCTGGTCAGGCGGGGCAGCGCGCGGGCGGCCTCGCCCGCGAGTTCGACCGACCCGCGCACGGTGTTGTTGGCGACGGTCTCGATGACCTTGCCGAACCCCGCGCCCGCCTCGGCGAGGGTGGCGGCCGTGTGCACGACACGGGTCGCGGCGGTGCGCGGGCCCGTCGAGGCGACGTGTTCGGTCATCCGGGAGATCTCGGCGGGCAGCGGGCGACCCCGGTCCAGCCAGTCGATCCACTCGCGCACCAGCGGCCAGGTGACGTTGCTCGCGGTACTGCCCGCGACCAGACCGAAATGGCCCGCGACCAGGCTTGCCTCGTACACCTCGGCGTTCGGGGCCGCGCGCACGATGCCGCGCACCGCGGCGGGCTGGCCGATGTCGTCGACCTCGCCCAGCACCGCGAGGATCGGGCACTTCAACTCGGCCAGCGAGATCGGGTGGTCGCGGATCACGAACCCGCCCAACATCATCCGATTGTGCGCCACGAACTGCTTGAGCAGATCGGCCGCCGCAGGACCGGCGTAGCCGACCCAGCCGTCGCTGTTGAGGAATCGGCGCTGGCGTTCCTTGGGCAGCAGGGCCTCGCGGTCGTGCAGTTGGCGCAGGAAATCGATGCGGGACTTGGCGGTCTTGACCGGGTCGAGCATCTGGAAACCGAGTCGGACCATCGAATCGGTGATCGGCAACCGGGTGACGACGTGGTCGGCCAGGAAATCGGCGACGTCGGAGACCAACCCGTAGGGCAGCCCGAACGGCATGCCCGCGACGATGTCGACCGGGCTGCCGAAGGTCACGATGCTGGCCACGCCCTTGCCGTAGCGGTAGGCGGCGGTCTGGTAGGCGAACATGCCGCCCTGGGAGTAGCCCATGAGGTGCACGGGCGCTCCGGTCGCCTCGCAGACCGCGTCGATGGCGGCGTCCACGGCCAGCACGTGGTCGGCCAGGTCGCGCTGCCAGCCGCCCTCCTCGGTGGCGGGCGAGCCGAAGTCGACCACCCAGCAGTCCACGCCGCCGCGGTGCAGGATGCCGACCGCGCCGTCCTCGGCGTTGACGTCCCAGATGTCGGCGTTGACCATCAGCGGCGGGACCAGCAGGGCGACGGGGCGCTGTTCGCCCTCGCGCGCGGGGGCGGCGGGGACGTCGTCGGGGAAGTAGTGGCGCAACCGGTACATGCGTCTGCGTTCGACCACCTCGAACGGCGACGAGACGACGTCGTTGGTCAGCCCGCCGAAGCGGATGACCTCGAGCCCGTTCTGGGCGGTGGACATCAACCGCCGTACCGAACTCGCCATATCCTTCGCACTCAACTTCACGTTTGCTCCCGGCCTACCCTCAACGTGACCCGCAACACACACCCGATCCGGTCCGGTCGAGCTTCCCACATCGTGTGTCCATTATGAGGCCGCTGTGACCTTATCCATGTCGGGAAGCTCGTCCGCCGTGACCTTCCCGCGACCCGCGCCTCAGCTACCCCACCGCGACCCGGGCGGGTTCGCGCCCACTCCCGGAGGCGACTCGGCGGGCGGCGCAGGCCCGCGGGACGAGAACCCGATCCGTGCGTGCCCTGACCGCGTCACCGTCGGTCGGCAACCGACGGTGACGCGGTGGGCGGACGCGGGTGATGTCCGAGGCGGCGCAACAGACCGCCTGGTCAGGCGTGTCTGCGGTTTCCTCGCGTGTCGCGGCGCGGCGGACACCGGTTCCGATGATTCTGCGAATTCCGCTGCGCCGCTACGGCTCCGCGACCTAGCATCGAACGCGTCCGGAAGCGGTCTTCGATCCCGTATTCGCTTCGGCTACCGGCGTTCTCGGCTCGGCTCGCGCGAAAGTTCCGGACAGGCATCGATTCTCAATCTCCAGTGCACATTCGTGACCATCTCGAGGTGAGGACCAGACATGACCATTGAAATGCCACTTCCCGCCGAGGTTTCCGAGGAATCGGTCCGGCAGTCGCTGTCCACGACCGCCGCGCACCAGTTGGCGACCACGACGAAGTCCGAACCGCAGATGCAGGGCATCACCTCCCGGTGGCTGACCCGCTCGCTGCCGTGGGTGCAGGTCGACGGCGGTGTGTACCGGGTCAACCGGCGACTGACCCACACCGTCGGCAACGGCGAGATCGAATTCGCCGTCGACGGGTCCACCGCGCGGGTGATCCCGCTGGAACTCACCGAGATCGGCGCACTGCGCGGGTTCACCGACGTCGACGCGCTCGGCGCGCTGGCGGACCGGTTCGTCCAGCACGATCTCGACACCGGGTACGTCCTGGCCGAATTCGGCAACCCCGTGGACCGACTGATCCTGGTGGTGCACGGGCGGATCGCGCGCCTGGGCACCGGCGAATACGGCGAGCACACCGTCACCGGCACGCTGGCCGCGGGCGACCACGCCGGCGAGGCGGTGCTCACCGACCCCGACGCCATCTGGGACCACACGCTCAAAACCCTCGCTCCCACCACGGTTCTCGTGCTCACCCGCGCGGAGTTGGACGAGGCCGCGGCGGGGATCCCGCCGCTGGGCGACTACCTCGCCGACCTCGCCGACGCGCCCGCCAAAGCGCAGAACAGCCGCGGTGAGGCCGATATCGAGATCGCCTCGGGCCACGACGGCGAACCGCTGCTCACCCCGACCTTCGTCGACTACGACACCAACCCCCGCGAATACGAACTGTCGCTGGCCCAGTCGGTGCTGCGCATCCACACCCGCGTCGCCGACCTGTTCAACGACCCGATGAACCAGACCCAGCAGCAGTTGAAGCTGACCATCGAGGCGCTCTACGAACGCCGCGAGCACGATCTGATCAACAACCCCGACTTCGGCCTGCTGCACAACTGCGACCTCAAACAGCGCATCCACACCCACGCCGGCGCGCCCACCCCCGACGACCTGGACGAACTGATCTCGATGCGGCGCGGCACGAATGTGCTGCTGGCCCACCCCAGGGCCATCGCCGCGTTCTCCCGGCAGGCCACCGCGGCCGGCCTCTACCCCACCCCCACCACCATCGACGGCCACCACCTGCCCGCCTGGCGCGGCATCCCGCTGCTGCCCTGCTCCAAGATCCCGGTCTCCGCCGCGGGCACCACCAGCATCCTGGCGTTGCGCACCGGCGAATCGAATCAGGGCGTGATCGGCCTGCACCAGACCGGCATCCCCGACGAGTACGAACCCAGCCTCAACGTCCGCTTCACCGGCATCGACAACCAGTCCATCATCAGCTACCTGGTCAGCTGCTACTACTCGGCCGCGATCCTGGTGCCCGACGCCCTCGGCATCCTCGACAACGTCCAGACCGCCCGACCCACGAACTGATCGGAGCGTCGACCATGTCGGTACTGTCACGTGTCGCGGCGCCACCGGCCCGCGACGAAGTGGCGGCCACGGTCGCCGCGCTGCTCGACACCGTGGGGGTCACCGCCCCCGCCGACCTGTTCGACGCGGAGGCGACACCGGTTGCCGCGGAGGCCGATTCGGCTCCGGGGACGCCGCCGGTGGCACCCCCTCGCCGACCTGCGCCCACCCGGTTGCTCGGCCCCTCCGGGCTCGGTGCGGCGGCGCTGCGGTTACCGCCGTCGCCGCCCGTCGAACCGGTCGCCCCCGTCATAGCTCCGGCGATCGGGGCCGTAGCGGAGCCGACGGGCACAGGACAGCGGGTCGCATACATCCCGAAATCGACTGTGCCGCAGCGCGATGTCGACATCGCGCCACCGCGGGGCGAGACGCCGACCCGACGAACCGGGACGATACCCCGGGGACCGACCGGCCTCGGGACCGCTTCGGCGGCCCCCGGGCGCGCGGCGGCCGAGCGAGCCGACAGCGCGCCGATTCCGCCCCTGTACTGTCCGCCGCCCGTGCGCGACGATCCGGCGCTGGCCGAGACCGTCAACGACGGACTGATCGCCTGGGCGGCCGAGATCGGCCTGTACGAGGGCAGACTCGACGAATTGCGCGACGCCGACTTCGGTCGGCTGATCATGCTGGCCCACCCCGACTGCGACGACGCCGACAAGCTGTTGGCCGCGGCGAAATGCGCGGTGTCGGAGTGGTCGGTGGACGACTACTACTGCGAGGAGGGAGCCGACGAACGGGCGCCGGACGGCACACCGTCCAGCGCCACCGCCGAACTGGGGCCGCGCCTGGAACTGGCCGCCGCTGCGATGGACCCGGTGCACCTGCCGGTCCGCTACGCCGCGCAACTCGAGGAGGCGATGCGGGCCGATCCCATCCTGCGGGCGTTCCGCACCTCCTTCGAGCACCTGTCCCGCTACGCCACCGCGGCGCAACTGGGCAGGCTGCGCACCGAGATCGCGGGATGGTTCATCGCACTCGGCGCCGAGGCCGGGTGGCGGGTGGCCGACCGGATGCCGCCGGTGTGGGAATACCTGACCAACCGTCAACCGCACAGTTTCCTGCCGTGCATGGCCCCGATCGACGTGCTCGGCGGTTACGAGATCGGCGCCGAGGAATACACCGACCCCCGGGTGCGCCGGGTGGTCACCACCGCCGCGCTGGCCAGTCAGATGGTCAACGACCTGTATTCGATGGCCAGGGAGGACCGCGCCGAGCACCGCGAGTTCAATCTCCCGACGGTGCTGGCCGCGGAGGAGAACTGTTCCCGACGGGAGGCGGTCGAGCGGACCGCCGCCGTGCACGACGAATTGGTGCACCGGTTCGAGGCCGAGGCGGCGCCGTTGGCCGCCGCGGGCTCGCCCGAACTGCGCCGATTCCTGGTCGGCCTGTGGGCGTGGATGGGCGGCAACCGCGCCTGGCACGCCGACAGCAAGCGCTACCGGGACTGAGGAACCCGAGAAAGCCAGTCGCGCAACGAGAGAGGATGATCACGCATGACCATGATCGACCCCGAGACCGACACCGTACTGCGTACCAGCTACCAGAAGTCCGTTGCCGAGTACTGGAACAACAACCCCAACGACGATCGGGTCAACACCGTCCTCGGCGAGGTGGACGGGCTCTACCACCACCACTACGGCATCGGCGAACCGGACCTGTCGGTGCTCGACGCGCCCGCCGAGACCAGACAGGCCCGCATCGTGGAGGAACTGCACCGGCTCGAGACGGCCCAGGCCGACCTGCTGCTCGACCACCTCGGCGACGTGCGGCCCGGCGATCGACTGCTCGACGGCGGCTCCGGGCGCGGCGGCACCAGCATCATGGCCAACCAGCGGTTCGGCTGCCGCGTCGACGGCGTCACCATCTCCGAGTACCAGGTGGGTTTCGCCAACGAGCAGGCCGCCGCGCGCGGGGTCGAGGACCGGGTGCGGTTCCATTTCCGGAACATGCTCGACACCGGGTTCGAGGCCGGTTCGATGCGCGGGATCTGGACCAACGAGACCACCATGTACGTCGACCTGTTCGACCTGTTCGCGGAGTTCTCCCGGCTGCTGCGGCCCGGCGGCCGCTACGTGTGCGTCACGGGCTGCTCCAACGACGTCACCGGCGGCCGGTCCTCCTCGGTGAGTTGGATCGACGCGCACTACGGCTGCATGATCCACCCGCGCAGCGAGTACTTCCGCGCGATGGCCGACAACGGGCTGACGCCGATCAGCGTGATCGATCTCACCCCGGCGACCATCCCGTACTGGGAGTTGCGTACCGAATCGGAGCTGGCCACGGGCGTGGAGACCCCGTTCCTGACCTCCTACAAGGAAGGCAGTTTCCAGTACCTGTTGATCGCCGCCGATAAGGTGGGGCGGTGACGGAGAAACCGGCCGACCGGCCCACCGACCGCGAGGCCCTGCTCGTGGAACTCGTCGACGACGCGGGCCGTGCGATCGGGACCTCCCCGGTCGCGCTGGCCCATCAGGCGCCGGGGCAGTTGCACCGGGCCTTCTCGGTCCTGCTGTTCGACGACGCGGGCCGGGTCCTGTTGCAGCGACGCGCCGCGGTCAAGACCCGCTTCCCGCTCCTGTGGGCCAACACCTGCTGCGGGCATCCGGCCCCCGGCGAAACGGTGGTGGACGCCGCCGCGGTAAGGCTCGACCAGGAACTCGGCCTCACCGCCGACCTGGTCGAAGCCGGCGTGTTCCGCTACCAGGCCGCCGACGGCGACACCGGGCGCGCGGAACACGAATGGGACCACGTCGTGATCGGCAAGGCCGACGGTGCGCAGCCGCGCCCCGACCCGGCCGAGGTGGCCGACGTCGCCTGGGTCGACCCCGACGTCCTGCGGGTCCGCCTCTGCGACGACCCGGGCAGCTATTCCCCGTGGCTCGCGTCGGTCCTCCAGATCGCCGACCGTTCCCACCACTTGGTCGCCCGCTAGCCCCACAGGTCCCGGGATCACCCCGGTCCCGGGACCGCTGGGGCTCGCCCTCCCCTTCTTGCTGTTCGCATACGAAGCGTGCCGGTCTGCGCCGCTTCGGGCGCGCACATGGCTTGATGCGCATATCTACGTAATGGCATGGCTGGGGTGGGCGATAAGGGGGCACAGGGTTGTCTCAGGTTTCGGGTGGGGTTCGTGCTGGTCGGGCGGGCGGAGCGGGCGGAACTTGGGGGAATCACAGGTTGGCCACAGGGTGTGAACAGGCACAGCCGGGACAGTGGTGAGGGTACGAATTCGGCGCTGATGGAGGTGCACCATGGTCGAGGTCGAAGTCACCAGTGGCAGGGTGACGGTGAATGTGCTCGGTGTGGACCGGATCCTGTCGTTGCGCGAACACCTCACCGTGGATGTCGAGGACATCACCGACATCTCGCTGGCGCCGGTCGATCTGCGTCCGCCGTGGGTGCGGGCGCCGGGTGCGTTCTTCCCCGGCGTGATCGCCGCGGGCACCTATCGCGGACGGCATCGCAAGGAGTTCTGGGACACCCGGTTCGGGGGTCAGGCGATCCGGATCGACCTGGTCGGCGCGGATTTCACCCGCCTGGTGGTCGACGTCGCCGATCCCGACGCCGCCCTCGAGGAGTTGAGCTACGCGGTCGCGGCCTGACGGTCGCCGCGACCGCGCGCACCGCTGACACCCGGCCCGCGACCGCCGGGTGTCAGCGGCCGAAAGGGCGCAGTACGCCGCGATACGCCTTCGACGGGGGCGCGGCGTACTCACCCCGACCGGAGGTGCGCAGTCCGAGCGTGACCAGTGATTGCACGGTCAGCGTCGCGGCGGCCACGCCGTCGACGACCGGGACACCGATCTCCGCGCCGATGTGCGCGCACAGGTCGGCCATGCCCGCGCAGCCGAGCACGATCGCGTCGGACCCGTCGCGCTCGACGGCCTCCCGGCACGCCTCGGTGACGATCTTGCGCGCGTCGGGGTCGGTCTCCAGCGCGAGCACGGGCAGTTCACAGGCGTGGATGCCGAGGCAGAACCGTTGCACCCCATAGCGTTCGGCGAGGTCGGCGGCGCGGCCGACGGTGCGACCCAGCGTGGTCACCACACTGAAGCCGCGGCCCAGGTGGGTGGCGGTGCGCATGGCCGCTTCGGCGATGCCGATCACCGGTCCCGCCGCCAGTTCCCGCGCGGCGTCCAGGCCGGGATCGCCGAAACAGGCGAGGACGTACCCGTCCACGCCCTCGCGTTCCCCTTGGGCGATGGCCGCGAGCACGCCCGGCACGCTGAGTGCTTCGTCGTAGTGGCTCTCGATGGACTCCGGGCCCATCTCGCTGGTGACCGCGTCGAGGCGGGTGCCGGGACCGATGACGGCCCCGGCACTGCGCTCGATCGTGTCGGTCATCGCCCGCGTGGTGTTCGGGTTGACGACCCGGATGCGCATCAGGCGGTGACCTCTTGGCGCGCTCGGGTGCGGCTCGCGGCCAGGTAGTAGACGACGAAGCCGAGGCCGCAGCCGATGAACCAGCTGTACTGGGCGGCGGTGTGCATGCCCGGCAGGTCACCGGCCAGCACCGGGAACACCGCGACCAGCGCGCCGATGACCGTGGCCAGCACCGCGTTCGGGTTGTAACCCTTGCTGTACCAGTACTGTCCGGTGGTCGACATGGTGAACAGGTCGTCGACCGCGACGCGCTGCTTGCGGATCAGGTAGTAGTCGGCGATGAGCACGCCGAACAGCGGGCCGATGAACGCGCCGAGCACCTCGAGGGTGTAGTGGATGACGTCGGGATTGTTGTAGAGGTTCCACGGCGTGATGAGCACCGAACCGACGGCGGCGATCATGCCGCCCGCCCGCCAACTGATCCGCTGCGGGCTGACGTGGGAGAAATCGAAGGCCGGGGAGATGAAGTTGGCGACGATGTTGATGCCGACGGTGGCGATGGTGAAGGTGAGCGCGCCGAGCACGATGGCGAAGGTGCTGTCGATGCGGGCGACGGTGGCGACCGGGTCGGTGATCAGCTCGCCGTAGACGGGCACCGTGAGCGAGGCGGTGATCACCACCAGCAGCGAGAACACCAGGAAGTTCAGCGGCAGTCCGAGCAGGTTGCCGCGTTTGACCGCCGCGAAACTGCGTCCGTAGCGGGAGAAGTCGCCGAAGTTGAGCATCGGGCCGGAGAAGTAGGACACCACCAGGGCGATGGCGCCCAGCATGACGGGCACCGCGTCCCAGCCGGTCTTGGTGACCGCGCCGAGGTTCAGGTCGATCGCGCCCCATCCCGCTTTCGCGATCAGGTAGCCGCACAGCAGGAACATCACCACGTAGACGGCCGGACCGCAGAAGTCGATGAATTTGCGGATCGATTCCATGCCGCGCCAGAACACGCACGCCTGCACCACCCACAGCAGCAGGTAGCTGCCCCAGCCCAGCAGCGACAGCCCCAGGAACCCGTAGTCCTCGACCACCGCGTAGGGCGCGAGATCGGGGAACAGTTTGATCAGCACCACATCCAGCGCCGCGGAGGCCAGGAAGGTCTGGATGCCGTACCAGGCCACGGCGATCAGCCCGCGGATGATCGCGGGGATGTTCGCGCCCAGCACGCCGAAGGCGGCCCGGCACATCACCGGGTACGGAACACCGGTCACCTGTGAGGGTTTGGCGACCAGGTTGCAGAGGAAGTAGACGATGGTGATGCCGACCACCAGCGCGACCAGCACCTGCCAACTGGCCAGGCCGAGGGCGAACAGGCTGCCCGCGGTGACGTAGCCGCCGACGCTGTGCACGTCCGACATCCAGAACGCGAAGATGTTGTAGGTGCCCCACCGCTGTTCGCGCAGCGGCGCGAGATCCTCGTTGGTCAGGCGTGGGTCGTAGGCGGGTGCTGTCGCCGGGTCCGCCGCGGGTGCGGGAGCGATCGTTTCGGTCATGGTTGTGTCCCATCCGAAGGGTGTAACTGTGATGGGAGAACGGTAGGGATCGGCTATTGCCCGACCGTTGCGCCGCCGTTGCCCGGCTATTGCGCCACGGATATATCTTCCGCGGCGGGCGCGAGCAGGCCGGTGTCGGTGGGCAGGGTCGCGATCACCTTCTCCAAGCGGCGGTGATGGTGTTCGGCGACCAGCAGCAGACGGTCGACGTCGCGCGAGAGGAACGCGTCGAGCATCAGGACGTGGTCGGTGTGCAGGCGCGCGCGGTCCTCGCGGTCGATGTGCACCATCGACTGCACGGGTTCGGTGACGTTCCAGGCCGATTCCAGCATGTGCATGAGCCGGAACATGCGCGAGGGCCTGGTCAGCGCGACGTGGAAGCGGCGCGAACTGCGATGGTAGGCGACCGGGTCGTCCTCTCGGATGGCCCGTTCCAGTTGCGCGTTGACCTCGAGCAGGACGGCGTGGTCGGCGTCGGTGGCGTGCGCGGCCGCGGCGGCCAGCGAGGCCGTTTCCAGGGTCTCGCGCACGATGTACATCTCGCGCAACTCCCCCGCGGTCAGTTGGGCGACGGTGTACCCGCCGTGGGGTTGGTGCACGACCAACCCCTCCCCCATCAATGTCTTCAACGCCTCGCGCACGGGAATGTGGCTGACGCCGAACAGTTCGGCGACCTCGCGCAGCGGGATGACCGTGCACGGCGGCACCGCGCCGTCGAGGATCACCCGGCGCAGTTCGCCGAGGATCACCTGCGGCCTGCCCGGTTCGTCGACCACCAACCTCGCGAGCAGGGCCGATCGTCTGCGTGGCGGCATGATCACACGGTAGGCGGCCCGTGTTGCGGCGGCGGTTCCCGATGTGACGACCAGGAAAATGCACAGTCACCGGATCAGGGCGGTGAGGTGACGATCCGGTGCGGGGTCATACGCTGTAAGGGCAGACGGAGGAGAGGATCGTCCATGACCACCATCCCGACCACCCAACTCGTGGACCGTCGGTACGCGACGCTCGTCGCCGAATTCGACCGACTGTTCCGCCGACCGGGCGACGGCGGCGGCGCGCTCGCGGTGTACCAGTACGGGGAGCCCGTCGTCGACGTATGGGCCGGTTTCGCGGGCCCCGGCAAGCCGTGGCAGCACGACACCTTGGCGATGGCCTATTCGACCGGCAAGGGCGTGGCCTCCACGCTGCTGCACCGCCTGGCCGAACGTGGCGCGCTCGACTACGACACCCCGGTGGCCGAGTACTGGCCGGAGTTCGCGGCGGCGGGCAAGGACCGCATCACGGTGCGCGAACTGCTCACCCACCGCGCCGGACTGCACCGACTGCGCGGCCTGCTGCCGGGTCCGGTCGAGCGCTTCCTGGACGACGAGGCGGTCACCTCGGCACTGGCCGCGGCCACGCCGGATCCGCGGCATCTGGTCACCAGCGGCTACCACGGCATCAGCTTCGGTCACCTGGTCGCCGAACTGGTGCGCCGGGTCGGCGGCGCCGATTTCACCGATCTGCTGCGCACCGAGATCGCCGAACCGCTGGGCGCGGAGGAATTGTGGTTCCGGGTGCCGGAGGATCAGCGCGACCGGATCGCGCCCAACTTCCCCCGCCTCACGGTCGCCGGGATGAGCTGGGACGCGGGCTCGAAACTGTTGGGCCGCACCAGGTTCACCTCGGCCGCCGCCGACACCACCCCGGCCGGCTTCGCCGATCTGGTCGCCGACCCGCGCCTGCACGACGCGGTGATGCCCGGCGTCAACGGGGTGTTTTCGGCCCGCGCGCTGGCCCGCCTCTACGGCGCGCTGGCCAACGACGGCGAGTTGGACGGCTACCGCCTGCTGCACCCGGAGACCATCGCCGCGCTGTCCACCCGCCAGGTCTTCACCCCGGACTACGTGCTCGCCTTCCGCATTCCCTGGGGGCTCGGCTTCCACGGTGTGCCGATGAAACCGTCACGGGCCGAACCGATCTCGGCGTTCGGCCACTTCGGGCTCGGCGGCTCCGGCGCGTTCGCCGATCCGAGCACGGGCATGTCGCTGGCGTTCGTCACCAACCGACTCGGCGGCAGGCTCACCCCGCTCGGCGACGCCAGGCTCGCGCGTCTGGGCGCGGTCGCCCACGATCTGGCCAAGCGCGCGGCGAGCTGACCCCCGTCCTCAGTGCGCCCCGCCCAGTTCCAGGGCCAGCACGCCGAGGATGACCAGTCCGATCCCGCCGACCTGCACCAGGGTGAGGTGTTCGCCGAGGAACAGCGCGCCGATGGTGGCCACCGCGGCGACCCCGACCGCCGACCAGATCCCGTAGGCGACACCGATCGCCATCCCGCGTTGCAGCGCCTTGGACAGGAAGAAGAAGGCCGAGACGTAGCCGATCACCACCACGATCGACGGAACGAGCTTGCTGAACCCCTCCGACAGCTTCAACGAGACGGTCGCCGAGATCTCGGAGACGATGGCCAGGGCCAGGAACAGCAAGGTCATTCCGGCAGGATAGCGAGCGGGCCGTCCCGGCCGATCAGGTGTAGAGCGCGCGCAGTTCGGCGGCGCTCGCGCGCACTTCGTCGAGCTGGCGGGCGACCTGGACCCCGGCCGTGCCGCCCCTCGCGTCGCGGGAGGCGATCGAACCCTGCACCGTCAGCACCTCGCGAACATCCGGCGTCAGCGCCGGGTCCACGGCGGCGAACTCCGCGTCGGTGAGTTCGTCCAGGCCGACGCCGCGCCCTTCGGCGACGCGCACGCACGCGCCCGCGGCCTCGTGCGCCACCCGGAACGGCACACCGTGCCGGACCAGCCATTCGGCGATGTCGGTGGCCAGGGTGAAGCCGGCCGGGGCCAGCTCGGCCATCCGCTCGGTGTGGAAGGTCAGGGTGGCGACCAGGCCGGCGATCGCGGGCAGCAGCAGTTCCAGTTGGGCCACCGAGTCGAAGACCGGTTCCTTGTCCTCCTGCAGGTCGCGGTTGTAGGCCAGCGGCTGGGCCTTCAGCGTGGCCAGCAGGCCGGTGAGGTTGCCGATGAGCCTGCCCGCTTTGCCCCTGGTGAGTTCGGACACGTCGGGGTTCTTCTTCTGCGGCATGATCGAGGACCCGGTGGACCAGGCGTCGGCCAGGGTGATGTAGCCGAACTCCGGGGTGCTCCAGAGGACGATCTCCTCGGCCATCCGGCTCAGGTCGACGCCGATCATCGCCAGCACGAACGCCGCCTCGGCGGCGAAGTCGCGGGCCGAGGTGGCGTCGATCGAATTGGCCGCCGAGGCGGTGAAATCCAGTTCCGCCGCGATCTGCTCGGGGTCCAGGCCCAGCGAGGACCCGGCGAGCGCGCCCGCGCCGTAGGGCGAGATCGCCGCGCGGCGGTCGACATCGCGCAGACGGTCGACATCGCGCAGCAGCGGATGCGCGTGCGCGAGCAGGTGGTGGGCAAGCAGCACCGGCTGGGCCGCCTGGAGGTGGGTCTTGCCCGGCATCACCGCGTCCGGATGCGCGGCGGCCTGGGCCACCAGCGCGTCCACCACGTCGAGCAGGCCCAGCGCGACCCGGCCCAGCGCGTCGCGCAGCCACATCCGGAACAGCGTGGCCACCTGGTCGTTGCGCGAGCGCCCCGCGCGCAGCCTGCCGCCCAGTTCCGCGCCGACCCGTTCGATCAGACCCCGTTCGAGCGCGCCGTGCACGTCCTCGTCGGACTCGGCCGGACCGAACGCCCCCGAGGCCACGTCGGCGGCGAGGCGGTCGAGTCCGGCGAGCATGTCCGACAGGTCCGCGTCGGCGAGCAAGCCCGCCTTGTGCAGCACCCGGGCGTGCGCTTTGGAGGCCCGGACGTCGTAGGGCGCCAGAGCCCAGTCGAAATGGGTCGACTTGCTCAGCGCCGCCATCGCGGCGGCCGGACCCGATGCGAAGCGACCACCCCACAGGGCGCCTTCGTTGGTGCCGTGCTGGGTCGACTGCTCGCCGCTCGAAGTCATGGGGTGGGTTCTCTCCTGGTCGGTGCGGTGGGCGGGCGGCTACTTCTGGTTCAGGTCGCGGCGCGCGGCGACCTTGGACGACAGGCCGTGGATCTGCACGAAGCCCTTGGCCAACGACTGGTCGAAGGTGTCGCCCTCGTCGTAGGTGGCCAGGTTGAAGTCGTAGAGCGACTGCTCGGAGCGGCGGCCGTTGACCACGGCCGACCCGCCGTGCAGGACCATGCGGATCTCACCGGAGACGTGCTGCTGGGTGTCCTGGACGAAGGCGTCCAGGGCGCGCTTGAGCGGGGAGAACCACAGGCCGTCGTAGGCCAGCTCGCCCCAGCGCTGCTCGACCTGGCGCTTGTAGCGGCCCAGTTCGCGCTCGATGGTGACGTGTTCGAGGGCCTGGTGGGCGGTGATCAGCGCCAGCGCGCCCGGCGCCTCGTAGATCTCGCGGCTCTTGATGCCGACGAGCCTGTCCTCGACCATGTCCAGGCGGCCCACGCCCTGCCGTCCGGCGCGGTGGTTGAGTTCGACGATGGCCTCGAGGACGCTGACCGGGCGGCCGTCGACGGCGACCGGGACGCCCTTGTCGAAGGTGACGATCAGTTCGTCGGGGGCCTCGAAGTTGACGGTCGGGTCGGCGGTGTAGTCGTAGACGTCCTTGGTGGGCGCGTTCCACAGGTCCTCGAGGAAGCCGGTCTCGACCGCGCGGCCCCACACGTTCTGGTCGATGGAGAACGGCGACTTCTTGGTGACGTTGATCGGCAGCGCGTTCTCCTCGGCGAAGGCGATGGCCTTCTCCCGGGTCCAGGCGTAGTCGCGGACCGGCGCGATGACGGTGAGGTCGGGCGCGAGCGCGCCGATGCCGACCTCGAAGCGGACCTGGTCGTTGCCCTTGCCGGTGCAGCCGTGCGCGACGGTGCTCGCGCCGTGGAACTTGGCGGCCTCGACCAGGTGCTTGACGATCAGCGGGCGGCTGATGGCCGAGACCAGCGGGTACTGACCCATGTAGAGGGCGTTGGCCTGGATGGTGGGCAGGCAGTATTCGTCGGCGAACTCGTCGCGGGCGTCGATGACGACGGCCTCGACCGCGCCGCAGTCCAGCGCGCGCTGGCGCACCACGTTCATGTCCTCGCCGCCCTGGCCCAGGTCGATGGCCACGGCCACCACCTCGGCACCGGTCTCCTTGCCGATCCAGCTGATGGCGACGGAGGTGTCCAGCCCACCGGAGTAGGCGAGTACGACGCGATCGGACATGTGGTGTGTGCTCCTCAATTCGTGCGGGTGGCGTGCATGGGTCGTACGGCGGGAGGCACTCGCCGCCGCGAAGGTCGGTGTGCCGGTCGCTTCGGCGCGCGGATCGGTGCCCACACCCTCGTACAAATGATTATGCATGACGATGCAATCTCATTCATAACCGGGGGTGCGGGCGGGCTTCGCCTCCGGAGCACACTACGCGCCGCCGCGTGCCCCCGCGTCGCGGTGACCTCGGATTCCTCTCCGTCGCGGGCGGTACTGTGCCAGCCATGCGCACCGGGGAATCGCGGACCAGGATCGACAGGCTCTGGGACGCCTTCTGGACCGGCGGCATCGCCAATCCCCTCGAAGTGGTCGACCAACTCACCTACCTGATGTTCCTGGAGCGACTCGACCGCGCCGAGGCCCTGCCGGACACCGAACGGCCGCGCTGGTCGCGGTTGCGCGCACTCCCGCCGGAGGAGTTGCTGCGGACCGTGCGCGAGGAGGTGTTCCCCTGGCTGCGGGGACTCGGCGAGACCGGGTCGCCCTACGGCGCGCACCTGCGCGACGCGCGCCTGACCATCCCGACCGCGGGCCTGCTCGCCCGCGCCGTCGCCACCCTCGACGAGTTGTCCCTCGACGGGGACGCCATGGGCGATCTGTACGAGTACATGCTGGCCCGACTCGCCACCTCCGGCCACAACGGCCAGTTCCGCACGCCGCGCCACATCATCGACCTGATGGTCGCGATGACCGCGCCCGGCCCGCAGGACACCGTCTGCGATCCGGCCTGCGGCACCGCCGGATTCCTGATCGGGGCGGCCGAGCACCTGCGCCGCGCACACGCCGCGGACCTGCGTGATCCGGTGCGGTACGGGCATTTCCAGCGCGGCATGTTCCACGGCTTCGACTTCGACTCGACCATGCTGCGCATCGCGGGGATGAACATGCTCACCCACGGGATCGAGCACGCCGACATCCGCTACCGCGATTCGCTGGCGGGCGCGGCGTCGCAGGACGCGGGCCGCTACAGCCTCATCCTGGCCAACCCGCCGTTCGCGGGCAGCCTCGATCTCGACGCCGCCGCGGCGGACCTGCTGGCGGTGGTGCGGACCCGCCGGACCGAACTGCTGTTCCTGGCCTTGTGCCTGCGCCTGCTCGCGCCCGGCGGGCGGGCGGCGGTGATCGTCCCGGCGGGCGTGCTGTTCGGCTCGACCCGAGCGCACCGGGACCTGCGCCGCGTCCTGGTCGAGGACCATCGCCTGGACGCGGTGGTCGCGCTGCCCTCCGGGGTGTTCAAACCGTACGCGGGAGTGTCCACGGCGATCCTGGTGTTCACCAAGGACGAGCGGACCGAGCACGTGTGGTTCTACGACCTCGCCGCGGACGGCTACGGCCTCGACGATCGGCGCACCCCCCTGTTGCCCCCCGAGAAGACCGGTGTCGCGGTGGTTCTCGACGCCGACGAGCACGCCGCGAACAACCTCCCCGACGTGCTGGCCCGGTGGCGAGGCCGGGACGCCGAGGAAGGCGACCGCGCGCGCACCGAGCAGAGTTTCCGGGTGCCCAAGGCCGAGATCGCCGCGCGCGACTACGACCTGAGCGTCGGCCGCTACCGCGAGGCGCGCACCGAACGGGTCGCGCACCGACCGCCGCGCGAGATCGTCGCGGAACTGCGGGCGCTGGAAGTGCGCATCGGGCGCGAGTTGTCCGACCTCGAACGGATGCTGGACTGACCGGAGGCTAGGCGAGTTCCTCGATCTTGGCGGCCAGTTCCGCGCCGGTGAGGGGTTCGCGGGCGATGACGGCGATGGTGTCGTCACCGGCGATGGTGCCCACGATGAAGGGCAGGGCGGCGCGGTCCAGGGCGCTGGCCAGGTAGTGGGCCGCGCCGGGCGGGGTGCGCAGGACCGCGATGTTGCCGCTGGAATCCGTGGACACCAGCAGATCGCCGAGCAGTTTGGACAGGCGGTCGGTGCCCCCGATGACCCCGCGCACCGGACTGCCGTCCTCGGGCACGACGTAGACGCCCGCCCCGCCGTCGGCGGCTCGCAGTTTCACCGCGCCGAGTTCGTCGAGATCGCGCGAGAGGGTGGCCTGGGTGGCCTCGATACCCTCGGCCGCCAGCAGCGCGGCCAGTTCGGTCTGACTGCGTACCGCATGGCTGGACAGCAGTTCCACGATGCGGGACTGACGACCCGCTCGGGTGCGGGCGATGGTGCCACCGCGGGCCGCCGCGCCGGTCTCGGGACGGGTCGTCATCGTCACCTCTGTCCTCGCGGCGCGGCCGGGTCGACCGCGCCGCCGGATCGTCGTGTCATCGCGCGTTGCCGCGTCGCTCGAGCAGCCACACCAGCAGCGCCTTCTGCGCGTGCAGGCGATTCTCGGCCTCGTCCCAGACCGCGCTGTGCGGGCCGTCGAGCACCTCGTCGGTGATCTCCTCCCCGCGGTGGGCGGGCAGGCAGTGCAGCACGACGACGTCGGGTTCGGCCTTGGCCAGCAGGTCGGCGGTCAGCCGGAACGGCTCGAACGGGCCGACGCGGTCGAGGCCGTCGTTCTCCTGCCCCATCGAGGTCCAGGTGTCGGTGACCAGCGCGTCGGCCCCCGCGGCCGCGGCCACCGGGTCGCCGGTGAGGGTGATGCGCGCGCCGGTCTCGGCGGCCCTGGCCCGCGCGGCCGTCAGGACCCAGGGCAGCGGCTCGAAACCCGGTGGGGCCGCGATGGTCACGTCGAGTCCGGCGGTGACCCCGCCCAGCAGCAGCGAATGGGCCATGTTGTTGGCGCCGTCGCCGAAGTAGGTCAGCCTGCGCCCGGTCAGGTCGCCCTTGCGTTCGCGCAGGGTCAGCAGATCCGCGAGCACCTGGCACGGATGGAATTCGTTGGACAGCGCGTTGACCACCGGAACCGTTGCCGTCGAAGCCATCTCGTCGAGGCGGGACTGCTCGAAGGTGCGCCACACGATCGCCTCGACGTAGCGCGAGAGCACCCGGCCGGTGTCGGCGAGGGTCTCTTCGCGGCCCAGTTGGGTGTCGCGCCCGTCCACCACGACCGCGTGCCCGCCGAGTTGGGCGATGCCCATCTCGAAGGAGAACCGGGTCCTGGTGGAGTTCTTCTCGAAGATCACCCCGACCCCGCGCGGCCCGTCCAGCGGACGGCGCAGGAACGGCGAATGCTTCAATTCGGCGGCCAGATCGAGGACCTCGGCCTGTTCGGCGGGCGTGAGGTCGTCGTCCCGCAGGAAGTGTCGGAGTCCGGTCGTCGGGCTCATGCCGTCGTTCCCTTCGCGTCGTCGGCGGCGGCGTCCAGAATCTCGGGCAGATCGGCCACGAAATTGTCGGATTGGGTCTCGGTGAGCACCAGCGGCGGCGCCAACCGGATCACGTTCGGCTTGGGCGCGTTCACCAGGTATCCGGCTTCGCGGGCGCGCGCCTCGACCTCGGCCGAGATGTCGCGGTTCAGCACGATCGCCAGCAGCAGGCCCGCGCCGCGCACGTGGTCGACCACCGGATGCTCGAGCAGTTCGATGCCGTCGCTGAGCCGTTTGCCGACCGATTCGACGTGGGCGAGCAACCCGTCCTCGTCGATGGTGCGCAGCACCGCCAGCGCCGCCGCGGCGCACACCGCGTTGCCGCCGAAGGTGGTGCCGTGCAGGCCCGGGGTGAGCAGGTCGGCGGCCGGTCCGGTGGCCAGCACCGCGCCGATCGGCAGACCGCCGCCCAGGCCCTTGGCCAGGGTGATCACGTCGGGGACGATGCCGGTGGACTGGTGGGCGTAGAAGCGACCGGTGCGGCCGATTCCGGTCTGCACCTCGTCCAGCACCAGCAGCGCGCCGTGCCGCGCGGTGATGTCGCGCGCCTTGACCAGGTAGTCCAGCGGCGGCACGACG
>NZ_BAGG01000052.1 GCF_000308695.1 Nocardia takedensis NBRC 100417 | reverse complement strand
GTCAACCTCCTGCACTCCGCCGCGGAGCCCGCGCCGGGGGCGGGATCCGGGTCGGACCTCGGCGTCCGACCAGGGAGTAGATACGAATCAGAGATTACATATATCACAATCCACCCAGTTGAAGCAGCGCCAACCGAGCGGATTTACCATTAACATCTCCCCGAGGATCATCCACGGGGTGCCGCCCGGGTTCCGCCAGCGAAGGGGATCGTGTGTCGACCGATGAGCCACCCGCCGAGAGCGGTGATCCGATCTGGGGCGGCACCACTCTCGCGCACCGGCGACTGGTGCGCCGCGCGGCCTTGCTCGAGGCGACCCTGGACCTGATCGGCGAATCCGGGGCGGCCGCGGTCACCATGCGGGCGATCTGCCGGCGCACCGGCCTGACCACGCGGTACTTCTACGAGAACTTCGAGACCACCGACGAACTGCTGGCCACGCTCTACCAGGAGGTCTCGCGAGAGTTCCGCGCCGCGATGAGCGCGTTCACGATCGCACCGCCGCCCTTGCGCGAACGCGAACTGGCGACGCTGCTGGTGGACGAGTCGCTGCGCGATCCGCGCAAGTCGCGCCTGTTCCTGGTCGAGCCCTATACGGGGACGGTGCTGGGCACCGAGACGGTCTCGGTGATGCCCTCCTTCGCCGCGGTCATCCAGAACACGCTGCTGTCGGGGATCGTTGACCCGGTGCGCCGGGAATTGGCGGCGGTCAGCCTGGCCAGCGCGGTCGCGGGGATGTTCGCGGCGTGGTTCAACGGGTCGCTGCGGGCCGGGCGCGAGCAGGTCATCGACCATCTGGCGACGGCGATCTCGGCGCATCTGACCCTCTACGACCCCCGGCCCGCCGGGCCGGATCACACTATTGACGGCACCTGCCCTCAGTTCTAATGTGAGGGCACTTGCCATCACTTGGAAGGCGGCTATCCATGGCCCTGTTCAACCCGAAGACCGACACCTTCGAGGAATTCGATCCCGACACCCGCGCCAAACTGCGCTCGGTGGTCGAGTTCTTCGAGAACAAGGGCAAAGAGGCGCTGACCACCGACGCCCAGCAGGCGTCCTGGTACGACGACTGGATGGCCTTCCTCGCCGAGAGCCGCATCATCGCGCACATGGCCACCCCGCAGTCGGCCACCGGCGACACCAGCAAGCGCTGGGACACCGCGGTCATCTCCCGGTTCAACGAGATCACCGGCTTCTACGGCTCGCAGTACTGGTACGCCTGGGGCGTGTCCACCCTCGGCCTGGCCACGATCTGGCAGAGCGCCAACCACAAGGCCCACCTGCGCGCCGCCGAGGAACTCGACCGCGGCGGCATCATCGCCTTCGGCCTGTCGGAGAAGGACCACGGCGCCGACATCTACGCCACCGACATGCTGCTGACCCCCGACGGCAACGGCGGGTTCCGCGCCACCGGCAGCAAGTACTACATCGGCAACGGCAACGTCGCGCGGATCGTGCCGACCATCGGCCGTCGCACCGACCTCGAGGGCCCCGACGCCTACGTGTGGTTCGTCGCCGACAGCCAGCACCCGAACTACCACCTGGTCAAGAACGTCATCCACGGCCAGAACTACGTCAGCGCCTACGATCTGGCCGACTACCCCGTCTCGGCCGAGGACGTGCTGCACACCGGCCGCAAGGCTTTCGACGCCGCCCTCGCCGCGGTCAACTGCGGCAAGTTCAACATCGGCATGGTCGCACTGGGCATCGTGCAGCACTGTTTCTACGAGACGATCAACCACGCGCACGCCAAGATCCTGTTCGGGCACCCGGTCACCGATTTCCCGCAGGTGCGCCAGATCCTGTCCGACAGCTACATCCGCATGAACGCGATGCGGCTGTTCCATCACCGCGCGATCGACTACATGCGCTCCTCCACCCCCGAGGACCGCCGCTTCGTGATGTTCAACTCGATCGGCAAGATGAAGGTCACCCGCGAGGCCGAGCGGGTCTTCCGCGAGCTCTCGGATGTCATCTCCGCCAAGGGTTTCGAGAAGGACAGCTACTTCGCGATGGCGCGCGGCACCATCGACTCGATGCCGCGCCTCGAGGGCACCGCGCACGTGAACATGGCGTTGACGCTGAAGTTCATGCCGAACTTCCTGTTCAACCCGGCCGAACTGCCCGCGGTGCCGGTGCGGCGCGACACCGCCGACGACGAGTCGCTGTTCCGTCAGCCGGGCGCCTCGGGGCTGAGCAAGGTGCGGTTCTCGGACTGGCGGCCCGCCTTCGCCGACTACCGGCACCTGCCCAACGTGGCGCTGTTCCTGGAGTTGGCCGAGAGCTTCACGCAGTTCCCGGTCCAGGCCCCGCCGACCGCGGCCCAGCTCGAGGACATCGACTACCAGTTGGCCGTGGGTGAACTGTTCACCCTGCTGCCCTACAGCCAGCTGATCCTGGAGCAGGCGAAGATCGAAGGGACCTCCGACGACGTCCTGGACGCGATCTTCGAGGTGTTCGTCCGCGACTTCTCCGCCTACGCCCTCGGCGTGTTCGCGAAGTCGTCCTCGACCCAGGCCCAACAGGACTGGGCGTTGAGCGTGCTGCGCAAGCCCGTCATCGACGAGGCGCGCTCGGGTCGGATCTTCGAAGAGGTGATCGGCTACGTCGGCACCTACGAGATGAATCCGTAAGCGCGCGGACGATTCCCGGGAACGGGCGAGGCGTGGTGCACGCCTCGCCCGTTTCTCGTCAGGTGATCAGGTTCTCGCGCTTCAACCAGTCGTAGGCGACGTCGGCCGGGTCCTCGCCGTCGATGTCGACGCGCCCGTTGAGTTCCTGCATCAACTGGTCGGTCAGGCGTTCGGAGATCGTGCCGAGCAATTCGCGCAGTTGCGGCCATTGTTCGAGGACCGCGCCCCGCACCACGGCGGTGCCGCTGTAGGGCAGGAAGAACTTCCGGTCGTCGTCCAACACGACCAGCTCCAGATTCTTGACCCGTCCGTCGGTGGTGTAGATCATGCCGAAATTGCACGGCGAGGACCGGGCGGTGGCGGTGTAGACCACGCCGGCGTCCATGCGGGTCACATTCTCCACGGGCACGCCGTTCGGGGTGTTGTACGGGATGCCGTACTTCTCCAGCATCGGCAGGAATCCGTCGGAGCGACTGAAGAATTCGTCGTCCACGCAGAAGGTGCGGTCCCGCACCGGCAGCGCGGCCACCTCCGAGAGCGTCCGCACGTTCAACCGCTCGGCCGTCGGGCGGGACGCGCCGAAGGCGTAGGTGTCGTTGAAGTTGGCGGGCGGCAGCCACTCCAGGTCGTATTCGCTCTTCTCGATGTCGTGCACCCGCTGCCACAGCTCGGTCGGGTCCACGATCGTCTCGGTCTGGTTGTGGTAGTTGACCCACCCGGTGCCGGTGTACTCCCACAGCACGTCGGCGTCGCCGTTGAGCTGGGCCTGCCGGGAGGAGGCCGAACCGGGCGCGCCGGTCAGATCGGTGACCTGCGCGCCCGCCGCCGCCAGGTAGGTCGCGGTGATCTTGCCCAGCAGCACGCCCTCGGTGAAGCTCTTGGACGTGACGGTCAGCTTCGCGCCGTCCAGCGGTTTCGCGCCGTCGGGCAGGCTCGCGTCGTGGAAGGTGCCCGACGAACTGACCAGACCGCAGCCGGTGAGCAGCGCCGCGAGACCGACGGCCAGGGCGAGCAGGGTCATGCGCGCCGTCCTCATGCGATACCTCGCGGGGTGGCGGCCAGTTCGACGAGTCGACCCAGCCAGTCGATGGTCAGGGCGAGCAGTCCGACCAGGATCGCGCCGGAGATCAGCAGTTTCGGCAGGAACAGGGTGACCCCGGTGGTGATCAGGGTGCCCAGGCTGGTCGCGCCGATGAAGGTGCTCAAGGTGGCGGTGCCGACCAGGATGACCAGCGCGGTGCGCACGCCGTTGAGGATCACCGGGACCGCCAGCGGCAACTCCACCTGGAACAGCGTGCGCACGGCCGTGTAGCCGATGCCGCGCGCCGCCTCGATGACGCGCTGGTCGACCTGGCGCAGTCCGACGATGGTGTTCTGCAGGATCGGCAGGATCGCGTAGACGACCAGGCCGACGACCGCGGTCTTGAACCCGGTGCCGAGCCAGAAGGTGAACAGCACCAGCAGGCCCACCGCCGGGGCGGCCTGACCGATGTTGGCGATGTTCACCGCGATCGGTTCCAGGCGTTTGGCGCCGGGCCTGGTCAGCAGGATGCCGAGCGGGATGGCGACCACGACCACGATCAAGGTGGCGACCGCGGTCAGCCGGATGTGCTCGATGATGGTGGTGCGCAGATTGTCCCAGGCCAGCGACGCCTGTTCGGTCGGGGTGAAAGTGGTCGAGCGGTACCAGAGCAGGTAGCCGACGCCGATGACCACGATGATCAGCGGCTCGAACCAGACGTCGATCGGCAGGCGGCGCAGACGGCTCACGGGGCACCGTCCGAACCGGGTTCCTCGTCGGCGGCGACCACCGGCGTGGGCGTGGTGTCGGTGCCGTCGACGTACTCCTCGTAGGACGGGATGGCCGCTTCGGCCTGCGCCTCGGCGAGTCGGCCGCGGATCAACTCGGTCACCGAGCCGATGCTCAGCGAGCCGACCACCGCGCCGCGCCCGTCGGTGACCAGCGTCGCGCCCTGGCTGGTGGCCAGCATCGCGTCGAGCGCGTCGTTGAGGGTCGAGGAGCGCGCCACCACCGGCAGCCGCCGGTCCAGGTAGTCCGAGACCTCGGGTTTGCTGGCCAGCTCGTCCAGCGACGGCCACGAGCGCGGCCTGCCCGCCGAGTCGACCACCACCACCCAGGTGTGCCCGCCCGCCTTCGCGCGTTCGATCACCGCGCCGGAGGGTTCGCCGACCTGCGCGGTGAGCACCGGGTCGTGCTCGACGTCGCGCACCCGCGACACCGTCAGGTAGGCCAGTTTCGCGCCCGAGCCGACGAATTCCTCCACGAACGGCGTGGCCGGATCGGTGAGGATCTCCTCCGGGCTCGCGTACTGCTCGACCTGGCCGCCCTCGGACAGGATGAGCACCTTGTCGCCGAGTTTGGTGGCCTCCTCGAAATCGTGGGTGACGATGACGATGGTCTTGCCGAGTTCGTGCTGGATCCCGATCAGGCTGTCCTGCAAGCGGACCCGGGTGATCGGGTCGACCGCGCCGAACGGTTCGTCCATGAGCAGCACCGGCGGGTCGGCGGCCAGCGCCCGCGCCACGCCCACGCGCTGCTGCTGGCCGCCGGACATGTCCTTGGGCAGCCGGTCGGCGAACACGGCCGGATCCAACCCGACCAGGTCGAGCAGGTATTCGGTGCGTTCGGCGATGCGCTGCTTGTCCCAGCCCAGCACGCGCGGGATCGCGCCGATGTTCTTGCGCACCGACCAGTGCGGGAACAGTCCGCCGGACTGGATGACGTAGCCGATGGACTGGCGCAGGGTGTCCGGATTCTCCCGGGTGACGTCGCGGCCGTCGATGAGGATGCGGCCCTCGGTGGGCTCGATGAGCCGGTTGATCATCTTCAGCGTGGTGGTCTTGCCGCAACCGGAGGGGCCGACGAAAGCGACGATCTCCCCCGCCTCGATGTCGAGGTCGAGTTTGCGCACCGCCGGTTTGTCCTGGCCCTTGTAGCGCTTGACGACGCCGTCGAGTCGGATGGAGGCGCCGGTCACCGTGCGTTGATCGGAGGCGCCGGTGGTCACCGCGTCGGTCATGACAGTCCCTTTGCGATCGTGAAGCGTCCGAGCAGGACGAGGAGCGCGTCGAACACCAGCGCGATGACGACGATGAGCAGGGTGCCGGTCAACGCCATCTCCAGCGCGTTGGCCCCGCCGAGGCGGGACAGGCCGTTGAAGATCAGCGAGCCGAGGCCGGGGCCCAGGACATAGGCGACGATCGCGGCCACGCCGACGATCATCTGCGTGGAGACCCGGATGCCGGTGAGGATGACCGGCCACGCGATCGGCAGTTCCACCGTCAGCAGGATGCGCCAGCGCGGCAGCCCGATTCCCCGGGCGGATTCGACCACCGAGGCGGGCACCGAGCGCAGCCCCACGATCGCGTTGCCGATCACCGGCAGCGCCGCGAAGAAGGCCAACATGATGAACGACGGGACGACGCCGAGCCCGAAGGGCACCAGCAGCAGGGCCAGCAGCGCCAGCGACGGGATGGTCAGCGCGACGCGGCTCGAGGTCAACGTCAGCGACGACACCAGCGGCAACCGGTAGACCGCGACCGCGACGAGCACGGCGACGACGGTGCCGACGAGCACCGTCTGGAAGGCCAGCGAGGCGTGCTGGTAGGTCAGGAACGCGAGAACCTCCCCCCGCCCACTGATGTAGTTCCAGAGATTCACGTGTTCCCCTCGTCGGCCGAAGACCGGATGATGCCGGTGCGCGGGAGATAACCGAGACGCGAGTCGTCAAACCCTAGCGACGACACGCGCGCGATCCGGGGCGGCGCGCCGCGCGCCGGCGGGCGGCCCCGGATCGACCGTTCAGCTCGCCCGCGCCAGCGGGGCGGCGGCCGCGTAGGAGCCGGAATCGCCGGAGATCACCGTGCTGGTGCGGCCGTCGACGCCGACCGGAACCGGCCCGGCCAGGGTGATGCGGGTCAGCTTGCGGTACTCCGAGCCGTCGTAGTCGTCGACCGCGTAGTGCTGGGTGGCGCGGTTGTCCCAGATCGCGACGTCGCCCAGCGACCAGTTCCAGCGGGCGGTGTGCTCGAGACGGGTCACCCGGTCCTGCAACAGCCGGAAGATCGCCTGCGATTCGGCGCTCGTCAGGCCGACGATCTTCTTGACGAAGTTGCCCAGCAGCAGCGCGCGCTCCCCGGTGTCGGGGTGGATCTCCACCACGGGGTGCTCGGTCTCGAAATAGCGCGACTCGAATTCGCGGCGGTAGGCGCGGATGGCGTCGTCGGTGCGGTCCTCGGCGTCGGCGGCGTAGTCGTACTGGTTGGTGTGCACCGCGCGCAGGTTCTCGGCCAGCAGTTTGAGCGAGTCGGGCAGCGAGTTGTAGGCGGCCACGGTGGAGGCCCACGTCGTGGAGCCGCCGTAACTCGGTAGCGCCACCGCGCGCAGGATCGAGGCTTTCGGCACCCGGTCCACGAAGGTCACGTCGGTGTGCCAACTGTTGGCGCGACCGTGACGCGAGTCGATGGCCAGGCTCTTGCTGCCCGCCGAGGTCACCGTGGGGTGCGGGGTGGTCGGCTCGCCGAGCAGTCGGGCGAACTCGTACTGGCCGTCCTCGGTGAGGTGGTGCTGGTCGCGGAAGAAGATCACCTTGTGTTCGGCCAAGGCCGCGCGCACGGTCTGCACCGTCTGCGGGTCCAGGTCGCCACCGAGGCGGACCCCGTCGATGCGCGCGCCGATGTGGGCGCCGAGCTTCACCACGCACACGGCGGTCTCGGTGGCGGGTGCGTAATCGACGGTCATGACCGGTGCCTTTCGCTCGAACGTGGTGATCGTGCGATGGAACCAGCCCGCGAGCCCGCCGACCAGTATTGGACTCAGCGGGATCGCAACCGGATCAGTGCAGCGTGCGGGCGTGCTCGACCTGATAGGGGTGGGTCTGCGACAGCCGCCCGTTCAGCGCCTTGTGCGCCCATTCCGGGTCGGCGATCAGGGCCCGGCCGACCGCGACCAAGTCGAATTCGTCACCTTCGGCGCGGTCGAGCAGATCCTCGATGTCGCGCAGCGCGGTGGTCGAGGAGCGGCCGGCCGGGCCCACGAATTCGCGGTCCAGCCCCACCGACCCCACGGTGACCACGTGCTTGCCGCCGACCTTCTTGATCCAGCCCGCCAGGTTCAGATCGCTGCCCTCGAACTCCGGCAGCCAGTACCGCCGGGTGGAGGCGTGGAAGACGTCGACGCCCGCCTCGGCCAACGGTCCGATCACCCGCTCGAGTTCGCCGGGGTTCTCGGCGAGCTTCGCGTCGTACTGACCGGATTTCCACTGCGAGAGCCGCAGGAAGACCGGGAAGTCAGGGGTGACCGCCGCGCGCACGGCCGCGACGATCTCGGCCGCGAAGCGGACCCGCGATGCCCCGTAGGCGTCCTCGCGGCGGTTGGTGCCCGACCACAGGAACTGGTCGATCAGGTAGCCGTGCGCGCCGTGCAGTTCGACGCCGTCGAAGCCCAGGCGCTGCGCGGCGGCAGCGCCTTCGGCGAAGGCCCGCACGATGTCGTCGATATCGGTGGACCCGAGCGCCTCGCCCTTGGGCGACCCCGTCAGGTCCAGTCCGGACGGACCGACCGGCGGCGCGGACTCGACCGGTCCGGTCCCCTGGTCGCGGGTGACCCCGACGTGCCACAACTGCGGGATGATCCGGCCGCCCGCGCCGTGCACGGCCTCGACCACCCCGGCCCAGCCCGCCAGCGCGTCCGCGCCCCAGAAACGCGGGATGTCGTGGCTCATCCCGGCCGAGGGGTGCTCCACGAAGGTGCCCTCGGTGATGATCAGTCCGACCTCGGCGGCCGCGCGGCGCGCGTAGTAGGCGGCCACGTTCTCCCCCGGCACGCCGCCCGGGGAGAACTGCCGCGTCATCGGCGCCATCACGATCCGGTTGGGGACGGTGAGCCCGCCGATGGTCAACGGGCGGCCGAGGACGCGACGGGCCCTCGTGACATCGGTGGGTGCGCTCACCTGTGACTCCTGCTGACTGCGCCTATTTCGGCGTGTTCGGGTTGAACTCGTTGGTGTAGAACTTCGACGGCTCCAGCGGATCCTCGATCGCGCCGGTGTCGCGCAACCAACTCTCCCACCTCCGGAAGTCGACGTCGGCGATGACCCCGTGCGGTGTGGGCACGCCCAACACCGTTCGCGTCGGCCGGATTCGAAGACCCGGCCGTGCCCTCAGACCAGACCGGGAACGCGCGCCAGGATCTCCGAACGCCACTTCTCGAGGTCGCCGAGATACCAGGCGGCGCTGTCCTCGCCGAAGCTGACCCGCAGCAGCGCGCGGCCCGCCGACTTGCCCGCGTGCGCGCGCACCAGGTCGACGGCGGTGACCGAGGACAGCGCGATGTCCAGCGCGGTGGCGGACCCGGCGCGCGCGAACCACAGCCGCGAATCGGCGAGCACCAGCGCGCCGTTGCCGCGGATCTGGTTGCCGCCCTTGGATTCCAGCCCGAAATAGTTGGCCATCGGATCGCGCAGGACCACTTCATCCGGTGTGAACTCGGCCGAGATCCGCGCCTCGCCGGCCGCGCGGACCTTGCCGACGACGACCCGCGCGACGATCACGACCACGGCCAGCACCACCGCGATGATCGCGATCACCAGCAGAACGATGTGCAGAGCACCCATTCCCGGCAGCTTATCCGCCGTCGCGCGCGCACGCGTCACTACGGCGCGGTCGAGGCCGTCCGACGGTCGTGTTCGGCGCGATGGGCCAGGACGTCGTCCATGTGTCGTTCGGCCCAGCGCTTGAATTCGCGCATCACGCCGTGCAGCGACAAGCCGAGGTCGGTGAGTTCGTAGGTGACGGTGACCGGAACGGTCGGGGTGACGGTGCGGGTGAGCAGTCCGTCGCGCTCCAGCGAGCGCAGGGTCTGGGTCAGCATTTTCTGGCTGACGCCCGAGAGTCGCCGCGACAGTTCGGAATAGCGCATCGCGCGCGGCCCTCGATCGCCGGTGTCACCGGGCGGATTGGGGCCGTCACTACCGAGGGCTGCCAGGATCAGCGCGACCCATTTGTCGGAGATCCGGTCCAGCAGTTGCCTGCTCGGGCAGGCGGCGAGAAACGCGTCGTAGTCCTCGCGCGCGGTGGCCCGCCGTTGCGCCGCCGTCTGTGTCGGCATGATCGCTCCTTACTTACCCGCGGGAGACCTACGCACTCCGAAGTGCGTACTTCCCGATGGAGAGTTACCCCTCCATAGTGGATCGCAGAGTCACCGGAACACAACCCCCACAGGAGCGAGATCATGACCGGCACCTTCCGCACCGCCGTAGTCCGCACCCCGAACGGCCCCGACGCCATCGAGATCATCGACGTGCCCGTCACCGAGCCGGGACCGGGACAGATCCGCGTCGCCGTCGCCGGAGCCGGCGTCAACCCCGTCGACCTGGGCGTGGCCGACGGCTTCTTCCACGACCTCGGCCTGATCCGGCAACCCGAGCACACCGGACTGGGCTGGGACTTCTCCGGAACGGTCGCCGCCGTCGGCGCGGGCGTCACGCTGCCGGTCGGCACGCGCGTCGCCGGCATCGTGCCCGGCTTCGACCGCGACTACGGCACCTACGCCGAACAGCTGATCGTGCCCGCCGCCGACGTCGCCGAAGTTCCCGCCGCGCTGGACCTCGTCGCCGCCGCGAGCCTGCCGCTCAACGCCCTGGCCGCCGCGCAACTGCTCGACCTGCTCGGCGACGCCCCCGACGGCGGCCGCCTGCTGGTCACCGGCGCGGCGGGCGCGGTCGGCGGTCACCTGGCCGTCCTGGCTCCCGCGCGCGGCTGGCGGGTCACCGGCCTGGCCAGAGCCGAGGACGAACAGTTCGTCCGCGACCTCGGCGTCGAGTTCACCACCGACGCCGAGCCCGGTTTCGACGCCGTCGGCGACGCCGCCGCCCTGCAAGCCGCCGCCCTCCCCTACGTCCGCGACGGCGGCGTCCTCGTCGGCGTCCGCCCCAACCTCGCCCCGCCCGCCGAACGCGGGATCACCGTGTCGGCGGTCGAAACCCGCCCCGACGGATCGCGACTCGCGGACCTGCTCAACCGCGCGGCCACGGGCGAACTCCGCACGCGCGTGCACGCGATCCTCCCGTTGGACCACGCCGCCGACGCGCACCGGGCGGTCGCCAAGGGCGGTGTCCGCGGAAAGTACGTGCTGCGCCCCTGATCCGCTCTTCGAACGACGAAAACCCCCTTCCGACAGGCACATCGGAAGGGGGTTCCGCCGCGCGAAATCCGGTGATCCGCACAGAGGACGCCGCAGCGATCGGGGGCGGCGGCATCGACGGAGGGCATGCCGCTTCCGCCCATCCCAGCGAGGCAACGCCGCCGATTTCACCACGTCGCTCGCGGTCTGGTGCGCGCCCGAACAGCGCAACACCACTATCCGCCGGATGCCGTTGGCGCACAACGCCTGAGGCGGCCACGCCGATCTCGGCCGAGCGCCCGCGCGCGAACAGACCGAGGGGGATAGATCACACCGATCGGTCTGTGACGCCGCGTCAGTTCGGGCGCGCGGTGATGAAACGGAAGAACTCGCGACGCTGATCCTCCGACGGACTCGGCAGATTCTGATGACCGTGCACGAACCCGATCGCGGCGTAGCACATGAACCCGGCGCGCATCGCGGCCTGCTCCGGCTCGAAACCCATCTCCACCAGCGTTTCCGCGAGCGCGCGGAACAGTCGACGATCCAAGGCGCGCACCGCCTCGGCCACGTTCTCGTTGGTGCGGGCCCAATCGCGCACCGCGAGTTCGACCTCCCACACCCGGCCGCCCGCGAGCAGTTCGCCCATCCGCGCGAGCCGCTGCTCGGGCGCCAGATCCTCGAGCCCTTGGAAACCGCGGGTCAGGTCGTTGCGCTCCGCGCACCAGAACTGCGCGGTGGTCTCCAACAGTTGGTCCAGACCGTCGAAATGCCAGTAGAAACTGCCCTTGGTGACGCCGAGTTCCTCGCACAGGCGCGCGATCGAGATCGCGGCGACGCCGTCGCGCAACAGCAGGGCCAGCGCGGCGTCGATCCAGTCCTGCACGCCCAGGCGGCGGGCGGCGGCGCGGTTCGCCGCGGCCGCCTTGCGTTTGGACACCGGTGCGGCGGGCCGATCGGGCATGTCCACCTTTCGTCGGAAGTCCCGGTCAGCCTATCGCACGGCCACATTTCCGTACTTATGCGTATGTTGCGCCATACCGTAGCGTACGGTCTGTCCGTACCGTCGCGAATGGATGGTCGACGCGAGCTCGCCCAGGAGGAAGTCACCATGGCCCCCAGCACGTCCGCGCCCTGCCCGACCTCCTTCCGCTACTGGGAACAACGCGAGCGCCCGGCGATCCGCCACCTCGACCGGTTGGCGCGCAAGGTGCTGCGCGACGGACTGTTCCCCAGCGACGAGGTAGCCCGCGCCTTCACCGCCGACCTGCACCGCGGCGACCCCGTCGCGGAACGCTTCGTCGCCGAGGTCTTCGGCGGCGAGATCGGCCCCAAACGCGGACGCGCCCTGCTCGAACGCGCGCTCACCGACGGCATCGACGCCGTCCCCGAAGCGCCCGAGGCGATGCGGGCGCTGTTCGCCGAATTCGAGACGGTGCCCGACTGGGTCCGCCCCGACCTGGTCGAACGCGGAGCCGCGATCTGGCGACGCTGGGGCACCATGCTGTTCGCGATGGCCGGCGCGGAAACCCTCGAGATGTACACCGAGGCCGCCGTCACCACACCGCTCTCGCTCGCGGGCGGCTACGCGGGCGACAACGCACTGCGCCGATTCCTCGAGACCACCCGCTTCTGGATCGACGTCTCCGCGCCCGAAGCCATCCTCACCCCCGGCTCGGCCGGGCGCGCCACGGCGCTGAAAGTGCGCGTCATGCACGTCTCGGTGCGCGGGCGGGTCAGCGGACACCGCGAATGGGACCCCGAGCGCTGGGGTCTGCCGATCAGCCAGAGCTACATGGTGCTGACCCTGCTCGCGGGCAGCCTCACCCCCGCCGCGGGCCTGTGGCCGCTCGGCCACCCCACGACCCCGGCCGAGATCCGCGCGCTGCTGCACTTCCAGCGCTACATGGGCCACCTGCTCGGCGTGCGCGTCGACTGGTATCCCGACACCATCGCCGAGGCCGCGCGCCTGATGGCGATGGTCGGCGTCGCGCGCTCCTACGACGCGGGCGAACAAGGAGCCGAACTGATCCGCTCCTACCCCGCCGCCTTCGCGCCCCGCCCCGAACAGCGCGGACTCGCCCGACTGCGCCAGAGCTACAACTACCGCCTGCACGGCGCCTACACCGCCCTGTTCATGCTGCCGACCACCCGCAGGCGCTACGACCTGCCGCCCGCGTTCCCGTGGCTCCTGATCCCGCTGCTGCGCACCCCCGCCGTCTTCGCCGCCGAACTCGTGCGCCGCACCGTCCCCGGGGCCGCGGGCCTCTACGAACGCGTCATGGTCGCCCACCGCGAGAACTGGTACCGCTCCCAGATGCGCGGCAGGCAGGCGCAATTCGACGCCACCGGCGCGCTGCGCCGCTGACTCCGCCCGAACGAGAACCACCGTGCGCAGACCACTGCTCGGCTTCGCCGCCTTCGCGCTGACCTCCCTGCTGGTCACCACACTCGTCTGGAACACCCTGGCGCGCAGCGTCCCCGGCCCGACCGTCGACTACACCGCCGTCTTCGGCGACGCGCTCGGACTCCGCGTCGGCGACGACGTGCGCATGGCGGGCGTGCGGGTCGGACGCGTGGAATCCATCGACCTGCACCGCGATCCGGCCGCGCGCGACTACCGCGCGATCGTCGGGTTCATCGTCCAGCGCGACCAGACCCTCTACACCGACACCAAAGCCCTCATCCGCTACCAGAACCTCCTCGGGCAGCGCTACCTTGCCCTCGCCCCCGGCCGCGCACCCGCCCCGGAACCGCTGTCGCCCGGCGGGCGGATACCGATCGAGCGCACCGAACCCTCCTTCGACATCTCGGTGCTGCTCAACGGATTCCAACCGCTGTTCCGCACACTGTCGGTCGAGCAGGTCGACAGCCTCACCGGCACCCTCGTCCAAGCCCTGCAAGGCGACCGGATGTCGTTGGGCGCGTTCATCACCCAAGCCGCAGCACTTGCGGGAGACTGGCAACGCCGCGACCTCGTGCTCACCCAGGTCATCGTCGGACTGTCCACCGTCACCCACCGGCTCGCGCAACGCGGTGACGAACTCGAAACCCTCGTCGCCCAGACCCGCACCCTCATCGACGGCCTGCGCGACCAAGGCAGCGCCCTCGACGCCGCCACCACCCGCATCGCCACCACCACCGAAACCCTCACCCGCATGATCGCCCACACCCAACCCGGACTCGTCCCCGCCCAGAACTCCACCACCCGCGCCCTCACCCTGCTGCTCGCAGAAGGCGAACGCCTCGACCGCCTCGCCGTCGACTTCCCCGCCTACCTCGGCAATTTCGGCGAAGCCTTCAGCGAAGGGACCTGGGCCAACGCCTACCTGTGCAGCCTCGACATCTCCCTCTACGACCTCGTCCTCCCCCGAGGCGTAGTCGCCTCCGTAGGCGGCAACTCCCACTCCGCCGTCTGCCGCTGACCACGCAGATTCGCCCCATCAACCCAGCCGACCGTCTCCCAACGCACCGGTTCCGAGAACTCTCGCGCCGCCCGAGGTAGGCCGTATCGAGGTGTCGATCGGCGGAACCGGTCACCGATGCACGTACTCCTCAAACGGGATACCCAGTGGCCACGACCGATCTCGGAGACCGCCGCAGTACGCGGCGATGTGCGGATCGGTGGTGACCGCTCCCGACCACGCACCTGACGCCGAGAAGACGACCGTATCGTCGTGCTCGGCATACGAGTCGAGCACTTCGAGATGCAGGGCTTCCCGCTCACACTTTCGGAGCAGGTCCGGAAATCCCTCGTCGGGCACCAACAGCACGGCGGTTGACGTCCCTTCCCTCTGGTCGACATTGCCTCGCGAGCCAACGGATCAGTCCGAAGATCGACTCTCCAGTGCGCTTCTGATCAGTGCCCGAGCCTTTTCGCCGGTCACCGACCGGGCGGCGAGAGTATCGAAGGCTCGACCGTAGAGAGCCAGTTCGCGCGGCTGGGTCACGGTGAGTTCGGCCGAGATACCTTCCACCAAGGCCATCTCGCGGTCGAACATCGTGAAATTCGTCGGCGCGAACGGCAGGCCTGCCTTGAAGGGCACGATACCGAGCGTCACCCTCGGAAGCCCCGTCACAGCCAACAAACGGTCCAGTTGGCCCGCCATCACCCCCTCGGAACCCACTGTCGTGTACATCGCCTGCTCGCCGAGAAGGAAATGGAACTTTCGCGAACCCCTGTACATCAGTTGCTGCCGTTCCAGGCGCTTCGCCACGCCTGCTTCCACATCGTCGGGCGTCTGGTAGAACGCGCTGACGTTCCGCAGCACCGCGGCCGCGTATTCCGCGGTCTGGAGGAATCCGGGCACGAACATCGGATTGTAGATCCGGATGATGCTCGCCTTGTCCGTCAACTCGACCAACGTCTGCTGCCGTTGACGTGTGCCCGCTCCGAGCCGCTTGCGCCATTCGACATATGCCGATTCGAGATTGTTTCGGGTCGCGAGAAGATCAGCCAGTTCGCCATGGCTGCCGGTGTGCCGACAGTAGGCCCGAATATCGTTGTCGGAAGCTTTGATTCGCCCGTACTCCAGTTTCGGAACCTTCGTCTGGTGCCATCCGGCCCGCCGCGCGAGCTCCGCACCGGACAGGCCGGCCGCGGCGCGAAGCTCGCGGAGCCTCCTACCGAGAGCTTCGCGCTGCTGTTGAACCGATGCGGTCACCCGGCGGCGTAAGACGAGAACGGGACCGCCGATGTCCAGAGTCGATCTCGCGAAGCCCGCGCGTATTCGGCGACGGACGGGTCGATCGTCACCGCCGCTCCGCGCGGGCGCCCGATTTCGTCCACCACGTTGTAGACCACCCACTCGTCATCGAACAACCAGAAATCATCGGCGGGAACCGTCCCGGCGAGGTGCCGAGGCACGTAGCGAATATCCTCTCCGGAGGCGATGTTGCGCGCCGTGATCGTCAACAACCACCGGTGGTAGTCGGACAGCGGCTCGGTGACGACCCTGACCCGCGACACCGAGACCCCCCGCTGGGTGGTCTCCCGCATGAGCGCGTGCCACGGGACAGGTTCCTCCTCGGGTGGTTCCTCGCCGGCCAGAAACGCACGCAGACGTTCGTTCTCCGCGGGCTCCGAGTACGAGTCGCGGACCTCGAGATGAAATGCGCTCCGGCGTAGACCGCGAAACCAATCCGGCCACGGATCATTCTCGACCAGCAGCACCGAAGTAGGTCCTCACCTTCTTCTCGACCTCGACAGCGGCCTCGTCTTCGGCCAACTCGAGTTGTCCCAGAGTCTCGGCATCGACCACCGGCCTGCCGTTGATCGAGAAGGTCCCCCGGCCCGTGTCGGTCAATGTCGCTCCCAGGAACGCGTCGTCGGGAACGAATCCTGTCAGAAGATGGGGTATTTCCACCACATCGGGCCGGCCCGTGACCCACCCTTGAACCAAGAAGCTGCCCTCGTCCGTCTCGTAGATCGACGGGCAGCCGCTGGCTTCGCTGCCGCCTCTACCCAAGAACCTGAGCGCCATAACCTCACCCCTTCGGTCATTCATGCACGGGCATGATGTGTGTGCTGTCCGAAGTCTGACCGCGAAATATGCTGTGCGCCAGCGAATCGGACAACCCTTGCATAGTCGTGCATGAGCGTGGCCTGCCCACCTCGCGAGCTCCTACCCTCGCCTCGGCGCCCGATACCGGTGGACTGTCCCGGTACCGGGCCGCCGACCAATGGAGAGGGGATGTCATGCGGTATCTGGTCACGGTGCACTGCTGCGGATCCGATTGGATCGTGCGGGTTCCGGCTGTCGACCGATGGTCGGTGACCACGGACAAACGATCGGTCCCCGAGGTGGCCCGGATGATGATCGCGCAGGTGTTGGGGGTTTCTCGCGAGTGTTTCGACCTGGACCTGACCACAGGTCGAGCTGTCGGATCGGTCGACGAGTTCGCCACGGCTTCGACCCGCTTGCTTCGCTGGGGGTACGCCGACGGTGTGTTCGAAAAGTACTGAGCCCCTGCGGAAAGGAATCCGCAGGGGCTCGAGGGAGAGAATCAGCCCTTGACCAGTTCCGGGGTGGGGTCGGTGCGGGGCTTGGTGATGTCGACCGGGGTGTCCGTGTCCTGGACGGGTTCCTTGTCGTCGGGGGTCGGGCCGTGGCCGTGGAGGGGGGACTCCGGGCGGTTGGGGAGCAGGATCGCGACCACGATGACGATCAGGGCCAGGGCGGCGGAGACGAGGAAGGCCAGGCGGGTGCCGTCGAGGTGGGCGGTGACCGGGTCGGTGCCGCCTTCGATGAGGGTGGTGCTGCGGGTGGACATGACGGTGACCACAAGGGCGGTGCCGAAGGCCGCGGCGACCTGTTGCAGGGTGCCCAGCATCGAGCTGCCGTGCGAGTACAGGTGCGTGGGGAGCGCGCCGAGACCGAGGGTGAAGACCGGGGTGAAGGTCGCCGCCAGCGACACCATCAGCAGGATGTGCAGGCCCAGCAGCTGCCAGTACGGCATGGTCATCGAGATGGCGGTGAAGCCCGCCAGCGCGACCGCGATGCCGACCGCGCCCGGGATGACCAGCCAGCGACCACCGAACCGGTCGAACAGGCGGCCGATGGTGGGGCCGAGCAGCCCCATCGCCAGACCGCCCGGCATCACCAGCAGGCCGGTGGCCAGCGGGCTCAGCCCGCGCAGGTTCTGCAGGTACAGCGGCAGCAGGATCATCGAGCCCATCATCGCCATGAACGCCAGCGACATCAGCGCCACCGACTTGCTGTAGGTGCCCGACAGCAGGACCCGCAGGTCCAGCAGCGGGGTGCCCACGCGTTGCAGGCGCAACTGGCGGAACACGAAACCGGCGATCAGAGCGGCGCCCGCGGCGACGATCAGGGCGGGGGCCGCGAAATTGCCGCCCTCGAAGCGGCTCAGGCCGAACACCAGGCTGCCGAAGCCGAGGGCCGCGGCGATGACGCTGACGATGTCGATGTCACCGGTCTGCGGTTCGCCGATGTTCTCCAGCTTGCGCAGCCCGAGCCAGGTGATGATGCCCGCGATCGGCAGGACCAGCACGAACAGCCAACGCCACGAACCGATCTGCAACACCGCGCCGGAGATGACCGGCCCCATCGCGGGGGCGACGGAGATGGCCAGGGTGACGTTGCCCATGACACGGCCGCGGTCCTGTTCGGGGACGACCGTCATCAGGGTGGTCATCAGCAGCGGCATCATGACCGCGGTGCCGAACGCCTGGATGACGCGGCCGATGAGCAGCACCGCGAACGACGGCGCGACGGCCGAGAGCGCGGTGCCGAACAGGAACACGCCCATGGCGAGGCTGTAGGCGGTGCGGGTGGTGACGCGTTGCAGGAACCACCCGGTGGTCGGGATGACCGCGGCCATGGTGAGCATGAACGCGGTGGAGACCCACTGCGCGGCCCGGTCGGTGACGTGCAGGTCCGACATCAGACGCGGGATCGCGTTGATCATGATGGTCTCGTTGAGGATCACCACGAAGGTGGCGAGGACCAGCACGCGGATGACGGTCGGGGTCCGGCCTCCGGCGAGAGGTTCGGCTGGTGGAGCGGACATCGGGTTACCTCCGGGTGGGCGTGGTCGCGGGTGGCATCCGGGCTGGTGATGCCGGCGCCGGTTCGTTCCGGCGCCTCGAAGTTCGAGACGGGATCAGCTGCTCGAACTCATCGAGCGCCGGTGAGTATTCCGCGCCACACCGACAGGATTCATCCGATTTTCCGCGCACGCCGGGCGCAACCGTTGACAAAACCACAGTTGAGCGCCGGATACGGCGGAATTCCTCGCCTCGGAGTGACGCTGGTCACTTATCGGTTACCGGCGGTTTTCGGCCGTGAGCTGGGCATTCGGTGACACGTCCACCGGAACGGAACGGCGGGCCCGGTTCGGAATTCCGATCCGGGCCCGCCGCGAAAGAACGGGACGAAACGGTTATTTCGGCGCGAACCGCATTCCGGCGTCCAGCCGCAGACACTGACCGTTGAGCATCGCGTTGTCGACGATCGCGCCGACCAATTTCGCGTATTCGTCGGGCCTGCCCATCCGCTTGGGGAAAGCGTTGCCCGACACCAGCGGGGTGACGACCTCCTCGGGAACGCCGGCGAGGATGCCGGTGTCGAACAGCGAGGGCGCGATGGCCAGGACCCGCACGCCGACCGAGCCCAGATCGCGCGCCATGGTCAGCGCCATCCCCGCGATGCCCGCCTTGGCCGCGGTGTAGGCGACCTGGCCGATCTGCCCCTCGAAGGCCGCGATGGAGGCGGTGTTGACGATGACACCGCGTTCGCCGTCGGCGTTGGGCTCGCCCTGGCTCATGTGCCAGGCCTGCAACCGGTTGAGGTTGAAGGTCGAGATCAGATTCAGGTTGATGATCTGGCTGAAGGACTCCAGATCGTGCGGCCCGGTCTTGGTCAGGGTGCGCTTGGCGATGCCGCCGCCCGCGGTGTTGACCGCGATGTCGAGTCCGCCGAGATGCTCGGTGGCCTCGGCCAGGATGGTCTCGATCCCCGCGTGATCGGTGACGTCACCGCTGAAGAAACGCCCGCCCAGGTCGGCGGCGATCTTCTGCCCCTCGCTCGCGGTGCGGTCGACGATGACGACCTGGGCGCCGCGCGCGGCGAGCAGTTCCGCGCTCGCCCGCCCCATCCCCGACGCGCCGCCGACGACCACCGCGCGTGCTCCCTGAATCTCCATGAACTTTCCTCACTTCCGGTGCTGGTGCCGCCTCGACCGTATAACCCGGCGCGCGCGGCGTCACCATCTTTCGCAGAAGCCTCGACGAAACAGCAGTTCAGGCAGGTCAGTTGTTCTGCACCAGGCGCGCGGAGACGACCGCGGTGCGAGTCGTGCGCCCGTCGCGACAGCGCAGGATCACCACGTCCTCGGCGATCTCGAGAGTGCGCTGATCACTCCACCCGGCGAACCGGAATTCACCTCCACCGAGGTGCGCGAGCGCCCACCGCGACCCGTCGGCCGCCTCGACCACCGCCTTGCCCTTCTCCGCGGCGACCACGACCTCGACGGTGGGCAGCATGCGGTGGAAAGGCTGCTCGTTGGCGAAGTCAAGGAACGAGGCGGGCAGTTCGGTGGAGCAGATCATCGCCTCCCGGTCGGGGGGCAACGGCTCGGGCATCCTGTTGAACAGCGCGCCGCCCGCGCGCAGGGCCGCGCTTTCGCGGGCGGGGAACAAGTCGGCCAACTGCTCGGTCATCAGCAGATCGAGCACGGCGTGCAGGCGGTCGGTGTCGCCGTCGTTGCGCACTTCGTGCGGCAGGCTGAAATCGGCGTACCACAGTTCGCCCGGCTGCCAACGGTATTCGACGCCGTCGAGGTCGAGGACCGCGGCCGGGTCGGTGAGGATCGGCAGGTGCAGACGGACGAATCCGCGTGCGGGGTGGTATTTCGGGTCGCGGTGCCGCGCCACCCGGGCGCCCGGGTCCAGCGACATCAGGCGCACGGCGGCGAGCGGGGCGGGCAGGCCCTCGGCGATCGCGCGCAGGTAGGGCAGTCGGTCGAACCACGGCGTGGCGGCGAAGTCCAGCGGACCGGGCCCGCCGGGGTCGGTGCGCTCCGGGTCGCCGCCGGGCGTGCGCAGGGGCAGCACCCGCCACTCCTGCTCGGCCGCCCCCGGCGCCCCGGACACCGACCAGCGCCGCGGTTTTTCCCAGGGCTGCCGCCGCACGGCCTTGACCTCGCGCACCAAGCGGTCCACCTCGAAGGTGGGCAGCAGGGCGACCGCGGCGGGCCGAGGAGATTGCGCAGAGTTCACGACGTCGGACTCCACGTGACACCACCTCATCACAATGAACCGACCGTTCGGCACGGTCGGCGCGGAATTTTCCTTCCTACAGATTTCCACAGGGAATCGGCGCCGACAACGAACGATTCGGCAACTTCTTTGTCCCCCAGTGCGTTACGGAGATCAGCGGCGCGCAGGCCCGCGCAGGAGACCGTGGGCGACGACGTCGGCGGCCACGCGCAGCGGGTGACGGCGGTTCAGCGGCCCAGTCGGGTGCGCAACGAACGCAAGGCGGTGCGCAGGAAGCCCGCGGGTCGGCCGGGTCGGGGCAGCGTCCCCGCCGGATGACTGCGGCGCGCGGCGAGCAGGCGATCCACGCAGTCGGCGAAATAGGCGGTGACCGAATCGATGTCGCGCACCTCGCCGGTCGCGTTGACGACGTGGACGGGCGGGTCGGGGTCGGCCAGGTCGCGTCCGCCGATGACGACGGCGAACGCACCGGGGTCGTCGGCGATCACCAGCATGCGTTCGGGGTCGAGGGCGTCGCGGCGGGCGGGCGGCAGCGCGTCGAGCAGGCAGGCGGCCACGTCTTTCGCGCCCGCGTCGGCGGTGCGCACGCCGAAATCGCCGAGAGCGCGCAGCGGCCCCGGGTCGACGCCGATCAGGCGCAGCATCTCCCGGACTGCCTCGGGCACCGCGGGCGCGTCCTGCAGGATCGCCAGCGCGTCGATGTCGACCTCGCTCGCGCCGGCGAAATCGCGCCGGTCGTAGCCCGCGGCGAGCAGGCGTTCGAAACTGGTCGCGACGCGATGGGCGACCTCGGTGCGGGCCGGGCGGACGACCACCTGATTCCGGCGGCCGCGGCGTCCGTCGTCCGCGCCGCGCCCGTCATAGGGTCTGCGCACCCCGACAACCATCCGGACGACCTCCTCGCACCACCTTCGATCATCGTCGCACGCGCGGCATTCGATCACCCGGCGAAACGAAGAGCAGGTGTGCCGGATCGGCCGCGCCGAATTCCGCCCGTGGCCCGACCGTCCCCGCGTCACCGCGCCGCGCGGTTCGCGAATACGTCGAGATCCTGTGACTCAGGCGGCCGGATCGAGGATGATCTTGACGGCCCCGTCGGTCTTGTGCTGGAACGCCTCGTAGGCGGCGGGCGCGTCGTCCAAGGGCAACCGGTGGGTGGCGAACTTCTCCACGCCCAGCGGATCGCCGTCGCCGAGCAGCGCGACGATCTCCTCCACCCAGCGTTTGACGTTGGCCTGCCCCATGCGCAGTTGGATCTGCTTGTCGAACAGCACGCGCATCGGCATCGGATCGGCCATCCCGCCGTAGACGCCGATCACGGAGATGGTGCCGCCGCGACGCACGATGTCGACGGCGGCGTGCAGCGCCGCCAACCGGTCGACGCCCGCGGTGTCCATCAGGCGTTCGGTGACGGCGTCCGGCAGCAGCGCCGTGGTCTTCTGGGTGAACGACGCCACCGGCGAACCGTGGGCCTCCATGCCGACCGCGTCGATCACCGCGTCGGTGCCGCGCCCGTCGGTGCGGTCGCGGATCAGGTCACCGAGACCGCCGTCGGCTTCGCGCAGGTCGACGACCTCGATGCCGCGGGCGGCGAGCCTGGTCAGCCGTTCGGGCACCCGGTCGACGCCGATCACCCGGTAGCCGCGGTGCGCGGCGATCCGACAGGCCATGTCACCGATCGGCCCCAGGCCCAGCACCGTCACCGAACCGCCGGGCGGCAGGTCGGCGTATTCGACGGCCTGCCAAGCGGTCGGCAGCACGTCCGACAGGTACAGGTAGCGGTCGTCGGGGGGACCTTCCGGGACGGTGATGTGGGTGAAGTCGGCGTGCGGCACCCGCAGGTAGCGCGCCTGCGCGCCCGGTACGCTGCCGTAGAGTTTGGAGTAGCCGAACAGTGCGGCGCCGCAGCCGTATTCGCGGACCTGGGTGGTCTCGCACTGGGTGGTCAGACCGGCCCGGCACATCAGGCAGATGCCGCAGCTGATCTGGAACGGGATCACCACCCGGTCGCCGCGCGACAACTGCTCGACACCCGAGCCGACCTCCACGACCCGTCCCATCGGCTCGTGCCCGAGGATGTCGCCCTGGTTCATGTACGGTCCGAGCACCTCGTACAGGTGCAGATCCGAGCCGCAGATCCCGGTGGAACTGACCTCGATGATCGCGTCGGTCGGTTCTTCGATCCGCGGATCGGGCACGGTCTCCACCGACACCTTGCGTCTTCCCTGCCATGTCACGGCCCGCATCACAGCTCCTCACTCGGGGACGGTCACTACCCCGCCGCGCTACCCGGGCCGCTCGCGCCGAAACAGTGCCCGCTCAGCCGAGGCCGCGGCGCATCTCGTCGAGCCGGCGCCGGGAGGCGGTGTGCGAGGGTGGGGCCGCGACGGCGCGGACGGCCGAACCGTCGCGGTCGGGGCGGACGGTGTCACGGGGACTCGTCGTCAGGAGGGTGCGGCACGGCTCACTAGCATCGGGGCCGTGACGACTACCAAGCGGCCGAGCGTGCTCGCCTCGCAGAGCGAGGACTTTCCTCGGTGGTATCAGGATGTGCTGGACAAGGCCGAACTGGCCGACAACGGGCCGGTGCGCGGGACGATGGTGATCCGACCGTATGCCTACGGGCTGTGGGAGCGGATGCAGGCGGAAGTGGACGCGCGGATCAAGGCGACGGGCGCGGAGAACGTGTACCTGCCGCTGTTCATCCCGCAGTCGTATCTGGAACGCGAGGCCGAGCACGTCGAGGGCTTCAGCCCGGAACTGGCGGTGGTCACCCACGCGGGCGGCAAGGAACTGACCGAACCGGTGGTCGTGCGGCCGACCAGCGAGACGGTGTTCGGCGAGATGATGGCGAAATGGGTGCAGTCGCACCGCGATCTGCCGCTGCTGCTCAATCAGTGGGCCAATGTGGTGCGCTGGGAACTGCGCCCGCGCACCTTCCTGCGCACCAGCGAATTCCTGTGGCAGGAAGGGCATACCGCGCACGCCTCGCGCGCCGACGCCGCCGCCTACGCGCTGCGCGTGCACCTCGAGGTGTACCGCGACTTCCTCCAGGAGGTGCTCGCGATCCCGGTCCTGGTGGGCGTGAAGACGGCGCGGGAGCGTTTCGCCGGCGCGATCAACACGATGACCTGCGAGGCGATGATGGGCGACGGCAAGGCGTTGCAGATGGCGACCAGTCACGAACTGGGCCAGAACTTCGCCACCGCGTTCGGCATCGGCTTCACCGACGCCGAGGGCAAGGAGCAGACCTGCTGGACGACCTCGTGGGGCTCGAGCACGCGGATGGTCGGCGGACTGATCATGTCGCACGGCGACGACCAGGGTCTGCGGATCCCGCCGCGGGTGGCGCCCGTGCAGGCGGTCGTGCTGCCGGTCAAGGACGATCCCCGCGTGCTGGCCGCGGCGGCGAAGGTGAGCCGGGAGTTGGGCGCGGCGGGTGTGCGGGTGCGTCTGGACGACCGCACCAGTCGCGGCTTCGGTCGGCGCGCGACCGACTGGGAACTCAAAGGCGTGCCGGTGCGGATCGAGATCGGGCCGCGCGACGTGGACAACGACCAGGTGACCCTGGTGCGCCGCGACGGCGGCGGCAAGTCCGCGACGCCCGCCGCCGAACTCGCCGCGACGGTGCCCGCGCTGCTGGCGGCGGCGCAGTCGGAGATGTTCGCGGCCGCGCGGGTTCGACTCGACGAACGGACCGTCGAGGCATCGACCGTCGAGCAGGCGTTGGCGGCGGCGCGGACCGGGTTCGCCCGCATCCCGTGGGCCGCGCTCGGCGCGGACGGCGAGCGGGCGCTCAACGAGCAGGCGGTGAGCGTGCGGTGCCTGCAGACCGCCGACGGCGGCATCCCGGACTCGGTCGAGGACGCGGATCTGGTCGCCGTAGTCGGCCGCAGTTACTGAGTCGTCGGCGCGCGGGGTCGTCGGCGCGCGGGCTCAGACACCCGCGTGCCGATCCGGCGGCGGATGACTATGTGATCCGGGATTAGCATCCACGCGACCTCAGAGGCTCCCCCGGAGACAGCCGGACGCACCGCCGGCCCGCCCGGTGCGAGATTGTGCTGTAGCACAGCGAATTAACTACGGCGAGCTGGGGTTTTCCCGACCACCCCGGCCCGCCGTAACAAGTTCTACGGAAACGGTTTACAACCGGTTGGACGCTTGCTAAGTTAATGACAGTTCGACTGTCGGAGACAGTTGACCTCGACCCAGCAGCGTCGCTGGGACAGCGGTGCGGCGTTCACGACCCGCCCTCGATCAGCGCACTGATCCGGCGACGGAGCTCGTTGAACGCCGTACCGTTGACATCGCGGGGCCGGTCGAGATCGATCGCCACCACCTCCTCGATGTGTCCCGGTGTGCCGTGCGAGATCCCACCGCTCATCACCACCACGCGATCGGCGAGATACACCGCCTCCTCGACGCTGTGGGTGACGAAGACGGTGGTGGTGCCGAGTTCGCGGTGGATCCGCTCGAGTTCGCGTTGCAGCGAACCGCGGGTGAGCGCGTCCAGCGCGCCGAACGGTTCGTCCATCAACATCACCGCGGGTTGGTTGCACAGCACCCGCGCGATCGCCACGCGCTGCTGCATCCCGCCCGACAACTGCTCCGGATAGCGCTTCGCGACCCGGGTGAGCCCGACCAGATCGATGAACCGGTCGGCCCGTTCGGCGGCCTCGGCGCGCGCGACCCCGTTCTGGCGCGGCCCGTAGGCGACGTTCTCGCGCACGGTCGACCAAGGGAACAGGCCGTAGTCCTGGAAGACCACGCCGCGATCGGGTCCGGGCCCGCGCACCGCCGCGCCGTCGACTTCCAGCCGACCGGCGGTGGGGGTCTCGAAACCGGCCAGCATGCGCAGCAGCGTGGATTTCCCGCAACCGCTCGCGCCGACGATCGCGATGAACTCACCGGCGGCGATGTCGAGATCGAGATCGGCGACGGCGGTGACCGGCCCCAGGTCGGAGGGGAACTGTTTGACCAGGTCGGCGATGGTGATGGCCGCGCCGAGCCCTACGGAGGCTGTCATGCCTAATTCCTTTGCGAGAGAGGGGAACGAGTCAGATCAGGCCGGGTCGCCCGCGGGTGAGCAGGCGCAGCGACAAGGTGAGCAGGCGATCGGAGGCCAGGCCCGCCAGACCGATGACGATCATGCCCGCGACCACGATGTCGGTGCGGCTCATATCCCTGGCCTGGGTGATCAGCGCGCCGAGGCCGGTGCGGATGCCGACGGTCTCGCCGACCACCAGCACCACCCAGGCCAGTCCGAGGCCGACCCGCAGACCGGAGGTGATCGAGCGCATCGCGCTCGGCAGCACGACGGTGAAGAACGCCTTCCACGCGGGCGTGCCGAGCATCGCGGCGGCCTCGAGCAGTCGCGGCGAGACCGCCGACGCGCCCGCGATGGTGTTGATCAGGATGGGGAAGAACGCCGCGAGCACGATCAGGAAGATCGTGGACCGGTCACCGAACCCGATCAACAGCAGCGCCAGCGGCGCCCACGCGGTCACCGGGATGGGGCGCAGCAGACTGATCGTGGAGTCGAAAGCGCGCTCGACGAAACGGATCCGGCCCATCAGCAGTCCGAGCGGGATGGCCAGCGCGGCGGCGATGACGAAACCGTTGAGCACCCGCAGCGCGCTGGCGGCGGTGTGCCGCCAGAGGGTTCCGCTGGTCGCCTCGTCGGAGCCGACCGCCAGATCCCCGATCCGGGTGAGCACCTCGAGCGGGGACGGCACGAACCGCATGTCGATGCCCAGCGGCAGATTCCACTGCATCCGCACCGCCAGCGCCCACAGCCCGGTCAGCACCAGCGGCAGTCCGATCGCGAAGAGCACGGCGGTCAGGCGCGCGCGCAGCGGTGCGCTCCGGTGACGCGCGGCGGGCGCGGGCGCGCTCGGCGCGGCGGCGGGCGCTTCGGCGGTGACGGTCACTTCTGGGCCTCCTGCTTCGGGGCGGACGCCGACGGCTGGAAGCTGTCGTCGACGAAGGTGCTCATCTCGGGCGCGGCGGGCAACTGTCCCAGGCGGGCCATCTCCCGGGCCAGGGCGGCGACCTGGGCGAGGTAGCCGGGCGCGAGATCGGCGCGTGGCCAGGTGTTGGCGATGGCGGAGGCGGCGACCACCGGATCGAGGCCGAATTCCGCGACCACGCGCCGCTGCCACTCGTCGCGGTGGGTGTCCATGTGATGCACGGCCTCGGTGTGCGCGGCCACCACGCGGCGCACCAGGTCCGGGTCGGCGTCGATGACCCGCTGGGTGGTCGCCAGGCCGATGTTCACCTTGCCCACCGGGGTGTCGTAGGGCGAGACGATGTCGTGCGCCCCTTTCTGTTTGGCCACCGACGGCCCGAGTTCGGCCGAGGAGAACGCGTCGATCTGCCCACTGGCGTAGGCGTTGGCCATATCGGCGAAGGTCAGGTTGACCAGCGTCACCTCGGCGTCGGGGTCGATGCCGTTGGCGCGCAACGTCGACCGCAGCAGCACCTCCTGCGAGGACCCCACCGGATAGCCGACGCGCTTGCCGCGCAGCGCTTTCACGTCGGCGATCTCGGGTCGGCCGACGATCGCGGACCCGCCGTCGGCCGAGGCGGCCACCAACCGCACGTCCTGCTGGGCGGCCGCGCCGGCGAGCATGGCGGGCACGCCCATCACCGCGACGTCGATCTGGCCGGAGACCAGCGCGTTCTTCACATCGGGCGAGGAGTCGAACACGACCACGTCGGCGACGGTGCCCGCGGGCAGGAAGCCGTCCCAGAAGAACGGCGCGAACAGGTGCGGCTGACCGCGCAGGGTGCCGACGCGCACGACCTGGTCGCCGTCGCCGCCGCCCGCGCGCTGGGTGAAGGTCGAGTCGATGTTCGAGCAGCCCGCGAGCAGGGCCGCGACGGCGAGCAGCGCGGTGATCAGCGCCCACCCGGCCCGCCGTGGTCGGGGCACGGTCGCTGCGGTTCTGCGTTGCGGAGTCATCGCGGTCTCACCCTGTCGATCGTCGGTATACGGTGCCGTGTACAGCTGCGTATACAGTCCGGGACACAGGTTCCGGGATCGTTGTGCCGGTGTAGCCGACGGATTGCGATGCGTTACGAAGCGGTTGCCGGATCCGCACACGCGGCTACAGACCGGACGGTATGGTCGGGGCGGCATGTGGCGGGTGCGGGCGCGCACCACGTGGACGACAGCGGCGTGGCCGTGTCTCCGGGTCCTACCGGTCCATCCGAATCGAGAGCAACCGTGCGACTCGTCGTCGATCTCAACCGCTGCCAGGGCTACGCCCAGTGCGCCTTCCTGGCCCCCGAGGTGTTCACCCTGCGCGGCGAGGAAGCCCTGCTCTACGACGCGACGCCGGCCGAAGCCGACCACGAGCGCGTCCGCCAGGCCACCGCCGCCTGCCCCGTGCGCGCGATCACCACCGACGAGGGTCCCTTCGACCGGACGGGTCGGCGGTGAAGGTCGAGACCGGCTTCTACGCCCGGGTCGCCGAGGCGCGGCGGGGCAGTCGCGTCGTCGTGGTCGGGGCGTCGCTGGCCGGCCTGCGGGCCGCGCACTGCTTGCGCGCCGGGGGCTTCCGCGGGGAACTGACCATCGTCGGCGAGGAACAGCACGCCCCCTACGACCGACCGCCGCTGTCCAAGGCGGTGCTGCTGGGCATGGCCGCGCCCGATCACACGGCACTGCCCGGGGACGGCGACCTCGACGCGACCTGGCATCTCGGCGTGCGGGCCACCGGACTGGACCTCGACCTCAACCGTGTGCACCTCGACGGCGCGGACAGCGTCGAATTCGACCAACTGCTGCTCGCCACCGGAGTGCGCGCACGACGCTGGCCCCACGCCGAGGAGGCCGCCCTCGACAACGTCTTCGTGGTCCGAACCCGCGACGACGCCGACGGACTCGCGCGCGCACTGGCGCGCGGTCCCCGTCGCGTCCTGGTGATCGGGGCGGGTTTCACCGGTTCCGAGATCGCCTCGGTGTGCCGGGAACTGGCGTTGGACGTCACCGTGACCGAACGCGGACCCGCGCCGCTGGTGGGCGCGCTCGGCGAGCTGATCGGCGGGGTCGCGGCCGAACTGCACCGCGAACACGGCGTCGACCTGCGCACCGAGACCTCGGTGACCCGGCTGGAAGGCGACGGACAGGGCCGGGTCGCGCGAGCGCACCTGTCCCGCGGCGAGCCGATCGACGTGGACGTGGTGGTGGTCGCCCTCGGTGCGATCCGCAACACCGAATGGCTGGCCGACTCGGGTCTGGCGGCCGGGCCGCGCGGCATCGCCTGCGACACCGGGTGCCGCGTCTTCGACATCAACGGCCTGATCACCGACCACGTGTTCGCCGCGGGCGATGTCGCCCGCGCGCCGCACCCGCTCTACGAATACCAGATGATCGCGCTCGAGCACTGGGGCAACGCGGTCGGCCAGGCCGAAGTGGCCGCGCACAACATGCTGCACGCGGGCCGGGTGCGCCGCGCCCACCTGGAGGTGCCCGCGTTCTGGTCGAGCCAGTTCGGGCTCAACATCAAATCCGTGGGCATCCCGACCTACGCCGACCAGGTGACCATCACCCAGGGATCGTTGGCCGAACGCCGCTTCGTGGCCACCTACGGCCACCGCGGCCGGGTGACGGCGGCGGTCGCCTTCGATCAGGGCAAGTGGATGGATTTCTATCGCGGGCTGATCGAGTCGGCGGCCCCCTTCCCGCCCGAGTTCGGCGTGGTCGATCCGCCGACGGACACGCGGGTTTATCCGGTGACCTGGCGTGATCCCCGCGGCCTGAGCCACGGCCCGACGGTCGCGCTGACCGGCTATCTGCCCGCCGACCGCACGATGGCGCGGGTCGCGATGCGGGAGGCGGTGTCGTGAGTTCGGACGACCTGCTGCGCCGGATCATGGACCCGGCCAACCGCCCCGACCCGTATCCGCTGTGGGCCGAGGCCCGCACGGCACGGGTGCTGCGTCAGGACACCGGCGCCTACCTGGTCGGCAACTACCACGACGTGTACGCGCTGCTGCACGACCCGCGCGTCAGCTCGGATCGCCGTCACCGCACCGACGCCGCGGACGCGGTCCCCGAACCCGAGGGCAGCCCGCTCGGCGCGGGCATGCTGCCGTTCATCCGCCTCGACCCGCCCGAGCACGACCGACTGCGGCGACTGGTGACCCGCCCGTTCGGGCCGCCGCATTCACCCGACCGGGTGGACGGGATGCGCTCGGAACTGCGCGCGATCGTCACCTCGCTGGTGGACGATCTGCTCGACCGTGACCGCGTCGACCTGGTCGACGATTTCGCCTACCCCTTTCCCGTGACGGTGATCTGCCGCCTGCTCGGCGTGCCGCGCGAGGACGAACCGCGGTTCCACCTCTGGGCGGACGCGCTGGTGGCCGCGATCGACCCGACCGGGCAGACCGGAGCCGAAGCGGCGCAACGGGAGATGGCGCAGTACATGGCCGGTCTGATCGCCGAACGCGAGCACGACCCGCGCGAGGACCTGCTCACCGGGCTGTCCGCCGACGACGGGCCCGAGGGCCGGTTGACGTTGCCGGAGTTGATCGTCAACGCGATCCTGCTGTTCATCGCCGGTCACGAAACCACCGTCAACCTGATCACCAACGGTCTGCTCACCCTGCTGCGCGACCCGGATCTGTTGGGCCGCCTCGCCGCCGATCCCGCCCTGATGCCGATGGCGGTGGAGGAGTTGCTGCGCTTCGAGCCGCCGGTGCAGATGATCCCGAACCGGACCCCGATCGCCGATATCGAGATCGACGGGACGACGATCCCGAAGGGTTCGCAGTTGATCCTGGCCGTGGCGGCGGGCAATCGCGATCCGCACCGTTTCGAGGACCCCGACCGGTTCGTGCCCGACCGCCCCGACATCCGGCACCTGGGTCTGGGCGGCGGGGTGCACAGTTGTTTCGGCGCGCCGCTGGCCCGACTCGAAGGGCAGATGGCGATCGCGGAGGTCATCCGCCGCCTGCCGAATCTCCGTCTGGTGCAGGACCCGCCGCCGTATCGGCCGAATCCGGTGCTGCGCGGGCCGCGGCACCTGCTGGTCGACATCGGGTGAGGTCGGGGCGTTAGCGGGAGCGCCGCCGAGCGCGCGGGCCGGCCGGAAACACCGAGGTCGGCCGTCCACGGGCATTGACATATTCGGACACGGTCTCGGCACGCCGACCCGTCGCGGACACGACGCGCACCCGTCGGCCGCCGGTTGAGACACGCCGCCGCACGCGACGCGCCGAGCCGCCGAAATCCGCGCTCCCCGTGGTCCACACGATCGCGGGATGGGTCGCTGAGCGGCACCTCCGCTCGCCCGTGGCGATCTTCCGGACAAAAGAGAATGGGATCGTGCGCGGTGCGCGGCACCGGAACGGCGCACCCGCGGCGGCGGATTGTAGGCGCGGATACCGTTGCCCGGCAACATCTCCGGGCAATTGCTCGGGAGTCCCCCACGGGGTCGCGCGGTAGGGCACTCTGGTGGAACAGGGGTTTTCGGGTTGCCCTTTCCGCAGGACACCTCGAAGTCGTCTCACTCGACCCTGTATCGCTCGTTCGTGTGCGCTGATCCGAATCTTGTTGCAGATCACCGGAAGCGGACAGATGTCCGCCCCGGTCTCGGTTCGAGGAGGAATCATGTCGTGGACAGGAGATCCGATCTGGCTGGCCGACGTCTTGCGCGCCGAGGGACTCGACGTCATCGAACATTCCGGCTGGCGCGAGCGCGGACACGGTGATTTCGCCGATATCCGCGGGGTGCTGTGTCACCATACCGGCGGCGGCGGGCCCGACGACTGGCGGATCGTGCAGTACGGCCGCCCGGATCTGGCCGGGCCGCTGGCCCAACTCGTGCTCGAGCGCGACGGCGCCTACCGGGTGATCGCCGCGGGCGTGTCCTGGCACGCGGGGCGCGGGCGCTGGCCGGGGTGGCCGACGAACAACGCCAACTACCACGTCGTCGGGATCGAGGCCGTCTCGCGCGGCGACGGTTCCGATTGGACGCCGGTGCAGATCGACGCCTACAAGCGCGGCTGCGCGGCGATCCTGCGGCGGATCGGGCGCGGCTCCCACGATTGCGTCGCGCACCGCGAGTACAGCACCGAAGGCAAGATCGACCCGGCCGGCATCGACATGAACGCGTTCCGTCGCGACGTGCAGGCCATCATCGAGGGAAGGGACGCACCGATGAGCGCAGCAGAGGTCAAGCAGATCCAGGACTTCGTCGCGGGGTTCTGCGGACCGATCGGCAGTGACGTCAAGGACATCCGCGAACAACTGTGCGGCCTGTTCCAGCGCGACGCGGGCCAGTACAACGGCTGGCCGCAACTCGGCGGACGCACCGTGGTCGACGCGCTGGCCGAGATTCTGGCCCGGCTCGACGAACTCGAGGGCCGCGGCACCGCGGCCTAGGAGCGCCCGACTTCCTGCCGCGCCCCGAGCGCGGCAGGAACGGCGGTCAGCGCGTGGCCATCACTTCGTGCAGTTCGGTGCCGTCCAGCGCCGCGTCCTGCCGGGTGACCGGTTCGAGCCCGTGCGCGCGCAGCAGGTCGCAGAACTGCGCGAGGCGGCCGTCGGTGTCGTGCACCTCGGCGACCACCGTGCGGATGCGCGGCCAGTCCGAATCCCGGATGCCGTGCAGGACTTCGAGTTCCGCTCTCTCCACGTCGACCTTGAGCACGCCGATCGGACTGTGCGCCGCGTGTTCGCTGAGGATGTCGGAGACGGTGGTGACCTCCACGTCCATCTGCTGACCTTCGTCGTGCAGGCCCTCGGTGATGAGGTCGATGGCCTCCTCGTCGAGCCCACTGTTGCGCAGGAAGATCCTGGTCGCCTCGTCGTCGGCGCCGCGGTCGGCGTAGAAGCCGGAGTTGGCGGTGGCGCGCGGGTACCAGGTGAAGGCGCGGGTGCCGCGTTCGGCGCCGACCGCGGTACGCAGCGGAATGCAGTTGACGACGTGGGCGGCGGCGTTGTGCGCCAGGCAGTCGTAGGTCATCGGCGCGGGTTCCGCGGCGATGACGGTGGCGCCGGGACAGATGTCGGCGAACATCATCGCCGACAGACCGATGTTGGCCCCGATGTCGAGGACGACATCCCCGGACCGCAACTGCGCGGCGGCGCGGCGGTAGAACCCGTCGACGGACATCTCGTTCCACAGCATGCGCGCCTCGGCCGGACTGGTGCACGCCACCGTCCTGCCGTCGTCGAGCCGGAGATGCTGGGGTTGCGAGGAATTCGACATACGTTGTTGCCCCCTTCGAACGTTTGCTGGATGCACGAGCACACGAACCACGCGGGAAGAACAGACGCGCTAGGGCTCCCAGGGTACAACCCGGGTCGAACACGGCCGACGGGGTCCGCCCGCGGAGAATCAGTGCGAGGTGGGCGCGGTCTCGCGCACCGTCCGTTCGCGCTCGGCCTGCGGCGCGGGAATGGCGCGCACCAACGATTCCACCGCGGCGGGCAGCCGCACCCGCTTGGCCCCGAGGTCGGCGATCAATTCGGCGTAGCCCTCGCGGATCTCGCCGAGGCGGGTCCAGGCCAGGTGCCTGACCTCCTCGTCGTCGCTGTGGCGGACCGTCCACCAGGCGGTGGCGAAGGTCTCGGCGACGTGGCTGACCACCTGACCGAGGGTGTCGGGGTAGCTGGGAGCCTCGGGACTGCTGGGTAGTCGCCCCAGTGCCCAGCGGTCGATGTCGGCGATGATCCGGTCGATCTCGCGGCGGGCGAGGGCCTCGTCGAAGCCCTCGGGGCGGCGGCGCGGGTCGCCCGACAGCAGGCTGGCGTGCAGATCGCCCAGCTCTCTGGCCCATTCGACCAGGGGTGACAGACCTTCGATATGTCCGGCGATCGCGGCGATCAGTTCCCGGGGGGACAGCAGTCCGCCGACCGGGTCGCCGTCGGCGGCGCAGGCGCCACGTGGTCGACCGAGGCGGGACCCGCTCATCGATACGCCCCGCGGACCGCGGACAGGACCAGATGCATGGGGGGAACATACCCGTCCCTCGGCGGGATGAGCCACCGACGGACCTCGTGGACCTCGTCCGCGGGCGAGGGTAGGACGCAGACCCCGCCGATGCCGAGCCCCAGTCCGGTCGAGGCGTCCACGCACAGGTGGTCGGCCCAACGGGGCGGGCCGGTGAGGAACGCGCAGGTCCGCGACGGCTCGTGGTAGACGACCGGCCCGCCGGGCGCGACGCCGCTCATGACCACGCGGACACCGAGCCAGGACGGCATCACCAGCGTGCAGATCCGCGCGTCGCCGCCGTCGAGCAGGATGCGGCCGGTCACCCGGTCGTATTCGACGGGCAGGTCCATCCGACCGTAGTGCCGCCAGCGCTGTTCACCGGTTTCCGGACAGCCCGCGTATCCGGCGGCCGTCCCTTTCGCTCGTCGCCGGGGCGCGCCGTGCGCCTCGGTTACGCGGTGCGGTGGCTGTGTGCGCACGCTGGCTGTCACCCGAGACCTCTTGAAGCAGTAGGGAGAAAACACTGTGATCCGTGTACTCCACGCATCGTGTGGTGATATCGTCAACGAATCAGATCATAGCTTGATAATCATGATTTGGTATAGCGGGATCCGCATAGAGAGATAGGCATAGTGAAACCTGTGCATCGAGGCGCCGGGATAGTCTGAGCGCCATGGGAGCACCGTTGCGCACGGCACGAAAACTGCTGCTCGGACGAGAGATCGCGCACATGATCGGTTCGGCGGGCATCAGCCAGGCCGAAGCCGCGAAACTCATCGAGACCACACAGAGCCGGATCGCCGGCCTGGTCAACGGAGTGGGCGCGATCACCGTAGGGGATCTCGAGCTACTAGCCGCCCGGCTCGGCTTCGACGATCCCGACTACCTCGACAAACTCCGAGAGCTACGCCGTGACAACCACAAACGCGGCTACTGGGACACCGGTGTGCGCCGCGCCTACGGTGACAACCTGCGCCTGCTGGTCGACCTCGAGGATCACGCGGGCCTGATCCGGGTCACCGAATCCGAGATCGTGCCCGGCCTGCTCCAATCCGCTTCCTACATCAGGGGTCTGCACGAGGTCGACGTCGCCTCGCCCAGCGCCCGCGTCGACGTCACCGCCGAGGAGGAGGTGCAGGCGCGCCTGGCCCGCCAGGAAGTGCTCACCAAACCCGGCAGCCCGCTGATGTACCACGCGATCCTGTCCGAATCCTGCCTGCGCCGCGAACACGCCCCGCGCGCCGGGATGCTCGAACAACTCGAACACCTCCAAGAACTGTCCCTGCGGCCGAACTTACAGATCCAGGTGCTGCCCTTCGCCGTTCGCGTGCACGGGGCGGGCATGGAGGACCGGTTCTCGATGATCCGGGTCCCCTCCCCCGGCGCGGCGGGCGACCTGGACATCGTGGTCAGCGAATACCAAGGCGCACTGCGCTACAGCGACGACAAGGCCGACATCGCCGCCCGCGAGACGGTGTGGTCACGACTGACCGCCGCCGCACTGAGCCCCGGCGACTCCCGGGAGTTCTGCGAGACCGTCGCGCGCTCCTTCCGCCGCAGGACCCGACCGTGAACCGCCCCGAACCTCTCAGCACGACCGATCAGCAAGCGACACAGGAGCATTCGATGGCCGAGGAATTCGTCCCACGGGAGACGGACCCGCGCGTACCGTCCAGCGCGCGCCTCTACCACTACTACCTGACCAGCGAACCCATCTTCGACTCCGACGCCGTCTTCGCCGAGAAGATGTTCGAGTTGGTGCCGTGGGCCGACGAATGGGCCCACCACAACCGCAAATTCCTGCGCCGGGCCATCACCTTCATGGCCGAGCAGGGCATCCGGCAGTTCCTCGACATCGGCTCGGGCCTGCCCACCGGCGGCAACACCCACGACGTCATCCGCGACATCGCCCCCGAGGCCAAAGTGGTCTACGTCGACCTCGACCTCGAGGCCGTCGACCGCGCCCACGAACTGCTGGCCGCCCAGGACGCCCTGGACAGCACCGCGGTCATCGAGGGCGACCTGCGGGCGCCCGGCCACATCCTGGACCACCCCGAGACCAACCGACTGCTGGACTTCTCCCAGCCGATCGGGCTGCTCATCGTCAGCGTGCTGCCGTTCCTGTCCGACGAGGACGATCCGGCCACGATCATCGCGCGCCTGCGCGACCGCCTGCCCGCGGACAGCTACCTGGCGATGACGCACGCCTCGATGTCGGAGGCCGACCCCGCCATCCTCGACAAACTCATCGAGGCCAACACCATGTACAAGCAGAGCGCCGATCCGATCACCTCGCGCAGCCGCGCCGAATTCACCGCCTTCTTCACGGGATTCGAGCTGGTCGAGCCGGGTGTGGTGTACGCGCCGGACTGGCGTCCCGACGCCGAGGGCACCGTGGATCCGCAGGATCCCGCGCGCCGCTGTAACTTCGCAGCTATCGGCCGAAAGCCGACCACGGCGGATCAGGGCAGCTAACGCTGATCCGCTCGCTCCACCCGCCGGAAAGGAACGACCATGCAGCAGCTGCCGGAGTTCGCCCTGAGTGAATTCAAGAAAGCCTCGGCAAGCTCGCCCAGCCAGAACTGCGTCACGATCGCACGCGTGGACGGGTTCACCGCCATACGCGACGACAAGATGCCCGACCCCACCGGGCGCGTCCCCCACGAGCAACTCATCGTGCTCACCGACGACCAGTTCGACGACTTCCAGCACGCGGTGCGCGCCGGCCGCACCGCGACCGCCCACCTGGCCCTGACCCGGCGCGCCGACGGCATGTACGCCCTGCGCGCCGGGTCCGGACAGCCCGTTCCGGGGGTGGAACTGCTGTTCGACCACGCCGAGATCGCCGCCTTCCGCAGCGGCATCCTGGCCGACGAGTTCGTCCTGCGGCCGGCACTGGCCGCCTGAGACGACCACCCCGACGACGTCCGGCCGAGCCAGGCCGGACAACCCGTCGCAAACGGCGCACCGTCCCCGCTCGACAGCCGCCGCACCCCCTTCCGCATCCGCCCGGCACACCGCGCCCGACACCACGGGCCTGCTCCGTCGTGCGGAGGCGGCTGCGCGACGCACGGCGGGCCGGCATCGTGGAACGGGTAAGACGCCCTCCGCCCGAGGAGTCCCCATGGCAGCACCGACCGCGCCCGCACCCGTCGACCTGACCGGTCACACCCATCTGACCGGCGTGTTCGCGCCCCAGCGGCGCGAGGTCGAGGTGGACGACCTGCCGATCGTGGGCGAACTGCCCGCCGATCTGCGCGGAACGTACTTCCGCAACGGTCCGAATCCGCGCTTCGACCCGATCGGCAGCTACGTCTACCCGCTCGACGGGGACGCGATGGTGCATCGACTGCGCCTCGAGGGCGGACGCGCCGCCTACACCAACCGGTTCGTGCGCACGCCCATGGTGCTTGCCGAGGAACGCGCGGGACACGCGCTGTGGGCCGGTATCACCGACCCGTACACGCCCGGCCCGGAGATCGTCGGGCCCGACCTCGCGGGCACCAGCAGACAACTGCCCGACATCAACGTCGTCGCGCACGGCGGGCGGCTGTTGGCGATGGCCGAGAGCGATCTGCCCTACCGGCTCGACCCGGCCGACCTGGCCACCCTCGCGCGCGAGGATTGCGACGGGGCGATGGCGCTGGGCAGCACCGCGCACCCGAAACTCGATCCCGTCACCGGCGACCTCGTGCTGTTCACCTACCGCCTCGATGCCCCCTACCTGGCCTGGTCGGTGGTCGGGCCGGACGGGACCGCGCGCCGCGCCCCCACCCCGGTCGAGGGCGTCGACGAACCGGTCATGGTGCACGATATGGCGTTGACCGCGCGCTACATCGTGCTGTTCCTGTGCCCGCTGGTCTTCGACATCCCCGGCCTGTTGCGCGGCGGATCGCTGCTGGACTGGCGGCCCGCGGCGGGCACCAGGATCGCGCTGATCCCCCGCGACGGCTCCGCGGTGCGCTGGGCCGAGACCGACACGTTCTGGGTGTGGCATTTCGCGAACGCCTACGACGAGGCCGACGGCACGGTGGTGGTCGACTACGTCCAGTGGGCGTATCCGAGCGGTCTGGCGAAGGTGGCCACCCCGCAGCGCGGCGCCCTGGTGCGCGCGGTCATCGATCCCCGCGACGGAGGGATCACCCGGACCGATCTGGCCGTCCATCCGGTGGAGTTCCCGCGCGTCGACGACCGCGAGTTGACCGGGCGGCACAGCGTCATCGCCACCGCCGGGTCCTCCGGGCCCGGCGCGGCCAAGGATGCGCTGCTGTTCCTCGATTCCGTCACCGGCCGCGAGACCTGGTGGAACGCGGGCGACCTGGCCGTCGGCGAGCCGATCTTCCTGCCGGGCGAGCGGGCCGGGTACTGGGGCACGCTGGCCACCGACCGCACCGACCTGAGCTCCTGGTTCCACGTACTGGCCGCCGAGGACCCCGGCGCGGGGCCGATCGCCTCCGTCCGGCTGCCGATCCGGGTGCCCGCGGGACTGCACGGGATGTGGCTGCCCGCCGACAGCGCGCTGCTCGCACCGGCCTGAGTCGCGCCCGCCGCGCGGCCGCACCTCCGAACCGGCTGCGCGACAGGCGCGGTCCACCCTAGGGCGGCCGTATTTCGCTCGCGTTGCCCGCGCGCGTCGATTCCGCGTCGCGGAATCCGGCATATCCCCGGCTACCTGCGCGGACGACAACAGCTCCGGCACAGCCGTTTGCCCTCACGGGCGGTTTGCGGCATCTTTACTGTTCGACCACCCGGCAGTCGTGATCCGTTTGCCCGGAGTCGAGATCGGTGCTGCCTGCGCCGGAGGTCGCGGTAGACGAAACTGCTTGCCGGGGAACGGGTGCCGCGGGCCCTTCCCGCGACGGGTCCGGCGGCGCCGCAGTACACCGCGAGAGGAGCAACGTAGTGCCGGTGCCACCGGACGCGACCGTGCGTCGGGCGACGGGTGGGCCGACGGGGCGCACCAGCGCCGAACCGGTCGGGCGAAGCGCCGGGGCGAATCCGGAATACCGGCACGACCTGGACGGATTACGCGGCATCGCGATCGCGCTGGTCGTCGGCTTCCACGTCTGGATGGGCCGGGTCTCCGGCGGCGTCGACGTCTTCCTGGTGCTGTCGGGCTACTTCTTCACCGCGATGGCGCTGCGGCGGGCGGGCGGGCCGGAAGGCTTGGGCATCGCCGCCACGCTGCGCCGCACCGCCCGCAGGCTCGCCCCCGCCCTGATCGTGGTGTTGGCCGCGGTGGTGGTGACCACGGTGGCGGTGCGCCCGTTCACCCAGTGGGGCGACCTGTCCGCGCAGACGCTGGCCTCGGCGCTGTACTTCCAGAACTGGTATCTGGCCAACGCCGAACTGGACTACCTGGCCCCGAATCCCTCGGTGAGCCCGTTGCAGCACCTGTGGTCGATGTCGGTGCAGGGGCAGTTCTATCTGGCCATGCTGGCGGTGATCGCGCTGTGGGCCTTCGCCGCGCGGCGAGTCGCGCCGCGCACGGACCGGGTCGCGCTGGCCGTGCTGCTGGTCGGCGCGGCGGCGCTGTCGTTCTGGTATGCCGCCGACGGCGCGGAACGCCACCAGCCGTGGACCTACTACGACAGCGGCGCGCGCCTGTGGGAACTGCTCGCGGGCGCGCTGCTCGCGGTGGTCGCGCCCCTGGTGCGGGTGGCCAACCCGTTGCGCGTCCTGCTGGCGGTGCTGGGCATCTTCGGTGTGCTGACCTGCGGCGTCCTCATAGACGGGGCCAACGAGTTCCCCGGTCCGCCCGCGCTTTACCCGGTGGCTGCGGCGGCGGCGCTGATCCTGTCGGGGATGAACACCGACGCCGCGCGCAGGCCGTGGGTCAACCGCGTGCTGGCGACCCGGCCGTGCACCGGTCTCGGCGCGATCGCCTACTCGTTCTACCTGTGGCACTGGCCGATCCTGATCTTCTACCTGGCCGAATACGGCCGGCCGGCCGCCGGGTTGACCGACGGCCTGATCGTCATCGCCGCGGCCTTGGTGTTGGCCTACTTCACCGAGCGCTACGTGGAGTCCCCCCTGCGGTACGCCTCCCTCGAGCGCACCCGTGCCCGCGAACTGCTGACGCGGTTCGCGCTGACGCCCGCGGTCTGCCTCACGGGTGCGGCGGTGCTGGGTGCGGCGGTCGGCTGGCAGGCCAGTCTGCGGCTGAACCCGCCGAAACCGCCGCCACCGCTGCAGGTCTCCCGGTATCCGGGCGCGGCGGCGCTGGTGCCGGGCGTGGCCTTCGCGTCCGCGCCGATGCGGCCCAACGTGCTCGAGGGCTGGCACGACGCCCCCGCGCCCACCCTCGACGGCTGCATCAGCCCCGACCGCGAGGTGCGTTCCTGCGTGTACGGCGATCCGGCGGCGACCCGCACGATCGCGGTGGTCGGCGGCTCGCATTCCGAGCACTGGCTGCCCGCCTTCCAGGTGCTCGCCGCCCAGCACGGGCTGCGGATCGTCACCTACCTGAAGGAGGCGTGCCCGCTGACGCTGGTGGACGAACCCTCCTACTACCACTCCCCTTTCCCGGAATGCCGGGAGTGGTCGACCGAGGTCATCGATCTGCTCGGCCGCACCCGGCCCGACTGGGTGTTCACCCTCGGCACCTACTACCGGACCGAGGCGCCCGGTGACGAGGTGCCGCGCGAATTCCCCGATGTGTGGGCGGCGCTGTCGGATCGGGGTCTGAAGGTGCTGGCGATGCGCGACACACCGCGACTGCGGCGCGACGGCGTGCTCTACCGCGCCGTGGACTGCCTGGGCAGCCACGGCACCCCGCACAGTTGCGGCCTGGACCGGAGTCTGCTGCTGGACCCGATCAACCCGGCGCTGGACGTCGTCTCCGGCTACCCGAACGTCTACCCGCTGGACCTGTCGGATTCGCTGTGCCGCCCCGACCGGTGCTGGGTGGCCGAGGGCAATGTGCTGATCTACCGCGACGAACACCACCTGACGGCCAGCTACGCCCGTTCGCTCGCACCGGAACTGGGTCGCCAGATGGGGGCGATCACCGGATGGTGGTGAGCTGGAAGTAGCGCAGCCACACGTAGAGCCAGGCCAGTGTGGCGCTGAACGCGGTGACCACGATGCCGTAGCGGGCCTCATCGAGCCCTGAGCGGTCCGGTCGACCCTCGACAGCGCGGCCGCGCGGTTCTCGAGCGATCATGTGGGCGGTGTCGAACCGCCCGTCCGGGGCGGGCGTGGACGCGGAGAGGCGGGTGGCGGTGACGGGCGTGCGGATCTCGGTGCTGGGACCGGTACGGGTCGCCTCGGCCGACACCGCGGCCGAGGTCGGATCGGGTCGGCAACTCGCGCTGCTGGTGCGCTTGGTCGCGGCGGGCGGGCGGGTGGTGTCCACCGACCGGCTGATCGAGGACCTGTGGCGCGGTGAGCCGCCGCCGAAGGCGTTGGCGGCGTTGCAGGTCCACGTGTCGAATCTGCGCCGCTTCCTCGAACCCGACCGCGCGCCGCGCACGCCGCCGCGCCTGCTGGTCAGCGAAGCGCCCGGCTACGCGCTGCGCCTGCCGCCCGAGGCGGTCGACGTGTGGGAATTCGACGCCCTGCTCGCCGGCGGGGCCGCGGACGGCCGGAGCCTGGACCGGGCGCTGGACCTGTGGCGCGGTGACCCGTTCGGCGCCTACACCGACGAACAGTGGGCCGAGACCGAGGTGTCGCGCCTGCACGCGCTGCGACTGTCCGCGGTCGAGCGACGCGCCGCCGCGGCGCTGGCCGACGGCGAGGCGCAGCGGGTCGCCGACCTACTGCCCGCCGAATGCGCGCGGCATCCGGCGCGCGAGGAACTGTTCCGGTTGCTGGCCCTGGCGCAGTACCGGCTCGGCCGTCAGGCCGACGCGCTGGCCACGCTGCGGACCCTGCGCGCGCACCTGTCCGAGGAACTGGGCGTCGACCCGGGGCCCGCGGTGCGCGGACTGGAGACCGACATCCTCGCGCACTCCCCCGCGCTGACCCTCGCGCCCGCCCCGGCGAGCGAGCCGCGGCCCGCCGCGCCGGAACCGGTCGCCGAACGTCGCGAATTCGCGGGCCGCGAAAGCGAATCGGCGCGACTGACGCGGGTCGCGCAGACCGTGCGCGACTCCGGACTGCGCCTGGTGTGGGTGGTCGCCGAGGCGGGCGGCGGCAAGACCACCTTCGCCGAGACCGTGGCGGCGCGGCTGACCGCGCGCGGGTGGCGGGTCGCGGTGGCGCACTGTCCCGAGGTCGACGGCGCGCCCGCGGCGTGGGCGTGGCGGGAACTGCTGGGCGGACTGGGCGTCGGGTCCGAGGTGGACGACCCGTTCGAGATCGCCCGCGCCGTCGTCGCCGCCTGCCGCGGCCACCGCGACGGCGTCCTGCTGGTCGTGGACGACGTGCACCGCGCCGACAGCGCCACCCTCCAGGTGCTGCGCCAGACGATCGCCTGGATGCGGGAACTGCCCGTGCTGGTGGTCGGTGCCTTCCGCCCCTCGGAGGCGGGCGCGGAACTCGCGGCGACCGCCGCGGCGCTGGTCGCGACGACCGCCGACCGGGTGGAGTTGGCCGGGTTGTCCGACGAGGGGATCCGCCAAGTGGCGGCGGCGGCCGGACTCGGCGACCTGGACGCCGACACCGTCGAGGTGCTGCGCGCCCGCACCGAGGGCAATCCGCTGTTCGTCGGAGAACTGGCGAAATGGATCGCCTCGCACGGCATCCGCGACGCGTTGACCTCCATGCCCGACGGTATCCGCGAGGTGCTGCTGCGCCGCGCGGACCGGCTGCCCGCCGAGGTCGGCCGGATGCTGCGCCTGCTGTCGGTCTGCGGACGCGGGGCCGATATCGACACCCTGCTGGCGCTGTGGGCGAACGCGGCGGCGGGCGAGGACGAACTGCTCGACGCCGTGGACACCGCGGTGGTCGCCGGACTGCTGCGGGCCGACGCCGACCGGGTGGAGTTCCGGCACGTGCTGGTCCGCGACGCCGTCTACCACAGCATTCCGCGTCTGCGCAGGCAGCGGATGCACTGGCGCACACTGTGCCTGCTGGAGTCGCACCCCCACCCCGACCTCGACGAACTCGCTTTCCACGCCGAGCACGGCGCGAGTCCCGCCACCGTCGGGCACGCGCTGGACCTGATCGAGGCCGCCGCGCGCGCCCGCTTCGAGGCGGGATTGCGCGCCGACTCCGCGCCGCTGTGGCAGGCGGCGGTCGACCTGCGCGAAGGCGCGGGTCACGCGGAATCCGAGGCCGCGCCCCGCGAGCGCGACGGACTGCGCGCGGCGCGGTGCGCGCTGGTGACAGCGCTCGCCCATCGCGGCGAGGTGGCCCAGGCCAGGGCGGTGCGCGGGCGGGCGCTGGCCGCGGCCCAGCGCGACGGCGACCCGGCGGCGATCCTGGAGGCGGCGACCTCTTGGCGCACCCCGCGCATCTGGACCACTCGCGAACAGCGCTCGGCCGATCCGCAGATGACGGAGGCGGTGCGCGCGGCGCTGCCGGGAGCGGACGGTGCCGATCGGGTGCGCCTGCTGGTCACGGCCGTCTTCGAGTTCGAGGGCCACGACGACGCTTTCGCGCTCGCGTGCGCCGAACAGGCCGTGGACCTGGTGGCCGATCTGTCCGACGTCGACGCCGAACTGACCTGCGCCGCCCTGAACGCGCTGGTCTTCGTCGCCCTCGGCCCCGACCTGCACGAGCGGCTGTTCGAGCTGACCGAGCGCTACCTGCGCGCGGCCGAGGCGTCGGGTCTGACCGCGCATCTGGCCGCCGCGCACTACTACCGGTTCCTGGCCCATCTGGGCCGCACCGATCTGCCCGCCGCCGCGGCGGAGGTTGGCCGCGCGCTGGACACCGCCTCGAGCGGACGCCTCGGGGAGTTGGTGGTGGTGCTCTCGGCCTTCGACGCGGTGCTGGACGTGCTGCGCGGCGACCTGGACCGCGCGGAGGCCGGCTACGCGCGACTGGCCGCCGGACTCACCGCCGCCGGTCTGGCCAACGGCGCGGAACTCGGCCTGGTCGGCGAGATGATCGTGGGCTGGTTCCGGGGCTCGCTGGCCCACCTGGTCGAACCGCTGGCCCTGCGCTACCGGACGACGCCGCACACGGTGGCCTGGATGTACGCGGTCGCCCTGCTCGACGCGGGGCGGACCGACGCGGCGCGCGCGGTGGCCGAAGCCGGGCACCGGGTGGGCCGCGACTTCTACTGGACCGCGAGTTCGGCCTTCCGCGCTCGCGCGCTGGTCCGGCTCGGAATGCGCGAGCAGGCCGGCGCGCTCTACGCCGAACTGCTCCCCCGTTCGGGGGCGGTGGCCGGACTCGATTCCGCCTCGGTGGCCCTCGGGCCGATCGACGACCTGCTGGCCGACCTCGCCGAACTCCTGGGCGAGGACGCCGCGGCCGCCGACCACCGCGCGCGGGCCGCGCAGGTCACCGCCGCGGTGGCGCGCGGGCTCACGGCACTCGACCCTCGCTGAGCGCCCGCGCCTCATCCCGCGATACGCGCCTCGCGCTTGTCGAATCGGCGCGTCATCAGGCCGAGCAGCGCCCGGATCACCGGCCCGGCCTCGGCGAGCAACCGGGCCCGTTCGACGTCGTCGGCGTGGCGCGCGATGCGCGGCGCTTCGAAGCTCAGCTTGCCGCCCTTCTTCGCGGCTTTCTCCACCCGAGCCCAGTCCGTCACGCGCACATAGCGATCCACCACCGGGAACACCACGCGTTCCTCCTCGGCGATGTGCTCGCGCAGCAGTGCGGCGAGGGCGTCGAGGGTCTCGGTGAGGGCGGCGGCGACCGAGGCCGGGTCGGCGTGCGGCGCGCCGAGCGCGTTCGCCCGTTCACGCAGCGTGTGCAGCAGGGCGTCGAGTTGGACGTGGTCGTCCTCGAGTTCGTCGACCACGATCGCCAGACCGGCCGCCGCGAGCAGGATCGGCCACATGTGCTCGTCCTCGACGGTGTGGTGGTGGTGGATCGAATCGCAGAGCAGGTTCAGGTATTCGGCGATGGCGGCGGCGCGGGCGGGCGGGCACGGCGCACCCGCGGCGACCTGAGCGGTGAGCGCGGCGAAGCGGGCGGCGTCGTGGATCATCGCGCGGTGCGCGATGCGCATCATGGTGACGTCGGGGCGGGCGGCGGCCCGGGTGGCGGACTCGGTCACGGTGACTCCTGGTGGGCGGCGGGCCGGATGCCCGCGGTGCGATCACCGTGCGCCCCATTACTTGCGGCCCGCTTGGCCGTGGCTTGCGCCGCCGCTCTTCCATTTTGTCACTCGATGCCATTATGCTGACGATCACATTTTCCCGATGGCATAGCGAGGAGTGGCCATGAGTGACGCGACCGGCAGCGAGAAGGTCGACACCGCCGAGGACGCGCTCGTCGAGGCGGACGTCCTCGTCGAAGAGGTCTCGATCGACGGCATGTGCGGTGTCTACTGACCCCGCCCCCTTCGACCCGACCCTGCCCTACACCTTGGCGGGGTCGGTGTCGTTGCGGCCCGAACCGTTCGGCGCGCTGGTCTACGACTACACGACCCGCCGACTGTCCTTCCTGAAGACGCCACAACTGGTCACGGTGGTCCGCGCCCTGGCCGAGCACCCCGACGCGCACAGCGCGCTCACCGCGGCCGAGGTGCCCGCGGCCGACCACCCGCGGTATCTGTACGCCCTGTCCGGGCTGTGCGCCTCGGGCACGATCCACCTGCGCGCCGCGTCCTGACCAGAACGGGGAAACCATGAAACTCGTCGAGCACTTCGAATACGGCCTCGACGCTCCCATCTGCCTGACCTGGGAGCTGACCTACGCCTGCAATCTCCAGTGCACGCACTGCCTGTCCGCCTCCGGCCGCCGCGATCCGCGCGAACTGAGCACGGCCGAATGCAAATCGGTGATCGACGAGTTGCAGCGGATGCAGGTCTTCTACGTCAACATCGGCGGCGGCGAGCCCACGGTGCGCTCGGATTTCTGGGAACTGCTCGACTACGCCGTGGATCACGGTGTCGGCGTGAAGTTCTCGACCAACGGCGTACGGCTGACCCCCGACAAGGCGCGCCGCCTGGCCGCCACCGACTACGTCGACGTGCAGATCTCCATCGACGGCGCCACCGCCGAGGTCAACGACGCGGTGCGCGGCGCGGGTTCCTTCGACACCGCGATGCGGGCCATGCAGAATCTCGCCGACGCCGGTTTCGAGAATTTCAAGATCTCGGTCGCGATGACCCGCCACAACGTCGCCCAACTCGACGAGTTCAAGGCCATCGCCGATCGTTTCGCCGCGCAACTGCGCATCACCCGCCTGCGTCCCTCCGGCCGCGGCGCGGATGTCTGGCACGACCTGCATCCCACCCTGGATCAGCAGCGCACCCTCTACGACTGGCTGGTCGCCAACGGCGAGAACGTGCTCACCGGCGACTCCTTCTTCCATCTCAACGCCCTCGGCTCGACGCCGCTGCCGGGATTGAACCTGTGCGGCGCGGGTCGCGTGGTGTGCCTGATCGACCCGGTCGGCGACGTCTACGCCTGCCCGTTCGCCATCCACGACCAGTTCCTGGCGGGCAATGTCCGCGCACCCGGCGGCTTCGAGACCGTCTGGCGTTCCTCGGAGCTGTTCACCCGCCTGCGCGAACCCCAGACCGGCGGCGCCTGCACCCAGTGCTCGGCCTTCGACTCCTGCCGCGGCGGCTGCATGGCGGCCAAGTTCTTCACCGGCCTGCCGCTGGACGGCCCCGACCCCGAATGCGTGCGCGGCAACGCCGAACTCGCGCTGGTCGGCGCGGGAGCCAACCGTCCGCTGCCGGACAAGGACCACTCCCGCACCGCCCGCCGCACCACGGTCTCGCTGGGCCTGCCCTCCACGACACCGACCACGATCACCCCCGATCGCGCCTGCGACACCAGCCCGCTGGCGGGTCTGCGCCTGTGACGCCGCGCTAACCGAGCCGCCGCTCGCCCACCTGTCCGGCGTCCGGGGTCTGCCCCGTGCGCCGGGCGCGCCGGCCACGCGCGACCTCGGTGGCGAGCGCGTCCAGCGGTTGGGCGAACTGCTGGACCGGATGGGTGAGTTCGGCCAGCCAGTCGCGCGCCGCCGCCACGCCCGCCGGATCGACGGCGTAGAGGCGGCGCGAGCCCTCGGCCCTGACCGTCACCAGTCCGGCCTCGCGCAGGACCTTCAGGTGTTGGGAGACCGCGGGTTGGGAGATCGCCACCTGGGCGCGCACGGCATCGACAACCCCGCCCGCGGCCAGCTCACCGCCCGCGAGCACCTCGAGGATGCCGCGCCGCACCGGGTCGCCGAGCGCCTCGAAGACCGTGCCCGCCGAGAGCGCCATCAGGACTCGTCGCCCGCCTCCGGCACGGTCGTGTAGAACACGATCGTGTTCTCGGCGGCGGTGTGCGCGGCGATCGCGTCGTCGCCGTCGGCCGCGGCGGCCTCGGCCCACCCCGTGGCGCTGGCCCGCACGAAGGCGATGCCTTCGACGGTGGTGGCGAATTCCATGCCTTCGCGGGGGTCGACCGGTTCGCCCGAGGCCAGGTGCAGACCCAATCCCATGAGCGCCAGATCCCAGCCGACGCCGACCGCGCCGGGACCGTACCGGGTCCAGAACTCCGGGTCCACCGGCGCCTCGTGCAGCAGTTCCAGGCGGGTGCCCTCGCCGTCCGGCGTGAGGGTGATGGTCAGCCAGGAGATCTGCGGGCCCATCTCCCAGGTGACCGCGAAACTCTCGGGGGCGTCGCAGCGTTCGACCACGCCGGAGGCGTTGCCCTCCAGGCTGTAGCGCCCGCCCGGGCGCAGATCGCCGCTGACGGGGAGGAACCAGCGCGGGATCCGTTCGGGGTCGGTGAGCGCGGCCCACAGGTCGGCCCGATCGGTCGGGTAGGTGCGTCGGGCGACCGCGATCCTGGTCGGGTCGCCCGCGCGCGAACCCGAGCGGACCTCGCGGGTCACCAGACCCGCGACCGCGAGCGGATCGGTCAGAAGTGCCATGGCCTTACCTCCTTGTATAAGTCTGAACTTATATCGGAGCCTACACCCGCGCCCCGCCCAACGCGCACCGGATCACGGTCGCGGCAGGGCGGCCTCCGGGTCGAGGGTCAGACCCAGCGCGCGCAGGCGACGGTCGATGAGCAGCCAGGACTCGGCCACCAGCAGATCCACCAACGCAGCCTGGTCGGGTTCGCGGTGGGTCAGCCACCACCGCACCGAGGCGTCGATCATGCCCAGCAGCGCGACCACCAGGCGATCGGCCGCCGCCCGATCCGCGCCGAAGCGGGGAATGTAGCGCGAGGCCGCCGCCGAGATCTCCGCGGCGAAGGCGCTGCCGCCGATACTCGGGTCGTCGTTGCCGCGACGGTAGTTGCGCCCCAACAGGAATCGGTACAGGTTCGGATGTTCGGCGGCCCACGCGACATGTTCGGCCACGGGCGCGCGGATGATGTCCAGCGGCGTGCCGTCCACCGCGAGCGCCGCGCGGATACGCCGGGTCAACTCCTCGTGCGCGCGCCGCGCCACGGCCAGGTCGAGTTCTTCCTTGCTGGCGAAGTGCCGGTAGAAGTGCGGCCGGTTGAGTCCGGCGCGATCGGCGATCTGCCCGGTCAGCGCGTCGGGACCGAAATCCTCGATCGCGGCGACGGCGGCGTCGAGGATCGCTTCCCGACGGTCCCCGCCGCGCGTCCCGGAGCGCCTGGTGGCGGCGTTGTCGGTCCAGCGAGTCTCGGCCACGGCCGTCACGGTAGCCGACCCGAGCGCCCGCACCCCAGCCCTTGCCAACCGGACCCCACTGGGACACACTGTACCCGCTAACCCCAGTTACAACTATGTGCCGGGATCGGGACCGTGCCCGACCGAGCCGAAGGAGCCTCGATGACCGCCCACCGGTCGCCCTGGATGAACGACGACCTCGACGCGCTGCGCGACCTCGCGCGCGCGTTCTACGACAAGGAGGTCGCCCCCAACATCGACCGCTACCTCCAGCAGCACCACGTCGACCGGGACTTGTGGACCAAGGCGGGCGAACTCGGCCTGCTGTGCCTGTCCATCCCCGAGGAATACGGTGGCGGCGGCGGCACTTTCGCGCACGAGGCGGTCCTGATCGAGGAGCAGGCCCGGGTCGTGGACACCGCGTGGGGCCAGAGCCTGCACAACGGCATCGTCGCCCATTACCTGCTCGCCTACGGCACCGAGGAGCAGAAGCGGCACTGGCTGCCCAAGATGGCCTCCGGCGAGGTCGTCGGCGCGATCGCGATGACCGAACCCGGCACCGGATCGGACCTGCAGAACGTCAAGACCAAAGCGGTGCGCGACGGCGAGGACTACGTCGTCAACGGCTCCAAGACCTTCATCACCAACGGCGCGCAGGCCGACCTGATCATCGTCGTCGCCAAGACCGACAGCACCCAGGGCGCGGCGGGCATCAGCCTGGTGCTGGTCGAGGCCGACCGCCCCGGCTTCCGCCGCGGTCGCGTGCTGGACAAGATCGGCCAGAAGGGCCAGGACACCTCCGAACTGTTCTTCGAGGACGTGCGCGTCCCGGTGGCCAACCTGCTCGGCGACGCCGAGGGCCAGGGCTTCGTCCAGCTCATGCAGCAGTTGCCGCAGGAACGGCTGATCATCGCCGTCGGTTCGGTGGCGGGCATGGAGGCCGCCCTGGAACACACCCTGCGCTACACCAAAGAGCGCGAGGCGTTCGGGCGCACCGTCTTCGGTTTCCAGAACACCAAGTTCAAACTCGCCGAGGTCGCCACCGAGGCCCGCGTGGCGCGGGTCTTCACCGACGACTGCATCGTCAAGCACATCAACGGCGAACTCGACATCCCCACCGTCGCGATGGCCAAGTGGTGGACCACCGACCGCGCGCTGTCGGTGGCCAGCGAATGCCTGCAACTGCACGGCGGCTACGGCTACATGGCCGAGTACCCGATCTCGCGGATGTGGGTCGACAGTCGGGTGCAGATGATCTACGCGGGCACCAACGAGATCATGAAGGAGATCATCGCCCGCAGTCTGTGAGGTGGTGAACCGCAGGTGGTGGCCCGTTTTCTCGGGCCGCGCCGGGCCGGCCTGTGCACAGATCACACCCTGGGGACAAGCCCCGGGTGTGATTGCGCGCGAGATCCGGGTACCGCGACGGCGGTGGGTACTGTGACGGAAGCACAGCACCACTCCCCGCCACGGATCCCCCCCACGGAGAGGACGCGCGATGACCGTGCTCGTCGCCGGATCGACCGGCTTCATCGGAAGACGCCTGTGTCCGGCCCTCAAGGAGGCCGGATACCAGGTACGGGCCATGACCAGGCATCCCGAGAGCTACCGGGGCAGCGGCGCTCCGGTGGGCGGCGATGTCGGCGATCCGGATTCCCTGCGCGCCGCGCTGGCCGACTGCGAGGCCGCCTACTACTTGGTCCACTCGCTGGCGACCGAGGATTTCCGCCGCCGCGACGCCGAGGCGGCGCGCAACTTCGGCGCGGCGGCCGCCGAAGCGGGCGTCGGCCGGATCGTCTACCTGGGCGGTCTCGGCGACGATGCCGACCACCTGTCGGAACATCTGCGCAGCCGACGCGAAGTGGAGAGTCTGCTCGGCGAGGCGGGCGTGCCGGTGACGACGCTGCGCGCGGGCATCATCGTCGGCGACGGCGGCATCTCCTGGGAGATCACCCGCCAACTCGTCGAACACCTGCCCGCGATGATCACCCCGCGCTGGGTGCGCACCCGCACCCAGCCGATCGCGGTGGACGACGTCATCCGCTACCTGGTCGGTGTCCTGGCCATCCCCGCCACCGCGGGCCGCACCTTCGAGATCGGCGGCCCGGACGTGCTGGCCTACGTCGACATGCTGCGCCGCGTGGCGCGCATCGAGGGCCGGTCCTTCGCGGTGGTCCCGGTGCCGCTGCTCTCCCCGCGCCTGTCGTCGTTGTGGCTGGCGCTGGTCACCGACGTCGACACCAGAACCGGTCGCTCCCTGGTCGATTCGATGGTCAACGAGGTCGTGGTGCGCGACGCGAGCATCCGCGAATTCCTGCCGTTCGAGCCGCTCGGCTACGACGAAGCCGTGCTGCGCGCGCTCGGCGAGCGGGTCGGCATCCGCTCCGCGTCATGAGGCCGGTCACCACCGGGACGTTCGGACGTCTCGCCCGGCGCGCCCGCCCGTCCCGCGACGGATTCCGCCGTGCGCTCGCCCCAGCCCTGCGCCGTCCGATCTTCCGGAAGCCGCCGCTGCCCGGGCGGGAACTGACGCGCTACCGGCGTCGCGTCGCGGGCGTCACCGTCCTGGGCACCGGATTGCTCGGCGCGTCGCTGTCCACACCGCCGGGCAGCGCCCGCTTCTACGGCCTGACGGGCGCGACGGCCCTCACCTGGACGGTGGGCGGCCTGCTCGCGGGCCCGCCGACCGCGTCACCGCCGCGTCGCCCGGTGGTGGTCCCGGTCCTGACCGGGCTGGGCGCGTTCGGGGTGTTCTACGGGTGCGCGCTGATCGTGCGGCGAATCCCGGTGCTGCGCGGCGCGATCGCGGGCGTGCTGAGCTACGCGGAGCGGGCCCCGACACCGCCGGTCCTGCTCACCGCGCTCGCGGCCGGGGCCGCCGAGGAGGTGTTCTTCCGCGGGGCGCTGTTCGCGGTCGCGGGCGAGCGTCCGGTGGCGGTGTCCTCGGGGGTCTACGTGCTCAGCACCGCGGTCACGCGCAACCCGGCGCTGATCCTGGCCGCCGCGGTGATGGGCCCGCTGTTCGCCGTGCAACGGGGGATGACAGGCGGAATCCTGGCTCCGACGCTGACCCACCTGACCTGGTCCACGCTGATGATCCACTACCTGCCGCCGCTCTTCCCGGCCGCCGCCGAACGAACCTGATCGCGCGGCACCGGGCGAGCACCGAATCGAGCGAGCGCGGGACCGATCGGCTCAGCGGGCGTCCGGTTCCTCGAGATCGGAATCGGCGCAGCCGTGCCGCAGACACAGCGGGCAGGTCTCCGAATGCGCCAGATACCGCGCGATATCGGCTTCGGCGGGCCCGGAGGACCACGCCGAACCGCGAACGATCTTGTCCCACAACGTCATGCATCCCCCTCGGGATCCCCCGCGATACTACGCCGGGGAGCCGCGACGGAGCGTGGAGCCGAGCGAATCGTCCGGTCCGCGAGCCGGGTTCAGCGCGCGGCGGCGCACTCGCGCGCCAGGCGCACCGCGCGATCCAGACCTTCGGTCCACACCTCGCCGTGGCCGGGCACCACGGTGTCGGCGGCGATGCCGTCGAAGGCGGCCAGTCCGTCGACGGTGGCCGGGGTGGAGTGGTTGAAGAAGTCGGGCAGGATCTGCGGGCCCGGCGCGGCGGCGGTGGGATGGCCGGTGACCAGCGCGTCACCGGTCGCGACGACGCCCGCGGCGGGCAGGTGGAATCCGCTGTGCCCGGAGGTGTGGCCGTGGCACGGAATCGGCGTGGGCGCGCCGGGCAGGTCCAGGGCGCCTTCGCGCGGGAAGGGCTGGATGTGCGGTGCGGTGTTCTCGCGCAGGCCGCCCGCCGCGGCGATCCGCACCGCCCAGGTGAAGGTCCGGGGTTTGTAGGCGCGGCGGATCACGTCGAGGGGGGTGGCGGATTCGTGGACGTGTCCGCGCGCGTGCTCCACTTCGGCGGCGGCGGTGTAGGCGGGGATGCCGTAGCGCTCGTGCAGGTGGGTGAGGCCGCCGATGTGGTCGCGGTGGGCGTGGCTGAGCAGCACCGCGACGATGTCGTTCGGGCGGTGGCCGAGTGCGCGCACGGTCCGCTCGATCACCCCGACATCGCCGTGCCAGCCCGCGTCGATGAGGGTCAGCGCGTCGCCCTCGCGGACGAGCAGCATGTTGACATCGGTTCCGCGCAGGCAGAACACGTCGTCGGCGACCTGGAAGTACCCCATTCACAACTCCGTTCCGGGAACACGGTGGTCCCCCGAACCTAGTGCCCGAGGATCGGATCGCGACCACCGAGCAACACCGGCGCGACGAATCGCTCGATCATCGCGCGTTCGTCGTCGGCGTCGCGGCCGGGTGCGGTGAGCAGTGACAGGATGATCCGCGCCGCCCACCGCGCGGCCCGGGACCGATCGGGATCGGCCGCACCCGCCAGCAGGCCGGCGGCGATGGCCTCGATGACCTCCGATCCCTGCCCGATCTCGTTGGCCACGCCCGCGTCGGCGGCGGTGAACCACGCGATCAGCGTGGGGTCGGCGCGCACGACGCGCAGCGCGGCCGGCATCGCGGCCACGATCCGCTCCTCCGGGTCGGCGATCCCGGCGATCTCGGCCGCGACGGCCGCCCCGACGCGGCGCGCCTCGCGGTGCACGAACGCGACGCGCAGTGCCTGCCGGTTCGGGAAGTAGCGGTAGAGCGTGGCTCGCGAACAACCGGCGGCCCGCGCCACCTCGCCCATCCCGGTGGCGGTCACCCCGCGCTCGACGAACAGGCGCGCCGCGGCGTCGAGGATCTGTTCGGCGGCGATGTCGGCGCGGCGCGGCCCCAGCCAATCGGTCACGCCGACACCAGGAACGGGACCGAATCGGGCCAGCGCACGTAACTGCCCGGCGCGTAGCGCACGGCGTCGAGGTCGACGGTGAAGTCCGGGCACCGGGTCAGCAGTTCCTCGAGGGCGACCCTGGCCACCATGCGGGCGGCGGCCGCCCCGAGGCAGTGGTGGTTGCCGTGGCTGAAGGTCAGGATGCCCTTGGGCTTGCGGGTGACGTCCGGTTCGCCCGCGTCGGGGCCGAATTCGCGTTCGTCGTGGTTGGCCGAGGCGTAGAGCAGCAGGACCCGCCGTCCCTCGGGGATGTGGGCGCCCGCCACCTCGACGTCGCGGGTCGTGGTGCGGGCCAGTCCCTGCACCGGTGAGGTGACGCGCAGGAATTCCTCCACCGCGTCGGGGATCAGGCCGGGGTCGTCGAGCAGGGCGCGGCGCTGTTCGGGGTAGCGGGTGAGCAGTTGGACCGCGCCGCCGAGATTGCCGGTGGTGGTGTCGTTGCCGCCGGTGATCATGGTGAAGGCGAAGCCGAGGATCGAGATGATGCCCGCGTAGTCGCCGTCGGCGCCCATTCCGGCGGCCACCAGGTGCGAGATGGTGTCGTCGCCCGGTTCGGCCCGGCGGCGGTCGATGAGTTCGGTGAAGTACTGCATGAGTTCGCCGATGGCCTCGTGCGCGTGCATCGGGTCACCGCCCGCCGAGGCGGCCATGATGAGGTCGGTCCAGGTGTCGAAGCGGTCGCGATCCTGGTCGGGCACGCCGAGGTAGTGGGCGACGACCATGCTGGGCAGGGGTTTGAACAGGTCCACGACGATGTCGCCGCCGCCCGCGGCGCGCAGTCGTTCCAGTCGGTCCACCACGAAGGCGCGGACCTGGGGTTCCACCGAGCGCACCTGGCGCGGGGTGAATCCCTTCATGACCTGTTTGCGGAAGTCGGTGTGCTCGGGCGGGTCGGTGAACACGAACGGGCGGGGGCGTGGCAGGCCGATCGTGTCGAGGTCGGTGTAGTCGACGGTGAGTCCGCCGCGCGAGGAGAAGGTGAGCACGTCGCGGGCGGCCGCGTGCACGTCGGCGTAGCGCGAGAGCACGTAGTAGTCGGCGGCGGGGTCCTCCGGGGGCACCACGCGGTGCGCGGGATCGTGGTCGCGCAACTCGCGATACATCGGCCACGGGTCGTCCCAGGTGGGGCCGCTGCGCAGGGTGAATCGCGGGGTCACCGCCGGATGAGACATCTCCGCCGTCATGATTCGAGCGTAAGACAAACTACCGAAAGTGTCTAGAACGAGTTCTACTCCGGGACCGGGCTCGCGCCGAAGAAATGCACCCACCCGGGATAGTTGCCGCTGTCCACGTCGTAGATCTGGAAGTCGAATCCACGACAGAGGCCGGTGTCCACGTCACGGAAGCGCAACCGGGGACGTTCGCGGAAGTAGGTGACCTCCCCGCGTTCCCACAGCGCCCGGAACTCCGGATAGCGCCCCAACTCGGTGAGCAGATCGATGAAGTGCTCGCCGGCCTGCAAGCGGCCGATGCGACCGCGCAACCCGGCCACCGACAGCGCCGCCGCGGACTCCCAGTCGACGACCGCGCGCCGCGCGACCTGCTCGCCGAACAGCCAGTGCAGAATGCTCGCCCCCTCGCGCAACCCCGGGAAGAACGTCCCCACGGCGGGATTGGCCGCCAGCAGATACCAGCGCGCGTCGAAGTAGGCCGCCGGACACGCGTGCAGTTCCAGACCGCGGCGCATGTCGGCGGTGGTGTCGGCACGGAGTTGGTCGACGGTGGGCGCGACGGTTTCCACCATGCCCGCGAGTTCGAACAGATGCCTGCGATCGGGGCGCGGCAGCGCGGCGATCCGATCCAGCGAGCGGATCAACCCTTCGACCACGACGCGGGTCGGCCTGCCGCGCTCGCCGCGCTCCAGATGTGTGAGATAGCTGACGCTCATCCCCGCCCCGACGGCGAGTTTCTCGCGCGAAACACCCCTGCTGAGCCGAAGTCGGCGCAGCAGTTCGCCGAAAGTCGGCGGCAACACCATTACCCCGGAGATATGCCCGCTCACCGTATCGACCACTCGCCATCCCCTCCGATGCGCCGTGAGTCCCATGACCCGTTACCGGTAATTGTTCGATGCCATCCAGGTGTCGTCGCACCCTATCCCGCGACGCCACCCCACCAACCGCCGATTGTCAGAATAATTTCAGCCGAAAGGATTTCGGACGTAGACACGCACTCATGACACCGTCACCGATGAACACCCCGGCCCGACATCACCTTTCGGCTATCTCTCGGCACAGATCCGACATATCCACCAGATGTGCCGGTAATTCCCTGTGAATGCCGGTCAACTCTCGCACACCGCACGGGCTTACACCAAGTCGCCTGGTAGACAGCTATGTTCTGGCTATCTTCACCTGTTCCGGTTCGATTCGGCCGATCGGGAATGAACAGTCCACGTTTCGGACCCGCGCGGGAACGTGTAGTCCAATGCGCACGACAGCATGGAATGCGCACCACGCACCGACCCCGATCCGGTTATCGCCGAGAGAACCGAACCCGCGTCGGCGAATAACTCGGCGCACCGCGGGGACTCGAAACCGGTCATACGCATCATCGGCGCTCGACTTCTCGTCCGCGCCACCGCATCGCGCCACCGAACCGGACAAACTCGTCCGGCGCGTCCGAGGAATCCTCGCTTGACCTCCCTGAATCACGGTGGTTCAATTCGGCTCGCCATGGGTCACACGAATCGAGCCGGGAACGACGCAGTGACGGTGAAACCTACCGACCAGCATGCGATTCCCACCGAATCCGAACCGCGCGGTCGACTCGCCGCGGAGCTTCGTCGTCTGCGCGATCTCGCGGGGATCTCCGGCCGCGATCTGGCGGGCCGGGTCGGCATCAGCCAATCCACCCTCTCCCGCATCGAGACCGGCAACGCGGTGCCCTCGCTACCGCAGGTACTGGCCTGGAGCCGGGAGGTCGGCGCGTCACCGGACACGGAATCGGTCCTGCGCAGGCTCACCGAAGCGGCGCATTCGGAGCTCAGTTCGTGGCGCACCGCGCTGGAGACGCGCGGGCACCTGCAAGACGAGGTGCGCGCCCAGGAGGCGGCCGCGCGCGCGGTGCTCAACTTCCAGCCCAACCTGATCCCCGGGCTGCTCCAGACCGCCGACTACGCGCGGCGGATCTTCGAGACCTTCCAGGTTCCCTACGCGGCCGACGAACTCGCCGCCGCGGTCGCCGCCCGACTACATCGCCAACCCGCGCTCTACGACCCGGGGCGGCGCTTCGAGTTCCTGCTCGGCGAAGGCGCGCTGCGGTTGCGCCCCGGCCCCGCACACGTCCTGCTGGCCCAGTTGGACCGGATCGCCTCGGTCAGCACGCTCGACACCGTCTCGGTGGGCGTCATCGCCGCCGACGCGCGGGCCACCACGACGATCCCGCACAGTTTCGTCCTCTACGACGGCGACGAACCGCACGTGGCGGTGGAGATGATCGACGCCAACCGACTCATCCGCGCGTCGGAGGAAGTCGAGATGTATCGCGAGCGATGGACGCTGCTGCGGCGCATGGCCGTCTTCGGCGACGACGCCCGCGCGTTCCTCGCCGCCGTCGCGGCCGACATCCGGCGCTCGGCGGACACCTGATGCCCCCTGCCCTCGAGAACGCGGCCCGCGGCTACGCGACGGTGCCGCGGCAACCCCGCCGCGGCACCGTCGCGGCGACGCTACGCGCCGAGGTCGAAATCGCCCGCGCGCACCGCGGTCAGGAACGCGCGCCACGCCGCGGGCGTGAACCGCAGGACGGGACCGGATCTGTCCTTGGAGTCCCGCACCGCGACCACCTCGCGGGTGACCGCGACCTCGACGCAATCACCGCCGCCGTCACTGAAGCTACTCTTTGCGAACTTCGCTATGAAGTCCCCTTCATCGAATGTGTTGTCTCTCATGATTTCTCCTCGGTCGCGGGGCCCGAATACCCGCTACGCCTTCCAGGAAAGCGCTCGAGAAGGGTGAACGTCATGACAATGTCCGGGGTGAAATCGGATCGGTTCCGGCGCACCACCCGGCACAATTCCTACAGTGAGGATTGATTCGGTGTCGACCGGTGGGCGCGGCCCCATACGCTCGGTCGTGCAATTCCGGGTGCTCGGCGTGGTCACCGCCGAGATCCACGGCACGAGCGTCGAACTCGGCGATATCGCCCAGCGCCGCGCGCTCACCGGACTCCTCGCGGCCCTTGGCCAATTCGTCAGCCGCGACGAATTGATGGACTGGGTCTGGGACATCCCGCCCGCCGATGCCCACACCGCGCTCGACGCCCTCATCGAGACCGTGCGCGCCGACCGTCTCGCGCCGATCGGCCTGGGCGACGCGCTGGTGTGCGGCGGCGGCATCCACAAGCTCGCGGTCCCGCCCGAATGGGTGGACCTGCACCGATTCCGCACGCTCACCGAACGCGCCGCCCAACTCGACGACGTGGACGCCCGCGAATTCCTCGCCGCCGCGCTGCATTCGGTCCGCGGCATCCCGCTGGCCGATCTGCCGGGCCGCCGGGTCGCGGAATTTCGGCGCGAGGTGGCCGAGGAAATCCGCGCCGCCGAAATCACCTTCGGGCGCATCGAGGTCGAACGCGGACGCGGATCGCGGATGTTGCCGCGGCTGGAACAACTGTTCCGCGATTTCCCCGGCGACGCCGCGATCGCCGAGGTCTACCTGGCCGCCCTGCACAGTTCCGGGCTCTCGCCCGCGATGGTCGCCGCGCGCACCCGCAGCGCCCGCCGGGCCAGAGAGAATTGGGCCGACGCCGCTCGCACGGCGTCGGCCCGGTGACCGGGGACGGTCGGACTACTTCTTGCGTTCCCGCTTTTCCCTGACCCGCACCGAAATACGCACGGGCGAACCGTTGAAACCGAATTCCTCGCGCAGGCGTCGCTCCAGGAAACGGCGATAACCCGCCTCCAGGAAACCCGTGGTGAACAGCACGAAGGTCGGCGGCCGTGTGCCCGCCTGGGTCGCGAACAGCACCCGCGGCAGCCTGCCGCCGCGCATCGGCGGCGGTGTCGCGGCCACGACCTCCTTGAGCCAGGTGTTCAACCGCCCGGTGGAGACGCGCTTGTCCCAGGACTCCAGCGCGGTCTCCATCGCGGGCACCAGTTTCTGCACCGCGCGACCGGTGTGGGCGGAGATGTTGACCCGCTGGGCCCACGGGACGCGGACCAGATCGCGGTCAACCTCCTTCTCCAGCACCAACCGCCGGTCCTCGTCCACCAGGTCCCACTTGTTGAACGCCAGCACCAGCGCGCGCCCGGAATCGGCGACCAGGCTGATCACCCGCAGATCCTGCTCGGTGACCGGCTGGGAGGCGTCGATCAGCATGATCGCGACCTCGGAAGCCTCCAGCGCCGATTTCGTGCGCAGCGAGGCGTAGAACTCGGTGCCGCTGGCGTGGGAGACCTTGCGGCGCAACCCCGCGGTGTCGACGAACTTCCAGATCTTGCCGCCCAAGTCGACCAGCGAGTCGACCGGGTCGACCGTGGTGCCCGCGACGTCGTGCACCACCGAGCGCTCGTCGCCGGAGAGCTTGTTGAGCAGACTCGACTTGCCCACATTCGGCTTGCCGACCAGCGCGACGCGCCGCGGCCCCTGCCCGCCGACACCTTCGCGCGGGGTCTCGGGCAGCGCCGCGAGCACGTCGTCGAGCAGGTCGCCGGTGCCGCGCCCGTGCGAGGCGCTGACCATGCGCGGTTCGCCGAGTCCGAGCGACCACAGCACCGCCGCCTCGGATTCCACGCGCTGGTCGTCGACCTTGTTGGCGACCAGGATGACCGGGATCTTCGCGCGGCGCAGTTTCTTCACCGCCGCCTCGTCGGTGGCGGTGGCGCCGACGGTCGCGTCGACGACCAGCAGGATCGCGTCGGCGGTCTCCATCGCCAACTCGGCCTGCCGGGCCACGTGCTGTTGCAGGCCCTTGGCGTCGGGCTCCCACCCGCCGGTGTCCTGCACCCAGAACCGCCGTCCCGACCAGTTCGCCTCGTAGGAGACCCGGTCGCGGGTGACGCCCGGAATGTCCTCGACCACCGCCTCGCGACGGCCGATGATGCGGTTGACCAGGGTCGACTTGCCGACGTTGGGTCGCCCGACGACCGCGAGCGTCGGCATGGCGAGATCCTCGCCCTGCTCCTGCTCACCGTCGAGATCGGCGATCTCCCATTCGGCTTCGTCGCTCCAGACGCCGTCGCCGGCGAGTACGTCCTCGTTCATCGGCCCGTCCTCGGCGCGTTCGTCGAGATCTGGTGGGCGACGACGCGATACAGCTCGTCGATGACCTCGTCCTTGGTCAGTTCACTGGTGTCGACCAGCACCGCGTCGCTCGCGGGCCGCAGCGGCGACACCGTGCGGGTGGAGTCGAGGTTGTCGCGGCGCTGCACGTCAGCCAGCACGGCGGCGTAGTCGTCGCCGCGTCCTTCGGAAATGTTCTGCTGGTTGCGTCGCCGCGCCCGCGCCTCGGCCGAGGCGGTCAGGTAGATCTTGGCGTCGGCGTCGGGCAGTACGACGGTGCCGATGTCGCGCCCCTCGACCACGATGCGCTGCGCGCTGAAGGTGATCTCGCGCTGCACCGCGACCAGCAGTTCGCGCACCTCGGCCACCGCCGAGACCGCCGAGACCGCCTTGGTCACCGCGTCACCGCGGATCTCGTGCGAGACATCCTCGCCGTCGAGGGCGATCAGTTCGCGCTCGGGATCGGTGCCGATGGTCAGCGGCAGTTCCTTGACCGCCGCGCCGATCGCCGCCGGATCGTCCAGGGCGACCCCGGCGCGCAGCACGCGCAGCGTCGCGACCCGGTACATCGCCCCGGTGTCCAGGTAGCGGGCGTTCAGACGACCCGCGAGCAGGCGCGACACACTGGATTTGCCCGTCCCCGACGGACCGTCCATCGCGACCACCAACGACTCGGTGCCCGAAAGCTTGCCCGCCGCATCATGCTGCACCGGAACCTCCACACCGTTCACAACGACACCGCCTCGTAGAGTTTGCCCACTTCGTCACGTCCGAGCACCCGCAGCGTGCCGGGCCGCTGATCGCCCAGGCTCACGGGACCGATATTCGTGCGCACCAACCGGTTGACCGGGTGACCGACCTCGTCGAGCAGTCGGCGCACGATGTGCTTGCGTCCCTCGTGCAACACCAGTTTCACCAGGGATCGTCCCTCGCCCAGTTCGAGCACCTGGAACCGGTCGACCTTGGCCGGGCCGTCCTCGAGTTCGACGCCGTCGCGCAGGCGTTTGCCGATGCGCCGGTTGTCGACCTCGCCGGTGACCGTCGCCAAATAGGTCTTGGAGACCTCGAAGGACGGGTGCATGAGCCGGTGTGCGAGATCGCCGTCGTTGGTCAGCAGCAGCAGACCCTCGGTGTCGGCGTCGAGTCGCCCGACGTGGAACAGCCGTTGACCGGCCGCGATCCGTTCGGCGACGATATCGCCGACGCACGGGCGACCCAGATCGTCGGACATGGTCGACTGCCAGCCCTTGGGCTTGTTCAGCGCCAGGTGCACCAGTTCCTCGCGCACCATGACGCGGGTGCCGTCGACGCGGACCACCGCGGTCTGCGCGTCGATGCGCAGGCCCTGTTCCCGCACGATCAGCCCGTCGACCTCGACGCGGCCCTGCGCGATGAGTTCCTCGGCGGCGCGGCGCGAGGCCACGCCCGCCTTGGCGAGCACCTTCTGCAACCGCTCGCCCTCGCCCCACGGCATCTTCTCGTGGGCGGCGCCCGACGACTCGGACTCCACGTACTGGCGGCGGGCCGGTTTGGCATTGCTGAGCAGCGGCGGCGCCGCGACCTGACGTTGCGGCTTGGGATTCTTGGTCTTGCGCGGCGCGGGTGCCTGGCCGGATTTCGCGGCCGGATTCTGCGACGAACGCGCCCCGGGGTTCGACCGGTTCGCCGGATCGCCGCCCGACCGCCCCGAGCCACCGGCGCGGGTTCCGGGAGCGCCCCCGGATCGGCCCGCGGGGTTGGCCCCCGAGCGGCCCGCGGTCGAGCCCGACCGGGTTCCGCGCTGTTGCTGTTCGCCGCGGGCGCCGCGGTCGGCGGCGGCTCCGCGCTGGGCCGCGCGCGCGCCGCGCGGTCCCGCTGTGCGGCCGGTACCCGCCCCGGAGGGCTGGTCGCCGCGTTTCCTACGATCCGGTGTGCCATCTCGGCGAGCGGAGGTATTCATCTGTCCTGTCTAATCCTCGGCACCGAGATCCAGGTCGGCCTCGGCGGGTTTTCTGAGCCTGGTGTACCGGGGGTCGGTCTCCAGACTCTCGTTGATCTCATCGATCAGGTCGACGCCCGGAAGCAAGGGCGCCAGCGGCGGCAGGTCGGTCAGTGACGCCAGGCCGATCCGCTCCAGGAACAACTCGGTGGTGCGGTACTGCGTGCCGTTGGTCTCCGGGTCGGCCCCGGCCTCGGCGATCAGCCCGCGCGCGAGCAACGTGCGCATCACACCGTCGACGTTGACCCCGCGCACCGCGCTGACCCTGGTCCTGGTGACCGGTTGGCGATAGGCCACCACCGCCAGGGTTTCCAACGCCGCCCGGGTCAATTTGGTCCGAGCGCCGTCGAGCAGCACCCGTTCCACATAGGGCGCGTACTCGCTGCGAGTATAGAAGCGCCACCCGTCGCCGACGAAACGCAGGTCGATGCCGCTGCCGCGGGCGGTGAGCGCCGCCGACATCTCCCGCAGCGTCCTGTCCACCCGCTCGGCGGTGTCGGCCAGGGCCGCGGCCAGCTGTTCGCTCGGGGCCGGGACATCGACGACCAGCAGCATCGCCTCGAGCGCGCAGCGGAACTCGTCCTCGTCGAGGACCTCGGGCTCGGCGGTCGCCACTGTGCTCGAGATCTCGGCGGTCGCCGCGGTGCTCGAGATCTCGGCGGTCGCCGCGGTGCTCGAGATCTCGGCGGTCGCCGCGGTGCTGGAGATCTCGCTCGCGTCCTCGTTCACCCGTAGTCCTCCTCGATCGTCACCGTCTGCTCGCCCGCCTCGGCGTGCTCGCCCAGCCAGCTGATCGCCAGCGGCCCGAGCGGATCGGGCTGGTCGAATTCGATGGTCTTGCCCCGGTACAGCTCGAGCAAGGCCAGGAACCGCGCCACGATCTGCACCGCCACCTCGCAGTCGGCGACCAGTTCGGCGAAACTCGTCCAACCGCCCGCGCCCCGCAGCTTGAGCTGCTCGAGCACCCGCGCCGCCTCCTCGGCCACCGAGATGGCGTGCGCGTGCAAATGGTCCAAGCCGACCCGCGGCGCCGGACGCGGCCGGAACGCCACCGCGGCGATCTGGGCCAGACCCGCCGCGTCCACCCCAAGGGTAACCTCGGGCATCAGGTCGGCGAAGCGCTCCTCGAGCCCGACCGCGCGCGGATACCGGCGCAGCGCCACGGCCTCGAGTTCGCCGAACAGTTCGGCGACCTGCTTGAACGCCCGGTATTGCAGCAGGCGCGCGAAGAGCAGGTCGCGGGCTTCGAGCAGTTCCAGATCCTCGGCGTCGGTCATCTCGCCCGAGGGCAGCAACCGCGCCGCCTTGAGATCGAGCAGGGTCGCGGCCACCACCAGGAATTCGGTGGTCTGATCGAGGATCTTGTCCGAGCGCAGGCCCTGCTCGCCCGCGCCCGCGGCCGTCAGGGCCTTGGTGTAGGCGATGAACTCGTCGGTGACCTGGTGCAGCGCGACCTCGGTGACGTCGAGCCTGCGCGAGCTGATCAGGGTCAACAGCAGATCGAAGGGGCCCTGGAAATTGCTGAGCGTGAGATGGAATCCCGGTGCCGCCGCCTCCTGGGCGGGCGCGGTGTCGTCGGGATCGGGTGGTGCGGCGGTGGTCGTCCGGTGCGCCGGGGTACTGGCTCCGCTCACCGGCCGGACCGGTGGATGACTTCCCGTGCCATCGCGCGATAAGCTTCGGCCCCACCGGATTTCGGAGCCCACGTGGTGATGGGCTCGCCCGCGACACTGGCATCGGGGAAGCGCACGGTGCGCGAGATGGCGGTGTCGTAGACCAGTTCGCCGAAGACCTCGACCACGCGGGCCATGACCTGTCGCGAATGTAGTAGGCGGGCGTCGAACATCGTCACCACGATGCCGTACAGGCTCAGGCGCGGATTCAGACGGTCGCGCACCTTCTCCACGGTGTCGTTGAGCAGCGCGAGCCCGCGCAGCGAGAAGTACTCGCACTCCATCGGAATGATGACGCCGTCCGAGCAGGCCAGCGCGTTCACCGTGAGCAGGCCGAGCGAGGGCTGGCAGTCGATGAGGATGTAGTCGTAGCGGTCGCGCACGGGGGCCAGCGCGCGCCCGAGGGTCTGCTCGCGGCCGACCTCGTTGACCAACTGGATCTCCGCCGCCGACAGATCGATGTTGCTGGGCAGCAGGTCCAGGTTCTCCACCCGGGTCGGCATCAGCACGTCATCGATCGAGGTGCGCGAACCGATCAGCAGGTTGTGCACGGTCTGGTCCAGGTCGTGGTGTGCCACGCCCAGGCCCGCCGACAGCGCGCCCTGCGGGTCCAGGTCGACCAGCAGCACCCGGCGGCCGTATTCGGCCAGCGCCGCGCCGAGATTGATGGTGGAGGTGGTCTTGCCCACCCCGCCCTTCTGGTTGCACATGGCCACGATCAACGCCTGGCCCTGACTCGGGACCGGTGGCGGGTCGGGAACCAGGCGCAGCGGGCGGCCCGTGGGACCAAGCTCACCGCTCTCCGGCACGGGTTCGACCCCGGCGCCCCACAGCGTCTCCGCCGCGGCGTCCGAATACGTTTCCGATCGGGGGCCCGAAAGCGGCTGCGCCCCAGCACCCATCGGCGGCTCCTGCGCCGCACCGGCTGTCGTCACGATCCGCTGCTCCTTATGCTTCTGCCCGTCGCCTCGCCGAGCGTAGCGAGACCGATCAGGCCCGACCTCGCTTTCGTACGGTCCAGCTCTCGATAGACGCTACCGCTCGAGAGCGCGAGATCCACGTTCGGACACGCGACACCGCGGGCGTCCCCGCCGATCGACATCACCACGGGAACCCCCTCCACGCTGTCCCGTGCCTGCTCGTCGCGCCGGGCGGACGAGCGACCGGAGAGTCTCGCACCGGACGATACCCGGTGCGGCATCGGCGAGAAACAGTGCCGCATCACCGGCTATCGCCGCGCACCCACCGCGGCGCGCCCACTGCTCAACGCGCCCGCGGATGTGCCGTTGCCCACACTTCGCGCAGCGTGCTGACGGTGACGAGGGTGTAGATCTGGGTGGTGGTCACCGAGGCGTGGCCCAGGAGTTCCTGGACGACACGGACATCGGCGCCGCCGTCGAGCAAATGCGTGGCGAAGGAGTGTCGCAGCGTGTGCGGCGAGACCGCCGCGGCGATTCCCGCGCGTTCGGCCGCGGTTTGCAGGACCTGCCAGGCGCTCTGGCGCGAGAGACGCCCGCCGCGCGCGTTGACGAACAGCGCGCGGCCGTTGCCGCGACCCGTCGCGGCCAGCGCCGGACGACCTCGCACCAGATACGCCTCGACCGCGGCCAGCGCCGGACGCCCGATCGGCACCATGCGCTGTTTACCGCCCTTGCCGCGCAGCGTGACCGAGCGTTCGGCGGTGTCGATGTCGTCCACGTCGAGGCCGACCATCTCCGAGATCCGCGCCCCCGTCGAATACAGCAGTTCCAGCAGGGCGCGGTCGCGCAGACCGCGCGGTCCGCCGTCGGTCGCGCCGGCCTGATCCGCCCCGTCGACGGGCCCGCCGCCCGCCGCCTCGAGCAACCGCAGGACTTGGTCGTAGGGCAGCGCTTTGGGCAGTCGCCTGCCCGGTGCGGGCGGTTTGACCCCGTGCGCGACATCGGTGCTGGTGATGCCCTCGGCGGCGGCGAAACGGTGCAGGCCGCGCACCGCGATCAGCGCCCGCGCGACCGAACTGGCCGCCAGCGGCGGATGTTCCGCGCCGCCCGCGCGCAGCGCCACGGTGAACTCGGCGACATCGGCCTCACCGACACGGTCGAGTTCGGCCACGCCGCGCGCGGTGAGGAATTCGCGATAGCGATCCAGATCGCGGCGGTAGGCGCCCAAGGTGTTGCGCGCGGCGCCGCGTTCGACCGCGAGATGGTCGAGGTAGGCGTCGATTTCCCGCGCTAGCACCCGGCCGCTCCCGTCAGTCTCCGGACCGCTCGGCCCGACGGCGTAGCAAGGCGGTGGACTGGCCGGGCCACGGCGCGTCGGCGGCGCGCGGCGCGATGCCCTCGGCGCGCGCCGCCGCCAGGGCGAGCACGCCCGCGACCGCGGTCGCGTTGGTGATCTCGCCTGCCAGCGCCGCGCGCACCGCCTCGGCCACCGGCATCCGCACCAACCGGATATCGGCTTCCTCGTTCTCCGGGTCGGGACGCCGCACCTCGTAGACCTCGCGCGCCAGATACACCCGCAGCGCTTCGTCGGTGAAGCCCGGCGAGAGCGCCACATCGACCAGCACCGACCATTCGCGCGCGGCCAGGCCCGTCTCCTCGGCCAGTTCCCGGCGCGCCGCCGTCAAGGGGTCCTCGCCCTCGATGTCGAGCAACCCGGCGGGCAGTTCGAGCAGGCGGCGACCGATCGGATGCCGGTACTGGTCGATCAGGATCAACCGGTCGTGCTCGTCGAGCGCCGCGATGGCTACCGCCGCGTGGTGTTCGATCACCTCGCGGTCGACCACCGCGCCGCCCGGCATCACGACCTGATCCACCCGCAGGGCCAGAATGGCCCCGCTGTAGACGGTCCGGCTCGACACCACCTCGAACGCGTGGCGACCGGCCGCCGATTCGTCCGTCACGTCCACGACTCCCTCACACTCACCACCCGCTGCCGATGTCCCCGGTGCACGCTATACCCCCGATCCCGCCCGCGCATTCGCATCGGCGACCCGGTCACGGGGGTGAGCGCGCTCACTCAGGAGTTCTGGTCGGCCCCGGCCAGTTCGGCGTCCGGGATGTCGACGGGAAGCCGCTCGGCCAGCTTGTACTTCAACGCCGCCGAGATCAGCGCCGCGAACAGCGGATGCGGACGCGTCGGCCTGCTCTTCAGCTCGGGATGGGCCTGGGTGGCCACGAAGAACGGGTGCGTCTCGGCGGGCAGTTCGACGAATTCGACCAGGTGCCCGTCCGGTGAGGTGCCGCTGAAACGCAGCCCGCTCGCCGCGATCTTGTCCCGGTAGGCGTTGTTGACCTCGTAGCGGTGCCGGTGCCGTTCGGAGACGTTCTCGCTGCCGTAGGCCAGCGCGACCACCGACCCCTTGGTCAGCGTCGCCGGGTAGGCGCCCAGGCGCATGGTGCCGCCCAGATCGGCCTCGCCCGCGACGATCTGCTCCTGATCGGCCATGGTCGAGATGACCGGATGGGGGGTGTCGGATTCGAATTCCGCGGAGTTGGCCTCGGTCAGCCCGACCGAGCGGGCCGCCTCGATGACCACGCACTGCAAGCCCAGACACAGTCCGAGCAGCGGGATGCCGCGGGTGCGGGCGAATCGGATCGCGCCCACCTTGCCCTCGATGCCGCGGATGCCGAAGCCGCCGGGGATCAGCACCGCGTCGACCTCACGCAACGCCGCCGCCGCGCCCGCCTCGGTCTCGCACTCGTCGGAGGCGACCCAGCGGATGCTCACCTTGGCCCGCGAGGCGAAACCGCCCGCGCGCAGCGCCTCGGTGACCGAGAGGTAGGCGTCGGGCAGGTCGACGTACTTGCCGACCAGCGCGACCTCCACCACCTCGCGCGGGGAGTGCACCCGGTCGAGCAGATCGCCCCACACGGTCCAGTCCACGTCGCGGAAGGGCAGGCCGAGCCTGCGCACCACGTAGGCGTCGAGGCCCTCGCGGTGCAGCACCTTGGGGATGTCGTAGATGGACGGGGCGTCCGGGGTGGAGATGCAGGCGTCGACCTCGACGTCGCACATGAGCGCGATCTTGCTCTTGAGCGCCTGGGGCACCTCGCGGTCGCAGCGCAGGATCAGCGCGTCGGGCTGGATGCCGATGTTGCGCAGCGCCGCCACCGAATGCTGGGTCGGCTTGGTCTTGAGCTCGCCCGAGGGCGCCAGGTACGGCACCAGCGACACGTGCAGGAAGAAGACGTTGTCGCGGCCCACGTCGTGGCGGATCTGGCGGGCCGCCTCCAGGAAGGGCTGCGATTCGATGTCGCCGACCGTGCCGCCGATCTCGGTGATCACCACATCGGGCACCTGACCTTGCAGGTCGGGTCCCTGCATCGCCAGGATGCGGTCCTTGATCTCGTCGGTGATGTGCGGGATGACCTGCACCGTGTCGCCCAGGTACTCCCCGCGCCGCTCCTTGGCGATGACCGAGGAGTAGATCTGCCCGGTGGTGACGTTGGCGTCCCGGGTCAGATCGCGATCGAGGAACCGCTCGTAGTGGCCGACGTCGAGATCGGTCTCCGCGCCGTCCTCGGTCACGAACACCTCGCCGTGCTGGAACGGATTCATGGTCCCTGGATCGACGTTGAGGTAGGGATCGAGTTTCTGCATGGTGACCCGCAGTCCCCGCGCGGTCAGCAGTTGACCGAGGCTGGAAGCGGTCAGGCCCTTACCCAATGAGGAGGCGACACCACCGCTGACGAAGATGTGTTTCGTGGCAGTTCGCGCCTGAATCCGTGTTTGACCCACGGGTCTTCACGGTAACACGACCGCCCCGGCCCCTCGGCACGCCACGCCTGTTTGCCCCGATGTCGCTGCACCGGCGCGCTCAGCGCGGCGTCGCCGCCACCGTCAGCGCGGTCGCCTGGTCGCCGGTCCCGTAACGTCCGGCCCCGCCCTCGAGCTGCTCGGGCAGGCCGAGCACGGCGGTGACCCGGCCGATCTCACGATCCAGGTTGTCCACGGTGGTGACCGCGGCGGCCAGCGGCGCGTCCGAGCGCACCACGGCGATCGGTCCGGGCTGCTCGGCCGCGCCCGCGCGACCGGCCAGGACGGTGCCCGCTCCGCGGGCCCGCAGCGCACCCGCGAACCGCGCGGCGTTCGAGCCCTGCCCGTTCCGGGCGGCGTGCGCGCCCTCGCCGGTCACCACCAGCGCCAGTTGCGCGGGTCGCACGGGGGTGTCGCCGTAGGCGAGGAAGCCGCCGCCGCGCAGGGTCTCCAGGACCAGGCCGAGTTCTTCCGGGGTGCTGCGGGGTTGCGCGTTGCCGGGGTCGAGCAGCAGCGTGAGCCCGAGCAGATCACCCGCCATGCTGCCCTGGTCGACCGCGCCGGTGCGCAGTTGCGCGCCCGCCGGGATGACGTTCATCAGCGCGGTGCGCATCCGGTCGCCCTCGCTCGCGTCCAGGAAGGCGTCGGTGAGCGCGATCCGGCCGGTCACCGCCGCCCCCGCGGTCTCGATCCCGTGGGTGACGGCCTCCACGTCGGCGGGGTCGGCGTCCGGGGTGGTGAACACCACCACGCTGCGTTCGGCCAGCCGTCCGGCCAGGATGCGACCGGCGCTGACGGCCAGGAACCGATCGGCGGCGTCGAGTTGTTCGGTGAGCCGGGCCGTGCGCCCGGTCAGCGTGTCGACCTGGTCGCCGAGGTCGGCGCGGTCCGAGCGGAGTCCCGAGACCATGTCCGCCGCCAGCGTCTGCGAGCCGAGGACCACCCCGACCGCGAGGGCCAGGAAGACCGCGACGAGCGAGATGGCGTGCTGGCGAAACGAAATCATGACGATCCTCCGCTCGTTGCGGACCGGCCCGCTAGCGGCCGGTCAGACCCCGCGCCCATAGGACCAGACGGTCCCAGGTGTCGATCGACCAGTTCAGGACGTCGCCTCCGGTGTTGGACGCGAGCAGCACGACGATCACCGCCACCAGGGCGGCCAGGACCACCATGGCGACCGCGACGCCGGACATCCGATTGCGGTAGAGCGTGGCCACGGCCTTGGCGTCCATGAGCGTGGACCCGACCTTGAGCCGGGTCAGGAAGGTGGCCGGATTGCTGTCACGGCGACCGCGATCGAAGAAGTCGTCGAGCGAGGCCGCCGCGCCCGCCGTGACGATCAGCGCCGCCCCGTGATGGTGGGCCAGCAGCAGGGCCAGGTCGGCGGCCGATCCCGAGGACGGGAACGTCGTCGCGCCGATGCCGAGATCCTGGATGCGGTCCAGGCCCTTGGCGTGGCCGTCGGTGTCGGCGGGCAGGATGACCTCCGCGCCGCAGCGCAGGGTGGCCGTGGTGATCTCCTCGGGGTCGCCGACGATCAGATCCGGCCGGTACCCCTGCTTCATCAAGGTGTCCGCGCCGCGTCCCACCCCGACCATGATCGGGGCGTACTCCTTGATGAACGGCTTGAGACGCTTGAGGTCGTCGAGATGGTCGCCGCCGTCGGCCACCACGACCACATGCCGACCGCGCACGCACAGATCCAGTTCGGGCACGCCGATGCCGTCGATCAGCAGCGCGCTCTCGGTGCGGACGAATTCGATGGTGTTGCCCGCGAACGCCTCCAGATGGTCGGCCAGGCCGTTGCGGGCCTCGATCATCCGCTCGGCGATGGCGGCCTCGGTCAGTTCGATGCCCTCGACCAGGACCTCGGGTTCCTTCTTGACGAGTTTGTCGGCGTAGACGACCCCGCCGTCGACGCGCACCTTCGCGCCGTCCTTGATCCGGGTGAAGGCGTCGGAGCTGACGGTGTCGAGCAGGCGGATGCCGTGGGCGACCAGGACCTCGGGGCCGAGGTTGGGATAGCGGCCGGAGATCGACGGTGAAGTGTTGATCACGGCGACGACCCCCGCCTCGACGAGCCGGTCCGCGGTCATGCGATCCAGATCCATCTCGTCGAGCACCACGATGTCGCCCGCGCTCGCGCGCCGCAGCAAACGACGGGTATTGCGGTCGACGCGGGCTGTGCCGGTCAGACCCGGCAGCGATTCGGCGTTCCTCGACAGCAGCGCGGGCATCCTCATGGCCCGATGATCTCCGCAATCACCAGGCCATCGGTGGAGGCGCGCCGTACCACGGGCCCGGTTCGGCACGGCGACATTTCCGGTCACGGCATCGTCCCGGGCGATTCTCCGCCTCGAATTCCGGGACGCTCGCTATCCCCCAGCGTCGCCCATCCGCCGCCCCCGAGGCGGTATTCGCGCCCCACCCGCCCCGCGCACCGACGGGCGCGGGCGATGCCGCCGGGCTATCGCCGCGCGGACGGAATCACCCGCAACGTGTGAGGGATCGATGTCCCGGCGGCGGGAAGGTGAGGCCACGCCGCGCGACAGCGCGACGCCAGCGTGCTGACGACGCCCTCACGGCGCGGCGGCCTCCGAAAGGGCTAAGAAGATGGATTTCTGGGACGTCATCTGGTTCATCATCGTCAGCTTCTTCTTCATCGCCTACCTGATGGTGATGTTCTCGATCCTGATGGACCTGTTCCGCGACCACGGGACCTCCGGCTGGGCCAAGGCGGTCTGGGTGGTCTGCTTGCTGTTCTTCCCGCTGATCACCGCGCTGGTGTACCTGATCGTGCGCGGCAAGGGCATGGCCGAACGCCGCGCGGCGGACACCATGCAGCTCAAGCAGGCCCAGGACGACTACATCCGCAAGGTCGCGGGCGCCGATCCGGCCGCGCAGATCGCCACCGGCAAGAAACTGCTCGACGACGGCGCGATCAGTTCCGAGGAGTTCGAGCAGATCAAACGCACCGCGCTGGCCTCGGCTTCGCACTGACCCGAGCGCGGACCGGGCCGAATACGGCATCGGGCCGAGTACAGCGGCCCGCCCTCACACCGAGGCGACCCGCCGATCGAGTTCGGCGGCTCGCCGCGGAAGGTCCGGCAGTTCCAGGTTCTCCCGGAAGGTCCGGCCGACATAGTCCGGGCCGACGATGCCGCGCTTGCGCAGTTCCGGCAGCAGCCCGTTCACCAGGAAATCCCGGGTGCGCGGATCGGCGAGGCCGCCCAGGGAGACCACGTCCAGGATGCCCGCGTCGTAGCGGGCCTGGATCGCGTCGGCGATCTGCTCCGGGGTGCCCGCCTCCGCCCAGTGGCCGGTGTCCTTGGCCGCGATGACGAGTTCGCGCAACGTCTTGCCCGAGCGCGCGAGCCTGCCGAAGATCTCCACCCGGCCCCGCCTGCGGTTGACCGAGGCGACATCGGGCAGCAGCGACTCGGGAATCGGCTTGTCCAGCGGCAGATCCGACAGGTCGACCCCGCCGCCGAACATGTCCTCGAGCGCCGCGCGCCCCGCCTCGAGATCGAACGACTCGGCCTGCTCGCGCACCAGTCGCCGCGCCTCGGCCTCGGTCGCGCCGTAGGTGGTGTGCAGCGAACTCATGATCAGCGGCAGTAGGCCACGGTCGAGACCGCCGGATCGATCGCGGCGGTGTAGACATCCACCGATCCGCTCACCCCGGTCACCGTCTTGAGCGGTCGACGCCGTTCGGCCATCCCGGTCTCCTCCCCGTGCCTCGGTTCGATTCCACGCTCCGCCACGGGACGCGCCGGGACAATCGCCACGATCACGGTGATTCCAATCGGAGGGTTTCATATCCGCCGCGCGCGCCTGTGATCCGAGCGACAAGGCGGCGTAGCGGGGCCGCCAACTGCCTATACACTTCCTGTCACAGACAGCTCGAAGAGGAGACAGCATGGCCAGCAGTACCATCGACGCCCTGATTCCGGCCCCCCGCGAAGCGGTGTACAACTTCTTCGTCGACCGCTCCGGGATCAATCCGTACGTGCCGGTCGACTTCATCCTCAAGCGCCCCGGAACCCCCGAACCCACCGGCGTCGGCGCGCAGTACCTGATCGGCAAGGGCGGCGTCGGCCTGCTCGAGGAGACCACCGTGCTGGTCCCGAACGAACGCATGGAATACAAGATCGTCAAGGGCGCGCCGGTCAAGCGGCACGTCGGCATCATCACCCTCACCGACGCGCCCAACGGCACGCTGGTCTCCTACACGATGGAGTCCGAGCCCAAGCTCCCCGTGCCCGCCAAGGCCACCGAACTGCTGCTCAAGCAACTGATCAACCAGTTCATCCGCGGCGCGGAGAAGTTCTTCGCCTGAGCCGACGTCGCCGGGCCCCGCACACGCGTGCGGGGCCCGCGCGTTTCCGGGTCAGGCGGGCGCGCGCTCGGCGCGGGCCGTCTCCAACAACTCCTCCGCGTGCGCGCGGCCGGTCTCGGTGTCGTCGAGGCCGGCCAGCATCCGCGCCAACTCGATCACCCGCTCGTCCTTCGTCAACGCCCGCACCCCGCTGTTGACCACACCCTTGCCGTCATCGGACTTGTCCACCACCAGGTGCGTGTCGGCGAACGCCGCCACCTGCGGCAGATGGGTGACCACGATGACCTGATGGGTGCGGGCCAACCGGGCCAGCCTGCGCCCGATCTCCACGGCCGCGCGACCGCCCACGCCCGCGTCGACCTCGTCGAACACCATCGTCGCGCCGTGATCCGAACTCGACAGCACCACCTCGAGCGCCAACATCACCCGCGACAGCTCACCGCCGGACGCGCTCTTGCTCAACGGCAGCGACTGCGCACCCGAATGCGCCGCCAACCGGAACTCCACCTCGTCGACGCCTGCCGACCCCGCGTGCACCCGCACGCCGTCGATCTCGATCGGCGCGGAATCCTGCGCGGCCGCCGGCATCGGGCGCACCTCGACCGCCAACTTCGCCTTGCCCATCGCCAAGCCGGCCAGTTCCGTGCTGACCGCCGCCCCGAGCCGACCCGCCGCCTTCGTGCGCGCCGCCGTCAGCTTCTTCGCCGTCTCGGCCACCTTCGCCGCCGCCAGATCCACCTCGGAGGCCAACTTGGCCAGCGCCTCCTCGGACACGTCCAGCGAGGCCAACCGGGTGCGCGACTCCTCGGCCCAGGCGATCACGCCGTCGATGTCGGGCGCGTACTTGCGGGTCAGGCTCTTGAGTTCGGCTTGGCGGGTCAACAGCGAATCCAGCGCCCCGGGATCGGAGGGCAGATCCGACAGGTAGCCGCTCAGCTCGGTGGTCAGATCGACCACCACCGCGATCGCCTCCCCCAACCTGGGTGCCAACGCCGACAGCGCCGGATCCTCGGCCGACTCCACCCGAGCCCGCGCCGCGCCCAGCAATTCCAATGCGCCGGAACCGTCCTCGGGCGCGTCCGCCAGACCGGCCAGCGCGGCGTGCGCCGTGGCCGCGGCCTCGCGCAGCGAATCCAGATCGCTGAGCCTGCGCACCTCGGCCACGATGCGCGCGTCCTCGCCGGGTTCCGGTGCGATGGCGTCGATCTCACTCAGCGAATGGGTCAGCCGATCGGCCTCCAACGCCAATTCCCGGCTGCGCGCCATCCGCTCGAGCAGTTCCGAGCGCGCCTCCAGCCAGGACCGCCGACTGGCCCGGTACTTGCGCAACAGCGGGGCGACGGTGTCGGAAGCGAACTGGTCCAGAGCGTTCACCTGCTGTTCCGGACGTTGCAGCCGCAGTTGATCGTTCTGCCCGTGCACCGTCAACAGCGGCGCGCTGAACTCCGCCAGCACCGAGGCGGGCACCCCGCGACCGCCCAGATGCGCGCGCGAGCGACCGTCGCTGCCGACCGTGCGCACCGCGATCACGCTGCCGTCGTCGTCGGCCTCGGCCGCGGCCGACTCCAGCACCGCGGTGACCTCCGCGCGTGCCGCGTCGTTGACGTCCTCGACGGTGAACCGGCCCTCGACCACCGCGCGGCGCGCGCCCGAACGGACCCGGCCCGCGTCGGCCCGCGCCCCGCTCAGCAGATGCAGACTGGTGACCACCATCGTCTTGCCCGCGCCGGTCTCACCGGTCAGAACGGTCAGACCCTCGTGGAATTGCGCGGTGGCGGTGGATATGACGCCGAGTCCGTCAATCCTGATCTCTGTCAGCACGTGTGCTCTCCGTTCGCCGTCGGCCACGCCAGCCTGTCACGGGCAATTGGAACTTGCGCACCATCCGATCCGCGAACGGCGCGGAGTCCAACCGTACCCAGCGCACCGGCTGGGTCCCGCTGACCGCCTCCACCCGGCCGCCGCGCGGCAACGCCAGAGTGCGCCTGCCATCCAGGAAAACTATCGCATCGTGGCCGGTGGCAACCGATTCCACCGCGATACGCGAGGCGGGACTGGTCACCAGCGGCCGGGCGAACAACGCGTGCGCGTTGCTCGGGATCACCAGCAGCGCCTCGAGTTCGGGCCACACCACCGGGCCTCCCGCCGAGAACGCGTAAGCGGTGGAACCGGTCGGCGTCGCGATGAGGATTCCGTCGCAGCCGAAGGCCGACACCGGCCTGCCGTCCACCTCGAGCACCACCTCGAGAACGCCCATCCTGGACGCGTTCTCGATACTGGCCTCGTTCAGCGCCCACCCGGATTCGACGATCTCGTCCTCCACGCGGACCGTGACGTCGATCGTCATCCGGTCCTCCACGCGGTAGTCGCCGCGCACCACCTGCGCCAACGCCTCGTCCAGATGTTCGGCCTCGGCCTCGGTCAGGAATCCGATCCGGCCCAGGTTGATCCCGAGCACCGGCACCATGGCGGGCCGCGCCAGTTCCGCGGCGCGCAGGAAGGTTCCGTCGCCGCCGAGCACCAACACCATCTCGCAGCCCTCGGCCGCGCGCGGATCGTGCGGCACCACCCGCGCGGGATAACCACCCGGTTCGGCGACCGCCAGCACCGTCGCGGCCGTCTGCTCGTATTCGAACCGCGTGCTGTCCGCCTCGTCGGCGAGCACGCGCAACCCGATCCCCGCGTCCGCGAAGATCTTCGCCACCCGGTGCGCGGTCTCGATGATCTCCGCCCGCCCCGGATGCGACACCAACAGGATCTCCCGGCCCGGCGCGTTCATCGTGGCCCCTCCTCGACCGCCCGTTCCACCAGCGCGGCAACGCGGTCCGCGTCGAATTCGACCCGCCCCTCGTTGCGCAACCACAGGAAATACTCGACATTGCCCGACGGACCCGGCAGCGGACTGGCCACCGCGCCCACCGTGGTCAACCCGTGCTCGGCCGCGACCCGCGCGACCTCGCGCACCGCCTCGGCGCGCAACAGCGGATCACGCACCACCCCACCGGAACCCACGCGCTCCTTGCCGACCTCGAACTGCGGCTTGACCATCGGCAGCAGATCCGCGCCCGGCGCCGAACACGCCGCCAACGCGGGCAGCACCAGCGCCAAGGAGATGAACGACAGGTCGCCCACCACCAGATCGACCGGACCGCCGAGGATTTCGGGCGTCAGCCCGCGCACGTTCGTGCGATCCAGCACCGTGACCCGCTCGTCGGTCCGCAAGCGCCACACCAACTGTCCGTAGCCGACGTCGACCGCGACCACCGCCGCCGCTTCCCGCGACAGCAGCACATCGGTGAACCCGCCCGTGGACGCGCCCGCGTCCAGGCAGCGCTTCCCGGCGACGGCCAGCCCGGCGGGCTCGAACGCCTCCAGCGCGCCCAGCATTTTGTGCGCACCGCGCGAAGCCCACGACACCTCGTCGACGTCCTCGCGCACCACCAGCGGCGTCCCCGTCTCCACGGCCGTGGCCGGCTTCACCGCCACCGTTCCGGCAATCAGGACCCGACCCGCGCCGATCAACTCGACCGCGTGTTCCCGCGACCGCGCCAACCCACGGCGAACCAGTTCGGCGTCCACCCGCGCACGCCTGGCCACCTCAGATCTTGTCCACCGTGGCCAGGGCCCGGACCAGCACCTCGTGCGCCTGCTCCAGGATGTGGGCACGCCGGGTGAGGTCGGCGCCGGATTCGGCGGTCTGCTCGGCACCCCACGCGGGACGCGTCGCCAACTCCGCGAGCAACGCGTCGATCTCGGCGCGCACGGCGGCCGGATCGGCGGGTTCGGCGTGCCCGTGCGGACCGGGCAGCGGCCGGCCCGGCAGCGGCGGACCGGGCACGGGGGCGCCGGGTCGGGGGCCGTTCGGGCGGGGAGTCGGAGTAGTCATCGTGCGCACAACGCTATCGGATTTCCGAACGGCACGCCCGTACCGTCACCGCCCGGCCCGGATGACGCGCCAGCGCCCGCGCCAGCTCCGCCCCCAGGTCCACCGGGCCCTCGAGCGCCACGGGCGGATGGTTGAGCGCGTCCAGATCCCGCGCGACGAAGGTGGGCACCCGTTCCGGCGGGGCCGCGGCCAACTCGTCCAGAGTGCTCACGCCGGTCAACACCAGCAGCGAATCCAACCCCACGCGATCGGCCCCCTCGATATCGGTGTCCAGGCGATCGCCCACCACCAGTGCCGCGCGTGCCCCGGCGCGCTCCAAGGCGTCCTCGAGCAGCGGCGCGTACGGCTTGCCCGCCACGACCGGATCCTGATCGGTCGCCGTCGCCACCGCGGCCACCATCGACCCGTTGCCGGGCGCGAGGCCGCGCTCGTTCGGCAACGTCCGGTCGGTGTTGGCGGCGACCCACAGCGCACCCGCGCGGATCGCGTAGGCGGCCTCGGCCAGATCGGTCCACGCCGTCAGCGGGTTGTGCCCCTGCACCACGGCGTCCGGGACGACCTCACCGAAACGGCGCACCGGCTTCAACCCGACCTCGGCCACCTCGGCCACCAGATCCTCGGTGCCGACCACCAGCACCGTCGCGCCGGGCGCCAGCCGTCCGGCCAGCAGACGCGCCGCCGCCTGGGCGCTGGTGACAACCTCGTCGGTGTCGGCCGCGAAACCGAGTTCACGCAGGTGACCGGCCACCGAGCCGGGGCTGCGACTGGCGTTGTTGGTGACGTACACCAGTCGCTGATCGGCCGCACCGCCCGCCAACGCGGCAGGCGCGCCCTCGATCACCTCGGCACCCCGGTACAGGGTGCCGTCCAGGTCGAGCAGCAGGGCCGCGTAGCGATCCCGTAGTCGCGTCACACCAGTCTCACTTCGTCCTCGCCGACCGGCCGGAGGGCCGTTCGCAGCCGTACCGCTCCGACATCCCGGCCGCGCGCCGGGACCACCGAACCCTACGCCCGCGCACCGACACCCGCCGATCCGTCCCCGCTACTGCTCGCCGGTCAACTCGGCGGCGCGCTCCTCGGCGTCGGTCTCGCCGTCCAGATCGGCCGAGGCCGAATTCAGGAACCACTCCAGGCCCTCGGCGGTCCGTCCCGCCGCCACCAACGCATCGGCGTAGGCGTAGAACAGGCGGGCCGCAGCCGACCCGGTGCGCTGCGGATCGAGATCCGAAGTCTGCAACGTCACCACGGCCTGATCGAACTGCCCCAGATCCATCCGCGCCCCGGCGACCACGATGCGCAGTTCGGCGGCCTCGTCACCGGTCAGTTCGCGGGCCTCGTCGCTGCGGCCCAGTTCGATCGCGCGCTCCGGGCGACCCAGACCGCGCTCGCAATCCGCCATCACCGCCAGCAGACCGGAACCGCCAGACATCCGCCGCGCGGTCCGCAACTCCGACAGCGCCTCGGCCCATTCGCCCGCGTGATAGGCCGTCACACCCGCGGTCTCCCGGACCACCGCGATCCGCCCGGCCCGCTGCCGCGCCGCACGCGCGTGCGCCAGCGCCAACTCCGGATCGTCCTCGATCAGTTGCACCGCCATCACCAGATGGCGCGCCACCGTCTCGGCATTGCCCTTGTCCAGACTCAGCAGATCCCGGCGGATCGCGGTGTCCAGATCAGCTGCCTGCACCTCATCGGGCAGATCCGGCTCTTCCGGACGCGGCGGACGCCGATCCAGCGACCGCCCGGGCCGCGCACCCTCGCCGCCCCGACGACGATCCTCGCCGTCGCGACGGTCGAAACGACGCTCACCGGCATCGTCGCGCTCCGAACCGCTCCGCTCACCGTCACGAGGGGCATCCGACCGGCCGGCGTCGTCACGATCCGAACCGCCGCGGCGGAAACCGCCACCGGTCGACTCACCGCCGCGCGTGCCGCTGTCGCCGGACCCACCGCGCCGGAAACCACCGCTCATGACATCGTCCCCGCCCGAACCGCGGGTCTCGCTCTCACCGCGCGATCCGGAATCACCCGAACCGCTGCGGCGGAAACCGCCTTTGTCGCCGGAATCGTCACGGCGGAAGCCACCGCGCTCACCCGAGCCACCATGCGCACCGCCGCGGCGGAAGCCACCTTTGTCGCCGGAGTCGTCGCGACGGAAACCACCACGGTCGCCCGAATCGCCGCGCGCGCCTGAATCTCCCGCACCGCCACGGCGGAAGCCGCCCTTGTCACCGGAATCGTCGCGACGGAAGCCACCCTGTGGACGCGAATCGCGCCGGTCCTGGCCGCCGCGCTCGCCGAAGTCACGATCCGAACCGCCCCGGCGGAAGCCACCCTTGTCACCCGAGTCGTCGCGACGGAATCCGCCACGCTCACCGGAGCCACCGTGGGAACCGCCGCGACGGAAACCGCCCTTGTCACCGGAATCGTCGCGACGGAAACCACCGCGCTCACCGGAGTCGCCGGAGCTACGGCGGAAGCCACCTTTGTCGCCGGAATCATCACGGCGGAAACTGCCCTGTGGACGCGAATCGCGCCGGTCCTGGCCGCCGCGCTCGCCGAAGTCACGATCCGAACCGCCCCGGCGGAAGCCACCCGAAGGACGGTCGCCCCCGCGGTCGTCGGAACGCGCCGGGCCGCGATCGGAGAAACGCCGATCGCCGCCACGCTGATCGTCGCGACGCGGGAAACCTTTGTCGCCGGAGTCACGGGACGGGCCGCGCTCGTCGTCGCGACGGAATCCGCCGAGCGAACCCGAGTCGCGGTTGTAGCCGCCACGGCCGCTGTCGCGGTTTCCGCCGCCCGAATCACCGCGGCGGAAGCCACCCTGTCCGGAGCCGCGATCATCGCGATCCCCCGAACGTTTGAAGCCGCCGCGACGCTCACCGCCGTCACCGCCACGGTTGTCCTCGCGCCGGAAGCCACCGCCCGACCCCGCGCCGCGACCGCCGGAATCGCGATCACCGCCCCGATCGTTCGAATCGCCGCCGCGGCGGAAACCGCCGCGCTCGTCGGAACCCCGCGCACCGGCGGAGCGATCCCGATCACGTCCTTCGCCGGCGCCGGCGCCGGCGCCTCGGGACGGGCGATCGGACCCCTCGCCGCGTCGGAAGGACTTCCGACCGTCGTTGTGTTCCGACACGGGTGTTCCCTTTCTCGGTTCTTCTCGGCCGAACGGACCGGGTGGTGCGTGGACGCCCCTCGAATTCAATCACGCGCGGCCGAGGGGCGGGGACGAGGCAGCGCGGTACGGGCACGAAAGGTGCCCAAACGCCGATAGGGGACCCAGAATCTGGGTCCCCTAT